>CAVPNO010000015.1:0-6493 GCA_963706455.1 uncultured Acidobacteriota bacterium | reverse complement strand
TGCGTCAATTGCTGCCGATGTAGCTGATGAGCGACATGACCAGCTCCTCGCGGATCGGGTCGATGGGCGGATTGGTCACCTGCGCGAAGAGCTGCCGGAAGTAGTTGAACAGCGGCTGCGGCCTGTCGGAGAGGCAGGCGAGCGGAGTGTCGGTGCCCATGGAGCCAACGGGCTCCTGGCCGGTGGCGCCCATGGGCGCGAGCAGGATCCGCAGGTCTTCCTCGCTGTAACCGTAAGCGCGCTGGCGACGGAGCAGGGTTTCGGGATTGGACTGCACCATGCGCGAAGGCTCGGGGAGCTGCTCGATCGTGACCTGCTGCTTCTGCAGCCATTCCCCATAGGGCCGGCGGGCGGCGAGCTGCTGCTTGATCTCGGCGTCGGAAATGATGCGTTTCTGCACCGTATCCACCAGGAACATGCGACCCGGCTGAAGGCGGCCTTTTTTGCGGATCTCGTGCGGGGGGACGTCGAGGACGCCTGCCTCGGACGCCAACACCACCAGGTCATCTTTGGTGACAATGTAGCGGCCCGGGCGCAGGCCGTTGCGGTCAAGGGTCGCGCCGATGACGCGCCCGTCGGTGAACGCCATGGCTGCGGGTCCGTCCCACGGCTCCATCAGGGAAGCGTGGTACTCGTAGAAGGCACGCTTGTCCTCGTCCATGTCGGGGTTGCCGGCCCAGGCCTCGGGGATGAGCATGGCCATGACGTGGGGCAGAGAGCGTCCGGCCTGATATAGGAATTCGACCGCATTATCGAGCGAAGCCGAATCGCTGCCGCCCGGCACAATCACGGGAAAGAGCTTGTCGATGTCTTCGCCGTGCAGCGGGCTCTCGAAGACTGACTGGCGCGCAGTCATCCAGCTGATGTTGCCGCGAATGGTATTGATCTCGCCGTTATGGCACACGTACCGATACGGGTGCGCCAGCTTCCAGCTGGGAAAGGTGTTTGTAGAGAAGCGCTGGTGGACCAGCGCGAGGGCGCTGGTCACGAGCGGGTTGGCCAGCTCGAAGTAGAACTTCTCGATCTGGGGCGCCAGCATCAGGCCCTTGTAGATGATGGTCCGGCAGGAAAAAGACGGAATGTAGAAGAATTCTTCGCGGCCCTCGATGTCGGATTCGGCGATTTCGTTTTCGATGCGGCGGCGGACCTTGTACAGCAGGCGCTCGAAGCGATCCTCGTCGAGCCCCTCGGGCCGGCCGACAAAGAACTGCTCGATGTAGGGTTGGGTGGCGCGCGCCTCGCGGCCGATGGCATCCACGTTCAGCGGCGTATCGCGCCAGCCGATGACCTTCAGTCCCTCGGAGGCGGAGATGCGTTCGAAGACGCCCTCGCACTGCAGGCGGCTGTGTTTGTCCACGGGCAGGAAGCACATGGCCACGCCGTAGGCGCCCTCTTCCGGCAATTGCATGCCCAGCTCGCCGCACTCGCGGGCGAAGAAGACATGGGGAATCTGGATGAGGATGCCCGCGCCGTCGCCGGTCTCCGGATCGCAGCCTGCAGCGCCGCGATGGGTCAGGTTCAGCAGAACCTCGAGGCCCTTGCGGATGATGTCGTGGCTTTTCTCACCGCGGATGCTGGCCACGAGGCCCATGCCGCAGGCATCGTGTTCATATTGCGGATGGTAAAGTCCCTGCGGAGCGGGGACACGACGAGTGCGGTCCGACCCTGCCATGGCATTTCCTTCTTGCGAGTAGGTTAGACGGCGGCGCAAACTATTGCCGCCGGATGGGTTACAGCTAATGCCGCGCTTCCCGGGCTGAATGGCCGAGATGTACCTGTACCGGTTCGCGGCGGGCTCGAATACGCCCGCGCCACCGTCTGAAACAGGATGCGGAACCCTTTAGAATAACCGAAATTTCATTGTCCATCCCAAAATTTCGTGACCTGAGGGAGAGCGCGAGGACGCAGGCCGCCCCTTTTTGAACTGGAAGATGTGGAAAAGCGGGACCCGAAAACGGCCCGGCTGCGCAAGGTGACGTGGATGCATGTGCGCCTCCGGCGCGGAGGGCGCTTCTTTAGAGCCGGCAGATCAGCAACTCGCGCTCGTAGATCATTTCGGGCGGCAGGTGGTCGTGGAGATCGATGAACAGCCCTTCGTGGGCGATGACTTCCTCACGCCAGGCGGAGCGCTCGACCTCCATCAACTGATCGAAGCTCTCGCGCGAGAATTCCAGTCCCGACCAGTCGATGTCGTCGTAGCGAGGGACCCAGCCAATGGGAGTTTCACGGCCGTGGGTTTGCCCCTGCACGCGATCCACGATCCAGCGCAGGACGCGCATGTTCTGGTTGAACCCGGGCCAGAGAAACTTTCCTTCGCCATCCTTGCGGAACCAGTTCACATGGAAGACGCGGGGCGTTACTTCCAGGCCGCGCTGCATCTTGAGCCAGTGACGGATATAGTCGCCCATGTGATAGCCACAGAAGGGAAGCATGGCCATGGGGTCGCGGCGTACCTTTCCGACCGTGCCGGCCTGGGCGGCTGTCGTCTCGGAGCCCATGGTGGCGCCGATGTAGACGCCGCTCGACCAGTTGAATGCCTGGTAGACCAGCGGCAGCGTGGTCGAGCGGCGGCCGCCGAAGATGATGGCGCTGAGGGGCACGCCGTCGGGAGACTCCCAGTGGGGATCGATGGTGGGACACTGTGATGCGGGCGCGGTGAAGCGGCCGTTGGGATGCGCCGCGGTTTGACCCGTCTTCCTGCCGATGGCCGGGGTCCAGTGCTCCCCACGCCAGTCGAGGCACTCGGCGGGCGGATCGTCGGTCATCCCCTCCCACCACACTCCTCCATCCGGCGTAAGCGCTACGTTGGTAAAAATGCTATTTCGCGCCAGCGTGGCCATAGCGGTGGGATTGGTGCGAACGCTGGTGCCCGGGGCGACGCCGAAGAAGCCCGCTTCCGGGTTCATGGCGCGCAGATATCCCTTGGCATCGGGGCGCAGCCACGCGATGTCGTCGCCGACCGTCGTCACCTTCCATCCCCGCATGGCCTTGGGAGGAATCATCATGGCGAAGTTGGTTTTGCCGCACGCGGAAGGAAAGGCAGCGGCGACGTAGGTCTTTTCGCCCTCGGGATTCTCGACGCCCAGGATCAGCATGTGCTCGGCCATCCAGCCTTCGTCGCGGGCGATGTTGGACGCGATGCGCAGGGCGAAGCACTTCTTGCTGAGCAGGGCATTGCCGCCGTAGCCGGAACCGTAGGACCAGATTTCGCGGGTCTCCGGAAAGTGCACGATGTACTTGGTGTCGTTGCACGGCCAGGGCACGTCGGTTTCGCCCTCTTTTAGGGGCACACCCACGGAGTGCATGCAGGGAACGACGCGCTTCTCGTCTTTGTCGATTTCGGCGAACACGGCCGCGCCGATGCGGGCCATGATGCGCATGCTCACTACCACGTAAGGAGAGTCGGTGAGCTGGACGCCGATGCCCGACATGGCGGAACCCACCGGGCCCATGCTGAAGGGCAGCACATACATGGTCCGCCCGCGCATGGAGCCCTTGAAAAGCTGCTTCAGCCGGGCGCGCATTACGTAGGGGTTTTCCCAGTTGTTGGTGGGGCCGGCGGCATCTTTCGACAACGAACAAATAAAGGTGCGGTCCTCCACGCGGGCCACGTCGTTGGGCGCCGACCGGGCATAAAAGCAGCCCGGCCAGTGCTGTTCGTTGAGCCGGGTAAAGGTGCCCGCCGCGACCAGGCGGTCGCAGAGGAAATCGTATTCCTCCTGCGATCCGTCCACCCAATGGATCGTATCCGGACGGCACAGATCGACCATCTTTTCAACCCAGCGGATCAAATGTTTGTTGGTGGTCAGAACCTTGCTGCCCGGATATCGGTCAACCGCATGACTGGATGATTTCATTTTGAGGGCGTCGAACTCCTATTACCGCATTGTAACTTTTCGGAGTTCGGAGTCGAAGTTCGTAGTTGACAGCGGGGCAGCCGCTGTTGGCCACAGGAACGATGAACTGAGAACTACGAACTATCCGCTCACGCCCCATGGGAGCTAACGCCCGCCGCGCATCCGGCGTGTTTCCGCGGACTTTCCCGCCAGGACGCCGATCTTTTCGCCATACAGCGACGCCTTGAACGATCCGGAAGCACCACGCGGGCCATGTGGCTGGCTGTGGGTGCGCGGAAATTCCCTCGTCTCGGCGAAGGCCTTGAAGTGGCGCAGGTTTTCGATGACCGCCTGCCTGGGATTGCGGCCGAAGATGGTCTGCGCAGCGGTTGTAAGGATGCTCTGGCGAAACAGCTGGAGGACGATGACCATGGTGCCACGGCCTCCGGGCGCGACTTCGAAGAACACTTCGCCGGCATGATCGAAATCGCCGGCGACCGTACGCCACCTGATTCGGCGGCCAGGCTCATCGGCGAGGATCTCCTCATCCCATTCGACGGCCTTGCCGTCGGTCTTCATCACCCAATGCGAAGTTTTCGGGCCGGTGACGATGACGTCAGCGATCAATTCCTGCCATTGGGGCGCGGATTCGACGTCGCGCCACAGCGCGTAGAGATCAGCAGGAGTCGCCTGGACAAGCGCGCTGGCGCGCACCCAAGTTTTGCCGTCCTTGTCCTGCCGCGGCGCCATGTACTGTCCGTTCATCGCCGCGCCGGCGCTGTGCCCGCTGAGGGGTTCCACCTCGAGGGAAGATTCCTTGAGTATGTCTGCCATGGTCTTCTCCTGTGTACATGTAGCCGTCGACCATTTTCTCTTGCTGGCGGCGCCATCTTTCATGCATGGAGGCTTTGGCAGCGCCGGGGACCACGTTGGCGAGCTTGCCTTCAATCCTGGTTTCCGCGAGGAAGCATAGACGGGATCCTGCCCGTCGAAAAGCGCGACAATTCCCTGGCGTGCCGCGCCGGCAGGATCGCTTTCCTTCCTGCCTTCGATAACCGCCTTGGTGTCGTCGATGCCTGCACCATCAAGCCTGCACCACGAAAGGTGCCGGTGTCGGTTGGCACAGCTACTGACCCTGTGATGCACGATTCACGGAAAGGGCGGTTTATTAAAGAAAGAGAACAGGGATCAGGGCATGAAAGAATCCGATGCGTGCCTCGGGCGACATATGGGCCGGATCTTAGCCAGGCGTTCGTGCGCCGGCTTCGCGATGCGAAGAAGCCGGGGCGCATTATCAATATCCGCTCGGTGCATGAAGACATGGTTTTTCCGGGTTCGCGACCTACACCTGGGCAATGGCGGATTGCGCATGCTCAGGGCAGGTTCTGGGGCCCCGGAGCGAGATCATTCAGTCCGTCACTTCGTCACTCAGATCACGTAGTCACTTTGTTACACTCTCGATGAATCAACTTTGCGCACCTGTTCGGATGAAATGAGCCCGACCGTTTCGATTGCAACGATCAATGATCTGTTCTTCCGCGTTGCCGGGGCGGCTAACCCGCGCGCGGTCCTGTGGCAGGACGAGCTCGGGCGTTGGCGGCCCATTTCGTCCGACCAGATGTACCAGCGAGTGCGGGCTTTGGGAAAAGCGTTGCTCGATTGGGGTGGTGCAAAAGGAGATCGGGTCGCTTTGATCGGCGAAAATCGCTGGGAATGGGCGGTGAGCGATTTCGCCACGCTGGCCATTGGAGCGACGAATGTTCCCATATATCCCACGCTCACCGGAGATCAGATTGCCGTGCTGGTGCGGGACGCGGGGTGCCGGATTGCGATTGTCTCCACCCGTCAGCAATACGAGAAACTCGATGCGGTCCGAGGCCGGACGCTGCTGGAACGGATCGTCATCATGGATTCGGTGGGAGCGCCGGCGGGCGCGATTCCCTTCAGCGAGGTGATGGCGGGGGCGGACGAGCGGGGCAGCGAACGGGATCCAGTCTTTGATGCGCTGGCGCGCTCTGTCGAGCCCAAGGATCTGGCCACGTTGATCTATACGTCGGGCACGACAGGCGAGCCGAAGGGAGTGATGCTGACCCACGGCAACATCGCCGCCAACCAGAACTTTGCGGGCTACGAATACAACTTCGGCTCCGGCGACGTATGCATCTCGTTTCTTCCGCTGTCGCACATTACCGCGCGGGCGCTCGACTGGGTGATGTACGGCAGCGGTGCGCAGGTGGTCTATGTCTCGCAGTTTGACCGGCTGCCGCTGGCCATGCGCGAAGTCAAGCCGACGGTGTTTGTGGGCGTGCCGCGGGTCTATGAGAAGATTCGCCAGGAGGTGGAACGGCGCGCCGCCGAATCCGCTGTCAAGAAGAGGCTGCTCAAGTTCGCGGTTCGCATGGGGTCAAAACACCGCGATGCGGTCTATGGCGGAGTTCGTCCGTCGTCGCGCCTGTGGAACCTGGCCAGCAAACTGGTCTACTCCAAGGTGCAGGAGGCGTTCGGAGGGCGCGTGCGGGTGTTCGTGTCGGGAGGCGCACCTCTGGGTATCGATACGGCGCAATGGTTCGCATCCGTAGGCATTCCTGTATGGGAAGGCTACGGCCTGACCGAAACCTCGCCGGTGATCGCGCTGAATTCTCTTCCCACGCACCGCA
>CAVPNO010000014.1:0-75551 GCA_963706455.1 uncultured Acidobacteriota bacterium | reverse complement strand
GAAGAGTGCTTTGCGAAAGGCGGACTATGGCAACTCCTGGCCGTTCGAGTTGGTTCCACCCTGGATCAGAGCCCCGGTATCCGCATAGCGCCAAACCACAACACCCGAGATCGGCGCCTGCACGGTGGTGTAGTTGTGCAGTGCCTGGACGCGCTGATTGTCGGCCTGGGCTTCTCCCTGAGCGCTGCTTGGCCGCGGCCATCGCCGCTTTAGCCGCATCGACCTGCGCTTCGGCGGAGAGATCCTGCGCCTGTGCGTTATCAAGCTCTTGCTGGGCAATCAGGCCAGGATGACCTTGTGAGGCTTCCTCAAGGCGCTGATAGGCAGAATGAAGGGCCGCGTGGGTGGCGACCGCACGACCAATGTCGTGTTGCGCCCGGGTTATTTCTTCCTTGCTCTGTTCCACCGCAAAGACGGTCTGCTGCAATTGCGCTTTGAGTTCCGGGACTTCGAGAACGGCCAAGGTTTGTCCTTGATGAACGATGTCTCCGATATCGACGTTGATCTTCTGCATATAGCCGCTAACCTTGGGGTGCACATCGACCACCTGGTAAGGCTGGAATTGGCCGGCCAGAGTTAAGACATGGGAAATATTGCCACGCTGGGCGACGGCGACGCGGGCGGATAGGACCGACGTGGTTCTGGCGTCTCTCGCCTCCCTAGGCCGAGTTGCATCCCGCAACTGCAAACAGAACCCAGGTTGAAACCGAGGCGGCAAATAGAATTGAGATTCCCTTGCGCATTCGTTGGTGCTCCTGAATGACCGTGGCTCTGCTGGGTCAGAGTTGCATGGCCCCAGAACTGGCAGTCTTCCCGACACCACGGAGCCGAAGCCTCGCGGAGTGGGGCCGGTCAACCTTCTCGCGAAGAACACTCAATGGTTCAGGTATCTATCCGGATACGTAGTTGCACGCGCGACACACAAGACAAATGAGCGGTCCGGGGGCGCGGGTCATCACGGATTCCGATGACAAACACGCGTCGCCAGTTTCCTTGTTCAGGCAGAGATCCGTGCGCGGACGCCGGATCGATTGACGGCTACGCTCCTTGTGCGAAGCATGGACTGCACATCTCCGGGGCAGATCAGCCCTGGCAGAGGGACAAGCAAGGGGGAGATCGCGAAGGCATCGAACCCGCAGGCGTCAGGAGTTGCTTCTCTGACAAATGATCCGGGCAGCCGGCGAGAACGATGAGATCTGGAAACGGTCGAATTGGGCCAGCCAAGGCATGAAGGTGGGTGCCATCGACCGGTACTCTCTTGATCTCGCGAAGGGGAACGTCATAGCTGGTTCGAATTTCGAGCCACGTTAGCGACTTGAGTGCGCGTGGAGGGGGCCGGATGCGGATGGTACAGAGAAAGCTTGTACGCCGTTCCCCACAGGACGATCGCGACCATAAGTCCCAGAAAACCGATTGGTATGGGACTAAGCCGCCTTCGGAAACGATCCGGAAATGCAGCAAGCCGCGGCCATCGTTGCTTGTGGCCGCTCGAGAGTTCGCGAATGAGGGCAACTCGGTCAATGCTAGAGGGTAGGAAGGTGATTCCCGTCCGATCACGGGAATCCACCCCTATGATTATAGACCTAACCTGGTGGAGCAAATGTTGCGCGCGCCACGTCATCTCGATCCTTCACTAGATTCCCCAATTTACTGGTTCCCCGGTTTAACCAAGGCGGGCATGCTGAAGGTCGCAGAAGATCAAGAGTTAGAGGAGCTTCCTCAGGATCCGGCGGTGACGGCAGCCTTTTCGCTTTCGACTTCTCGCACTGCCAGATGGTCGTACCAGGTGAACTTGAGAATCGCCGAAGTTGCCAGGATGACAGCCAGGGTGATAGCCGCACGGCTGAATTCGCGAACGACAAAGTAGAGCGGGAGCACCACCAGCGCAACCTGCCATACCATTCCCACTGCGACATTGAACATGTCCCTCGGGAAGTCCCTGTTCCGCTCGAAACCCTGGTCCTCCGCCAACCTTCCGCAGACCTACTTGAGCAGCCCCACGGCCGGACTCGCCGATAGAAGTCTTTCAGGACCGTCTTCGTCTTCCGGCGTGGTCAGCACGTCCCGCGAGGCAACCGACGAGCGAAAGGCAGAGTACGAGACCGAAGCTGATGGAGACGTCCATGTTGATCGAGTAGGTGGAAAGCAAGCCGTTGGACGAGCGGGCACTTTCGCCACGATCGACGGTAGCCCGAGCGCGGAGCCGATGCCGGCAACCATCCCCCAGAAATAGCCGTAGCCATTGAAACGCCACCAATACCACTTCAGGACATTGGAAGCGGTGTAGCCTCCCCAGAGCCCGGAGACGATCCACACTACCACTGCGTTCACGGAAGTTACATTCCATCCGATCAGCACCCCGATCACCACCACCGCCAGCGAACTGATGTAGCTCAGGCGGACGTAGGTTTTGGGCGGTGCATCGCGGCGAATGTAACGCTTGTAAATATCGTTCACGAAATACGGAGGCGCAGCGTTCACCGTGGCCGCGAAGTTCGACATAAAGGCGGCCAGCAATCCGGCGATCAGGAATCCCAGCAGCCCTACGGGCACAAAACGACCAAGAGCGTAAGGAAGCACCAGTTCGAAGTCCATGTTGGTGCCCATGGCGCGAATATTGTCGCTGAAGAAGACTGCAGTCAGAACGGTTAGCCCGCAAATGAGGAAATAACGCGGAAAGGAGAGAACGATATTTACCCACGCACTCATCATCGACGCCTCGCGGGGGTTCTTCGACGAGAGTACGCGCTGCATATCGTAATTCGGCGCCGGTCCAGCCGCCGACACGAGCACCCCTTTGAAGAACAGCATCATGATGAAGAAGCCGAAGAGCCCGTAGCCATCCTGCGCGATCTTGGCGCTGGCCGCCGGCAGCAGCGTAAACCAGTCGAGGCCCAGGCGCCAGCCGAAGAACACGTTGTCCCACCCGGCGGGCACCATCCGGTGCAGTGTTTGCGGCGTCACTTTCATCATGGCGATGGTCCCCACCGCAAACGATGCGAGTGCCAGGATGCAAAACTGCACCACCTCCGTGATGACCACGCTGATCATGCCGCCTTTAATCACGTAGATCGCGGTGATGGTGACAAGTATCAGCGCGTACTGGTTGGGCGTCAGGTGCCAGGGCAGGAAGGTGGCCGCAAACTTGCCGATGCCTTTGAAACCGTAGCTGAAGAAGCCGATGATGCTGACAAATGCGTAGACCACCACGATCAGGTGCGACAACTGCGCGCCCCGCCCGGTGCCGAATCGCGTCTTGATCCACTCCGCGCCGGTCATCACCTTCGAGCGCCGCAGCCACGCCGAGAGATAGACCATGAGAAAGATCTGGTTGAACGTCGGCCACAACCAAGGAACCCAGACGCTCTTCAGTCCATAAACAAACATCCAGTAGACCAGCAGCATGGTGCCGCTGATGTCGAACATTCCCGATGCATTGGAGACGCCGAGAACATACCAGGGCATTTGGTTGCCGCCCAGAAAATAGTTCTGAATGCTCTGCGAAGCGCGGTGCGAAACCCAGTAGCCGATCAGCACGGTGCTCAGCAGGTAGGCCACGATGATCACGATATCCAGTATGCGAAGCTGCATCTGAAGAACCTCGGCCGGAAAAAGATCCGTCCTGCTCCGGCAATGCATGCCCCCAGCTCATGCTCGACCGGGCCCCGCGGCGAGGCGGACCCCCGGGAAGGCGCAAAAACGGAACTTGCACCTCATGAGAGCCGGATGGAACCGAAGACCGGAAATCCTCTCACAATCCTTTGCTTCCTGGCAATGATCCAGGACACGACTCCTGCCGCATCTTGATAGCCCGCGGCGGTTCCGATTTGCATTCGGGATGCGACAAGTATAATCTTCAGTCGTCTTCAAAAGTAGAAGAAAATGCCCTACAAAAACGTTTGATCTATTACCTTCCAGTTCGTTTCAAGGGGAGGCGTACCGTGAAGTACGGCTATTTCGACGATGATTGCCGCGAGTATGTGATAACCCAACCGGATACGCCCCTGCCCTGGATCAACTACCTGGGATGCCAGGCATATTTCGGAATCATCTCCAACACTGCGGGAGGCTATTCGTTCTACCGCGATGCGCGCCTCCGCCGGCTCACCCGATATCGATACAACAACGCGCCCATGGACCTTGGCGGGCGATACATCTATCTCCGCGAAGACGATTCCGGGGAATTCTGGTCTCCTTCATGGCAGCCCACGCGCCACAACCTCGAGGATTATTCCTGCCGCCATGGCATGGGCTACACGACCATCGGTTCAACGTTCAGCGGGATCGAGGCCCGAACGCGATACTTTGTCCCCCTCGACGAGACACTTGAAATCTGGCAGCTCACGGTCACCAACCGGCGCGCCGCCCGCGCGGAACTTTCCGCATTTGCCGCCATCGAGTTCTGCCTGTGGGACGCGCAGGACGATGCCACCAATTTCCAGCGCAACTTCAATACCGGCCAGGTCGAGGTCGAAGACGGCGTCATTTATCACAAGACGGAATACCGCGAGCGCCGCAACCATTTCGCATATTTCGCGTGCTCGGAGAAGATCGCCGGGTTTGATACCCAGCGGGAGGCGTTTCTCGGGCGCTACCGGGGCTGGGACAAACCAGCCGCCGTGGAATCCGGCCAACTGACCAACTCCATCGCTCATGGCTGGTCGCCGATCGGCGCTGACCAGGTCAAGTTCGTCCTGGATCCGGGAGAAACCCGGCAGTTCGTCTTTCTCCTCGGCTACCACGAAAACCCGGATGATCAGAAATTCGATCCGCCCAATTCACAGACCATCAACAAGAGGACCGTCAAGCCGGTCATTGTGAAATATCTGGACCCCGGGCAGGCTGATGCGGCCTTCGAGCACCTCCGCCAATTCTGGGACAGCCTGCTCGGCATCTTCCAGGTCGATACCCCCGACTTGCACACCAACCGCATGGTGAACATCTGGAATGCGTACCAGTGCATGGCAACGTTCAATATGTCGCGGTCGGCGTCGTTCTATGAATCCGGGATCGGGCGCGGACTGGGGTTTCGCGATTCCAACCAGGATCTGCTCGGCTTTGTGCACATGGTGCCGCCGCGGGCCCGCGAACGCATCCTCGACCTTGCCGCCACACAGTTGCCGACGGGCGGCGCCTATCATCAGTACCAGCCGCTCACCAGGCGCGGCAACAACGACATCGGCGGCGGCTTCAACGACGATCCGCACTGGCTTATCGTCGGCGTTTCAGCGTACTTGAAGGAAACCGGCGACTGGAGCATCCTCGAAGAACTCGTCCCGTTCGACAACGAGCCCGGCTCCGAAGCGCCGCTCTACGAGCACCTGCGGCGCAGCATTCGCTATACGTTGGAGCGGCTCGGGCCGCACGGGTTGCCACTGATCGGCCGCGCCGATTGGAACGATTGCCTGAACCTGAATTGCTTTTCCGCTACGCCGGGCCAGTCCTTCCAGACGACCACGAACAAGGAGGGAAAGGTTGCCGAATCGGTTTTCATCGCCGGGCTGTTTGTGCACGCCGCACGCGAAGTCGCGGCCATAGCAAGGCAGCGCGGACTCAACCAGGAAGCGGAGTGCTACCTTGCCGAAGCCAAAAAGATGGAGCGGGCCATCGGCAGTCATGGCTGGGACGGCGAGTGGTTCCTGCGCGCCTACGACGACTTCGGCGCCCCCATCGGCTCAAAGCAATGCGAAGAAGGCAAAATCTTCATCGAGTCGAATGGCTATTGCGTGCTGGCCGGCATCGGCCTCGAGGATGGCCGTGCGGCCGCGGCGATGGAAGCTGTGGGCAGACACCTGGCTACAAAGCACGGCATCGTCGTGCAGCAGCCGGCCTACTCGAAGTACTACCTCAACCTTGGCGAGATCTCCTCTTACCCTCCGGGATACAAGGAGAATGCCGGCATCTTTTGTCACGTGAATCCGTGGGTGATGATTGCCGAAACCCGGCTGGGCCACGGCGACCAGGCGCACGACTACTATTCTCGAATCAATCCGTCGGCGCGCGAACCGATCAGCGACCTGCACCGCTGCGAGCCCTATGTATACGCGCAGATGATCGCAGGAGAAGACGCGCCCACATTCGGAGAAGCCAAGAACTCCTGGCTCACTGGAACCGCGGCATGGAATTACTACGCCATTACGCAATGGATTTTGGGGATTCGCGTGAACTACGACGGCCTCGAGATCGCGCCCGTAATTCCACAAAGCTGGCCGGGATTCACGGCGCGGCGCACGTTTCGTGGTGTCGTTTACAAAATCTCTATCCGACGCAAGGGGCCCGGAAACCGGATTGCATTGTCCGTCGACGGCGCGCCAATCGACGGCAACATTCTGCATGCTCCGCGCGACGGCCGCAAGGAGATTTCCGTCACGGGAGTTTTGGGTTAGTCGAGTCACCGGCGGATCGAACTGAATCCTTCCAGGGAGGCAGCAGCCGCTTCTGCACTTTGCCGAGGGCGGTGCGGGGAAGGCTCTCAATGGCAATGAATGCGCGGGGAACCTTGAAAGAAGCAAAGGCGCTCCGGCAGCGCGCTTCGAGGTCGTCCGGATTGAAAGACCTGCGCGCGACGATATAAGCGATAGGAACTTCGCCCCGCATGGGGTCGGGGTGACCGGCGACTGCGGCTTCCGCCACCTCATCCTGCTCCATGAGAAAATCTTCGATCTCGCGCGGGTAAATGTTGAAGCCGCCGGAAATAATCAGATCACTCTTGCGGCCGAGCAGGGTGAAATAGCCATCGCCGGAAACTTCTCCCATATCACCGGTGCGAAACCAACCCTCCGCGAATGCTTCCGCGGTAGCTTCAGGGCGGCGCCAGTAGCCGGCAAAAACGTTGGGACCGCGCAACTGGACCTCACCGTCGACGAGGCGTACGGAAACGCCCGGCAGTGGCAGGCCTACCGTACCGGGGCGGCGTTCGCCGCGATAGGGGTTGGCGATGTTCATCAGCGTCTCGGTCATGCCGTAGCGCTCGAGGATGGTGTGGCCGAATCGCTCCCGGAAATCGTCGAGCACCTGCGCGGGGAGCGGGGCCGAACCGGAGACAAAGAGGCGCATGAAAGAGCCGATCTCGCGTGCCTGCTCGAGGGGAAGGGCAAGCAACCGAACATACACCGTTGGGACGCCGAAGAAGAGCGTCGGCCGGAATTTGAGAAACTCGCTGGCGGCTTTCTGGTGCTCGAATCGCTCCAGCAGGCGCATTTGGCATCCGCTTGCGAGCCAGCAATGGATCCCGTTTGCGAGGCCGTGCACATGAAAGAGTGGGAGCGCGAGCAGAGAGCGATCTTCCGCCGTGATCTCCCAGCACGATGTCAGGTTGGTGGCGTTGGTGAAAAAGTTGTTGTGCGTGAGGATGGCGCCCTTTGACGTACCGGTGGTTCCGGAGGTGTAGACCAGTGCCGCGGGCGAGTCTCCGTCGAGGGTGACGCGGACGGGTGGCGCCGATTCAGGGATGATCAGTTCGTCCAGGCGCCAGACGGGGAACCTGCATGCCAGCGGCTCGCGCGCTACAAGAGCCTTCGGCTCTGAGTCGGAGAGGATGTGCTGGATCTCGCGTTCGCGGTAGAGGATGTTGACAGGCACAAAGATGACGCCGAGGCGGACGCATGCAAGATACAGATCGATGAACTCAATGCAATTCGCAAGATACACACAGAGTCGATCGCCCTGGGCCAGGCCGCGCGCCGTGAGCAGGGCGGCGGTGCAATCGGCGCGTCGGTCAATCTGCGCGAAAGTGAATTCCTGACCCTGAAACTCAAGAGCCTTCTGGTTGGCCCGGCCCTGGAAGGAACGATCGAAGAGATGATTGAGGTTCATACGGATGGGCACGACTCCTCTTCAAGGAATGGTACCGAGAGAGCGGCAAGAAGCGCGAAGGCACCCAGGGCGAGAAAGCTGGAGCGAAACGAACCGGTTGCGTCGGCGAGCCAGCCGATGGCGGGCGCTCCGGCGAGGATCATGACGATGCCGATCATATTCACCAAGCCCATCGCGGCTCCGGAGCGACCGGGAAAAAGCGCAGCGGCCCGATTGAAGCATCCGGCATAAGGCACACCACAGCCAAGAGCCAGTCCGGCGATGGCGAAAAACGCGACCCAGGGTGAGTGGCTGAAAGCCAGAGCGACGCAGCCGGCAGCGTTGAGCAGCAGGGCGGCACTCGCGAGCGCTCGCAAACTCACCCGATCCGCCAGCCAGCCGCCGAGGGGTCGGGATACGATCCCGATCAACAGGACCAGCGAACCGAGCGTGCCGGCGGCTTTGAGCGGCATGCCAAGAGCGTCGCGAAGCAGGGTGGTGATCCACGTGACGATAACGATCATGAGGCCAAACGAGGCCATCTGCACGATCCCCAGAAGCCAAAGCTCGCGACGCGAAAGCATTTCGAAGAAGCGCGCGGGTGGGGCGGCTCCAGCCTCGGGCCGGGGGGCGGCCCCCAGGCAGTACAGGCACGCGCCCAGCGAAATTGCCGCGCAGCCCAGGAACGCACCGCGCCATCCAAATGCATCGAGCATCTGCGGGACCACGAAAATGACGAATCCCGCGCCCAGCAATACAGATCCACCGTAGAATCCCTGGGCAAGGTGCAGAGCCGACCCGCGGAAACTTGCCACCGCGTACCGTGCGCCGGCGGCGAAGCATACGCCAGTGCCAAGCCCAGCCAAAGCTTTGAACAAGAGAAGCTGGGCAAAGGTGGCCGAAAGACCGAGGGCCGTGTTGGCGAGCGCAACCCAGGCAAGCGCGAGAATCAGAACCCGAAGCGGTCCGAAACGGTCGGCCAGACGCCCGCCGGGCACCTGCATAAGACCGTGGGTGAAGAAGATTGCCGTCGTGAGCAGTCCCGACCTGCCCTGGGTCAACCCGAAGGTCTCGCGCAGAACCGGCAGCATGGGTGCGTGGTTGGTGTAGTTGGCTGAGAATGCAAACCCCACGGCACAGGCGGTGAGAAGAGCACGTCTGTTCATGGATCGCCCTGGCGAAGTCCGGCTCAGAGTAGCATTCCGCCTCTCGACGCGTCCAGAAAACAGCCGCTACGCAATCGGGGGACGTCTCTTTCCGAAGCCGGTTGCCTGTTCAAATGCGTGCGCGAGTTGGAGGACACTGAAATCCTGCTTGTCCCTTCCCACAATCTGCAATCCCACTGGGAGACCTTCGGGCGTGAACCCGGCCGGCACCGACGCTGCCGGATTGCCGGTGGCCGAGATGTACCAGCAGGACTTCATCCAGTCGATGTAGTTGTCGAAGTGGACGCCGCCGATTTCCGTCGGATAGGGCAGGTTGAAATCGAACGGCGGTAGCTGGGTGGTAGGCAGGACGAAGAACTCATACCTCTCGAGGAAAGCCTGGAATCGCCGCCAAATCTGAGTATGGGCAGCTTCGGCGCGAGCAAGGTCATCGCCGCTGAGCTTCATGCCTCTCTGAATTTCGTCTTTGAGCGTGTCCTTGAACGCGTCGGGGTGTTGCTGAAGCATCTTGCCGTAGTTGGCCGCCGCGTTCCATGCGCGAATGGTTCGGAAGGAGATTTCGGCGGGAGAGAAGTCGGGCTCACTCTGCTCGACAATACAGCCGAGAGATTCGAACGTGGAGCGATGCGCGTCGATAATGGCGCGGACCCGGGGATCAAAAGGGACGCCGCCGAGATCTTTGAAAAACGCCACCCGCACGCCTTTGAAGCTGCGTTCCAACGGACGAGAGAACAGGTCGCCGGGCTCGTGAATGGCGAGCGGCGTGTTGGGATCAGGGCCGGCAATCGTGCTCAGGGCGAGCGCAAGGTCCGCAACCGATCGGCCGAGACATCCCGCTGTGCTGAGAGTCGACCAGCCGAAGGCTGCCTTCGGATTGGGGACGCGGCCGATGGAAGGACGAAAGCCGACGACATTGCAGTACGCGGCAGGATTTCTCAGCGAACCACCAGCATCGGAGCCGCTTGCAACCGGAACCATTCCGCAGGCCAACGCCACCGCCGCCCCGCCTGAGGATCCTCCGCAGGTTTTGCCCAGATCGTAGGGATTGCAGGTTGCGCCGAAGACGGTGTTAAACGTCTGTGAGCCGGCGCCGAATTCCGGGGTATTGCTCTTGCCCACAATCACTGCGCCCGCGCGCCGCATGCGTTGTACAAGCATGTCGTCTTCAGCGGGAACGTAGTCCTTGAACAGCGGCGAGCCGAACGTGGTTCGGATACCCCGCGTCTCGATAAGATCCTTGTGGGCCACCGGCAATCCGTGCAAGGGGCCCAGGGTTTCTCCGTGCGCCTGCATTTCGTCTGCATGCGCGGCAGCCTGGGCAGCTATCTCCGGGACGAGAGTGACCATCGCGTTCACTCGGGGATTGACGCGCTCAATCTGTTTGAGGTGCTCGGCGAGCGCTTCGCGGGCGGAGAGTCGCCTGTCCCTGATCAGCTGGGCCATCTCCACTGCGCCGGTGAAACAGATCTGCGGTGCCGCCGATTCCGCGGCGAAAGAAGCGGCGGGCAAAAGAGCAGCACCGGCAAACCCTGTCAAGACCTCGCGACGAGTCGGCTTGCCCGGGACCATGTAGGTGACTCTATCATCCTCCTCGGAGAGCGTATCAGCCAATGCATTTCTCCAGAGCGAACCTGCCCGATTTGTCGAAGATTGCATTCTTTGTCGAGTGCCGGGGTGCGATGCTGAAGGATAATGGTCTCGGCGTCTTCGAGCCTGAAATAAGCCGTTCAACCAAAGAACGCTACTGGTTCCGCAGGTAATTTCAAGGAGAGTTCGATGCGATCACTTGGTTTAGGAGTTGTCGTTTTCGTTGCGGTTGCGCTCGCCGCCTGGTCGGTCGTGAGTCCGGTGGCGGCTCACCCCGGCAATCCGAGTTCGAGCTTTGCGGATGGAAACTCTGCATGCTCCAACGATGACAGTGGATTGAAATTGCCGCCGGGATTTTGCGGCGCAGTGTTTGCCGACGGCATTGGTCATGCCCGTCACCTCGCCGTAGCGCAGAACGGCGTGGTCTACGTGAATACCTGGTCCGGTGACTACTATCCCCCTCATGAGACGCCACAGGAAGGGGGCTTTCTGGTTGCGCTTCAGGACAAAACCGGTTCAGGAAAAGCCGATGTCATTCAGCGGTTCGGGGAGACAGCCAAGACGGGAGGAGCCGGCGGCACGGGGATTGGCCTGTACAATGGCTCGATCTACGCGGAAATCAATGATCGCATCGTACGGTATTCCCTGCCTTCAGGCGCGGTTGTGCCGTCGGGGCCTCCCATTACGGTGGTCTCCGGGTTACCTCTCGGAGGCGACCATCCCATGCATCCATTCTCCATCAGCTCGGATGGACTTCTTTATGTGGACGTGGGCACTGCGTCGAATGCCTGCCAACTGAAGAACCGCACGCTCCAATCCCCCGGCGCCCAGCCATGCACCGAGCTTGAGACCCGCGGCGGCATCTGGCGGTACGACGCCAGAAAGACCGATCAGAAGTTCTCTCCCACTGACCGATATGCGACGGGGATACGCAATGCTGAAGGTTTCGGGGTTGACCCCACCGGGCACCGCATCTTTGTAACCCAGCATGGAAGAGACCAGCTCCACGCCAATTGGCCCGCCCTCTATAAGCCGGACGAAGAAGCAACTCTGCCTGCCGAAGAAGTCATGCTTCTGAAGCAGGGGGGCGACTACGGTTGGCCCGAGTGCTATTACGATTCATTCCAAAGCAAGCTGGTTTTGGCGCCGGAGTACGGAGGCGACGGCGGCCACACCGTCGGCGTTTGCGCAAACAAGATAGCTCCGGTGGCCGCATTTCCCGCTCATTGGGCCCCAAACGCAATGGTCTTCTATGACGGGAAGCAGTTTCCTGCCCGATATCGCAATGGCGTTTTCATCGCCTTCCACGGATCGTGGGATCGGGCTCCGTACGCGCAGGGCGGCTACAATGTGGTTTTCCAATCGCTGGGAGGCAATCAGTCATCGGGCGGATGCGAAGTATTTGCCGACGGTTTCGCCGGACCGGTAAAGACTCCGGAGGGCGCCGTGTATCGCCCCTCGGGGGTCGCCGTCGGCCCTGACGGCTCGCTCTATGTCTCCGACGACATGAAAGGCCGCGTCTACAAGATTACCTATAAGGGCCCTCCCGGTCGGGACGCCGGAAATTCCGGCGTCACTCCGTGCCCGAGTTTGTCGGCCCCGGCTGGCGAACTCATGCAGTCCAATGCGAAACCACCCGAAGGAACCAATCCTGATGCAGGTTCGAGTACCGGTCGCAATCTTCCTGTCCCTCCCGGTGCCACGCAGGCGATGGTCTCCCTGGGCGATGGTATTTACCACGGCCAGGTGGCCAATGGGACGTGCACAGCCTGCCACGGAGCGAACGGGACCGGGACTCCCTTGGGGCCTGACTTGACGAAGAATAAATGGTTGTGGAGCGACGGCACCTGGCCGGGAATCACCAAGTCGATTACGGACGGCGTGTCGCAGCCCAGGCAATTTCGCAGTCCCATGCCGGCGATGGGAGGGTCTCAACTCACACCTGAACAGGTATCTGCCGTTGGAGCGTACGTCTGGGCTCTAAGCCACCCATAGCGCAAGATGCACGGCACAGTGCGATTACCATAGACTGCCACGAAGTCTCGGCTCACTCGATACGCAATGCCCGGGCCGGGTCGATGGAGGCGGCGCGCCGCGCGGGAATAATGCCGGCGATGGCAGCCGCAATCGTCAACACTCCGATGGCGATACTCATCACGGAGACATTGACGTTCGTGATCTCGTAAAGCTGCGACTTGACGTAGCGCACGCAGAAGATGGCCACCGGGATCCCGATAGCGAGCCCGGCGACGGCCTGCAGCATGGCTCCGCGCATGACCGCTCCGATGACGCGGCTGCGCGCCGCACCCAGGGCCATGCGGATGCCGATCTCCGGCGTTCGGCGGACCACGGTATAGGCCGTGACGCCGTAAAGACCGATGGCCGCGAGCAGCAGCGCCAGCAAGCCGAAGAGGGACGTGAGGCGAGCGATCAGGCGCTCGTCGACAAACCGATCGTCGATCTGCTGCTGGAAGGTCTGGAACTTGACGACGGTGAGGTTGGGGTTGATGCTCGCCAGGGTGTCGCCGACGATCTTTTCAAGGCCGGGAATCGGACGTCCGGTCTGGATCACCAGGGCTCCGGCGTACATGGATTGATCCTGCTCGAGATGGTAGTCCGGGTTGTTGGCGTCGCAACAGCGCTGCGTGAGCGGCAGAAAGTACATGGCGTGGTTCTTCCAGTACACGCTGGTGTAAGTGGTGTCTTGCACCACGCCGACGATTTCATGCGCGCCATCCTGAGGAACCTTGGACGGGCCGGAAAAACCAAAGCGATGGCCAATCGGATTGCGGTTGCCGAAGAACTGTTTGGCGAACTCCTGGTTGACGACAGCAACCGGCGGAGCACTCAGCGTGTCCTGCGTCGTGAAGCCGCGCCCCATCACCACGTGGGTGCCGACGGAGTCGAAGTACTCCGCGGTGCCTTTCACCCAGGATGCGCCTTTGTTCAGGTCCGGGTCGCCCTGTACCTTTACGCCCGATCCCCAATTGTTCTGCTCCATCGGTGTGTAGGTGGCGAGGCTGACTTTGAGAACGCCGGGAATCGCGTGGAAGCGTTCGACAATCGTCTGGTAGAGAGGCTCGACCTCAGTGTTCTTGTATCCGGCCGCTTGCGGATTGATGTGGGCGATGTAGCGGTTCGTCGTATCTAGTTTCATGTCCACGTTCTCGGCCTTGTTCAGGCTCTCAGCAAACAGGCCAGCGGCCACGAGCAGCACGAGGGAGAGCGCGGCTTGCAGGACAACGAGCGAGCGCTGCAACAAGGATGCTCCCTGGGCGGTGGTACGCGCGTTGGAGCGCAGGGAATCAGCGGGTTGCGTGCGCGCGGCCATCAGCGCCGGCGCAAGGCCAAAGAAGACGCCCGTAACCAGCGAAAGGGAAAAGGAAAAGCCGATGACCAGCGGCGAAGGGTACGCTTTGACCGGCATGTTCTGCTGATGAGGAAAAGCCAGGGCCAGCAACGCGTGCGCTCCAAGGAAGGAGACGGCCAGGCCCAGCAGGCCGCCCACTCCCGAAAGAAGAACGCTTTCCGTAAGAAGCTGGCGCGCAATACGGCTTCGCTGGGCGCCGAGTGCTGAGCGGATGGAAAGCTCCGGGCGGCGGCTCATGCCGCGCACCAGCAGCAGGTTGGCGATATTGGCGCAGGCCACGAGAAGTACCAGCGCAGCGATCCATTGCAGCAGCTTCAGGTGGTCCTTGTACCAATCCTGCATGTTCTGGATACCGCCGCCGCCGGGAGTAAGCACCACGTGAGTGCGGGGAAGAGCCTTTTGGGCGCGCTGGTCGGCAAATGTCTTGAGCGGAGCAAATTGCGTCTTGAGCAGCGTGCTGGCCTTCGCTTGAAGGCCGGGGAGGGAAGTTCCCGGTTTGACGCGGCCGATGATGTAAGCCCACGCAACTTCAGGCTCCTTGAAGTACGGTGCGCCGATGACTTCATCCATGCCATTCATGGGAAGGAAATACTTGGGAGGATTGGTGTCGATGCGGTCCCCGTAAAATCCTTTTGGCGCAACACCAATGATCGTGGCCGGCCTGGTATTGATGTAAAACGTGCTTCCTACCACGCCAGGATCGCCGGCATAATCCTGCTTCCACGCGTCATAGCTCATCACCGCGGTAATGGGTGCGCCCTTCTGGTCGTCGCTATCCGCAAACAGCCTGCCCGCCGCCGGCGAGAGACCAAAGACGCGGAAGTAGTTGCCGGAGACGAAGGTCCCCATGACGGATTTCGCTACGGTCTGGGGTCCGGCGCGGCGCACGGTGATGGGCCGCCAGGCGTAGCCGGACTCCATCGCGGCCAGCTCTTCGAACTCCGGCAGGCTCTTCTTGAACATGTAATAGGTGTCCGTGGCGAAAAGCGAGTAGTCTCCCTCGTCGTTCCAGCCGCTGTTGACGCAGCAGGCATCGGTGTCGCCGATGCGCACGAGGGTCTTGGGATCGGTCACCGGAAGGTTATGCAGCAGGATGGCGTTGACCAGCGTAAAGATGGCCGAGTTGGCGCCGATGCCAAGCGCGAGCGTAAGCAGCACGGTCACGGTGAACCCCGGCGTCTTGCGCAACTGGCGGAATGCAAAACCCAAGTCCTGCAGCAGGACTGTCATCGCGTTACCTCCCCGTATTTGGGCTTGCACACACCGAGGGCATATCATGCAGCCGCTGAGCGTATGCGCCAGCGGCTTGCAATCCATCCGATCGATGTCAAGATCGGTGGCTATCGCCGGAAATCAGTGGATATGAATCTCGCCGGAGCCGGTCTGCACGCGAACGGTGGGACCGCCGCCATTCAATGTGCCGCGGATGTGATGGTGATCGACCGAGCCCTGCACCGACATCTCGTGTTCGGTAGTCACTTCGCCCGAGCCCGTGGACGCCTCGAGTGTTAGCGGAGCATTGCCGGTCGAGAGTTCGATATTGCCGGACCCAGTTTGCAAGGTCCATGAAGCAGATGGCGTTCCCGTGGCGGTGATGTTGCCGGAGCCGGTCTGTCCGTGGAAGCCGCCGTGGATGTCCTTGAGCTCGATTTCACCGGAACCGGTTTCCGCAACGACGTCGCCTTGTCCAGACTGCGCTGCGACGATATTGCCGGAACCGGTCTTTACCGTGAACGGGCCCTCCAGCCCAGTGGCGTGGATATCGCCTGAGCCGGTCTGGAGCTTGGCGTTTTGGCCAACTCCGTCGTCGTCGATATTTCCCGAGCCGGAAGTTGCGCCAAGTGCTGTTTCCGCAGGGGCCTCGATCTCGTAATTGATGCTGATTCCGCGCCAGTGCTCTTCGTGTTGTTGGCCGACGCGAATCACATTCCCGTTCTGTTCAATGGGAGGGTTGGCGGCGATTTGACGAGCCTGTTCTTCGCTGCCCTCATCACCGACATGGATCTCGCCGTGAATGCGGATCTGGCTGCCGGAGCCGCGAGTGAGATGGATATTGCCCGCCCCGGTTGACACCATCAATTGCGCTTCACCGCTGACCGAAAGCGTGCGGTCGAACGTCATCGAGTCGTGCGACTCGGCTTGCGCCGAAACTGCAGGCATGGCCCCCGGTTCCTTTGCCTCCGCCACCAGGTCCTGCGCTGTTCCCGTTCGAACCGCTGCTGCCAGAACAGGAGTTGCCGATCCGGCAGATGGAGCAACCAGAACGATGGGTGCGGATTTCGGCATGGATGCTGCCTGCACCCGCACCATTGCCGTTGCGGCAAAGGACGCAACTGGAACCAGCACAACCGCGACGAGAGCGCGACGGCTGCCGGCAAATGCCCGATGAAATGCATGATCGTCAAGTAAACGTTCGATGCGGCGGCTAAGACTTCCGGGACGTGCCATGGGGACTCCTACTGCGGCGGGTCGTGGCGCCGCGGCGAATTCGAGAAGGATTTGGGCATACAAGGTTGGGCTTTCGGCTTGTTCGATTCCTGCGCGGTCGCTGATGGCCTCGGCCAGATCCGCGAGTTCTCTTTTCAGCCACCAGCCCAGGGGGCTGAACCACACGAGCGAAGCGTAGAGACCGGCAAGGACCTGCAGATAAAAGTCACCTTGGCGAATATGCGAGCTCTCGTGAGCAAGCACAATGCGAAGTTTCTCTTGATCCCAGGTCTCGTAATCGGCGGGGAGCAGGATGGCAGAACCAATCGAAAGAGGCGAAGATATCCGGGAACTCGCCCGTACAGGCAGCGAGGAAGAACCGCAACCCATTTTCTGCGGAGAAATCGGAGTGCCGGAAAGCCAGAGGCGGAGCGTCGCCGCCAGTCCAAGGGCAAGGCGAAGAAAGAGAGCCGCGGCCACTACCAGATAGAGAGACCAAAACAGAACTTTAAAAGAGAACGCGGTTCGGGCAGGCTGCTGCGAGCTGCGCGTGTCTGCACCGCCGCTCGCGGAATAGGCGATCGCCTCTTTTGGCGCAACCGGATCCTGGCCGCGTACGGCGGAGAACTGGGATTCTTTGTCAGGTGCTGCGCGTCCAGTCTCGGGGGCCGGGCTTGCGGATTCTTCGTCCTGTTTTGATTTGTCTTGCGGAACGGCCGAAGCGGCCGGCTTTGGCATACGGCCTGCAGGGTTCCTGGCCAGGATCCGTGCCTGTAATTCTTCAAGCAGGGTCATGGGATGCGCGGGGAGCGGTATGCTCACGCTTGCGGGAAGAAGCTGCGATCGCCCGACTGTTGGCAATAGCAACGGCATTGCCAATGCGGCGGTTAGCACCAGGCCCCAGGCGGCCTTCTGCGCGACAACATTGTGGACCCGGAAAACGCGCAAGCCGATGGCGACCACCAGGCCTGCGAGAAGCGACCGAAGAGATGCTTCGATGAGGACCAGAGTCATTGAACCTCCTCGTTAGCGGCTGGACCGAGTTTTCTGCGCAGCGGCTATGCGTTCGGCAAGACGCCGAAGTTCGGCGCGGTCGAGGACCTTGGAGTCGACCATCCCGACCAGCAAAGCCTCCACCGATCCCTCGCAGAACCAGTCCACGATGCGTTTGACGGCGCGCCCGGCGACCCGCTGCCGCGATTGAGCCGGGCGGTAAATGAAGGTGCGATCTTCGAGGCTGTGAGCAAGATAGCCTTTGTCTTCAAGGCGACGCAGCACCGTGCGGACCGTGGAATCTTTCAGGGGACGACCCAGTTCTTCGCGTACCTGGTCGGCCGTCAGCGATCCGCGGCGCCACACGATAAGCAGAACGCTTCGTTCCAATTCGCCCAGCTCGGCAGGATCGTGACTCGATTGAGTGTTACCGTTCATAGTGTTACCAACTGTAACACACAAACGGGGCAGGAGCGCAAGTAAATTTCTTTTTGGGGCTGGATGTGTCGCCCGCTTACACCGGTTGTTGCTGCTGCTTTGCCTCAACCGAAGGGGGAATATGGCGCACCACGCCAGGCCTTCATCCAGGCATTATGCCGCAGGCGCAAGCACGGGGCTGGGGCGGAATTCGCCGCGATGGAGTGAATCGACGCTGGGTGCGGCCAGTGAGTTCTCGTTGCACAAGGTAATCATAGGATCATTCGCAACGGATCGCCGCCATGGGCTCAATGTGAGCTGCCCGCAAGGCGGGCAAAAGGGATGCGAGGCAAGCCGTGAGCGCTATCGCGAGAATGGATCCTGCAAGTACCCACGGATCGCGGATTGAGGTGAGGAACAGAAAGCTGGTCAGCGCACGGGTTGCGAGCAAGCTCGTTGCGAGGCCGAAAGCCGTGCCACAGATTACGACCCCGAGATTTTGACCAAACACCATGAAGGCGACTTGGGAGCGATGCGCGCCCAGGGCCATACGGATTCCGACCTCAGTACTGCGCCGGGCGGTGGCGTATGCGAGCGTGCCGTAGAGTCCAATCGCCGTGACCACCAGGGCACAGATGGCGAAGAAGACGGCCAGCATGGTCATCATGCGCTCGGCTCCCATGGAGTCGTCGATGACGGTCATCATCGAATTGACTTCGGGTGCGGGAACCGAGGGAGCCATTTCCGCGGTAATGGCGCGCACGGCTGCCGCCAGCGGACCCGCGGGCGATGCAGATCGAACGACAGCTATATACGACAGGTCGTCCACATTCGTCTGCTGGGGCATGGCGAGATAAGCAGTAGGCGGCGCGTTGGAGTGCAGATTGTTGTACTTGGCGTCGCCAACGATCCCCACCACCTCGTAGGTATTGATCCCATTGCCTACATCCTGGCGGATGGGTTGGCCCAGCGCATTGCGGTCGGGAAAGAGTTGGCCGGCGGCGGATTGATTGAGGATGATCTTGAGGCCGGAGGATGGCCGTTGCGCCATTTGATTCCGCGGTGGAGTGTCGTTCCAGGTGAATTCGCGTCCGGCCAGCAGTGGAATGCGCATGGTGCTGAAGTAGGCCGGCCCGACGGCGTTCACGAACGTGTCGTGGCTCGTGCCTCGCGTGTCGGTGAAGTCTTCGTCCCACTCGGGGCCGAAGAGACTTATCCGCTGATAGCTGACCCCGGTGACGCCCGGAACATGGCTAAGGCGCCGCGCCATCTCCTGGTAGAAGCTGATGATGGCGTCGCCCTTGAGACCGGCCTTATCCATGCTGAAGGCGATGTTCTCGAGGCCGTGTGGATCGAAGCCTTCGCCGGAGTTGTAGAGCCGGAGCAGGCTGGTAGCCACAAGGCCCGCCCCGACCACGAGGATGAGCGCGAGCCCGACTTCCGCGCCCAGCAGGATGCGGGAAAGGATGGGGCGCCGTTCGTGGGTGAGCGTGGCGTGCTGGCCGTCTTTCATGCGATCCATCAGGCCCCGCGAGGTGGCCTTGACGGCGGGCATCAGCGCGAACAGGAGCGTGGCCAGGATGGCGGCAGCGGCAGCGAAGGCGAAGACTCGCACATCGAGCGAAGTATCGAGATATGCGCCTTCCTGGCCGCTGAGGAGAACGACGGCAAGGAGGCGGCTGACCACGGGGGCGATGGCAAGTCCCGCAGCCGTGCCCGCAATGCCAAGCAGCAGGCCCTCCACCAGCAGCTGCTGAATGAGGCGGCTGCGCGATGCCCCCAGGGCCATCCGGGTGGCAAGCTCGCGTTGCCGAGCCGTGGCGCGGGCCATCAGCAGGCATGCCAGGTTGAGGCAGGCCAGGAGCAGAACGCCGCCGCACATGGCGAATACAGCCATCAGCGGCTTGCGGAATTCGAGACGGACATAGGTGTACCCGGTCGAGCCGGATTCCACCTGGAAGCTGGGGTGGCGCTCCTCCATCCGCTTGATCCAACCGGCATCGGATACGGTCTCGTGGAGAATGGCGCCGGTGGCCGCCGATACCTGAGAGTTGGCCTGGACAAGAGTGGCGCCGGGTGTAAGTCGGCCCATCACGCTCAGCCACCATGCGCCCTTGCCGAACTTGATCATGCTGCGCTCGCCATTCAGGACTTCCTCGTCGGCGAGAGGGACGAAGATCTGTGGACGCTGGAGAGGGTCAGCGCCGAAGAATCTCCGGGGCATGACGCCGACGATGGTGAACGCGACGTTGTCAATCACCATGCGGCGGCCGAGAATGGCGAGGTCGCGATGAAAGCGATTGTTCCATAGGCTTTCGCTGATCACCGCGGCAAAGCCTGCAGGATCGCCGCCTCTTCGATCATCCTCGGGTGTGAGCGCACGGCCGAGGAGCGGAGGCGTCTCGAGCGCATCGAAGAACGTGCCGCTGACGTATTGCCCGAAGATGATTTCCGTCGACGATCCGCTCTTGACCTGGAACGGAGCGCGATCGAAAGCAAAGACCGTGCGGAGGGCGCCGTGACGTCGCTCGAGCCCGCGAAACAGGGGCTCAGGAAGGCTGTTGAACGGCCGCAGGCCGCCGCGCGCCATCTCCAGAACAACCAGTCCTCCGCTTTCCGGAACCGGAAGCGGGCGCAGCAGCAGGCCGTTGATCAGGGAGAAGACCGTGACATTGGCGCCCCCGCCAAGCGCCAGGGAGAGAATCGCCGTGAGCGTGAATCCCGGCGACTTCCATAGCTGGAAGATGCCAAAACGAACATCGCGTCGGACCTGTTCGAGCACGGGCAGGGCCCGCTGGACACGATAGGCTTCGCGAACCTGGGTTACGCCGCCGAACTCACGCAGGGCCATGCGGCGTGCTTCCGGTTCCGGGATGCCGCGGCGAATGTGCTCCTCGACGGCCATTTCAACATGCGCGCGGAGTTCCTCATCGAGTGATGCATCCAGTTGACGGACGCGAAAAATGGCGGCGAGGCGGCTGAGAAAGGTGCGGGCCAGGTCCATCGTCAGTTCCTATTCCGGCGCGGCCAGGAACAGCGCCATGGTAGCGGCGACGCGCTCCCAGTTACGGGTTTCTTCGGCGATGCGGCTCCTGCCGATGCGGGTAAGGGAGTAGAAGCGGGCGCGACGATTCGATTCCGAGTTGCCCCATTCCGCCTTAATCCAGCCTCGCTGTTCCAGGCGGAGAAGCGCGGGATAGATGGTGCCCTGGTTGATGACAAGAGTCTGGCCGCTCACCTGCTCGATGCGCCGCGCGATGGCATAGCCATGAAGGCGCCCCATGGATTCGAGCGTTTTGAGCACCATTAAATCAAGGGTTCCCTGGAGAATCTCCGGCTTGTTTTCGCCCATGCTCCCTCTTCATGTTGAAGTTCTACATGTCAAATAGTAAGAATGTCAACAGGAGTTCGCGCATAGCTGCCGGTATCCGGCGCCGCTGCAGTTTTCCGGTTTCCGGGTCGAAGGAGTCGATGTCGGCGCCGAATCAGCCTAAATCCCATTAATGGGCGTTGCGCGCCGCTTCGGATTGCTCCAGGCTCGCGGCGCTCTTATCGTCCTCGGTCTTCATCCACGCCACGTCACTGACGCTGTCGCTGAAGCGCCGCAGGCCCGCCTCGAGTATGGCCGAATCCGGCACCTTGCCGAGAGGCGTGTACCGCGGATGATGATGTTCTTTGTAGGGGTTGTTGCGCGCGGCGTTATAACAGCAGATCATGGCCCAGCGCGGCCTGTCGGATTTGTTCTGGTCGGAACGGTGCAGCAGGTTGGCGTGAAAGAACAACACGTCGCCCGGGTCCATTTCCACGTACACGCGATCAAGCACTTTTTCAGCTTCCCGCACGCGCTCCATGTCGGCCCCCGCCTGCTCTCCTGTGAGAACATGATCGACGCGACCGAGCAGGTGCGAGCCTTTCAACACCTGCATGCAGCCGTTTAGCCGTGTTGCCGGATCGACCGCGATAAACGCGCTGGTCAGCAGCGGAAACAGCACGCCGTTCTGATACCAGTACCCGTAATCCTGGTGCCATGCCCACGCTCCGCCGACCTTGGCGTCTTTCATGATCATCTTGGAGTGGTAGTGGTACACCTCGCCGGCGAGAATCTTCTCGGCCGAATCCACAATGCTCTCGGAGCGGGCGAACATGCCGTAGATGGTGTCGCCGGGGTGATTCCACAGCGAAAGCCGCACGGTTCCACCCTCGCCGTCTCCTTTGCCGAAGGAGTGCTGGTCCAGTGCGCGATCCTCCCTGGCGGCGCGGCGCAGCAGGCCGATCTCCTGACTGTCGAACATGGCGCGCGCGATCACGAAGCCATCGGTTTCGTAGGCCTTCAAACTTTCCTCTTTCAAAGGACCTGCAGCCATATGTATCTCCTTAAGAGTGCGGGCCGGGACATCAGCCGCGAATCGCGAGCTCGGTCATCAGCCGATCGGTCGCGGTGTACGCCTCGCGAACCCACTCAACAATCTTGCCCGGCTCCGGCGAGTATTCAAGCTCGATGCTCACAGTGCCCGCGAAACCAGCGTCATGCAGCGCTTTCAGATATGGCGGAAAAACCACCGTGCCTCGGCCCGGGGGAAGATCGCCATGCACCTTTCCATTGCAGTCGGAGAGATGAACGTGACCGATGCGGCCCCTCAGCCTGGAGATCTCACCGGGCGCATCGTGGGCGAGGGCGAGATGCGAGATGTCGATGTTGGCCTTGGCCCCCGGGTGATCGACTTCGCCAAGGAACTTCTCCATCAGGCCAACATTGTTGACAATCGACAACTGGAACGGCTCGATCTCCAGCGCGAGTTCCAGCCCAAGTGACTGCGCATATTCGGCCAGTTTGCGCACTTCTTCGACGGCCCACTTCCATTGATCGGCCGGGGCAATGACCTCCTGCTGCCAGATATACTCGCCGAGCACCAGCAAAAGATTCCGGCCTTCAAGCTCATAGCACAGGTCAAGATACGCCTTGGCACGGGCGACGTGGAAGTCCCGTACCGGGCGATTGAAATCGGCAATGCCCAGCGCGCAGCACACCGTCGATACCACCGGGAGGCTCGCCGCCAGGCAGCTTTTTCGAATCAGGCGGCGTTCCTGCGGACTGATCTCCAGCGGATCGGCAAAGATATCGATGGTGTCGAAGCCGATCTGCCTGGTCAGTTCGATGCCGCGCGCCGTGTCGATGGAGGTGCCCAGCCAGGCAGAGCTGATAAGACCAAGTTTCACTTCAACGATTCCTCTGACTGACGTTCTGGTTGACCGGTTGCGAACCGGAGGATACTATCCTATCGTTTCACGGACGTTCGTGAGAATTTTCATAGACTGGCAGGTCGTCCGACCTTCATGAGCCTGGATCTCGATCTGGATCTGAATCCGTATGCCCCCGTGCCGCCGCGCATCGACTTTGGGATCGGCGCGGTGGGGGCGGGCTTCATCATGCGCGACGTGCACCTGAAAGCCTATGCCGATGCGGGTTTCAACGTGGTGGCGATTACCTCGCGAACCCTCGAGATTGCGCGGGAGGTAGCCGGCCTTCGCGGTATTCCGCGGGTATGCGAGTCGGTCGAACAGATGCTGGAAGACCAGAATGTCGAGATTCTCGATATCGCCGTTCCTCCAGACAAGCAGCCGGAGATCATTCGCACCGCAGTCCGTCGAGGCAAGTATCTCAAGGGCATTCTTGCGCAGAAGCCGCTGGCAGTCAGCTTCGACGAGGCGGCGGAGATCGTGCGCCTGTGCGAAGCGCGGCAGATCCCTCTCGGCGTCAACCAGAACATGCGCTACGACCGCTCCATTCGCGTGTTGAAGATGCTTCTGGAAAGGCGCCTGCTGGGTACGCCGGTGCTGGCCACCATTGAAATGCGCGCCGTCCCGCACTGGCAAACATGGTTGCGCGAGTACGGCCGGCTGACGCTGCTGATCATGAGCATTCACCACATCGACACCTTCCGCTATCTCTTCGGAGAAGCGAAATCGATCTACGCCAGCGTGCGGAAAGATCCGCGCACGCAGTTTGCCCATGAAGACGGCATCTGTCTCTACATCCTGGAATACGACGACGGTATGCGAGCCGCCGCATGGGACGACGTCTGGGCCGGGCCGCGGAGCGAGAAAGATGATCTCAAACCATATATCAAGTGGCGCGTTGAAGGCACCGAGGGTCTGGCCGAGGGAACGCTCGGCTGGCCCGAGTATCCGAACCGCTGCCCAAGCACGTTGACATTCACCACGGCTGCAGAACCCGGTGTGTGGATTACACCGCGCTGGCAGGAAGCCTGGTTTCCGGATGCATTCCAGGGACCGATGGCCGATCTGATGGACGCCATTGCCCGTCAGCGCCAACCCGCGGTGAGCGGCGCTGACAATCTGGGCACCCTCGCAATCATCGAGGCGGGCTACCGTTCTATCCAGCAGCGGCGGCCGGTGGAGATAGCCGAAATCCATGAAAGCACCAAAGCCGCTTCTTAAAAAAGGGTAAGGCTCTGCGCCTCCCGGCGGGAAGCGGTTCATGAATCTCGGTGAACCTGTTTATCGACATCGGGATCAGGAAAGAGCCCAGCCGGAACGATCTTGCCGTTTTATATACTGCGCAGCCTGCGGGCAGTTTTTCGCAGCCATCTTCGGTCCGTCCCACTCGATCTTCTGGCCGGCGCGCAATGACACGCAGCCCAGCAGCATGATCTCCGTAAGGCGCGCGGCGATGTCAAAACGCGAGTAGCACATTTCGGGCTTGTTTTCCTTGATGGCAACCAGCCATTCCTGCGCGTGGGCAGAAACACTGCCTCCGCCTTTTTTGCCATAAGGGTTGCGCGGAATGCGCTCCGGATATTGCGCCATCGCCGGATGCTTGAGGTAGTGGACGAATTTTTCCTCGCCCTTCAGCTTCACGAAGAAACTCGTCCCATAATCGTCCGGTGAAAAGACCATGCCAGCGTCGCCAATCAACAGGCAACCGCTATCGGGAACGTCGCCGCGCAGCGCGACGATGTCGGCCGTCAGTTCGGCCGGCGGCTTGTTGCTAAGGTCATGGCCGCCACGGGCTTTGGGGTCAGGCTGGCCGCCGTCGTACCACCACAGGGTCACCGCATCGTGCTCGATCTTTCGGTAATGGTGAAAAAGATGCGGGTGTTCGAGGGGAATGTGCCCCTTGCGCTTGGGAAAGTCGAAGCGAATTTTGGAACCCACAGGATACGATTCCTTGTTCATCTGGCCGAAAGGCGTCGCTTCAACCTCCGTCGGGTAGTCCAGATCCAGGGCGCGAAACGGCAGGTTCACCGTGTGGCACGCCATGTCGCCCAGTGCGCCGCAACCGAAATCCTGCCAGCCGCGCCAGTTAAACGGATGGTAAATTCCGTCTTTATCATCTGGATTATGGCTGCCCACATACGGCCGCATCGGAGCCGGTCCAATCCACACATCCCAAGCCAATGTCGCAGGAACCGGATCCTCCACCGGGGGACGATCCATCGCTTGCGGCCACACAGGGCGGTTCGTCCAGACGTGAACCTGATGGACTTGTCCGATGAGTCCGTCTTGTATCGTCTCCACCCCGCGGCGCAAACCGTCCGCAGCGCTGCCCTGATTGCCCATCTGCGTAACGAGCTTTCTCTCGTGCGCCAGTTTCCGCAGATAGCGCGCCTCATACACTGTCTGCGTCAGCGGTTTCTGGCAAAACACTGCCTTGTTCCTCTTCATCGCCGCCGACGCCACAATCGCATGCATATGATCCGGCGTCGAAACCGTCACCGCATCGATCTGGTTGCCCATCTGGTCCAGCATCTGGCGGAAATCTTTGTAGTACTTCGCGTCCGGATATTTCTTCGTCTGGGCCTCGTAAGCCTCTGACCCGGAATCCACGTCGCATAGCGCGACAATATTCTCGCCGGCGCAGGCATCGGTGTCGCTCCGGCCTTTACCGCCGATTCCGACACAGGCGATGTTCAACTTGCTGTTCAGATTCTGTCCGCGCAGAATCGCTGGCACGCCAAACGCGACCGCACCGGCGGCCAGAGAACTGGTTTTGATAAATTCACGGCGGTCGATGGGCGAGAGCACGGTGGTTTCAGGAGATTTCATTGAGCGCAATCTTTGGAATGGTTTGGATTCACGTAACAGAATACACTGCCCCCAGTTAGCCCGTAAGGTCAAATGACTCGAGAGGCTGCACAACAATTTGGGATCAGACGCCCTTTGGAATTCAGTAAGCCATACGAGACGGCAAGTCCCCTCATGGATTGGTGTGCCGTAACGCGTGCCATACCCGGCGAGTGTTTTGGTGCGGCCCAAGGTCGGAGATAAATTGAACGATCCTGTATTTGACTGCCCAAGGCAGCCAGATGCGCTGAAAACAATCCACTTACTTACAACCGTTGCCAAAAATGTCCCTCGTAATGCCACAACAATTGGCGTATGAAATCGCTCGGTTCAGGACCACTGCATTCGTGGCCCATCCTTGTGTCTTTTTTGGGCCCAAGGGTCGGAAACCACGAATGACGGCAGGGCTCGATTTCTTGTTCCCTTGTTCCCTGGTCCCTAGGTCCCCGCCTTCGTCCAGTCCAGCACCACTTTCCCCGCCTCGCCCGACATCATCGCCTGGAATCCCTTTTCATAATCCTGGTACGCGAAGCGGTGCGTGATCACCCCCGAAATATCCACCCCTGATTCGAGCATCACCGACATCTTGTACCACGTCTCGTACATCTCGCGGCCGTAGATGCCCTTGATGGTGATCATGTTGAAGATCACCGGCCGCCAGTCCATTTCCGTTTTCTTGCCCGGAATGCCAAGGATTGCAATTTTGCCGCCATGGCTCATGTTGGCGATCATCTCGTTCAGCGCCTGCGGAGCTCCGGACATCTCCAGCCCCACGTCAAATCCTTCCGTCATGCCGAGCCGCTTCTGGACCTCGGCGAGCGGGGTTTCGCTGGTGTTCACCGCCATGGTTGCGCCCATCTTGCGCGCCATTTCCAGGCGGTGCGGCTTCAGGTCCGTGGCCACCACGTAGCGTGCGCCCGCGTGCTTGACCACGGGAATCGCCATCACCCCGATCGGCCCGGCGCCCGTGATGAGCACGTCCTCGCCCAGCACCGGAAACGATAGCGCCGTGTGCACCGCGTTGCCGAACGGATCGAAGATGGCCGCCACTTCCTGGTTGATGTTGGGATGGTGCCGCCAGATATTGCTCATCGGGAGCGCGATCAATTCGGCGAAAGCGCCGGGCCGATTCACGCCCACCCCCTGGGTGTGCGCGCACAGGTGGCGCCGCCCGGCGAGGCAGTTGCGGCAACGCCCGCACACCACGTGTCCTTCGCCGCTGACAATGTCGCCGGGAAAGAAGTCGTTGACGTTCGAGCCGACCGCCACGATCTCGCCTACAAATTCGTGCCCGATCGCCATGGGCACTTTGATCGTCATCTGCGCCCACTCATCCCACTGGTAAATGTGCACATCGGTTCCGCAGATCCCCGTGTAGCGAACGCGAATGAGAACGTCGTTGATGCCAATTGTGGGCTCAGCAATGTCTTCCAGCCACAGCCCGCGTTCCGCTTTACTCTTCACCAGCGCTTTCATCCGGACTCGCCGCCTTTCAGAACCAATTCGCAGTGTAATTTCTCAGGCGGCTGCACTGAAAATTCCCGGCGCAAAAAGGCCACGGCCGGCCCCGTCTGGAGCCGGCCGCCTGGCCTTCCGATTAGCCCGGTGGTGCGGTTATGCCGGTTCCAACTCCGGCTCCCCTACGGTGCTCACGGTCTTTGCGATCCGCGCCACGATCTGGTACGGATCGGCCTCGGAGTTCGGCCGCCGGTCTTCCAGATAGCCGCGGTATCCGTTGCGGATAAAGTTCACCGGCATGCGGATCGAAGCGCCGCGATCCGACAGCCCGTAGCTGAACTTGTCGATCGCCTGCGTCTCATGGAGCCCGGTGAGCCGCAGATGATTGTCCGGCCCGTACACATCGATATGGGCCGAGATGTTGTTCTCGAACGCCACCATCAGCGATTCGAAGTACTCCTTGCCGCCCACCTCGCGCAGGTGCTTGGTGGAGAAGTTGGTGTGCATGCCCGAGCCGTTCCAGTCGCCCCGGATCGGCTTGCAATGCAGCTGCAGATCCACTTCGTACCTCTCGCACAGGCGCATCATCAGGTAGCGCGCAATCCACAGGTCGTCGGCCGCCTTGTGCGAGCCCTTGCCGAAGATCTGGAACTCCCACTGGCCCTTGGCCACTTCGGCGTTGATGCCTTCGTGGTTGATGCCCGCCGCCAGGCACAGATCCAGGTGCTCCTCCACAATCGTCCGCGCCAGGCTGCCCATGTACTTGTAGCCCACGCCGCAATAGTACGGACCCTGCGGCGCCGGGAAGCCTTCTTCCGGGAAGCCGAGCGGACGCCCGTCCTTGTAAAGGAAGTACTCCTGCTCGAATCCGAACCACAAATCCGGATCGTCTTCCGTGGCCGCGCGTATGTTAGTAGGGTGCGGCGTTCCGTCCGGACGCATCACCTCGCACATCACGAGATATCCGCTCTTGCGCGCCGCATCAGGATAGAGCGCCACAGGCTTAAGGATGCAGTCCGAGCTGTGGCCCGCGGCCTGCATGGTCGAGCTGCCGTCAAAGCCCCACAGGGGCAGGTCGGCAAGCGTAGGCGGCGCTGCGAATTCCTTGATCGTCGTTTTGCCGCGCAATTCAGGGATGGGCTGTTTGCCGTCGAGCCAGATGTATTCCAGTTTGTATTTGGCCATGGGTCTCCTTCAGGCTGATTCATTTGGTATTCACCAAAATCGTAGAGGAGACCTCATAAAGACCACGTGAGGATTTTGTCCCGCAATGTGAAAGCAGTGGTCAGGGATCAGTGGTCGGTGATCAGGGCCTGAATTACGGGTGGGGATCTTCCCCGGGTGTCGCCAGCAGGTTGGTCAATGCGCGCCGGGCATATTCTCGGAATTCCGACTCCGTTTGCCCAACATATTCGGCGACATGCTTTTCATCATCGAGCGTGCCGACTTCCTGAATCGAGGTGGAGTATCCCGACTCAATCCACAGGAGTTCGAAATCTCTCGTATGGACTACCGGGTCAAGTCCTTCCGACAGGATTCTGCGGGCAACTTGCCGGGCGAGTCGCACCGATGCTTCCTGGCGCGAAATGATCTTCAGGCCAGTTTCAGCCATGAATGCCGGGAGGATCCGGTCCGTTTCCCAACCGGATGGGTTGACCAATGCCGCGAGCTTCCGAACGGATGGGCCATCCAGGTCTGCTTCAAGCGCGTCCCATGCCAGAGACGGAAGTTCCTCCGGACCAATCCTGCCGAGCGCGATTTTAGCTTCAACGAGCTCTTGATCGAAAGGCATGATATCGACGCTACCCCAGGTCTCGCTTTTGAGAGGCGGGAAGGTACAAGCGCGCTCGGATCGCTGATCACGGACCACTGGCAGTTACCGCCTCCGCGCCAGCGCTACCATCACCAGCAGCACCACCACAGGGATCAGCGCTAGCGCCCCATAGTAAAGAAACTTCCGCAGCCACGGCGACTTCCGCTTGTGCCACTCGTGCAGCTCCGGCCGCTCTTCGACGCCCACTTCGTCCAGGTGCGCCAGGTCGTGCGCGAATTCGCTCGCCTTGGCATAGCGGTTTTTCGGATCCCGCTCCAGTGCGCGATAGATGACTTCCTGCAATTGCGGGGAGATCGCAGAATTCAGCACCGTCGGCGGCACCGGGTAATTCAGCAGCCGGTCGTTCATCACCTGCATGGGGTTGGAACCCGTGAACGGCAGCTTGCCGGTCAGCATCTCGTAAAGCATCACGCCGATGGCATAGATGTCCGAACGCCCGTCGCCGCGCTTGCCCTTGACCTGTTCCGGCGAAATGTAGTTCGGCGTGCCGAGGGTAGCCGTCAGATTTGCATACGTGAGCCGCCGCGCTCCCGCATCGCTGGCGATCCCGAAATCAATCAACTTGACGTTGTCGTGCGCGTCTGCCATCACGTTTTCAGGCTTCATGTCGCGATGCACCACGCCATTGTCGTGGATATACTGGAGCGCCTCCAGCACCGCGATCGTGATGCTAATCGCCCGGTCCTGCGAGATGCGCCCCTCGTCCAGGATGTGGCGCAGCAGCCGCCCGTCGCACCACTCCATCACCATGTAAATCCGCGAGCGCTCTTCGCCCCCGTAAACCCGCATTACCCGCGGATGGCACAGCTTTTCGCCGATGCCCGCTTCCCGCTTGAAGCGGTCAAACAGGATGGGATCGGCTTCGAGATCCGGATGGGGAATCTTCAACGCCACCACGCGGTTGTCGCGCGTATCCACGGCGCGGTAAATCGACGCCATTCCGCTGCGCGCCACCGGCTCCTCGATGCGGTAGGCGTCCAATTGCGATCCGGCTTCCAGTGCGTCGTGATACCCCATCAGGCCTTTATCTCCGGGTGCGGGCTTTCTTCTACTTTATAGGCCCGCCGCCGATTCCGGAAATAAAGAACACCGTCTGTCCGCCGATCTACGCACTGCCGACGGAATATTCAGAGGTGTAGGGAACGATGTGATTGATCCGCATCGAGTCGCACCGGATCACGAGATCGATCGAAGGCCCCACGATCCGCAGCATCCGATGACCGGCCGCATCGCGTGTGATCTCGCAAGACACTGTGCTGTCTCCCGGCTGCATAGCGACGGATAATTCCTCCAGTCCGAAGCACTGCAGCTCAATCGAGACCGCGTTGGCGCTCATCCTTTGCCAGCGCACGGATGGATTTGTCCGCGGCGATGTCAGGGCCATCTTCAAGCGCACACCCGGGCCGCTCTCACCGGTGTCCATCCCCATCAGGCGCACCGCCGCCAGGTTCGGATCCACCCCGCCGAACACAGATTTCACCGCCCCTGGATTCTCGAGGAAACCTCGCCACTGTGCTGGGATTGGATTGCTCATGGGACGCGGGGAAATGAGACGTACAAAGCATACTGGAATTCCATTCCACAAGTAAGCTCTACGTGTTCATTTCGCCCTCATCTTTGGCCCGATTTCGGGAATATAATTGCCGCTCCCGGGCGACTCCGGGAAGGAGGGACCATGCGCAGCTTCGCATCTTCAGCCGTCGCGTGTGCAGTACTCACGCTCGTCACCACTCTCACCATTCCCTTTCTAGCGGTTTCCCAGGAGGCTTCCTCCGAAGAAAATGCCCGGCAACACAGACAGGTTCTGGGGTATCAGGATCAGACCACTGGCGTCTTTCACCCTCTGCCGGATGCGATTCCGGATGCGACCATTCCGCCGGTCGCCGGAACCATCACGCTGACCCTTCATATCACCTTGAAGACCGCGGTCCCTTCCGGAGACAAGGTAGCCTGCAGCAGCCAGCTGCTGGCCAGCTACTCGAGCGCGACGACTGCCCATACCTACTCGGAGTCCGGTTCGGCTTTCGCGACGGTAAGCGGCTCGACAGCCACGTGCACCGTTGCCATCCCGTATTCATGGCAATTCCCCGCGGTGACTACCACGGACGTCGAAATACTTTCCGGAAGCTACGTCGCCGAAATCATCAACCCGTCAGCATCTTTTGCGACCCAAGTGCCGGTGCTGCGCTCCTCGGTCAGCAGTTTTGTTTCGCTTCAGGGCGCCAATATCTTCACGGTCACCACTTTGTCGTACAGCGCAAATGTCACCCTCTAGCGAACAGGATGCTCGTTGGTCTGACGGGCATTGGGCAGGTTCATTCCGCGGTCCTGGGACGAGGCGGTCGCACGTCCCAGGACCTCTTCGGACCGCCTATCTTAAAACGAGCTACTGCGCCTTTCCGAACACATATTCCCGCTGAACGGGCGCGCGGTTGGCGTAGGTATTCGCAATCGTCACGCTCAATTGTCCGTTGTCCGGCTTGATCGTCATCACCGCAGTTCGTGCCGCATCACCACCGGTGCCGCCGAATTGCCACGTCACCTGCGCCTGCCGGCCGTCGAAGGGAGCTGTTTGCGTGCCCCAGTCGCACGCCGCCGCCGAGCAATTTCCTTGCGCGTGAATCGAGACCGACTGGCCGCCGTTCGCAGTGATTACCAGCCGGCTCAGGGAGTTCCCCTCCAGCGCCGCCGCATTGGTCCACGTCCCGACGAGCGGATTGCCGGGCTTGTGGAAAATCAAGAAGCCCACAATGCCCAACGCCAGCACCACAGCCGCCACCACTCCCAATACCAGAGGCACACTCGTCGGCCGGGTCGAACGTGCCTTGCTCGCCGGCGCCGCCGGCGGCGGCAATTGCACTGTGACAGTGGCGTGCACCGGCCTGGTATCGCCTGGCGCTTCCGGGGCCACATAACGCGTCAGCGCCTGCGTCAGCAGTTGCACATCCGAGTTCCACCGTGCATGCGTGATCTCCACGCTGTTACGGAACGCCAGGTCCTTAAGGTTATCGGGGAAATCCTCGGGGCGCGGCATCTTGGCATCGTGCACCAGCACTGGGATTACCGCGACGTTCCGCGCCAGCGCCGACGCGATCTCCAGCCGCACAAAATCGTTCGGATCGTCCAGCCTCCGCCCGCCCGCACTGTTCCGGATCGCGCTCCACTGCGGCCCGATCATCGCCAGCAGCACTCCGCACGACGCCACGTTATCGTCAATCGCCTTGCGGAAATCCACGCCCGGATTGATATCCGAGACGTCCATGAACACCGAATCCTCGCCGAACGCCCGCACCAGGTCGTCGAACAGCCGCCCCGCCTCGCCTTCCGTATCGTCCCTGCGGTAACTTATGAAGATTGACCGCCCCATTCTCCCTCACATCGACCTTCAGCATGAAGCCGTTGCCAGAATAGGGGAACGGAGCGCCTTCAGCAAAATGAACCGATATCGCATCGACCTTCCGTGCCCCATCCTTGCGCCTTTCCGGGGTCCCCAGCGATAGGTCTTCGTCGCTGGGTGGTCGGGCGCGAGGTTGGAGACCACGAATCTTCGCATGACTTTGTCCTCAACCCTCATCGCAAAACACCTGTTCGATGGTCATTTCGAACAAGCGCGCGATCCTGAACGCCAGTGGCAAACTCGGATCGTATTTTCCCGTCTCAATCGCATTCACCGACTGCCGCGAGATTTCCAGCCGGTGCGCAAGGTCCGCCTGCGACCAGTCGCGCTCTGCGCGCAGCACTTTCAGCCGGTTTTTCATCTATACCTCAGCCGCACCACGGGATAGGAAAGGGCCGTCGCGAACCAGAAGATCGGGTATACCCAGAAAACATCTGGATCACGTATCGACGCTGCACAGCGTTGCCTGCAACGCACCACATGGCAAGTCTCCTCTACTGATTGACAAGAAGACTTTACTCCTATCCTCAGTAAAATGTCAAGCATACTTGACATGGAACTTCGCGTCTACGGACTCAACCGCCATCTTCATCCTTAGCCCGAGCCTCTGGTCCCTGTTCTCCGATCCCTACTCTTCTCGACACTCCCTCCGCCGATGCTCTAGGCTCGAACGGTGAGCTTCCGCCAATTTCTGGGGAATACGGCAACCGTGATGCGGCTGCGCGAGAGCGTCCGCTCCGGCCACTTTCCCCAGGCCATGATTCTGGCCGGCCCTCGCGGAGCAGGGAAGTACACGCTCGCCCTCATGCTTGCCCAGGTCGTCAACTGCCTCCATCCAACGGAGTCCGACGGCCTGCCCGACTTCTGCGGACATTGCCGCAACTGCCAGCGCATCGGCGCGGCCGCCAACCTGGAGGAACTCGTCGCCGAAGCCGTCGCCGCGCGCGAGGAGATGCGCGATGCCGACAAGCGCGAGACCCGCATTCTCATCCAGACCCACCCCGACGTGCTGATCGTTCCGCCAGACCCGCCTCAACTCGTCATCAAGATGGGCCAGGTCCGCCAGGTCATTCACGTTGCGTATTTCCGGCCGCCGGTCGAAGCGCGCCGGTCGTTTTCCATCATTACGTCATCCGCCTTCATGACAGAGGCAGCCAACAGTCTCCTTAAAGTACTGGAAGAACCTCCGGAGCACACGTCCCTGATCCTGCTCAGCGAGAACCCCCAGGAACTGCTGCCGACGATCCGCTCGCGCGCCATTCTTCACACCTTGGGCGCCCTTCCCGCGGCGGAACTCGAGGACCTGGTCGCCGCCCGGCGACCGGAAATGAAACCGCAGGATCGCGCCCTGGCCGCCCGTCTGGCCGATGGCGCGGTCGGTCGCGCTCTCACCTTCGATCTTGGCGCCTACCTGGCCAGCCGCCAGGACGCGCTCGTCATTCTCAAAACCGCTCTCCGCGAGCCCGATCATTCCCAGCTCTTCCAGGCCACAGAGCGCTACCGCGGCGGCGCCGAAGGCCAGGAGAAAACGATCAACCTGTTGCGCGCGTTGGCCCGCCTGCTTGAGGACCTGCTTTTAGTCATCGCCGGCACGCCGCAATTGGTGCGCAATGTCGACCTCCGCGCCGAGCTCGAACGGCTGGCCTCGGGAATCACTGCCGACTGGATCGCCAACGCCGCCCAGGCCCTGAACGACGTGGAACAAGGCATGCGCCGTAACCTGCTGCGCTCCCTTTCGCTCGATGCCATGGCGGTCAGCCTTGAGCGGCTTTGAGCGCTATCGAACAGATCGAATCTCTCGCCGGGCTCTTTACATCGTTTTTACACAGAGTCCGGTACCATCGGCTCCAGCAAGCATTCAATCTCAAAGATTTTACTTACCGTAAGAATGCAACTGGCGGTAGAATCCAGGCATCTCTGCAGTTACAAGCAATCAGGGCGACTGGTCAACAGCAGACAGATTGCGCATTTTCTCCGCCGCTCGGCGCTGAACCCCGGATGTCTCGCAATCCGCGACGAAACGGTTGCGGGATCGGGGACACTTACTTCCGATTGCGTTGAATCAACCCGGCTTGCCGGCACTTCCCGCGTCTTGGGATCGTTCGTTGTTTTCTCGGATTGTGCTCTGCCATCAGGAAGGATTTTCGACATGAGCAGTCACGCGGCTTTTCCTCCCGTGGGCAATTCGGTCGGTTCCCCGGCGCCACGCAAGCACCCACGGCACTCCGGTTCTCCGTCACCGTTCCGCTTTCCGGCTTACACATCCGACGGAGACGCCGCGCAGCGCCAGGCCGAACTCTTTTACCTCCAGAAACAGATCCAGTCGCAGACCCCCATGGTCATCGTGATGGAAGACGGCGAACTCCTCGAAGGCCAGATCGAGTGGTATGACCGCTATGCCCTCAAGATCCGCGGCCGCACCAAGACCCTCATCTACAAGTCCGCCATAAAGTACATGTACAAACTCGGCGAGGGCGGCCAGTAGCCCCGATCCCAATCGTGATTTGTCATCCTGGGCACAGCGAAGGACTCGCTTTTGGTGTTTTTCCGGCAACAGCAGCGCCCAGCCAAGTTCAGCAGCCGGGTGCCCCCGTCGCGCACGTCTGTTCGTCCGCCAAGGTTGGATGGCGCGCCCGATCCACCTACTTCTTCCGCGCCGCCTTCTCGAGCCGGTCCCGAATCGTCACTCCGATCCCTTCATGCGCCGGAACCGGACAAAGCACAACGGTGCATCCCCGCGCATCCAGCTCGCGCAGGCCGGCATACAAATCCCGCGCCATCTCCTCCGGAGCCGACCACCGCCCCCAGGGAAACAGCGTGGCCTTCACGTCCGCCCGTGCCTCCAGGTCCGCCGGCCACAGGATGCCCAAACGCTCGCTTCCGTAAAGCGCCGCGACTTCCGCTACCTTTTCCGGCGCCTCCACCAGCACCAGCCGTGCGCGCGGAGCGTAATGCCGCATTCCCACGCCGGGAGATGGCAAGCCTTCGGGTTCTTCGGCGGGCTTCTCCGGCCGATACAGCTCCGCTGCTCCGACAATCCGGGCAATCTGTTCGGCCGTGATCGCGCCCGGCCGGTAGATGACCACGGGCGACGAGTCAGGATCCAGCACCGTGGACTCAACGCCCTGGGGCGTCGGGCCGCTGTCGAGCACCGCATCGATCCGGCCGTCGAGATCCTCCATCACATGGTCCGCGGTCGTCGGACTGGTCCGGCTGAATAAGTTGGCGCTCGGCGCGGCGATCGGCACTCCCGCACGGCGGATCAGCTCAAGTGCGACCGGATGCGAAGGCATGCGAATGCCCACCAGGCGCCGCCCCGCTGTTACCGCATCCGGAACTGCGCTCGAGCGCGGAAGAAGCAGCGTTAGCGGGCCAGGCCAGAATGCCGCCATCAAGCTCCGGGCCCTTTCCCCGACCTCCGTTACCAGTCTCTCCACCATGGAATGCTGCGCGACATGGACGATCACCGGGTCCCACGAGGGCCGCTGCTTGGCCGCGAAGATCCGCCCCACCGCACTGGCATCGAGGGCATTCGCGCCCAGCCCGTACACTGTCTCGGTAGGAAACGCCACCAGCCCTCCTGAACGCAAAATCCCCGCGGCGCGTTCGAGCGCACTTTGAGCCTCGGTCGTGTCGAGGCATTCGGGATCAATAACCAGGCGGAGGGTTTTCACTGTCTTATGTTCGTCGACCGGCGGACAACTCCGCCTGCTCGCTTATACTCACAGATCATGGTAGCCGTGGAGACCGAGATCAAGTTTCGCGTTGACGACCTGGCCGATCTCGCCCGGCGCCTTAGCGAGGCCGGTTTCCACCTCGACACCCGCGCACCTTCGAGACCAACGTCCTCTACGACACGCCCGACCGCAAGATGCGCGCCCGGACCGAGATTCTGCGCATCCGCTCCTACGGCGGCAAGTGGACCGTTACCCACAAGCGTCTGCCCGACAACCGCCCCGGCGAGGACCGCCACAAGCATCGCATCGAAACCGAAACCGAAATTGCCGACGGCAACGCTCTCGCCGAGGTCTTTCATTCTCTCGGCCTGATTCCCGCGTTCCGTTATGAAAAGTGGCGCAGCGAGTGGAGCGACGGGCAGGGGCACTGCGTGGTCGACGAAACTCCCATCGGCAACTTCGCCGAACTCGAAGGCCGGCCGGAGTGGATCGATCGCATCGCGGCGACGCTCGGCGTTCCCCCTTCCGCCTACATGACGCTCAGCTACGGGCGCCTGTTCGAGCAGTGGCGCGACGAGCATCGCTCCACCGCCGAACACCTCACCTTCGACGCCGTGGGAGCCTCGCACCGGTAGAGTGGGCAAATTGAGGTTGTCATCCGGAGTTGCGACCTTTTAAAGGGTCATCCGGAGCGCAGCGAAGGCCCCGCGTTTAACCAGGTTCCTCACAACAACTCGGAATCGAATCTCCGGAACAGTGCCCGCATGGCCTCGGGGCTGCGATCCGCGGTTGCGTGAATCGCCTGGATCAGCCCATAAATCGTCGGCGTCATCACCAGCAGATACCGCAACGGCCCCGGATCGGGATTCCAGTACGTGTGGGGGGTCCCGCGCGGCACCAGCACCGCCGCGCCCGCACCCGCCTCGATGGTTTCATCACCGGCTTTCACGCACAGCCGGCCTTCGAGCACATACCAGCCCTCGTCGTCGTTGTGGTGTACGTGCAGAGGAGCAATCCACCGCGGCGGCCCTGGCGGCGCTCCCGGATCGCGCCACTCCGCCACGATGAAGGAATTGTCCAGCGATCCAAGTGCGCGCCCCGCAAGAGGAGCCGCAACCGTTGGGGAACTCATAGAGAAGAGAAGGATAGCGGATGGGTTGCGGATTGAACAAGCCCGAAAAGCAGATCCCTTCGACTTCGCTCAGGGCGGGCTTTCGACTGCGTTGATTGCTTTGCGGTCAGCATCGCTCAGGATGACAACCTGATGTGTCGATTCAGGCCGACATCTCCGGCGAAACCTCTTCCCGCTTGGGCAGCAGCGAATCGAGCAGCAACAGGCAGGCGCCGGTCACGATAGCGCTGTCGGCCACGTTGAAGTCGGGCCAGTGATAACTGAAGATGTGCACCTCGATGAAATCGATCACCGAACCATACTCGACCCGGTCGTGCACATTGCCCAGCGCGCCGCCCAGGATCAGCGCCAGCGCGACCGTGCTGAGCGTCATCCGATTCCCCATGCGCACCATCGCCACCAGAACCGCCAAGGCCGCCGCGCACGTGAACAGGATCAGCGCCACGCGGACAGTGTGCGGCGACGCCGAGTCGGCAAACAGCGAAAATGCGGCGCCCTCGTTGAGCCAGTGCGTGATACGCAGGATGCCGGGAAACACCGGAATGGCGCCCCCGACCGTTATATGCGCAGCCACCCATGTCTTCGTCCAGCGATCGGCTGAGAAGATCGCCGCGGAGATAAGCAGAAGCCACGGAAGCCGGATGGGATAGCTCACGCGACGGCCTCCTGTGACTCCGGCGGATCGATGTTCATCTCGCGCAGCGCCGACTGGCAACGCCCGCAGACGTTCTGCCAGATGCCGTAATTCGACACGTCGGGCATGTAGTTCCAGCAACGCGCGCACTTCTTGCCCGATGCCGGATACGCCGTCACCGTGAGTTCCGCTCCGGGCACAATGCGCACCTCGGAAACGTTGAGAAACTCCTTGAGCCCGGCGGCATGGTGTCGCAGGGACGCGAGCAATTCATTCGCCGCCGCGATTTCGAGATCGGCTTCCAGCCCTTTGCCGATGCGCTTGGCCTGGCGCGCCTCTTCGAGCACGCGCAGAGCCTCGTCGCGCACCGAAAACAACTGCTTCCATTCCTCCAGCACCGGCTGCGGATTCGATGCAAACACTTCTTCCGGCCTGGGGAAGAGCGCCAGGTGCACGCTTGCCGCTCGGCCCTCGATCTGCGGCAGATACTCCCAAACCTCGTCCGCTGTGAAGCTCAGGATGGGCGCCACCAGCCGCACCAGGGTTTCGATAATCTTCCACAGCACGGTCTGCGCCGAGCGCCGCGCCAGGCTCGTCGGCGCGAAGGTGTACATCCGGTCTTTCAGCACGTCGAGATAGAACGAACTGAGATCGACGATCGCGAATTCGTTCACCGCGTGATACACGCGATGGAATTCGAACGCCTCGTACCAGCCCAGGATCTTCTCCGTCAGGTCGCGCGTCCGCGCCAGCATGTAGCGGTCGAGCGGCAGGAGTTCGCGCTCGTTGACTTCATCCGCTGAAGGTTTGAACCCACCGAGATTCCCGAGCAAAAACCGGAACGTGTTGCGCAGCTTCTTGTAGAGCTCCGCGCAGCGCCCCATCAGGTTCTCGCTGGCCGCCATGTCCTCGCGGAAGTCGATCGACGCCACCCACAGCCGCACGATCTCGCCTCCCATGCGGTCCGCGATATCCACCGGATCGACTCCGTTGCCCAGCGACTTCGACATGGCGCGCCCCTGCTCATCGAGCGTCCAGCCCACCGTCGCACAGTGCGAATAAGGCGCCCGCCCCCGCAGCGCCACCGACGTCAGCAGGGATGAGTGGAACCAGCCGCGATGCTGGTCGCCGCCTTCGAGATACAGCACATCGGGCTTGCCCTTTTCCTGAAACGACTTGTACAGGTCCTTCAGGTCACGATCCGCCTCGCACACCGCGAACCAGCTTGTGCCCGAGTCGAACCACACATCGAGAATGTCGGTTTCCTTGCGGAATTTCGTGCCGCCGCAGTGCGCGCACTTCGCGCCCGCCGGCAGCAGCGCGGCCACGTCCGTGGTGTGCCACGCTTCAGCGCCTTCGCGCTCGAACAGATCCACGATCTTGCGATTCAGCGCCGCGTCGATGATCGGCTGGTTGCAGCCTTCGCACATGAACACCGCGATGGGCACGCCCCAGATGCGCTGGCGGCTGATGCACCAGTCCGGCCGCGTGGCCATCATGTTGGTGATGCGCTCCTTGCCCCACGCCGGATCCCACACCACCTTGTCGATCTCCTCGATCGTCAATTGCCGGAACGTTGTTTCGCTCCCGTCGGCGCGCTTCACCGGCGTGTTCCAGCTCGATGAACCACTGCTCGGTAGCGCGGAAGATGACCGGGTTGTGGCAGCGCCAGCAGTGGGGATATGAGTGCTCCAGGTCGCTCGCGGCCAGCAAGGCGCGGTTCTCCTCGAGCATGGCGACGATCATCGGGTTTGCCTGCCAGATGGTCTTGCCTTCAAACGGCGGAGGCGAAGCCAGCGGCCATGCCGCAGGATCGACATGCATGTGACCCCCGGCGTCCACCCGCGTGGTCGCATCGAGGCCGTATCTCTGTCCGGTGTAAAAGTCGTCCGCGCCATGCGAGGGTGCAGTGTGAACGGCGCCGGTGCCCGTGTCGGCCGTGACATAGGTGGCCAGCACCCCCAGAATGCTGCGGTCCAGGAACGGATGCTGGAACGTGGTCCGCTCCAGGCGCGCGCCCTTGAAGCGCGCCAGTTCCTTTGTCTCCCCCAGCTGGCAAGCGGCCGTGACCGCGGCGGCCAGCTCCGCCGCCACGATATAGACCGGCCCGGAGCCGCCGTCCTCGCCCGCCGTCGCCAGCGCCACGTAATCGAAATCCGGATGGAATGCCACCGCCATCGACGCCGGCAGCGTCCAGGGGGTCGTCGTCCAGATGATGGTGTACACTTCGCGCCCCGCAAGCGCCGCATCCAGCGCCCCTGGATCCGACGTCATCTTGTAGCGCACGTAGACCGACGGGCTGGTGTGCATCTCGTACTCGACCTCGGCCTCGGCCAGGGCCGTACGGTCGTGAGTGCACCAGTAGACCGGCTTCAGCCCGCGGTAAACGAAGCCCTTTTCGAGGAATCCGTAGAACGCCTCCAGGGTCCGCGCCTCGTAGTCCCGCGCCATGGTCTTGTAGGGCTGTATCCCAGCGGCCGAAGCAGCCGATCCGCTCGAATTGGGAGGTCTGCAGGTCAACATATGTCTGCGCGTACGCGCGGCATGCATCCAAAACTGCAGGAGCCGGCATCTCTAGTTTCCGGCGGCCTAGTTGTTCATCGACCTTGATCTCGATGGGCAGGCCGTGGCAGTCGTAGCCGGGCACGTAAGGAGAGTCGAAACCCGCCATGGTCTTGGACTTCACCACGAAGTCTTTGAGGCCTTTGTTGAGCGCATGACCCAGGTGGATCGGCCCGTTCGCGTAGGGAGGGCCGTCATGGAGGATGTAGGCGGGCCGGCCCGCGCCGGCCATCCGCAACTCGTCATAAAGGCGCATCGAGGCCCAGCGTGCCAGCCGGCGCGGCTCATTCTGGGGCAAATTCGCCTTCATCGGGAAGGCGGTTTGCGGCAGTGTCAAAGTCGCCTTCAATTCCGGCGCTGGGGACATCTCTTCTCCCTGGTGTTGACCAGATTGGCGTGACAGGTACGTTTCAGGTCAGATAAGAATGATTCTTCTTTAGTTTAACGTGCGAAGCCCTGGTTTTTTGGTGTGGAGTGGAAAGGTGGAAGGTCTAGCGTCAGGGCGCGACATTCCGGTGTGCCCCAAAGCGGACCGGAAACGTCCGCCTCCAGCCCGGGGAGATCGATTTCCGGGCCGCAGAAGGGCCCCTGGTCCTTTCATGCTGTTTGAGAGCCGGATTGCAGCTTTCAAACGCATTTTTTTGATGTACATCTAACAACGAAGGGCAAAGGTCGTCTATCGTATATGGGAGTCCGATCGCGTGCGGAATATGAGTTTTGGGAGGGCGATGATCCAGCAAACCCCGGGCAGACCTCTGAAACCGGTGTGACGAATGCCGCGACAAACCCTCCGGCCGTCACGCATAATGGGAGGATAAGCCTGGTAACGGATCACCCTCATCCCCCGGAACAAAGGGCAACCCCGGATCGCCGGGCATCGGAACCAGCGGCAAATATGGCAAATGACGTACTGATTCGGCCGGAAAGCAACATCCCGTCTGAGGGAGGCCACGAACTGGACGCCTTCCTTGGCAAGGCATTCGACGAAAGGTCGGTCTGGAGCGGCCTCTGGGAGAACATCCAGGATGTTTTCTTCCCCAAAAAGCTCCCGCCTCTCGAATTGACCTCCACCCCGATCCCGGTACCGGACCGCATGGCGGTCAAGTACAACCCGTGGGCGGTGGGCACCTCCACGTTTGTCAATGGCGCCATCCTGGCCATCGCGCTTTATTTCGGCGCCCGGGCGGTGATCAACAAGATCATGCCTCCCAAGCTGAACGCTACGGACATCGATGTGGGTGTCTTCCAGGCGCCCAAACGTGCAGACGCGGCCGGCGGCGGTGGTGGCGGAGGGGACAAGAGCATCATCGACCCCATAAAGGGCAAGCTTCCGAAACTCGACAAGAACCCGGTGACCCCGCCTCAGGTCCCGGTGCTCGACCAGCCCAAACTTGCAGTCCCCTCGGCAATCGCCGTTCAGCAGGACCTCAAGCTTCCTGACAACAACATGGTGAACATCGGCGTGACGAATTCCGCCAATGTCACCCTGGCCTCGAACGGGCAGGGGACCGGCAGCGGCATGGGTACGGGCTCCGGCGGCGGCCTCGGTTCCGGCAACGGCAACGGCTTCGGGCCCGGCACCGGCGGCAATGCCGGCGGAGGGCTGTTCCGCATCGGCGGCGGTGTTTCGGCCCCTGTGCCCATCGTCTCGCCTGAAGCAGAGTTTTCCGACGAAGCCCGCCGCGCCAAATACCAGGGCGTATGCCTGGTTTCGCTCATCGTTGACGCCCAGGGCAATCCGCAGAACCCCCGGGTGATTCGCGCCCTCGGGATGGGCCTGGACGACAAGGCCCTCGAAGCGGTCCGCAAGTACAAATTCAAGCCCGCCCTCAAGGACGGCAAGTACCCCGTACCTGTGATGATCACCATTGAAGTGAACTTCCGGCTGTACTGACAAGCAGGAAATAGGGATTAGAAAAGAGCGAGGCCCCATCGGGCCTCGCTCTTTTTCATACGAAGCTGGTGCCCCAAGTCTCGACTTTGAGACCTGGGAGACCGTCCGCTGGTTTGGGCTAAAAGCGAAGGATGCTTCCTACCGGCTTACGCGGAATGCATAAACATCGCCGTCGTCCGATGCATCGCCGGAGAGGTCCTTGACCCGGATCTGGTAATCGCCCGGTGTAAGAAGCTGGGAAGGCACGTACACGGTGGTTGAGCCATGAGCGACCACCGGACCGGCCGAGGACAATTCCTGGTTCCAGATGCGCTTACCGCCGGCGTGAAACAATTCCTCCCGCAGGCCATCGGACGGGTTGAACGCCAGTTCAAGCGTGATCCGGACCGCCCCAGGCTCTCCCGCAACATGCAGGACCGGGATCGCTTCCACTCCTCGCCTAACCCCCGGCCGGAGCTGAATGCCGGACATTACGGCACTGGGAATAGCTTTGCTCTCAGCAGCCACCCCGCCGACGGCACTGGCGCGTTCGGGCAGCGCAGTGCGTTGCTTTTCCTGTTCCATAAGCGACGCCAGCAGCCTTTGCCGCTCGTCGCTGGTCTGGGATACCCCGGCCAGCTCCCTGACCAGGCGGATGTTCCGGGTTTCCAGCCAGGCCACGCTCAGGGTGACAACACCTAAGAGTGCAAACGAGGTAGCCAGCGCGAATCGCGGAATATATCCCATCGAAAAGGCCCCCTGCCTTCGCGGGGGCGCGTGCTTGCGCGCGTACTCCTGCATCGCGCGGCTGAACGCCACCAAGCTTCTCCGTTCCGGGACGATAAGAAACTTCGCATGAAAAGCCGTCTCTTCCTCCGGGGAGAGGCGGCCAAAGATATGGTCATCGATCAATTCTTCTTCGATCAGCGCCACGTCCTCAGTTGACAGGACGCCTGAAAGGATTCCTTCTTCGATGGTTTTCTCCGCTTCGGGATCCGTCATTCCCAGCAGAAATCTCCGGATCGTCGCTTCGGTTGGCATACCCATCTCGGCCCTCATCTCCAAATGACTGGAAACCCCTTCACATTTCGTGATGGTGAATACAGTTCTCCATGCAATTCCGCACAATCTTTCGTAACCGAAACACTTGGAGCCTCAAGGCATTCATTCCCGAACCTTCCGCGGCCGCTAACTGCTGTCGTTGACTGATCTTCGATCTTTTTTCGCCCCGATAGTAGTCCAACAGGAGCGCTTTTCGCTCGATTGGCAGCCGGTCCAGGCATCGTTCCAGGCAAGAGAACTGTCGTTCCACCTGGGGGCCGTCCGCGGTCGATTTTGCCGCCGGTTCGGCGCCTTCTTCGATGGATTCCTTCACGAAACGCCGCTCCCGTCGCATCGCCTCGAGGTAGACATTCCTCGCCACTCCGCGCAGATAGGCAATCGGGCTGCCCTCAAACGTGAATCCCGGCTTCAACAGGGCCCGCGCAGTGCGGTCGATCGTCTCGTCGGCCAGGTCCTCCGGCGTGGTACATCCCTTCAGCCGGAAGATCAAAATCAGCCTGCCGCGGATTTCCTCGTATTTTCGACCACCGAGCGCCGGGTCTTCACCCAGCCAGGCCAGGAGCCGGTTGAGATCTTCTTGAGTTTCCATGATCGATGAATTCCCCGGGAAGATGAGTGCGGAACCCTGCTTTCAGCCCAGTTGAAAATGAAAGATGGTGGCCGGTGCCTCCCGCCCGTCGGCGACAAACCGGCGCCCCCGTGCCAACACGCCAAAGCAGATGCCTTGTACTTGATTGAAACACCAGCAGGCAAGGTCCGCCACTGGAATCGCTTCAAGCCCTGCATCCTGGTCATGCAACGGAACCTGACAGATAACATACTTGTGACCCACTCCACAATCAGAAACAGTCGTGCTACTATCACCACGATCTGTTTGTCCTCCGGGGAACAAATGGAAAATACAGACGAGCGACCTCCCACGAAAGAATGGGCGGTGTTTGTGTATGTTGCCGCCGATGTGACGCAGCCGGGGATGCACCGGGCGGCGCAGCGGAACCTGCTGCAGATGATGATCACGGGCTCCAGTGAACAGGTGTATGTCGCCGCCCAGGTTGACACGCCCAAAAGCCCTACGCGGCGCTATGTGTTTCCTCGGCCGCCTGAGGGCAAGGAGACCTGGGAAGTGCAGGCGCGCGACTCCCTCGACAACATGGACTCGGCCGATCCCAGGAGCATCGAGGATTTCTTTCGATGGGGCATTCGAGCCTGCCCGGCGAAGAACACCATGATCGTCCTGTGGGGGCATGGATTCGGGCTGGACGATTACACGCCGAAGGGTTTTGCGCGAGCTTCCTTGCGGAAGCTCGCGGCCCGGGCGAGGGTCGCCAACCCTGCGGTCCAGGCCGACGCAAAGTCCGGGACACTGGGCGCCGTCAAAGTGGGCTCGGTCATCGTTGACGATACCTCTGACGAGATCCTGACCGACCGCCAGGTCGGCGATGCCCTGCGTGCCTGCGCAGCGATGGCGAAAGAAGCCGGAGGCAATTTGGCGATCGTCGGTTTCGACGCCTGTGTCATGGCGATGGCCGAGGTCTGGTGCGAACTGGCGGGCGGGCCCCAGATCGGCATCGGATCCCAGTCTTCGCTACCCTACACAAGCTGGCCCTACGACCTGTTTCTCACCCGGCTGCTCGCCCGTCCTTACTCTGACCCGAGAACCGTCGCCGGAATGATGGTCGATTCCTTTGCCGACTTCTACAGGAACCTCAACTACTACGTAACACTCTCGGCCTGCGACCTGAGGCAGCTTGACAATCTCAAGAAGGCCATGGCGCTGCTGGCCGAGGCGCTCAACGCCGCTGCTTCCGGTTCCGATGCCCGCCAGGCTATCTTCTCCGCGCGCAACGCTTCTCCCTGTTACGATCCGGATGGCTTCATCGACCTGGATTGCTTCTGCGGCTTTCTTCAGGAGGATCTCGAGGACGAGGCCATTTTCAGCGCATGCCGGAGTGTGCGCGACGAACTCAGAAACTTCGTCCTGGCATCGGTATACGGACCGCAAGACCCCACACGGATGGTCTCGCTCTCGGGGGGAGTGTCGATCTGGTTTCCTCCGTGGATCGAGGATTCCACCATAAAAGAAGACCAGAAGGCGCAATCGGAAGCCTATCTGCGGACTGGCTACGGCCAGACGAAGTTCGCCGCCGGTACGAAATGGGACGAGTTTCTGAAGACGATGGTGAAACACCAATCTGCCGGCGCCGGCGCTGCGCCGAGGCCTGAGAAGACCAGCTAAACGGAGCAAAAAGGGAAGAAGGATGCCGGCCCGAGGCCGGGGAGGATGGAATGGGCAAGGCGGGGGAAATGGGTGGCCATGATACGTTTGGCGGCCATGATACGTTCGGTGGCCACGATACCTTTGGCGGCCACGATACGTTCGGTAGCCAGGAAGATTCAAGCGGCGGGGTCTTCGGAACCAGATTGTCCGGTCGGGCGGGCATCGTGGTGCGTGCGACGGTGGAATCGTTCGGAGCACCGGGCGATACAGAGTTAAACGTCACGGTCAAATGGCCGGCAGGAAGCGTTGCCGCGCAGCGTGTCGAGCGGCAACACCAAAGCTCATCCAGCGCCGAATTGAGCACCGGCGCAGACGGTGCTCTGCAGGCGACCATCACCAGAAGACCGCCTTCGACGTAGGGTCGGGATTGCGAATTCCAGGGTTACAAGGGACATTGCCGACATACAGACAAGTGTCATCCTGGCGCGGAAGAGGCGGCGTCGCCGGGTGTATTTTTCTTCAATCGATCCTGGCAGCGGGCCTTGCTGCATCGCTTGCGCGGCCTGCGGATCCGGAAGAACGTGGGGATGGAACCAGTGCCCGGCTCGATCCCGGCCGCGCGGCCGCCTTTGCATCCCCCCCGGGTCGGATCCTGTCTGTTGGCTTCGCGGCGAATGGATGGACCGAAGCTGAGATCCTGATCGAGGCCGGCGCGCCCAACGCAGCCTTCACGATTCTTTCTCCGGCCGGCGCGAATATACTGTCGGGAGCCGTCGAGCACGCAGGCTGGACGGCGGTTTCATTTCCGATCTCGGCTGACGGCCAGTACCGGCTCGAAATTCGTCCGGATTCAAAGACCGTCCCGCCCGCGGCGTTGCGAATTCGCGCCGAGCTTTTGCCGTTTGCAAGGCCGACCGGAGGAAAGGTGGTCCGGGCGGAGGCTCTGTATTCGGAAGCCGAGGGGCTCAGAAACTCGCTGCATGGCGACGATGTTCGCAGCGCAATCCCAAAATACGAGCAGGCAGCAATCGTTTGGCAGAGCGCCGGCGATCGCACAGCGCGGTATATCGCGCTTTCGGCAGAGTCGATGGCATGGTTAAGCTTGTGCCAATACGGGAATGCCCTCGCCGCGGCGGACCGCGCCCTCGCTTCGCTCCCTCCCGGATCTGCGTACTTCCGTTCCTCGCTGCTCAGCATTAAGGCGGAAATCCATCTTGCTCTGTGGCACAACGAGTCCGCTGCCGCAATTGGCAATCAGGCGCTCCGCATCGCTCGCTCCTTGGACGACCCGGAATTGGAGGCGCGGGCGCTGGTGACGGTCGGCGGAGCGGAATTCTACACCCATGCGCCCTCCGCCCTCGGCGACTTGGAGGAGGCGTTGCGCCTGGCCAGGGAGACCGGCAGCCCCGAAATCATTGCCGAGGCCCTGCGCTTCAGGTCCTGGATCGAGGAAGACCAGGGACACCTGTCAGGGTCTCTTGCACTGATGCAGCAGGCGGAGGATGCTTTCCGGCAGGCGGGCGATTCCCGTAAGGCCCTGCAAACCATGGCCTACTTCGCCGATATCGAAAAGCTGGAAGGCGACAGCTATTCCGCCTTGCTCGCAAACGCGCAGCTGGTCTCGCCCGTGATGGCTTCCGGCGATGTCGAGAACTACGGGAATGTTCTGGGGAACATGGGTGCCGATTATGGCGTACTGAATCGCGACCGCGACGCTATGACCTATCTTCAAAAAGCGGTGCAAGCTTATGAGAGCATCCATCACCAGGGCGGGATGGCGGTCTATCTCGGAGACCTGTGCGAGGTGGAGTTGCGGCAGAACCTGTTGAAGGAGGCCCTCGACCATTGCCAGAGAACCGCCAGCTTCGACGATCCGATCCATGATCCCAAGCGCCAGGCTGTCAACATTTGGCGATTGGGAAAGGTTCGCCAGGCGCTGGGACAACTACAAATGGCGGTCGAGAATTACAAGCGGGCGGCGAGCATCACTGCGCAGCTTCCGGATCCGCGGTTTGAATCACGAGCCTTATTGGACTGGGGTGATGTTCTTGAAGGCCCCGGTCGAAGGCAAGAGGCATTGCCGCTCTTTGAAAAGGCCTTTGTGCTCAGCGGGCAGGCCGAAGATCGGACCGTGCAGCTGGAGGCCCGGTTCCGCATTGCGCGCTGGCATGCCGACGCCGGACAGGACGCGGAAGCCATCCGCGAACTGAAAGTCGCTCTCGATCAAATCGAGTCACAAAGGAGCACCGTGCAGAACGGCGATCTGCGCGCTTCTTATCTGTCCGCCGTTCGCAAGTGCCATCAGCTTTACGTCGACATCCTGATGCGCGAGCACCAGGCCCACCCGGAGACGGCTTCCGACATCGCCGCGTTGGAGATGAACGAATCGGCGCGCGCCCGCTCGCTCCTGGATGCGCTCCAGCAGCGCAGCGCGATGGAGAGTCGAGCGGAAACCGGCGATGCTGCCGCCGACCGTATCAAGCTGCGCATCGCCGTGGACCAGGCTTACGACCGGCGCCTCAAGCTGATGCTGGAGGGCGGCCACAGCCGCGAACTCGACGAGAATTCGGCCACCCTGACGCAGGCCATCGATTCCCTCGAGAGAATGGAGGATGCCGAGCGCAACGGCACCCTCACGGCGGCTCCCACCAGCCGCCCCCTCACCGCGCACGAGATCGCGGAGGCCAGCAAGTCCTCGCCGGACACCCTGTTTGACTATGCTCTCGGCGCCAGTCAAAGCTATCTCTGGGTCGTCCGCAACGGTGCCATCCGGAGCCACGTTATCCATGCCCGCCAGGACGAGATCGAGACCCTGGTACGGAAATGGCACGGCCTGGCCGCCGCCCGGCCTTTTCAGGGCGACAACGCCGACCTTACCCGGGTAAGCGCGGAACTTTCCTGCAAACTGGTCGCGCCGTTTCTCGAACCGGGAATGGAAAAGCTCGCCATTGTCGCCGACGGCGATCTTGCCCCGTTGGCTTTCGCATCGCTTCCCACCCATGGTTGCGACGCTGATTCCGGGCCGCCGCTGATCACCGCGCACCAGGTGGTCATGATCCCGTCGCTCTCGATTTTCCTGTCGCAACGAAATCCGGTAGCGGGCAAAACGTTCCCCAAAGAAGTAGCCGTGCTGGCCGATCCGGTGTTCGACGCCGGTGACGAACGTGTCCACATCGAGAAATCCGATCCCCAGGTGCCGAGCGCATCGCCCTTCGACGAGAACAAACGACCGGGACCGGCACTGCCCCGCCTCACGGGAACCTCGGAAGAAGCCGCCGGAATCGCCGATGCTGTCGGTGCCGGCAACGTGTCGCTCTTCCTGGGATTCAGCGCCAGCGTCAATGCCGTTCTTAGTCCCGCGATGCGCGACTACCGGATCCTCCATCTGGCTACGCACGGAGTGTTGGACACGGCGGCGCCCGGACTTTCCGGACTGGTGCTGTCGCTGGTCTCCCCCGACGGACACCCGGTTCCCGGCTTTCTAAAAATCGACGACATTACCAGTCTCCGCCTTTCCTCCGAACTCGTGGTCCTCAGTTCCTGTGACTCCGGGGCGGGCGATAATCTCGGCGGAGAAGGCGTCACCGGCCTCTCGCATGCCTTCCTCGGGGCCGGCGCCCGCCGCGTGGTCTCGTCTCTGTGGAGCGTGGACGACACCACCACCAGGCAACTAATGATCGACTTCTACCGGGAGATGTTCGCCAACGGCGCCGCCCCGGCCGAGGCTCTGCGCCGAAGCCAGCTGAAGATGATGGCGCGCCCGCGCCGGTCGGCCCCCTATTACTGGGCCGGATTTGAGATCACGTCGGCTGGATATTGAAACCCGGCAGCCATGAATGGGTCGTCCGGAAAACAACAAGAAATGTTTTTCGCGCAGCAATCATTCATCCTTAGACAGGTATTTACACGCTGCCGGGAGCTTACCCCGACAGGCGCAAGAAGTCTTTGAACCCGCGCTGTACGCAGCCGGACGAGTGCCCTCCATCTTGAACGGTGATGGGGAGTAGTCGCATCGCGATCATCGTTCTGGGGCGATGCTCGTCCGCTGCCGCCGCGGTGGTTTCTTTTCGGTCCGCGTATTTCAGGGTTTGAAGGGCGGGTATCTATGGATGCGCTGGCAGTTGTTCTGATTGCTTGGTTCTCTTTGTTGGACACAGTTCTGGGCCGGCCGCGGAGGGCGAGATTTCGACCCCTGGCGATACGCTCGAATCGATGTCCCAGCGGGCAAAAGAACCCGTTGTGAGCAGGCTATTCCGTAATCGCCTTATCTTGCCCCCTGGCTTCGGTTCACAGCGTGGGAATATGTCCCGGGTTGGAATTGCCGGGCGTGCGTGCCGTCATGTATAGAGACAGACGGGTGCGCCGGAGTCTTGATCGCGGCGCCGGGGATAACCGACATGATTCAGGACCTCTCCGCAGTGCATGCGCCCACAGGAGCGCTTTTCCACCAGCCCGACAGGGAACAATGGCAGAGGCTCCGCCTGAGCGATCATCAGGTGGCATCGTTTCATCAGCAGGGATTTCTGGCCGGGGTGCCAGTCCTTGATGACCGCCAGGTCGAGGCTCTCTGCTCCGAACTTTCGGGCTTGATGGACCCCTCACATCCGTTCCACGAGCTCTTCTACGAGTACCACTCCAACGAATCGAAAGATCCGAAGACGGTCTTATTTCACGCCCTCGGCGCGTGGCGGACCGGGCCCGCATTCCACGATGTGCTGTGGAGCCCGGCCTTCGTCATGGCCGCCTCTCAATTGCTCGATGGCGCCCCGGTCCGCTTCTGGCACGACCAGCTTTTCTGCAAGCCGGCGCACCACGGGGGCGTAGTGGCCTGGCACCAGGATTACTCCTACTGGACGCGCACCCAGCCCATGTCGCACCTGACTTGCTGGATCGCCCTCGACGACAGCACGCGCGACAACGGATGCCTCTACTACGTGCCCGGCAGCCATCGCTGGGACCTGCTTCCCATCACCGGGCTGACCGGCGACATGGATGAGATCATGACCGTGCTTTCGCCGGAACAAAAGGAAGCCTTCCGCCCCGTCCCCATCGAATTGAAGCGCGGGCAATGCTCCTTCCATCATCCGCTGATGGTGCATGGCTCGTATGAGAACCGGTCCGACCGGCCCCGCCGGGCAACGCTGATCAATGTGTTTCGCGATGGAGTGCGCTCCGCATCCGATGAGGTGCTGCTGACCGGCGTTCCGGTGATCCCCAAGGGCAGCAAGATGGAAGGCCAATTCTTTCCGCTGCTGTTCGATCCCGCCCGCGCATTGAACTGAGTAGTAAATTCTCCCAAAGGTTGTCTTCCTGAGGAGGTCGCCGCGGCGACTGACGAAGGACCTGCTTTTCGGTCGCCGGTGCGGTACGCGATGCGGGTGCACCTTAGCTTTTCCAGAGCGGGACGGGACCCGATCTTCCTTATGCGTCCTGCACGCTCAACGTGCGCGGATCCTTCACGCGCTGCATCAGCGCCGCCGCAATCAGCATGAACACGCCTCCGGCAACAACCGCGTACATGCGGTTATTGCCGAGCAGGTGGATCATGATCCATCCGAAGAAGAGGGATGCCAGGATCTCCGGCGTGACGATGAAGAAATTGAATATCCCCATGTAAACGCCCGTCCGCGCCGGGGGCAGGGAAGCGGCGAGCACCGCGTAGGGCATGGAGAGCGTGCTCGCCCACGCGATGCCCACTCCAACCATCGTCAGCAGCAGCGCGTACTTGTTATGGATCATCATCACCGACATGAGACCCGCCGCACCGCACAGCAGGCACAGAGTGTGGGTATGCTTGCGGCCCAGTCTCCGCGCCAGCCCCGGAAGCGCGAATGAGAACAGGAAGCACACGAACGAATACACCGCGAAGCAGTTGCCGCCCCATTGCACGCCCGCCTGGTACTGCGGGGAGTGCGTATCGCTGGCGCCGAAGATGTTATGCGCGACGGCAACCGGGAAGTAGAGCCACATGCAGAAGAGCCCGAGCCAAGTGCATAACTGCACCGGCCCGAGTCGGCGCATCGTCTCAGGCATCTCCGCAATGGCGGTGAGGATCTCCCTCACATTCGCGCCCAGGCCTGTTTTTTGTGCCTTGGCCTGCCGAAACGCCTCCAGGTCTTCCGGCGGATATTCCTTCGTCGTAAGGATCGTCCACATCACCGCTCCGAAGAATGCGGCTGCGCCCATGTAGAACGAAAGCCGCGTCACGGTGGGAACCGCGCGCGTATCCCCGGCCGCCTGTTGCATGTGGAACCAGTTCGTAAGCACCCATGGAAGTACCGACGCTACGACTGCGCCAAGGCCAATAAACAGACTCTGCATGGCGAACCCTGAGGTTCGCTGCCCTTCGGGCAGAAGATCGGCGACAAACGCGCGGAACGGTTCCATGCTCACATTGATCGACGCATCGAGAATCCACAGCATGCCCGCCGCCATCCACAACGCCGACGCATTGGGCATGAAGACGAGCATCAGCGAACTGAGGATGGCGCCGGTCAGGAAGTACGGCCGGCGCCGGCCCAGCGGTCCCCATGTCCGGTCGCTGGCATGCCCGATGATGGGCTGAATCAGCATGCCGGTCAGCGGCGCCGCCAGCCACAGGATCGGAATCTGGTCGGCCCGCGCGCCCAGGTATTCGTAGATGGCGCTCATGTTCGCCATCTGCAGGCCCCATCCGAACTGGATGCCCAGGAACCCGAAGCTCATGTTCCAGATCTGCCAGAAGCTTTTTTCCGGCTTGCGAAAATGCGTCACGGTCCTGGATTCCGAAACCGTGCGACTTGCAATGGCGGCGGTTCCCCCTGGTTCTGTCTTCGATGTGCTCATGGCTGGTCCTGTCTGGCTGATCTTCTGAAGATGCGTGCTCCAAAGCTCTGCAACGAGAGGAAGGGAAGCGCTTCCGCTCCGGGCCTGGCGATCGGAAGCTCAACTTCCTTCCAATCTGCCCCGCCGGCTTCCACGGTCCCTCGAAAAGGAGTGTTTGAAAAGTTGATGGCAATCAGGAATTCTTCTCCGGCGGCCCGGCGCAGATAGGTCACCACGTGCTGTTCATTCGAATTGTGCAGCCACACCAGTTCGCTCTGCGCGAGCGCCGGATGCTCCCGCCGCAGAGACGCCATTGCGGCATAAAACTTGGGGAACTCGGGATGCCATTGGGCTGCATCCCAGAAGATCTTCTGCGGCTCAAATAATGCCGGCGCGCGCGACTGCGTGGAGTCTCCTGCCTCCATCCCGTTGTAGATCAGGGGCGCTCCATCCAGGGTGAACATCAGCGCCGACGCGGCGATCGCGCCGGGGTATCCGTAGCGGGTGACGGCTCGCAATTCGTCGTGATCATCGCTGATACGCATATGCAGCGCCCCGCCTGGAAAGAGCACACGCTGCTGTTCGATCGTCTCGCGGATCTTCGCCGCAGGCTCACCGTTCATCACCACGTCGTCGACCGCGTGCATCAGCGGCCATGCGTAATCGATATCGAATGCGCACTTCAACAGGTCGGGCTTGTTTGCCTCGGCCAGGAGCATGATGTCGGGTTTCGCGGCTTCCAGTTCCTTGCGCGCCTGCTCCCAGAAGTCCGTGGGAACTTCGCCCGCGGCGTCGCACCGGAATCCGTCCAGATCGAATTCCTTGATCCAGTAAAGGAGCATGTCGATCATGTACCGGCGCAGCTTCTCGTTGGAGTAGTCGAGCGCCGCGACATCCGTCCAGTCATAGGGCCAGGTAATGTGGCCGTCCTTGTCCTTCTTGTAGAACTCGGGATGCGCCATCATCACGCTGTCCCACGCGGTGTGGTTGGCCACCACGTCGATGATGACCTTCATCTGCCGGCGATGGGCCTGCTGGACCAGCCGGCGCAGATCGTCTTTCGTGCCCAGCGCCGGGTCAACGGCGTAGTAATCCCGCACCGCGTACGGGCTCCCCAGCGACCCTTTCTTCTTCACCTGGCCGTCCGGATGAATCGGCATCAGCCAGAGTACATTCACGTTCAACGCGCGCAAATCGTCCAGGCGCGCCGTGACCCCCTTCAGGTCTCCGGAAGCCGAGAAGGAACGTACGAAAATCTGGTAGATGACTCCCGATCTGAGCCACTCGGGAGAATGACGAGCGGGAAGGGAAGAAAGGGCCGGCTCCGGCTGCTGGGCGCACAGGCACGATCCGGCCGCAAGAGTGGCGGCCAGCAGAAGGAAGGCAACGCGCAGCTTGGGCGGCATGTCGCCGCAAGCATAGCACCCTAAGCATTTCTTCAGCCAATAACCGGGGGCCCAGGTCCCGGTTTTGGGACCTGGGAACCATGCGGAGCTGGTTTACAACCGTGCGATCAGATTATCGATATGCGAGTGATGGCTCCGGCTCATGGCCACTTTCTGCCCATTCGAAAGCAGCACCGAAAAGTCGCCCGACGTCTCTCTTCGCACTTCCTTCACATATTTCAGATTGACGATCGCCGAGCGATGCACGCGCATAAACATCTGCGAATCGAGCTTGCTCTCGATGCCATTCATCGTTTCCCGCAGCAGGTGGCTCTCGTTGGCCGTGCAAATGCGCACGTAGTTCTCCTCGGCGGCGATCCAGCGAATCTCCGTGATGGGAAGGAACAAAATGCGCCCGCGCGACTTGAACACGATGCGCGCCGGGTTCGAACGAGCCCCCGCCGGTTTGGCATCGGGCGATCCCTTCACCGTGCCGTCCTGAACTCGTTCTCGCGCATAGTTCAGGGCCGAATGCAGGCGCTCCGCCGTATAGGGTTTCAGCAGATAATCAGCGGCCCGCATTTCAAACGCGCGCACCGCATATTCGCCGTGCGCGGTGGTGATGATCACATGCGGCATCGGAAAGCTTTTATCCCTGGAGAGCTCCGCAATCACATCCAGGCCGTTCATTGTGGGCATACAGATATCCAGGAATAATAGATCGGGTTTTTTCGCTTGCACCTGCGACACGATCTCCGAGGGAGAGGATGCCTCTCCCACCACCTGTATGTCGGGCTCATGACGGAGCAATACCCTTAACTTCTGCCGCGCCAGAGCTTCATCGTCTGCAATAACCGTCTGAATCACTGCTCGACCTCCGCTTGCGTTGTTACAGAATGGGCATGAATCGTTCGGGATAGGGAACCAAAGCGGTTGTTACGTAAAGTAACGGGTGCAAGTTCCGTTCCAACCATCGTCCCGGGCTATGTCTTTGAATTCATATAGGATTCCAAAACGAACAAGAGGCGGAAGAATGACCGGGGTGGTCGAATTCGATACAGATTGTCCGACTTCGGACACCAGCGCACTGCCGCCAGGGACGAGTTGTATCCGTAAGTTGGAACCCTGCGGGCCGATAACGGGGCGATTCTGCCGGCTTTACCTGGCGCCCATACTCCCTTGCCGAACGCTCGTCCCCTTCCAATGACCTTCGTCACCAGATATGAAACCGCATAGCAGATTTGGCCCCTGGTCCCGTATTCACGGACTTAGAAACTTCCGGCCGGCAAGCTTTCGGACATGGTTTCGCCGCTAGCCCGGACAGTTGGCATAGTTCATCCCCGTTTGCCGGTGGCTGTCACTTACCGCTCACTTATCAATCGATTGGCTCAGCGCATGCACCCGCCCACCGGGCAGGCCATCTTCCCCTTACTGGAGCCAATCATGCTCGTATTTCCCCGTCTCATCACCAGGGCTGCCTTGGTCGCCGTCGTTCTGTTTGCCGGAACGGCGCTGGGCATCAGCCAGGGCATCGTGACCGGATCCATCAGTGGAACGGTGCAGGATCCGAGCGGAGCGATTGTTGCCGGCGCCGCGGTTATCGGCACGGAACTCACCACGAACTCCGCCTTCAAGACAACCACGAGTTCCGCAGGAACCTTTCAACTTCCCGGGTTGCCTGTGGGTGTCTATACCGTCACGGTTGAAGCCGCGGGCTTCACCCCGCTCAGGATCGATAATGTCCAGGTCCAGGTAGGCACAACGTCACCCCTGGGACTGCTTTCGCTCAAGGTCGGAGCGTCCTCGGAAGCGGTCACCGTTGAAGCCTCCACCGCTCTCCTTCAGCCTGACACCATCGAGATCAGCACCGAGTTCGATGCTCAGAAGACACAGGATCTTCCCATCGGGAATGGCTTTGACATCGTGGCCCTGTTTACGCCCGGCGTGGCTCCTTCGGGCGGCAACCAATTCACCAATAACAATGGCGCCGAGTTCTCGACCAATGGAATCCGCGACCGCAACAATAACTTCCAACTCGATGGCCAGGCCAATAACGACACCAATATCGGCGGCCCGAACGTGTTCTTCGGCAACGGGGACGCCATTGCGGAAGTGCAGGTCATCACCTCGGAGAGCGCCCAATACGGCCGCAACTCCGGCGCGGTGATCAACTACGTTACCAAGGCCGGCACCAATCAATTCCACGGTTCGGCCTATGAGTTTTACAACGGCAGTTGGGCCGACTCCCTGGCCAACCAGGACAAGAGCACCGTATTCGGCTATTGCGCGCCCGGCGCGAGCCCATCCACCGGATGCTTCCAGCCGACCCTGCCGCGCTTCGTCGATAACCGCTGGGGCGGGACCATGGGCGGACCGATCAGGAAGGACAAGCTCTGGTTTTTCGGTTCGGGCAACTTCGAGCATCAAAGAACCGGGCAGGCGCCGGCGTCGTCCGCGCCCTTCGTCACTCCCACTCCCAACGGCATCACCGAACTGCAGGCGGCGTTTCCCAACAATGCTGCCGTGGGTGCGCTGGCGGCCATCGGGCCCGCGTCAGTGAAAGCCGGATCGCTCACTTTCGGCACGCCCACGATGATCAATGTCCTCGGCACTCCCATTGAGTTCGCCACCGCCCGCCGCACGGTTTCCTCGCCGCTCAACGATTACGAGGCCATGGGCCGCGTCGATTACCAGCTCGGAGCTCACGATCGCATCTTCGGGCGATACATTTACACCACGAACTTCACCTACGACTATGATTACCTCGGGGCCGCGGAGAGCGTGACCGGAGGAATTGTTAACGTAGGCGGGCCCAGTCACTATGTTGGAGCCGACTGGAGCCATACCTTCAACGACCGTCTCATCAATCAGCTTCGCTACAGTTATTCCCACACGTCGATCTCCTTCGGCGGCGGAGGGTTCCCCAATTGCACCATCCAGGCCATCAGCACCGGCTGCCCCATCCGCGTCAACTTCGCCGATCAAACCGACTTGAATCTCGGCGATTACGTAGCCTGGCCTCAAGGGCGAATCATCCAAAGCTCGCAAATCCAGGACAACGCGACCTGGCAACTCGGCCGGAACAGCATCAAGTTCGGCGGAGAATTCAGTCATTTCCCCGAAACCGATATCGGCGTTTTCTTCTTCAATGGGGCGTTCACTTTCCCCAATTTCGGCGCCTTTATCCAGAGCCAGCCCGAGCTCACCCAATACGCCGATGGCGTTTCGTCCTTCCCGCTTACTTTCAGTTCCGGGGCACTCTATATTCAGGACGACATCAAGGCGACGCCTACACTTACCCTCTCCCTCGGCCTCCGCTACGAACTCCAGAGCCAGCCCATCAATGGTCTCCACGACCTCACTGTGCATCGCGAATCGAACCCGGCTACGGCATTGTGGGATACCTCGCTGCCCTTGAACCTCAGGACGGTTCAGTCGCTTTCTCTGGCCAACCACAATCTCGGTCCTGTCGTGGGCTTTGCCTGGCAGCCTCTTGTCCACGGGCAGAATGAGCTTGTGGTGCGCGGCGGTTTCCACATTGGCTATGACGCCACGTTCAACAATCCCTTCGTCAACATCGCCCAGGGCACGCCCACGATCAACTTCGCCAGCCTACAGACCTGCAACAACTGCATTCCCGCCGACGGGTCGGCTGCAACCCTGAGACCGATCATCAATCCGCAAGTGCCGCTGGGTGGTAACCCCGGATTCCGCGCCCAGACCAACACCGATCCCCATCTCTATAACCCCTATACGGAGCAATGGACGCTGGGCGTCCAGCAGGCGCTGTCGCACCACATGGTCGGCGAGGTCCGTTATCTCGGTAATCACGGCGTAGGCCTCCTTGAGAACCGCAACGGCAATCCCGCGCTGGGCCCGCTGATTGCCGCGGGTTACCAGAACGTGATTCCATCCGGCCTGACTCCTTGCACTACGCCCGGCGCTCCCGGCGCCACGGCCGGATTTGTCGACTGCAATCGCACTGATCTCGTTACCCTGGGCAACACCGGCTACTCCAACTACAACAGCCTGCAATCGCGTCTCTCGGTGGAACATTGGCGCGGAGTCACCGCCGGAGCCACCTTCACCTGGAGCAAGGACATCGATAACATTAGCGAGATCTATGCCACGGGCACGGGTGGAAACACCACCAACTATTCGCAGAGTCCTTTCGACCTGTCCCATGCGGAGCGGGGCGTAAGCGGCCTGGATTATCCCCTGCTCGCGTCCGTCTACATGATCTTCGAAGTGCCCGCGATGAAGACTGCCAACGTGGTTACCCGGGCCCTCGTCGGTGGCTGGCAGATCAATCCTGTTTGGCGGTATGCCAGCGGCCAGCCCTACACCGTCGTCGAGAATCCCGCCAACGACCGCCTGCTCTGCGATCCCACCGAAGCGTCCGGCAGCACCACCTGCCGGCCGATCCTTAATAACCGCCAGGCCCCTTTTGCCACGGTCGGGCAGTGCACCGATCCAAGCGCGAGCGACTGCGGCATGGTGGATTACTACACTGGCTCCCCGATATCGCGCCAGAACGTTCACTGGATCGTCAATAACGATGCCTCGGCGGCCTTCTTCGGCACGCCCTTCGCCGGCGGCGGACGCAATCAGCAGCGCGGCCAGACCATCAATAACGCCAACCTGGCGGTGCTCAAGGATTTCAAGATCCACGACCGCATTACCATCGAGGCGCGCGGCACAGCCTACAACGTCCTCAACCGCCAATATCGCGGCGTCCCCGGCGTGAATATCGACTTTGGCAACTTCGCCGAAGCAGGCGGCGCATTTGGCAATACGCTGTTCAATCCTGACGGCGGGCAGACAAATTCGGTCTTCTCCGGCATCGACCGCCGCCGCATCGAACTGGGCGCCAAAGTCCGCTTCTGAACGAACCGGCCACAAATCGGACTGCCGCCCCACCTCGCGACGTCTTTGTTCTAGCCGCTAAGGTGCGGTGCCTACAAACCTTCGGCATCTGGGTGCCCCGTCCTGGCCCAGCCAGGGCGGGGTTCATTAAGGCCTCAACGAGTTTTGTGACGAACAGCCGCCGGTTGAGGTGAACGGCATCGAACAAATGGCAACCTGCACCCTACCCGGGATTTGCGGCCGCATTACTCGCAATAGCCTCGATAACTTCAAACTATTCGCGCCGTCTTACCTCTCAGATAATCAGAATTTGTACCCCAACTCTTTCCAACCCCAATTTCTTGAATTCGTCGGCTCAGGCAAAGACAATGAATGCAACGTGGATTGAACCGAATTTTACTTCGGTAACCAACCCGGCGTGTGGGAGAGTTGGACACATGTCCCCTGAGTTTACGACGAATGCAAGCGCCTTCGGGCAGGGTCGCAGGCAGCCCCTGTTCATGCATCCTGCCATCTGGATCCCGGCAGTCACCGTAGTGGGCGAATTGTTCGCCCTGCAAAGCTGGGTCAACTTCCGCCATTGGGGATATCACGTCAACACGGCCATCCTCTTTGGCGCCTGGGGAGCACAGTTTTTCGTCTGGGGCGTCCTCTGCTGGCTGATGTGGCACTTTTGGCCGCGCCTCGTCTCGCGAAGGAATCTTGTCCGAACGCTCATCCGGGTGATCCCTCTCGCCCTTATCTTCCCCGTGATCGAAGAAATGGTCTGGGTACTTCTCTTTCCCCGAATTCCGCTCGATCTGCCGCAGATGAGTTACTGGAAGCGCTTTCGATTCCAGCTGCAGGCCGAGTTCATCGACAGCCTGATCATCTTCTGGTGCGCGTTCTTCCTGTTTCTCGGCATCGATTACTACCAGCGATTCCGCGAAAAGGAAAAGGCGACAGCCCAGCTGGAAGCACAGCTGGCCAATGCCAAGCTGGCCGTGCTTCGCATGCAGTTGAACCCGCACTTTCTCTTCAACGCCATGAACAGCATCTCCAGCCTGATGCGCAGCGATGTGGACGCAGCCGACATCATGTTGGAACAGCTCAGCAGCCTGTTGCGCATTTCGCTTGAGCGCGGCAACATGCAGCTCATTCCGCTTCGCGATGAAATGGATTTCATCGAAGTCTACCTCGCCATGCAGGACCAGCGATATGCCGGACGGGTGAGGCGCGAAGTGGCCATCGACGCGGAGCTGCACGATGCGCTGGTGCCCGCCATGTTTCTCCAGCCGCTGGTGGAGAACGCCTATGCTCACGGCCTCTCCAAGATAGAAAAGGATGGCGAACTGCTCATCAACGCGCACCGTGAGAACGGCATGGTCGCCGTCTCGGTGATCAATAGCGGTCTGGGTTTGAAGCCCGGCATTAAAAACGGACACGGCGTCGGGCTGGCCAACGTACGCAGCCGGTTGCGTCTGCACTATGGGGAAAACTGCTCATTCGATCTGTCCGAGATCGACCGGACCCACGTCAGGGTAACAATCGCATTCCCATTTCAACTCACCAGGGAAGTCGAAAATGGCTTCGCCAGATACGGTGGAGAATGATCCAAGCGGTCTTAGCAGATGATGAAGTGCTGGCCAGGCAGAAGCTGCGTCAACTGCTGCGCGATGAACCCGAAGTGGAAATCGTGGGCGAATGCGCTTCTGCCAACGAAACCGTCGAACTGGTGCGCCTCACCAAGCCCGCGCTTCTGTTCCTCGATATCCGCATGCCGGGCATGGACGGCTTCGACGTGATCGGTGCCATCGACTCAGAAGACATGCCCCGGCCCGCCATTGTGTTTACCACCGCGTACGATCAGTATGCGCTGCGCGCCTTTGAAATCCATGCGGTCGATTACTTGCTGAAGCCGTTCACCTCGGAACGCCTCAGCGCCGCGATTCAGCGCGTGCGCGAACGGCTCTTCCCCGCCGACAGCGCCGCCCGTACCGAGGAAAAGGATGCCAACACCCGTGGACATACCACCCGCATCGTATTCAAATCCCGCGGGCGCATCCTCTTTCTGCCGGTATCGGAGATTCGCTGGATCGGAGCCGAAGAGAACTACGTCCGCCTCTCCACCGAGCGCGAGACCCACCTGCTGCGCGAAACCATGGCCCACCTCGAAGAACGCCTTGATTCCCAGACGTTCCTGCGCGTGCATCGCTCCTACATGGTCAACCTTCAGTTCGTGAAGGAAGTCCGCACCGAGCACGATGGCGAGTCCTCGGTCATCATGCTCGACGGACAGCGGATCGCCATGAGCCGCAGCTACAAATCACGCATCCTTGAATCGCTTCACCGCTGAGTTACTTTCGCTTTTCTGGATTATTGCTGCCGTTCCTCACTGCCCCCCACTTCTCCGTTTTGTAGTCCGCAACGCAATTCGATATTTCGACACTCGTAGCCGCATTTCGTCCCGAACTTTATGAATTGGAACGTCCATTTCGTCAAATTCAGATTTCTGGATATTGTGCAGCTTGATCTGAAACGCGGCCGGCCGCCCATCGGTCACCGGCTCTCAGCCGCATGCGCCCTATTCTTCCCAATCCGGACTTCGTCACAAAGTCCGCGCCGGGACCGGACCTGGAATGTGGCATGCACCCCTGACGGCATATGAATCCGAACCTCGCTTTCCTGAACCCGCAGCACTCCGAAGCCTGCCATTCCTCTCGCAGAATTCGCGAAGCGTTTCGGCCCGGCGATGCGGCCATCCGCATGGATCTCAGCATCCGCGCCGATGCGCGCCGCTTGTTCCAGGTCCTTACCGTTCCCGAATATCTAGAAGCATGGCTCTGCCTGCCCGGCCATGATGGTTGTTCTCCGGCCGCTACCCGGATTCACGATGACTACCTTCTCGAACACTCGTGCGGCGATGCTCCTGCCGTTTTGATTACCGGCACCTACCTTGTTTGCCGCCGCCGCTACGTCATGTTTTCGTGGAGGGTTGACGGCGATCTTTGTGTTCCTGAATCCAGCGTGGAGATTCGCCTGCAGGGTGATTTTGAAAGAACCACGCTCAGCCTCGAGCATAGCGGCTTTGTTTCCAGCGAAGCCTGGTTATGGCACAAGGCGCTCTGGAATGCTTCCATGACAAGATTGATGCGCCTGTACGACGCGCCCGATTCGCTCGACTCCGCCAGCCTTTAGGCACTATCAGGTCACGGATGTTGTACTCGACTGTTTAGATTTTTCATCCTGGGCGGAGCCCGCCGACCGGCGGCGGGCGCAGTCGAAGGACCTGTATTTCGCGATCTCCGATACCGCTTGCCACTGCGGATGAAACACGCTACGCGCTCAACCGGCTCAGCCTCGTAACCCGCCCCGTGTGGTTCCAGTCGGACACATAGATATTGGCCTGCTTATCAATAAAACACCCGTGGGCCGCGCTGAAGGTTGCCGCCGCAATGGCGCCCGGGTCCAGTTCATACTTCGCCCATTGCTGCTTGCGCGGATTGTCTCCCAGGAACGCCACGGGGGCATTGTCTCGGTCGAGGATCGTGACGCGGCCCTCCAGTTCCGAGACCACCGCGTAATCTCCCTGGAAGCTCACCTGGCACGGCCGCCGCAGATGCTGAGTCACGGTGCGGACAAACTTGCCATCGAAATCGAAATGGCAAAGCCGGCGATTTTCACGGTCGCAAACCAGCAGCAGCGGCTGATCGTAGCGCGCGTCGACCGCCAGCCCGTGGCTGCAATCAAACATTCCCTCCTCGTGGCCCTTGCCGCCGTAGCTCGCCTTGAATCGCCCCTTGCTATCGAATCGAAAAATGCGCGAATCGCCGTACCCGTTGGCGATGAAGATCGATCCGTCAGGCGCGGGAACCGCGGCCGTCAAGCGCCATTCGTTGGGCGCCTTGAAGCCGGCCTCGCCAGGCGCGGTAATCTTCTGCACCACGGTTCCATCTGTCTTCATCTTGATGAACAGCCAATTCTGTTCTGGCGTCCCCTTCTGCACCGTGCAGTAAAAGTACTCCGCGCCTTGTTCAACGGCATGGACCATGGAGTGAATCTCGGGATATTCTCCGGCGATAGTCGTTACCAGCTTGCCGTCCTGGCTGTATACCAGCACTCCGGTGTCGCTTTGCGTGCTCACGTAGATGCGGCCCGTGTTGTCCTGAGCGACAGCTCCATGCGTGCCGCCGAACTGGGTTCCCTGGGGAAGTTTTCCCCAGCCCACCATCACCCGGTACGTCCACTCGCCGTTTCCCGTCAGCGTTTCTGTTTGCATGTATTTCTCGTCCTCGCCCGTGGTTTCAGGCCTCGCCTCGCGCATGCCCAGCGACGCCAGAGTGGTTGCTCCCGCGGCGACGAAAAACTTCCGCCGGTTCATTTCAGAGTTCCTTCGGGACTTGCTCATCGCTCTTCTCCTGCCGATTCCTGGGTCGATTGCTGCGCGGGCGTGTCGAACAGATACACGTGCCGCAGGTTGTGCATCGATTTCAATGCGCCGAGTGAATCCGTCGTCATCTTCGTCTCGCTCAGGTTCAGATAATTCAGCCGCGGCAATGCGGCCAGCTTGGCAATGCCTTGCCCGGTCACGGACGTTCCTTCCAGGTGCAAGGCGTGCAGATGGCTGAAACGCGCGAGCGTATCGAAGCTGGCATCGGTCACCGCCGTGCGCGCCAGGTCCGCTTCCACTATATACGGCGCGAATTTTTGGAATGCCGCGAGCTGCGCATCGCCGAAGCTGGAAGCCGAATCGACCGTGTCCAGAATCAGCCCGTCGGAAGGCTTGGCCGAAACAGGCAGAAGCTTTGCCCCCTGCGCGTGGCGCATGGCGGCGATCTCGTTGGCCAACTGGCTGTAATCTCCCACCGGATCGGGCGGCACATCGTGCGGTTCCGCTGGCAGCCTTACCCCGGCCACCTCCTTGATGCTGGGCGAGGCGCCGGTCCCAATCCATGCGCGAATCCAGGCAATCTCGTTGGGCTTGAGCGGGGGCCGCCCCTCGGCAGGCATCCGGTGCGGGTCGCCCTGGGGAAGCGTGATCCGCGCCAGCAGAAGGCTCTTGTCCGCATTGCGCGCCACGATCACTGGCCCATCCTTGCCGCCCCGCATCAGCGATTCATAGGAGTCGAGGCGCAATCCGCCTTCGCCCTTGCGCGTCCCGTGGCAGGTGACGCAGTTGGCGTCGAGAATGGGATTGATATGCTGCGCATAAAACGAGTCGGGCACCGCCGCATCCACCGTCCCCAGCAAAGCCAGCCGCTTCAACGGCGCCGGCATGTACTCGGTGAGATAGCCGCTGCCGTGCGTAAGCGAGCCGCCCTGGTGCGCGGTCCAAAGAAGCACCAGCAACATGCAGCCCAGCAGCGCCGGATACACGCGCGGCATGCTTCCCGACGACCACCACGGGCGCGCCAGCACGCACAACGTCAAGCCGATGGCCAGCACGATTGCGCCCCACATGTGGCGTATTACGATCGCTCCGGTATCCCCGCTGCCATACGCGAGCAGATACCCAAGCATCAGCGTCCCGAAACACGCGGCACAGGCAAGAGCCAGCACAAACCCGGCCGCCTCGCGCATCGCCGGACGGAAGGCGCCCGCAATTTCCAGCACCGGCACAAGCACGATCAGCCCGATGGGCAGGTGGACGGCCAGCGGATGAAATCGCCCCAGGAACTGTTGCCAGTCCGCGTGGGGCTTTCCGTCCAGCCGCGCGATCTCCGGCAAAACGATCAATATGAAGCTCACCCCCAGCGCGAGGATCCACGCCGGCCGCGCCCTGCGCCATTCTGCCCGCAGCTTCTCGCCCCACTCTGCGGCGGATTGCATCATGCGAGGAGCCCATTCACCGCGTAGGCCGGCACCGGGCTGGTCAGTTTTTGATCGAGACCCTGGAACTTGAATGTGAACTTGTTGTGATCGATTCCCAGGCAGTGAAGAATCGTCGCGTTGAAATCCCGCACGTGCACCGGGTCCTTCACGATGTTGTAGCTGTAGTCGTCGGTTTCACCCCAGGTGAGCCCCGGCCGCACCCCGCCGCCCGTCATCCACGTGGTAAAGCAACGCGGATGATGGTCGCGCCCATAGTTCTCCGGCGTCAGGCCGCCCTGGCTGTACACGGTGCGTCCGAACTCACCCGCCCAGATCACCAGCGTGTCATCCAGCAGCCCGCGGCGCTTCAAATCCGTCACCAGCGCGTAGCAGGCGCGATCCGTTTCCTGGCATAGGATCGGCAATGTGCCCGTGACGTTATCGTGCACGTCCCACCCGCGCTTGTACACCTGCACAAACCGCACTCCGCGCTCCGCCATGCGCCGTGCCAGCAGGCAGTTGTACGCGAAGGTGCCCGGCTCCTTCGCGTCCGGCCCGTAGAGATCCCACGTAGACTGTGGTTCCTTGCTCAGCTCCACCAGTTCCGGTACCGAAGACTGCATGCGATACGCCATTTCGTATTGCGCGATGCGCGCGTTGGTTTCCGGATCGCCGATCTCCTCGAGTGTCTGCCGGTTGATCTGCTCCACCGCATCGAGCATATGGCGGCGCACTTCACGATCCACCCCGTCGGGATCCGCCAGGTACAGCACCGGGTCGCCCCCCGACCGCAATCCAACCCCCGCATACTCCGACGAAAGAAATCCGCTGCTCCACAGCCGCGACGAAACCGGCTGGTTGTTTTCCTTCGGATTCGTCTTGGTCTGCAGCACGATAAACGTGGGCAGGTTGTCGTTCGCACTGCCGAGGCCATAGGCGAGCCAAGAGCCCATGCACGGCTTGCCCGCGTTCATGTTGCCGGTATTCATCAGCATGATCGCCGGCTCGTGATTGATGGCATCGGTGTTGACGGTCTTCACGATCGTCAGGTCATCCACCATGCGCGCCGTGTAGGGCAGCAGGTCGCTGACCCACGTTCCCGTCTGTCCATACTGTTTGAAAGGCCAGTGCGACGGCGCGACGGGGAAATGCGCCTGTCCCGCGGTCATCCCGGTCAACTGCTGGTTGCCGCGAACCGAGTCGGGCATATCCTTGTTGAACTGCGCGGCCAGGTTTGGCTTGTAGTCCAGCATGTCGATCTGCGGCGGGCCGCCCGACATGAACAGGTAGATGGCGCGCTTCGCCCTGGGCGCAAAATGCGGCAGCCGCAACTCCTCGCGGCCAGGCACCGAAGGCTGGCTAGGATTCGAGTCGCGCACATCGCCGCCGAGCGCGGTCTCGCCAAAAAGGCTGGCCATCGCGGCCCAGCCCAGCACTTTGCCCGAGCGCCCCAGGAAGCGCCGGCGTGTCTCCAGCGCGGCCCACTCCCGCTTGAGCCCGTCGGGAATCGGCAGGTCCATCGGTGTCGATGTTGCTTCGCAATCCGTGCACAACGGATGTTGCTTCATTTTGAATCCTCGGCTACTTCACTACCGTCTCGTCCAAGATCACTGGGTTGCCACGAATCTTCGAGGAACACACTACTTGTTGACGGTCTGGTCCAGGTTCAGCATTTCATTGGCCACCATCGTCCATGCCGCGAGTTCCGGCGCCGGAATCGCCGCGTCCGGCTTCTTCTCGCCTTCATTAATCAATGCGTGCGCGGCCTTTGGGTCGGCTTCATAGTGCTTCTGCATCTGCTTGAATGATTCCTCCAGCACTCCTTCCATGTTCGGAGGCGCATCGCGCGACAGCAGGATCTCGCTCATCAGGTTGATCCGCTGTTCAGGATTCTTCCCGCCCTCCCGTATCACGCGTGCGGCCAATGCCCGCGCCGCCTCCACCCACTGCACATCGTTCATGGTCACCAAAGCCTGCAGCGGCGTATCGGTCCGCTGCCGCCGCGTGCACACCACGTCGCGCATGGGCGCGTCGAACGCATCCATATTCGGCGGCGACGCCATGCGCTTCCAGTAGGTGTACATGCTGCGCCGGTAGAGCGCCTGCCCGTGCTCCTGCACGTAATGCACCGTGTCGCTGGTCGGATAGCTCACCTGCTCCCACACGTTCGCCGGCTGGTACGGCTTTACGCTCGGCCCGCCGATGGTCGGCACCAGCAGCCCGCCGGACTGCAGCGCGATGTCGCGCACCATCTCCGCGTCCATGCGGAACCGCGGCCCGTGCGAAAGATAGACGTTCTTCGGGTCCCTCGCCAATTGCGCCGGCGTCGACGCCGCGCTCTGCCTGTACGTTGCCGACATCACCATCAGCTTGTACATGTGCTTGATGTCCCAACCGCTCTCGCCAAACTCCACCGCGAGCCAATCGAGCAGCTCGGGATGCGACGGCCTCTGACCCATGATCCCGAAGTCTTCCGTCGTCTCCACAATGCCGGTCCCAAACAACTCGTACCACATGCGATTGACGGTGACCCGCGCCGTCAGCGGGTTCTGCGGGCTCACCGTCCACTGCGCCAGAGCCAGCCGGTTGTGCGGCTCGTCCTTTGGCAACGCGGGGAGGTAATGCGGCGTGTTGGCCTCCACGCGCTCAGTGCGCGCCGCGTACGCCCCCCGCGTCAGTACATCGGCATACGCCAACGTCGGCTTCTCCCAGGAAACCAGCGTCAGGTTGCCGCCCTCGGAGAGCTTGTCGAGCTGCGCATCCAGCTTGTCAATTTCGTCCCCAACCTGCCGGTACTCGCCATCGACGTTGTTCAAATAGAATTGGATGACCGCGTGCCACTCATCCTCGTTCCATTGAGCGGCCGGCTTTGCCGCCACGTCGGCAACAAAATCCTCGAAGGGCAGCCGCTTCGCTTCGTCCGCACTCAGTGCGCGTTCGTAGAAGCGAATGTCCTGGTACCGCGTCTGCTTGGCGGGGTCGGCATCTGGATAGCGCCATCCGAGCTGCATCGGCGCCTTTGTACGGATGGTTTCGCCGCCCAGCGTATCCGCAACCACGTGCGTCTCCACCTGCCGGCCATTGACGTAGATGTGTACGCCGGAAGCGCGGCCCGATGCATCGTTCGTAAAAAAGATGTGCTTCCATTGCCCGTCCACCGGCAGCGCCTCGTCGGTGGAGACCTTGATTGCTACCTCAGGTGTCGGGTCCTTCGCTTCTTCCTTCTTCTCCGGCTTTTTTTCTTCCTTCTTCTTTTTCTCCGGCTGCTTCTTTTCGGGTGGCTTATTCGCGGAGAGATCTTTCTTTGTCAGGTCCTGCGGCGTGGGATAGCGGAACAGCTCTTTCGCTTCCGGAGGCTTCTTCGCCTTGGGATCCTTTGGCTTCGCATCGTCCTTGGGCGCCTGGTTCACAAGCTCGACAGTAATGATCCCCTTGTCGTTGGAAAGGGCCCATCCGCGGTCGTGCTGGGAGGCGTCCATCTTCGAGATCAGGGTCTCGGTATTGCCGACCGCGAAATACGGCGCCGAGCGCATCATGAACCATCCACCGGCGGAGAACGCCTGCTTCGCCTCGTAGTCGCCCATCTGATCGAAAAGCACGCGGGTGCTCGACTGCATGCGGAAATCGGGCCACAGCCACGTGGTCTCGCCCCACTCCGGCTTTAATACCGTGGCGCGAAAACTCGCCGGATTGGCATGCGGCGCGCTGTTGTTCAGCACATCGCCGGCGCCTTCGTCGAGACGCAGGCGAACCAGCAGCTTGTCCGTCGGCACGGCGACCGGAGGATTCTGCCGCGACGCCAGCCACTTTTCCACCAGGCTGCGCGCTTCGAGCCGGATGGCGCGCTGCCGTCCCGCAAGCTCCGACCGCCTTGCCAGCACGCGGTCGTATGCGTCCTCATTTTGTTGCTTCGGAATCCGCACCGCCGGCGCCCACACCGGCCGGTCGTCATTGAACGGCTTCTCGTCGATGTTATTGAAGAACGCGCTTAACGCGTAGAAATCCTTCTGCGTGGTGGGATCGAACTTGTGGTCGTGGCACACTGCGCATCCCACGGTGATTCCCATGAACGTAGCGCCGAACGCCTCGGTCCGCTCGCGCGCAATGTTCACTTTCAACTCTTCAGTGATGGTCCCGCCTTCATTCGAACTCAGCCCCAGGCGCACGTAGCCGCTGCCGATCAATGGATCGAGATTTTTCGCAGGCATCAGGTCGCCGGCGATCTGCTCCATCGCGAACCGATCGAACCGCTTGTTTTGATTGAAGGAACGAATCACGTAATCGCGGTAGGGCCAGATGTCCTTGCTGTTGTCGTAGTGCAGCCCGTACGTATCGGCGTAGCGCGCATAGTCCAGCCAATACCGCGCGCGCTGCTCGCCAAACGTGGGCCGCGCCAGCAGCCCATCCACCAGGTGTTCATACGCCCGCGGAGACGTGTCGTTCTCGAAGGCCTTTACTTCGGCCGGGGTGGGCAGCAGGCCCGTCAGGTCGAGGGTCGCGCGGCGAATCAAGGTCGCCTTGTCCGCTTCCGGTGATGGCTTCAGGCCCTCTTTCTTCATCCGCGCCAGCACGAAAGCATCGATCGGATTCTTTGCCCATCCCTTCTCAGTCTCCGCCGGGATCGCCGGCCGCACAGGCGCTTCGAATGCCCAGTGGGGCCGATAAGCCGCACCCTCCTTGATCCACTCCTTCAGGGTCGCGATCTCTTCCGGCTTCATCGGCTTGGCTTCACCCTGGGCATTTTGCGGCATCAGGTAATGCGGGTCTTTCGACTCGATGCGCTTGACCAGCTCACTCTTTTCCGGGTGTCCGGGAACGATGGCGTCCTTGTGGCCCGGGCGCTTCTTCATCGCCCATTCCCCCAGGTCGAGCCGCAGCCCGGCTTTGCGCATCTCCGGGTCGGGTCCGTGGCAGGCGAAGCAGCGGGCAGCCAGGATCGGCTGCACATCCTGGTTGAAGTCGAGCCTCCTGCCCGCCGCCGCTCGCACCTGGTCGTGATGACACCCCGACGCCGAGAACACCATCGCCGCCAGGATCGGTAGCCCGACGAGCTGCGGAATCATCCCGATGCGGGAGCCGGATACACTCCAGGGGGAAGTCGAATTTCGAGGGTATGAAGAGATAACGGTCACGGCAAATGGGGAAGCCGGCCTGGCAGGTTTCCTATAGGCAAAAGTTTGCCACCCGGGAACAACGGTTGTCCACTAAGTGTGTTCCAGTTGGGTGCCCCAGGTCCCCGGTTTTGGGATCTGGGAGAGCGCGAAACTTCGGCGAAACAGCCCTCAAATCCCCAGTCGCCCCTTCAGCTCCCGTACCCGGTCCCGCGCCACCGGCAACCGCGTATGGCGTGTGTCCTTCAGCGTGACCAGCACCTTGCCCGCAAAAAAGGAATTAACCTCCTGGATCCACTCCATGTTGACCAACACGGCGCGGTGAATGCGCAGGAAGCGCGCCGGGTTGAGACGCCGCTCGAGGTCGGCGATCGTCTGGTCCACGCTGTGCTGGCGCCCGTTGGCGATCGCGTAGGTCAGCTTGTCCAGCGCCTGGAAGTGGGTGACGGTTTCCAGATCGAGAAACGAAATCCGCTCGCCCACGCGGTATGCGATGCGGCGCGGATATTCCTGGTGCTCGCCCCGCAGCGATGCCGCCAGTTCCCTCAGAATCTCGGGCAGTTCGCCGCTCTGTTGCCACGCCGGCCGGGCGGCGGGCCGCACCCGCCCCAGTTTGCGGACAGCCCTTTCCAGTTGCTGTGCCTCGATCGGCTTCAGCAGGTAGTCGATCGAATTCACTTCAAATGCCCGCAGCGCATATTCGTCATAGGCCGTGGTAAAGATGACGAAGGGCTGCGCCGTCACGCGCGCCAGCAGATCGAAGCCCGTCATCCCCGGCATCTGAATGTCCAGAAACAGCACGTCCACCGGCTGGCCTTCTCCCGACAGAAAGCGCAGCGCCTCGGCCGGATCGGTCGTGCTCCCGGCAATCGTCACCTCATCGAATTCGGCCAGCAATCGCGTCAGCCGCTCCAGCGCGAGCGGTTCGTCGTCCACGAGATAAGCGCGCAGCGGTGCGGCTTCCATGACGGAAAACTCTCACTCTACAGGAAACAGCAGGCTCACGATGGTTATTCCGTCCGCTCGCTCCACCGAAAGCTGTCCGCGCTCGCCATAAAGCAGTTCGAGCCGCGAGACAAGGTTTCCCAGCCCGTGCTCAGGGGTGATGCATTCAAGCGAGAATCCGGGCCCGTCGTCGATCACCTGGAGCCGCATGCGGTTTCCTTCCATGGCGCCTACTACCTGGATGGTCGCGCCCTCCGCCCGTTGCGACACCACATGCTTGATCGCATTCTCCGCCAGCGTCTGCAACGCCAATGGCGGCACTTTCACTTCCTCCAGGGCCGCCGGAGCCTCGAGGGTGTAGCGCAGCCGCGGCCCGTACCGGGTCCGCTCGATTTCCAGGTAGTCCCGCACGATCTTCAGTTCCTGGCTGAGGGCCACCAGCCCGTTCTGGTTTCCGCTCAGCGAGAATCGCAGCAGCGAAGCCAGCCTCCCCACCATGTCCTCGGCGCGTTTCGGGTCGCTCGGAATCAGCGAGGCGATGGAGTTGAGCGTGTTGAACAAAAAGTGCGGATGAATGCGCGAAGCCAGCGAAGAAAGCCTGGCCTCGGCCAGAAGCTTGTTGGCGCGCTCCTGTTCGGCCTGCTGCGTTCTCAGCCTGAGCGTCGCCGACTGCAGCCTGTGCCGCATGGTTTCGAACGAGGAAATACTCAGGCCCACCGTAAGCGAAATCACGTAGCAGTTCGCTAGCGAAGTCTTGAATTCGAACCAGTATTGTGACCTTCCCTGGAAACCGATTGCCTGGAACACGAGCCCGGCGACGAAACAACCGAAGGTCGCGGTGACCAGGAGCACCCCGGTATTCATGAGCCAGACCAACCGCGGGAACCGGTTGGTGAAGCGAAACCCTACCCAGTTGAGCAGAATCGCCGACGGGGTTCCAATCACCATCGCGTACACGATCGAGGAAAGGAACCTGCGCCCGGCTTGAGAGAATTGCGCGTGCTGCACCACCAGCAGAAACACGCCGATCACGACGGCGACCAGCGGAATCCCCCAGAGGCACCACTGCAATACCTCCCGCGTGACGGCCTTTGCCGTTGCCGTCGGCTCGTCACAACGTGCGTTATTCTTCTCCAAGTTCTCTTTCATAGCTGGAACCGGATACCCACCGATGTAGCCGTCGCATAGGGAGCCGCACCGTACTCCGACCGCTTGCCGCCTATCGGGATCTCCAAATGAAGGTAGGAAGAGAAGTGTTTGCCGAACCAGCGGTTCGCATCCGCTATCGCGACAAAGCTGTGGTCAGAGAAGTTGGTCACCACCGATCCCGACAAGTCCCATTCCTTCCATCCCGGCAATTCGCGCAGCCGCGACTTTCCGGCATTGAAAAAACCGTAGCACTGCCGTCCGGCCGATGGCGATAAGCTGATGGACCGATAATACGCGATGTTTGGCGGCGTGTAGAATTCGCCGAGGAAAGTGATGCCCGCCGGCGTGGTGTACTTCGCGCCCAGCAGGACGGCTTCGTGCTCGCGCCAGGTCGCCTCGCCATGCATCTCCCAAGCCTGACCCAGTACGCGCGTGAACGTGAGCGCGCCGAAGGAGTCGCCGCCGCGGTCGTTGCCTGCAATCAGCGAAGTGTCGAACCCGTGCACCAGAACGTTGTACCGCACAGCCGTCGTATCGTGCACCGTCATCCCTTTCCGCGCCAGCGCGGCGGTCGACCAAGCGAATGTAATCGCATGCTGGCCCCGCACCCAGTCGGCCTTCAGCATGTCGCGGCCTTCGTTCAGGTTCAGCCGGTCGGAGGGATCGGTGGGGATGCGCGGCGGATCCAGCACCCCGGCCGATGTAAACGCGTACCCCGTGCCCCACCGCACCATTTTGCGCCCCGCCATCAAGTCGAAATCGCCCGCTGACAACCCGCTATACGTCTCCCGCACGCGCATGTGCGTCACGTTGTCGGAGTATGTTGTCTCGGCGCCGACCAGACTGGTCGAAAACGTCCAGCGGCGGTGATATTTCACGCCGAATGTCGGCTCCAGCAGCACCTGGTTCAGCACCGCCGGAACGGGCGCGCTTTTGTCGCCATAGAACGTAGCGTCGTCGATGACCGCCAACGAATAGCGCGTGATGAGATGGCTCTCCTCGGGCGCAAGCGCATCCTGGGCGCCTGCCACGAGGCATACGCCCAAATACATCAGGCCGACGGCGAATGCGCGGTTCATTTCCAATTCTTGCCCTCTCAGAACCGGTCCGCCCGTCCCTGGTAAAAAAGCTTGTCGGGCAATTGGCGCGGACTGGTCTGCGAATATTCAAGCAGGCTGTGCGAGTTGTGCCGGATCTCGTCGTAGAGCGTAAAGCGGCGAAGCAGAACCTTCCCGCCGATCTGTTCGTAATCGTCGAAAGTTGCCGACTTGATGTGCTTGCCCGACGTCAGGTAAAACTCCGCGCGCACAGGGCGCGCATCTTCCACGCGCACCCAGTAAAGAATGCGCTGGTAGGTCGCACCCTTGCGCTTGGCTGTCAGTTCCAGCACGTGGCACTCGACCTCGCCCAGCTTCTCCTTGCGTTGATAAACCGCCGTGTAGTCGGCGGCGTAGTTGGTCCGCGCCACGTCGCCGTTGGACGCATCGCCCGACAGGCGCTCCAGCGGCGTGATGCGCACCGGACGGCTGGTGTCCGGCAGGTAAATCCACATATCGTCACCCAGCATCAGCAGGTGCCGGCCCTTGTCGCGCGGGCTCATGAATTCGACGTACGTCTTATCGATACCCTTTTGCGAGACTTCGTAAAGCCGTTCTTCGTCCGGCTTGCCGGACTCGTAATTCGTGATTTTCACGTGCGTGACAAACGCCGGCCACCCGTTGCGAAACGTGTCGGAGCGCATAAGCAGAGCCTGCGCATCCACGCCGGGAACGGAGGCCGCGGGTCCCACCAGCGCGAATGCGACCAGGAAGACGACGAGCACCATAAACAGAAAACCGCGCAGAATCCAGTTCACGTTACACATGGGCCAATGCCTCCGCGATCTGCAACCGCGATGCGCGGATCGCGGGAAGAATCGAAGCCAGCGCAAGGGAAACGATGACCATCAACGACGAGCCCACCATCAGGCTGGGCACATACAGGACTTTGAAGAGCATGTCGAACGAGGTCCCCGGCGGTGCCGGCAGGTGCAGGCCCACCGCGTTCAGCGCCGCGCCCAGCAGGTTCCCGCCGACCACGCCCACGGCCGCGCCCAGAATTCCGGTCAGCGTGGCCTCCACCATGAACAGCGCCACGATCCACCGCCGCGGCGTCCCCATGGCCAGCATCGTGCCAATCTCCCGCGTGCGCTCGAACATCGCCATCAGCAGCGTGTTCACGCTCGCCATCAGCACCATGAAGAACACGATGATGCCCAGGAACAGGAAGATCCCGCTGAACAGCGTCCGCACCTGCTTGTAATAAGCAGCCAGCTCGATCCATTTCTTAAAGGTGAGTTCCTGCGTCTGCCCGTTCGCCGTGCTTCCTGCCGATGCGTTTCCAGTGGTGCGCTCGACGTGCGGCATCCCGGCCGACATGCGTTCACTTGCAAGCCGCAATCGCGGGGCGATCTCGACCGCCACCAGATCCGTGTTCTCCGTCTTGTCCAGGCCCACAACAAGATTCGTCACCCGGTCGCTCTGCAACAGCCGCTGCGCCGAAGGCAGCGTGATCCGCAGGTAGCGGTCGTCGAGGTCCTTGAATCCCGTGCTGACGATCCCCACGATCTGCACATCGATTCCGTTCAGCGCACCGTCCGCCGTCACCGCCAGGATGGTGAGGCCGTCCCCCACCTTCACGCTCATCGACCGGGCCACGCCCGTGCCCACCAGGGCTTCCACTTCGCCATTCGCATTCGTGCTCAGGTCGCGCCCCGACGCCAGGCGGGGATCGAAACCCATCTTGCGCTCCGAATCGGGATCGACCGCGCTGCCCATGAACACCCCTGACTTCACGCCGTTCGAGAGCATTCCGTAGAACTCGATCCGCGGCGCCACCCCGCGCACATGCTCCGCCGATTGCGTGGTTGCCGCCACCTGCCGCCAGTTGCTGATGCCCGTATCGAGCACGTGCACTTCATCCCGGCGAAAGTGCTCGGCGTTAAAGATCTGGATATGCCCCAGCCCCGTCCGGATGGTGCTCTCGCGCAGCCCCCGGAACATGAAGGCAAAGAACCCTCCCACCAGCAACAGGCCGGCCACGCCGCCGCCCACCATCAGCAGCGTCATCACCGTGCGGCGCCGATTGCGAAACACATTACGAAACGCGAGCAGCAAGAACTTGCCCATGGCCGTCTCCTTCCATTGCGCTGTCCGATTCCACGTGCCCGTCGGTCAGGCGAATAATCCTCGGCGTGTGTTCCAGCAGGCGCTGGTCGTGGGTCGAGAAAATAAAGGTGAGCCCGAGGCTGCGATTCAACTCGCGCATCAGATCGATCAGCTGCGTAGCGTTGCGCGTATCCAGGTTCGCGGTGGGCTCATCCGCCAGCACCAGCCCCGGACGATGCACGATGGCTCGCGCCACCGCGACCCTCTGCCGCTCCCCGCCAGACAGCAGGTCGGGCCGGTGATGCGCGCGCTCTGCCAGGCCCACGCTCTCGAGCGCCTCCGCCACGCGGCTCCGCCGCTCGCGGGCATCCAATCCCTGCACCAGCAGCGGAAACTCCACGTTCTCCGCCGCCGTAAACACGGGAATCAAATTGAAAGTCTGGAAGACGAACCCGATCTTCTTCCGCCGGAGGTCGGTCATGCGGCTCGGGCTCAATGAGCCCGTGTCGGTTCCCTCGATGCGGATCCGCCCGCTGGTCGGCTTGTCGATGCACCCGATCAGGTTCAGCAAAGTAGATTTTCCGCTTCCGCTGGGCCCGGAGATCGCCAGGAATTCTCCCCCGCTCACCTCCAGGCTGGCGTGGTCCAGCGCGGTCACGTCGCGATGAT
>CAVPNO010000013.1:0-7671 GCA_963706455.1 uncultured Acidobacteriota bacterium | reverse complement strand
CTCTCCGCACGCAGGCGCCGCTCCGCTTCGGTCGCCGCCTGCCCCGCCCACAAACGCAGACGCTCCTCAACCGGGGCGAGCGCCGCCGGCCTTCCGGAACGCCAGTCCTCCCAGGGGAAAAAGCGGTACCAGTTTTGCCATAGCGCCTCGGCGGCTCCGCTCGGCCCCGCTTCACGCACCAGCGCCAGATACGCGACTGTCAGGGCCCGCCCCGGTCGCGTCTCACCAGTTTCGGTGCGGTCACGGTCCCCAAAGGTGTAGAGCTGCTCGACATAGCCCAGCCTCTGGCTGGTCTGCCTCTCGACCCAGGCGCGCAGTCCGACCTCGAGCGTACGGTGCTCGACCTCCAGCGGGCCGGAGGGCAGCGCCTCGACCGGTTCGCGCCCGATGCGAACAATCAGAACACGCGGCTCGTCGACGGTCGCGGTTACGATGGCGGCGCTGAGCCTGATCGACAGCGCCGCCCCACGGCCTCGGTCGGGCGCGATCTCGTCGGCGCTCAGAGCCGCTGCGCGGGCAACGCTCCTTTCCATGCGTGGAAATCGCCTCCGGGGTGCTTCCGACGCACTCTATCACATTGTCTATTAACCCGGCGGCGATCATGACATGGCGCGCTCTGATTTACCGGTCGCCGCAATTGCGATCGAGAACCGTCGTCACCTCGATCCCGCCGACAAACTGGTTCTTGGCGAAGGTTTGCCCCGGCGTCAGGTTCAGCTGGACACCTTGGGAACTGATCGTCGTCGGGCGCAGCACGGTCCAGGAACCGTTGGGGCCGCGCTGGAAATCTCCGCAGGCGATCGCACCATCGGAGCGGAACAACGTCCCGCCAAAGATCATTGACCCCGTGGGAGAAGAACTCGCGCTGCCCGGATTGATGTCCTTGACCACGAACGTCCCGGCTGCGGTACCGTTGCTCTCCCACAACTCGTTGCCATGGAATCCGTCGCTGGCCGCGAAGAACAGCGTCCCGCCAAAATTGGTCAGGTCCGTAGGGCTTGAGCCTTCGTGCTGCCCGGGTCGATGTCCTTGACTAAGCTGGTGCCTGCTGCCGAGCCGTCCGTCCGCCACAGCTCGAAACCGCGAACGCCATCGTTTGCTGCGAAGAATGCGGTGCCGTTGACGTCGACTGGGTGAGAGGGATACGAGCTGGCGCTGCCGGGGTTGATGTCGGCCACGAGGCTGGTGCCCCAGAGCCGTGCCGTTGCTTTCCCAAAGCTTTCGCGCGAACGCCCTCGACGGCGACGATCGAGTCGATGCCGCCGCCGAAGGGGATCAGCGGACGCGGGTTCTGCGGCGCGCGCGGTCGCGGGGGCGGGGTCGTCCATCGCAACGGGGGCCTCGATGCGGAGGCCGCTCAGGTCAAGGCCGTTGCGGTAGGCGTACTCGCCCAGGCCGGAGAGGTAGAACTCGCGGAGGAAGGCCCGCTCGCGCCCGGTCAACGCGGCGTCGCCGAGGTCGATGACCGGCGGCGCGGCCGTCTTGTAATAGGAGACGCCCGCGAGCAGGTAGACGATGCGCGCGGCCGCCCGGGCGGCGGGAGTGTCCCAGCCGGGCCCGGAGCGAGCGTCACGCGTTCCGTGAACTCCCGCCCGTCGAGGGAGTACCGGCAGGTCAGCAGCCCGCGCTCCGCGTCGGCGGCGAACCCCTCGTACCGGAAGACCTGGCCGCGCGCGGGCGCGGCTCCCTGGAATGCGTCTGGCGAGTTCATCGCCAGCGAGTCTACCGACCGGGGAGCGGCTCGGCGGCGACGCCAGGAGGACAGGAAGCCACCTCGTGGGGCATGCGCATCGGGGTGGACGGCGCAAATTCGGCTTCTGTAAGTCCCGGACCGCCGTGTGGGCGGCGTGGGATTCCGCGTCGCGGAGGGTGCGGCTTTTCCCGCGATAGAGCCATTCTGCGATCAACACTCCGGAACCCGCTTTGAGTGATCAATTCTGAACAGGCGTTCGTTTTCTGAACGTGCGTTCAGATTTCAATAGACACAGAGCAACTGAACGTGATAGTTCTAGGAAAGTACGGTGTAGTAACGAACGCCCGGGCGAGGTCGCGCAGATCGATGTTGCCGAACGGTCAAAACAAAGCACGCAGCAATAGGCGCGTTCGGCGGCGCTATCTTGCACGGCGCCTCGAAATCCTGCGCGCTGCGGGAGAAACTTTCCGCGTCAACGGATTTGCGGAAACTGGCATGCGCGACATTGCAGCGGCTGCCTCTCTCTCTCCCGCCAACCTCTACAATTATTTTCAGGGGAAACACGAAATACTCTTCTTCTGCCAAGACAATTCCCTGGACAGGATGATGGCCTCACTCGACAAGGCTCGCCGCCTGAGGGCAAGTGTGGCGGAGAGGTTGCGTCTCGTTATTGTGTCTCACGTGCGGTGCGTGCTGGACGAAGTGGAAGGTTCGGCGGCGCATCTTCTTACAACCGCCGAACCTTCCACTTCGTCCAGCACGCACCGCACGTGAGACACAATAACGAGACGCAACCTCTCCGCCACACTTGCCCTCAGGCGGCGAGCCTTGTCGAGTGAGGCCATCATCCTGTCCAGGGAATTGTCTTGGCAGAAAGAAGAGTATTTCGTGTTCCCCTGAAAATAATTGTAGAGGTTGGCGGGAGAGAGAGACCGCTGCAATGTCGCGCATGTCCGCAACACGGAAAGTTTCTCCCGCAGCGCGCAGGATTTCGAGGCGCCGTGCCGAGGATCACGCCGCGACGCGCGTATTGCTGCGTGCTTTGTTTTGACGCGCAACATCGATCTGCGCGACCTCGGCCCGGGCGTCGTTACTACACCGTACTTTCCTAGAACTATCACGTTCAGTTGCTCTGCTGTCTATTGAAATCTGAACGCACGTTCAGAAAACAAACGCCTGGTAATTGACTCAAAGCGGGTTCCGGAGTGTTGATCGCAGATGGCTCTATCGCGGGAAAAGCCGTGACCGCTACATATAAATTTCAGGAGATTGGCGCCGGACGGTGGTTCCCGCGCGCCACCGCTACCAGGCGAAGGAAAGGCCCATTCGCGACTTTTCAGTTATTCTGATACGAGTTCCCTCTTTTCCCAGATGAACCGAAAGCAGAGGCGCCAATCCCAGCGCAACACAGGCGGCCGCGATGCCACGGGCGAACTCTCCGCCCCGCCCGCGGTGGTTGCGCCGAAATGGCCGCTGGAAGGCTCGCGTATCTTTGTGGCGGGCGGCGTGCTTCTGATTGCCCTTTGTACCTGGATCGTGTACGGGCAAACCATCAAGGTTCCTCCCATCGACTACGACGATCATTTCTACCTCACCGTCAGCCCCTACGTGGCCGTCAGTTCGCCGCTTTCCAGGCTGGGCCCGACGTGGGATGAGCCGTACTTCGCCAACTTTCATCCCGTGACCACGACGACGTGGTTAATCGATCGGGAATTCTCCGACAAGGGAGAGCCGTTCGACGGAACCGTCTTTCGCCTGTCGCATCTGTTCTACGCCGTCATCGGCGCGGTCCTCCTGATTCCTCTCTATCGCAAGCTGGGCATTCCCGCAGTTCTGGCGATAGCCGGAGCTCTGCTCTTCGCCGTGCATCCCATCCACACTGAGGTCATCGCCTGGCTTTCGGCGCGCAAGGACCTGATGGCGCTGATCTTTACCGGCTTGTCGATGCTCGCCTGGCTGTGGGCGCGGGGAGCGGCAACACCGGGCCAGTGGAGGCTGCGCCATACCATTACGATCCTGCTGGTCCTGCTTGCGGTTCTCTCCAAACCGATTGCGGTGATCGTTCCGGTGCTGTTTGTAGCCTACGAATTCTGCTCGGGCCCGCACGCGGGAATCACAAAATGGCGCTGGGCCCAGCGGGGCAACCATCCCCTCTTGACGCGAACGCTGGCCCTGACTGCCGTCTTCCTGCCGCTGGCCGCGATATCGGCGTCGCTGCTCCGCGGCCTCCTGGAGAGAGATCCAAACCAAGGAGGATGGCTGATTCTGGTTCTCCTCGGCTGCTCGTTGCTCATCCTTCCAGCAGCGCCCAAAGAGGCGGCTTTCCGGCAAGAGGACAGCGCCGGATTGCGCCTGGTCGGACCACCGTTCGTGGTGTTGAGCCTGGTGGCCGGGGCGGGTTCAGCGTGGACGCTGTGGGCACAGGAGCAGTCCGGCGCCATCAAGGGAAAGCCCGGCCTTTTGCAAACCTTGAATGCGGCGTGCGAAGTCGTGGTCGCCTACCTGGAGAAGGCGCTGGTTCCGGTTCGGATGAGCATCTCGTACTCCTGGGGCTCGATTCCCGATTTCAGCCTGCAGGGCTTTTTCGGAGCGGTGATTCTGTGCGCATTGTTGTGGATCGGCTTCCGGTTCGCGGGCTCGACGAACCGCAACGGGCGCCTGGCGGCATTCGGAATCTTCTGGTTTTTGATCGCTTTGATCCCGGTGTCGAATCTCGTGCCCACAAGCACCAAAATGGCTGACCGCTATTTGTTCCTGCCGACGATTGGCGTCATCCTGGTGGTGCTTGCCGTGGTTTCCGCGTGGTGCGCGGGGTCGCGGGGCCGACTGGCTGCGGCTGGCGCCGGTCTTGCGGCGGTCGTTGCGGTTTTTACCATGTGGTCGTACGGGCGCACCGAAGTGTGGAGCGGCAAGACCGCGATGTGGCACGGCCAGCCGGAGCCGGACCTGGCCTTGTGGTCCTCGGCCGTCGCCGCCGACGCGGACGATTCGCTGGCGCGCATCAACCTGGGACTCACATACCTTCGCCTGGACCCTCCGAACATCGAAGGAGCCCTCACCCACCTTGGCCGGGCCAAGGAGTTGATCGAGGCCAACCAGTCCAGGGTCGCCGGTGACCAGAAGCTGAACTTTACTCCGGTATACGAAGGCCTGGGAAATGCCTACCTGGCCCGGGCTTCCCACCGCGGGGCCGCTCTGCCTGCTGATCCCGACTGGCGGGCGAAGAAAGAGGACTACGCCAACGCGGTGAAGAATTTCCAGCTCACTTTCCTGGCTCCCTCAGGATTCATGCGCGGCGACGTGGGGATTCTTCGGCAGTATTCGGCGGCCAGCGAAGCGCTTGCCCAGATGGACAACGCGCAACTGGGGAATGCGTCCGGCGGGGACCGGGACGTTCTCCAGCGGGAGCGCGACCAGCTTCGCGGCGAGTCGGAACAGGCGCTGGAGCGAGCGCGGAAATTGATGCTATCGGCCAATGTGCCCGCCACCGATGCGGATTACCGCCTGGTGGTTCTGGACCAGGGAAACATCGTATTTAACCGCGAGATCGGCGCCTCGCTACCGGAAAAAATCGGCGATTACAACCAGGCCCTGGCGCGCTACCAGGAAGCGGCTGCCGCTTTTCCCGATGACCCCCGTCCCCTGCTGGATGAAGGAATGTGCTACGAGCGGCTGGCCGGAGTTGCCGCGTCAGAGCAGGACAGGAGGCAGCCGGTCGCGCAGGGCGAAGCGGCATTGCGGAAGGCCCTGACCCTGCGGACGGCCGCCCCTGATTACAACCCCGCTACGCCTTACCGGGTCCTGGCGCTGCTCTATCTGCACACGGGCGACTATGCCACCGTGTTGGACTGGCTGCGGAAAGCACGGCAGGCGGCCTCCAGCAGCGCCGATCAGGCCCAGATCGATGGGGACATCCAGAAGATCGAGCCCTTCGTCAAGGCCAGTCAAACCAGACACTAACCCGCACGGAAGGCTCTGGGCTGAAGATCCCAGTCAAGATTCCAGAAAGCGTCTTTGCGGCGATTCCCTGTTCCCGACTCCCTATTCCGTGGCTTTTCGCTTATTCTGGAAAAACATCCTTTCTTGCTCGGCGAGTCATACAAAACCACATATGAATCCAGTCGGCATCGCGGTTGACGATCTACGGGAGCAGTATCTGCGGGAGATGGCGCTTGTCCGCCAGACCTACGAACGCACCGGCGATGGCACGGCGGCCATCCGGCGCCGGTCCGCGGTGGTCGATCGAATCCTGATTGATATGTGGCGCCGGGCCTTCGCCGGGCAACCGGGCCTGAATGTTTCGCTCATCGCGCTGGGCGGCTACGGACGCAAAGACCTGTTCCCTTATTCCGACATCGACGTGCTGTTCGCTTTCGGCGACGAGAAGACCGAGGAGCAGGCGCGCGAATCGGTGCGGGGCATCATCCAGGGCATGTGGGACATCGGGCTGCGCGCCAGTCCCACTTCGCGAACCCTCAAGGAAGTCGGTCGCTTCGATCCCGACAATCTCGAGTTCACGCTGGCAACGCTCGATCGGCGATTCCTGGCAGGCCAGTTCCCCATTTACCAGCAGCTTCACCAGACGATCCTCCCCGGGCTGGTTCTGAGCGAGTGGAATACCATCACGCAAAAGCTGGGGGAGATCGCCCGCGCCCGCCATCAGAAATATTCGAACACCATCTTTCATCTCGAGCCCAACCTGAAGGAGTGTCCCGGCGGTCTTCGCGACTACCACCTGGCGGTGTGGTTCGCGGTGCTGTTCCATCTGAAAGAAACCAGGGAATGGCCGCGGCAGCGGGGCGGCGTGTTCCAGAGCGCGCGCGGCGATGCCGAAGCCGCTTTCGACTTTCTGGCGGCGGCCCGATGTTTTCTGCACATTCGCCACGGACGGGACGACAATACGCTGGACTGGCAGTCGCAGGATGAAGCCGCGGCTCGCTCGATCGGGTTGGAGACGCGCGGCACCGCCGACCCAGCCTACTGGATGCGTACCTATTACCGGCACGCCCGCGTGATCTACCGCCGGGCCGCTTTGCTGATGGAAAACCTTCCCGCCCCGGTCAGCTTCTATCGTCAGTTCCGCCGCCGCCGCACTCCCATTGCCGGCACCGACTTCATCCTCGACCAGGGCCGCATCGACATTTTGACCGGCGCGCAGTTCAGCGACACCGCCGCCATTCTGCGGGTATTCACGCTGATGGCGACCCATGGGTACACCCTGTCGCAGGCCGCCGAGGATCGGATCACCGACGCGCTGCCGGCGCTGGCCATCCACATTCCCGAAGGGCCTTACTTGTGGAATGCACTGCGGGAAGTGCTGCTGGGGCCGCACGCGGCTCACGCGCTGCGCACCATGCATGCCCTGGGCGTGTTGGAGATGCTGATCCCCGAGTTCCACGGGATCGATGCCCTGGTGATCCGCGACAGCTATCACCGCTACACCGTGGACGAGCACACGTTCCTCGTGATCGACAACATCCACGGCCTGCGGCAGCCCACGCACGACTACGAAAAGCGCCTCGCGCAGTTGCTGCCGGAGATCGACCGGCTGGACTTGTTCCTGCTCACGCTGCTTCTCCACGACACCGGCAAGGCCCGCCGCACGGGCGAGCACACGGGCCAGAGCGTGGAGCTGGCCGACAGCTTCCTGGCCCGGCTCGACTTCGACGCCGAAGAACGCGAGTCGGTGCTGAAACTGATCCGCCTGCATCTCGAAATGTCGAATGCCCTGCGCCGCGACATCTTCGACCAGGAGAATGTGCGCAATTTCGCGGAGAAGATCGGCAGCCCGTCGCTCTTGAAGATGCTCACCCTGCTGACCTACGCCGACATCAAGGCTGTGAACCCCGACGCCCTGACGCCGTGGAAGGCCGAAAACCTGTGGCAGCTCTACATGGCGACCGCCAACTTCATGGACCGCAGTGTCGATGAGATCCGCTACCACGCAGCGATCGATCCTACCCTGCTCAACCGGCTTC
>CAVPNO010000012.1:0-39053 GCA_963706455.1 uncultured Acidobacteriota bacterium | reverse complement strand
CGTGGGCGCGGTGGGCCTGGTGTTGCTGATCGCGTGCGCCAACGTGGCCAACCTTCTTCTTGTGCGGGCCGCCGGACGGAAACGCGAGTTCGCCATTCGCTCCGCGCTGGGGGCCAAACGCGGCCGCATCATTCGTCAACTGCTTACGGAGAGCGTGATGCTCGCGGTTGGGGGCGGCGCGCTCGGCCTCACCCTGGGATTTGCGGGCGTGCGCGCGCTGCTGGCCATCAGCCCGGCAGGCCTGCCCCGCATCGGCGAGGACGGTTCGTCCATCGGTATGGATTGGCGGGTAATGGGCTTCACGCTCCTGGTTTCGCTCCTGACCGGCATTCTCTTCGGGCTGTTCCCGGCTTTCAGTGTTTCGCGCACCGATCTGAACTCCTCGCTCAAGGACGGCAGCAATCGCGCCGGCTCCGGTATTCGCCACGGGAAGGTTCGCGCGCTCCTGGTGGTGAGCGAGGTGAAACTGGCGGTGGTGCTGCTGATCGGGTCGGCGCTTTTGATTCGCACGTTCATCGCGCTGCACTCCGTCAATCCCGGCTTCGATGCCCGGAACGTCGTTACGATGGATATGTCGCTGTCCGGGCCCCGGTTTGAAAAGACTGCCGGCATCGCGCAACTCGCCCGCGAGGGCCGCCAGCGGCTGCGCGCGATCCCCGGAGTGGAAGAGTCGGCGCTGACCTGCTGCCTGCCCATACAGGGCCAGTTCGGCCTGCCCTTCACCATCGTGGGCAGGCCCGTCGATCCCTCCAAAGGCAACCCCGATGCGGGATGGATGAACACCTCTGCGGGTTACTACAACGTGTTTCGAATACCGGTGATTCGCGGGCGGGAATTCACCGACCAGGACACGGCCGGCTCTCCGCCTGTGGCGCTCGTCACCGAGGCCTTCGCAAAACAATTCTTCCCCAACGAAAACCCGGTGGGGCACCAGATCTGGATCGGCCATGGCATCGGTCCGGAATTCGAGGAGCCGCCGCGAGAGATCGTAGGCGTGGTCGGCAATACTCACGAGGGCGGGCTGGGCCACGACCCGGGCTCAGTAATGATCGTGCCTGACAGCCAGGTTCCCGATGGAGTTACCAAGCTGAACGGCGGCTTCGTGGCCATGCGCTGGGTGGTGCGCACCCAGGGAAATCCGCAGCACCTCATCAATGAAATCACCGAGCAATTGCGGCAGGCCAGCGGCGGTTTCGCGGTTTCGCGCGTGCGGCTGATGGACGAGATTCTTCTTAGCTCGACGGCGCGCGAGAACTTCAACATGCTGCTGCTGACGATTTTCGGCGCGGTCGCGTTGGTGCTGGCCGCTATAGGCATCTACGGCCTGATGGCTTACTCCGTGGAGCAGCGCACCCAGGAGATGGGCATTCGCATGGCCCTGGGCGCCGATCGCACCGCGATTCGCAAGCTGGTGGTCTGGCAGGGAATGCGGCTGGCGCTGGTGGGCCTCGTACTTGGGATCGGGGCCGCGTTCTGGCTGACGCGCTTCCTGGCCAGCTTCCTGTTCGGCGTGAAGGCCTGGGACCCGGCGGTGTTCGTGTGGGTGCCGCTTATTCTCGCGGCCGTGGCGTTGCTGGCGGTCTGGCTGCCGGCAACGCGGGCTTCCAAGCTGAACCCGATGAGCGCGCTGCGAGTGGAGTAAAGCAGGGATCAGGGAGTAGGGAGTAGAGAACAAGGAACTGCCTGGGCGCGCTTGAGTGAGGATCAAAAAATCGGCCCTGAAATCAAGCCATCGGCAATTAATTTAGCGAGATTTGGTTTTCCCTGATCCCCGATCCCTGTTCCCTGTTCCCTGCTTTTTTCCGGTTCCCAGCTTTCTTCGCAACTCCTGCCAATCCTTCTCGGTCTGATTTGCGTACGCCACGCCAAAACGCGCCAGCGCCTGGGAGAAGCGGGTACCGCTGCCGATGTAGCCGGCAATCATCACCGGATCGCCCGAGCGGGCGTGGCCGCGAGCCAGCAGTTCGCCGCACACTTCGGCGAATGCCTCCAACCCCGTGCCGGCCAGGTCCTCGATCGCGATGCTGCCCTTGTGGTCGTTGAGCTGGCGTACCAGGAAGTGACGGCCGGCCATGTGTGTCCATCCGAGGAACGGGTCGGACTGCACCTGCATGGCGCGCTGTCCCTCGACCACTCGCTGGCCGTTCTGCGCCGCGGGTCTGGCATCCGGCAGATACGCCGTGTATCCCGACGGCGGCTCCTCTTTGATCTGCAGAAATAGCGGATCCTTCGGTCCGTTGCCCTCGAAGTAGATGCAATAGTCCCGAGTGCCCACCGATCCGGTGCCGACCACCTTGAACGCAACATCGATCGGACGATAGAGCGAGAGCAGGTGCTGCCGCTGCGGTTCCAGCATGGAGCGATAGGGGCCCAGCGCGCCTAGAACCTCCTGCGCCTGGCGCCCGGTCACGCGGGTGAGGTTGGGCTCGATCGTCCGGAACCGCCGCGGCGCGTCCGGCTTTCCTGATACCGGCTCGGTGAGCTGCTCCAGGGCATGCAACGGCGTGGCGCGCTCGGCCTTCAGCAGTGCGGCATGGATGGGAACCACGTCGCCCAGGCGGTGCACCTGGTGGCGTCCCACTTCGAGCAGCGGCATTCTGGAGAATATGCGCATGTTCGCGGCATAGTTCTCGATGCACCGCTCCGCCGCGGCCTGAGCCGCACTGTCTTTGTGGCCCGACTCGCGTCCTGCCAGCACCAGCGAGGCGACCATGCGCTTCAGGTCCCACTCGAACGGGCCGCGGATGGTTTCATCGAAGTCGTTGATGTCGAACACCAGCCGGCCGTCGGGGGCCGCGAACGCTCCCAGGTTGCGCACGTGCGCGTCGCCGCAGACCTGGGTGATGATGCCGGTGTTGGGCAGGACCGAAAGATCGGCCGCCATCACCGGCACCGCCCCTCGGAAATAGCCAAACGGCGACTGCGCCATCAACTGGTACTTGAGCTTGAGCAGCGACGGCAGGCGGCCGCGGGCGGCTCGGTCCAGCAGGGTCAAGGCCGGCGCAGGCCGAGCTTTGGGTTTCAGTTCATCGAGCTGCTGCCGGCCTACCTGCTTCCGCCGCGCCTGGCCCAACGTACGCCGCTCCTGCGGAGTTGTCCATTGCATGAGCGCATGGTACAGGTTTGAGGTTTCCGATGTCAGGTGCGAGGAGTTCTGAGTTGTCAGTTTCAGTCGAACGGCCAGGTTCGTCGACCCGGGACGCCAAGTTTTAATAGCTGCCGACTCAGAACTGACAACTGAAAACGGTTCCCACTACACTGGGAACACCGTATGAGCGCCGCAGCGGCCGATTCCCCGCCCCTTCCTCAGCCCGCTTCCCACACCGCGTGGAAACCCAGGCGCAATCCCTGGGTCATTGCCATCACGGTCACGCTGGCAACCTTCATGGAGGTCCTCGACACGTCCATCGCCAACGTGGCCTTGCCGCACATCGCCGGAGGACTGGGCGCCAGTGAAGACGAAGCCACCTGGGTGCTGACCAGTTATCTCGTTGCCAATGCGGTCATCCTGCCTGCTTCGGCTTATCTCACCACGTTCCTCGGCCGCAAGCGCTTTTACATGATCTGCGTGGTGCTCTTCGGCATCAGCTCCGCATTGTGCGGACTAGCGCCCTCGCTCCCTCTGCTCATCCTGTTCCGAGTTCTGCAGGGCGCGGGCGGCGGAGGCCTGGCGCCCAGCGAGCAGGCGATCCTCGCCGACACCTTTCCTCCCGAAAAACGCGGCCAGGCCTTCGCCCTTTACGGCCTTGCCGTGGTAGTTGCACCCGCCGTCGGGCCCACCCTCGGCGGATGGATTACCGACAACTTCGACTGGCGCTGGTGCTTCTTCATCAACGTGCCGGTGGCCATCGTATCTCTTTTTCTCACCAGCCGCATCGTCGAGGACCCTCCGCACATCGTGGCCGAAGTCAAGCGGGTGCAGAAGCAGGGGCTCAACCTCGACTACTTCGGGTTCGCGCTGCTGGCGCTCGGCTTCGGCTCGCTCGAATTTGTGATGGACAAGGGGCAGGAAGATGACTGGTTCGGCTCCCGCACCATAACCTCCTTCATGCTCCTTTGTGTGTTCTCACTGCTCACCCTCATCGTCTGGGAAACCATCCAGATCCGCCGCAAGCACCGCCCGATTCTCGACCTGACCATGTTCCGCAACCGCAATTTCGCGGTGTCGTTCGTGCTGATGTTCGTGCTGGGATTCGTGCTGTTCGGAACCACGGTCATGATCCCGCAGTTCGTCCAGACGCTGCTCGGGTATACGGCGGAACAGGCGGGCCTGGTGATCTCTCCCGGCGGCCTGATGGTGATGGCCATGATGCCCATCGTGGGCTTCCTTGTCTCGCGCGTCGATCCGCGCTGGATGATCGTCTACGGTTTTTCCATTTCGGCGCTGGCCCTGTTCACCATGCTGAACCTGAACCTTGGGGTCAGCTACGGCTACGTAGCCATGCTGCGCGTGTTTCAGGCCGCCGGGCTGGCTTTCCTGTTCATTCCCATCAACACGCTGGCTTACGTGGGCATCCCGATGACCAAGAACAACGATGTGAGCGGCCTGACCAACCTGGCGCGCAACATCGGCGGCAGCAGCGGCACGGCGTTTCTGGTCACGATGCTGGCGCGGCGCCAGCAGTTTCATCAGAACCAGTTGGGAGCGTCGCTTTCGCAGACCAGCAGCGCCCTCGAAAACCAGGTGGACGCGCTGGGCCACTATCTGGTCCAGCACGGCGGCCGCGCCGTTTCGCTCGCCCAAGGGAGAGCGATGGCGCAGGGGAGCATCTATAACGAGTTCCTCCGCCAGTGCACCATGCTGGCGTATCTCGATGTCATCAAGGTGCTGGCCATCGCGTTGCTGCTGCTCATCCCGCTCGTGTTCTTGATGCGGCGCCCGGCGAAGGGCAAGGGCGGGGCGATGGGACACTGAAGAAGCGGGACCGGGAAAAGGGAATCCGGCAGGGCCGTTGCTCCGCCAGGCGTACGGGCGCCGCCTTATCTTCTTTTGTTTTTTTCGTCGTCATCAAGCAGCCGGATGGTGCCGGACCCGCCTCCCGATCCACCGCCGATCGCTGCAGCTACGATCCACACAATCACCGTCACAACGAGCCCCGCAGCGGAGATCGCCATGACCGCAATCTCGATGATCCCCAGCGGCACAAAAAAGTTACCCGCCCGAGTGTTGGAAGCCACGAACGTAAGCCCGCACGCGCCCAGGGCAACACCGAACGTGACCGAGAGCACGGTCACCAGCTTCGGAAAATTGACGTTTTCAAGGAAGCGCGGCATGAGCAGAAATTTCTCCCCGAGCAGAACGAAGATCCAACCATCCCAATACGCCCAGCGCGCACAGCCCCGCCGCGCAAGCCCACTGGATGAGATTCATGTTCAGCACCAGCGGCTGCGGCTTCAGGAAATCGATCGCAATCCGCCAAGCCAGGTAGCCGGCCAGGAAAATGCGGAACCGCGCGCCCGCGCGCAAACCCGAAGGCAAACTCGCCGCGACGGCCAGCAGCATAAGAAAGGCAATTTCGTAGAGCTGCACCGGATGGCGCGGCACGTGATCGCCGAAGTCCACGGCCCACGGGACCCGGGTAGGCTTTCCGTAGGTGTCGTCCGCAAGTCCCCCCAGAAAGCAGCCGATGCGCCCCACGGCGATGCCGACGCAAAGCGGAACCACAAACAGGTCGCCCGTTCTGGAGCGGATACCGGTCAGGCGTTTTGCGAGTTCGACCGCCAGCCAGCCGCCCAGCAGTCCGCCGACGATGGTCTTGCCGCCGGGCGAGAAGAGCAACGTCATCAGGCGCCCCGCGCGCGCCGCGGCGAGGACCGCGGGCCACTGTTCGGCCAATCCCAAAAGGCGGCTGCCCACCAGGGCGCCCACGGCCGCGGCCGCAATCACGGTCCAGCGCTGCGGCTCGCCAATCACGTCGCCCCGGCGCGTCCGCATCCAGCGGTACACCGCGTACCCGGACGCATAGCCCAGCGATTCGAACACCGGATGCCAGGCAGGATGCGAACCGATGGGAACCATGCGCATCAGTATAGCGGAGGGGAAATGATCAGTCCTTGCGCGCGGGCGCCATCAAAACCAGCCTCCCGACGGCTCGAGGCCGTTGATGCGCAGATACGTGACAAGATTGCCGTAATGCAACGCGTCGTGGTTTCCGACTTGCGTCAGGATGAACATCTTGGTCGTCTTGAACCCCCAGAAGTCCGCCGGGTCATTGAGGTGCGCATCGGTAAAGCCGGAGTACGCGCCATCACAGTAGGCGAACGCGCCTTTGACGTAGGCCTCGATCTCGGCCTTGGTACCCTTCGCGGCTCCCATGGCGTGAGGAGGATTTTCTCCTTTGGCGTTGGCACACAAAATGTAGGAGATATCCCCCACGTGAGTCAGGATCTCGGCAAACGAGCGAACGTCCTTGGTCGGCCGGTAGCTGTATTTGGACTCCGGCATCGCATCCGCCGCCTTCATGATCTTGTCCTGCATATTGCTTCGAAAAATGGATAATGTCTTCGTCAGCGGATTCTGCGCCGCGATCGGATTGGGCAAGTCCGGAGAGATTTGGGCGTTGGCTGGGGACGCGAGAACGAAAACCGACGCCATGCCAACAGGAAGCACGAAGCGAGGAACGGATCGGAACATGAACGCAAGAACAATGCGCGAGGTCCCAACTTTTCTTGGCTGAGAAGGAATCAGCCTGTTAAGCATCGCGATGGAATTACGATTCGAGCTGAAGAGATTTTTGGGGAAGCACTGCATTCGGCGCCCTCCTGCCGAGCAAAGAGTGCACGCGAGGTTCCAGCCAGCGCGCCGAGTGGTACCTCTTTGTAGTCAGAGGATAAGAAGATGGCAGGGGTTTTGGACTCTATGCCGCACGTGTCCATTTCCGATCAACACTGTCCGCTGGCGGCAGAGTGGACGTGAGGAGCTCTCAGCGCGCGATGAGGAACATCACCCAGCTGACCACGATAGCCGAGCCGCAGAACATGGCGAAACAATAGATCCCGTAGCGAAACATACGGCGGGGCGTTTCGCGCATGGTAATCCCGAAGACCGTGGAGACGAACAAGGCGAACAGGACCACAGCCGAGAAGTGGGAAGGGGAGATCACGCGGCCTTCCTTCCCGTGCGCAGGTTATGGGCATCGACGGCGGAGATGATGTTGAGCATGCCGGCCACGACGATGAAGCGCGTACCCCAGTCGCCCACGGTGACCTGGACGGAATCGGCGCCCAATCCCGCGGCGCGGCTGACGAAATAGAGAAGCCCATTGCCGAGATCGCCGGCCAGCCCGAGCAGCTCGAGGATGTCGTGGGCGTTGGCGTAGAGCTTGCCCTGCATGGCCAGGCCGAGGGCGAACATGCCGATGATGGCGGCAGCCAAAAGCGCGCCTCGGTACCACTTGCGGAGGAGAAAGTGCCCGGCGCCGGGAACCAGCCATCCGGCGATCAGGGGCAGATAGACGAATCCCGATTGCGAACCGGCGCGCGGATTCACCGCGGCATTCCTGTTAGGCGTTGTTGCCATTCCCTTTTGACTATATCGCACCCGACAGGGGTCAGGGTTCAGGAATCAGGCAAGTGGACGCGCAGCGCCGGTGGCTCATTTTTATCCCGCCGCACCCTTGGAAAGGGGTCCGAGCCGGGCGACGACGGCGCTTAATTCGTCCTCAATGGCGGCGAGCTTGTCCTGGGCCACTTGCAGACGTTGTTCCATCTGTTGCAGAGTTGCCGTACGATCGCGTTCGGCGACCTTCATTTCGGCCAGGTTCGATTTTTGGCGATCGATCTCGTTGGAGAGAGCATTCCGCTCGTCTGGATTCGAAGCCTTGTCGAGATGGTCCTGGGTATTCTGCAAATCCGCTTCGAGGTGCTTCTGGTCGCGGTGGAGATCGCTGAGCTTCGCGCGGGCGCTGTCGGCGTTCTCAGTGGCGCGATTGACGACACCCTGCTGCATTTGCAGTTCAGCGACGAGCAGTTGGGTGGTTTCGGTGACCCGCACGTCTTCGTGAATGGCGCGGATTTCGGCAAGGATGTCGCGCAGGGTTTGGGTATCGTCATTCCCGGATTGCGCGAGGGTTGCGGGGATGAGGGCGGAGCCGATGAGAGAAGCCATCATGATTCGCATCAGCATGGAAAATCGCGGCCTCCTGGCTGGGGCTTGGGGGGCAATGGGGAGCGCCGATGCGTGGACGGATCAATTGCCGGTGGGGATAATGCCGGCGTTCTCGACCATCAGGACTACGGCGCGCTGCGGGGCACGGGTGCGGTGCACCACTTTGCGGGGAACGACGAACCCCTGGCCGGCCTTCAGTTCGACGGTGCGGTCTTCAAGATCGATGAGGAACGCGCCTTCGAGAGTGAGGAAGAACTCGTCGTCTTCCTCGTGCTTGTGCCAGTGGTATTCGCCTTCAAAGACACCCATGCGCACCACCGAACCGTTCACCTGGCAAAGGGTCTGGTTGAACCACTTGTACTGGCAGGCTTCGGCCATGGCTTTCACGTCGACGACCTCGAGCGGGCCGTGGAGGATGTTGAGGCGGGTTTCGTAGGGATACGCGGCGGTCTCGGCCATGACCGGAGGATAGCCGTTCGCCCGAGACCCGGGCAAAGCGAATGTGACGGTTGATTTGCGATCCCGGCCTGGAAATGGTTTGATGAATCCCCTCTGGACCAGGAAAAACGCCCCTCTGGCCCTTAGCGGCGAAAGCGCTCGGTTTATCGGGACTTTTGCATCACCTGGCGGCGGGGTGGTGGTCGATGCTGATGACCCGCAAAATCTGCCACACGCCATCCTTGAGCCGCCACACGTGGATGAACTTCGCCTCGCCGATATTGGTGGGGTCGCCGGGGTGCGTGAACCGGTGCACGCCCATCTCGACCGCGCCGAATCCCTTCAGCGGATAGACTTCGAGCGTGCCGGGCACCAGTTCGCGGTGAACTTTGCCGCAGAGATTGTTCTTGACCGCGTCAAGAAAGACCTGCCGCCCAACCTCGAGGCCGTTCAAATCGTGATAGAACTCAAGATCGCCGGCGACCATCGAGCCGAGCTTGTCGAGATTGCATCCGTTCACCGCGTCGAAGAGCGTGGTGTCGAGCCCGGAGACGGTTTTGTACAACGGGTCGGTCGCAGGCAGGCCCTGGTCCGTCTGGGCGAGGGACACGGCCGCACACAGGATCAATACGGCCAGGTAAAGAGGAAGGGTACGGATTCGACGCATCGGGACCGGCTCCGGAAGAAAATGCGTTCCCTCGCTCGTACGAATCCCGGAGGCGGCCGGTTCCCCGGTTTACTCCGCTTCTTCCTGGTCGGCCGCCCTGCGGATCTTGCTCACCAGCCAGGGGGCGAGCCAGCAGCAGAGGGCGACAACGACGCGGAGAATTGGATCGGGGACCAGTTTTGCGCCGAAGGGTGTGAATTCGACCACTATGCCGGCGCACACCATCAGGATGGCGGGAATGAATTCGCGCAGGGAGCTCAGGTTGGGGAGGTACCAAGGAACCGGCGTGTGCCGCAGCCCGGTTTTGCGGATGATCACCGCCAGGTACATATCCTCATCCACGAGAGCATCCATCGACTGTTCCCAGATGCCGGCCATTCCCATGCCTTTGTCCATTTCATAGACGTCGTTAAAGAGTCGCGAAATCTTGGCTTCGTAATTCTCCTTGTTGTAGTCGCGCTCGAAAGAGGAGGCCGCATCCAGTTCCACGGGATTAGCGGAGGCACTGGAAAAGCCCAGCATGCGCGCTTCCACCTCGCTGAGCGGCAGACTGGCGCGCTTGGCCTGTTCGACGATTCGGTTTATGAGAAATCGCTTCGCCTTGACCACTGCGGGGGTGCTCATTCTCGCCTCGCTATGGCTTGTTCTAGCAGTTTGCGGGGAAATGGGGAATATCCCGGTGGCTCACGCACCCTGACCGTGTAAACGCCGGCCCGGATGCAATGAAGCAAACTTCACTACAAGCCTTAGATACGTACCAATTCTCGCTGAATTTTGCCGGTAACCCAAGCTTTTCCGGGAGCGGTTATCATGTCCACTTCGCTGCGCACGCCAAATTCGGGAAGATAAATGCCGGGTTCGACGGAAAAGCAGGTATTGGGCAGCAGGAGGCGCTGGTCGTGAGTCTCGAGGTTGTCGAGATGCGCGCCGGGACCGTGAATCTCCTGGGTGATGTTGTGGCCGGTGCGATGGGTGAAGTACTGGCCGAATCCGGCGCCACGAATCACGGCGCGGGCGGCATCGTCGGCCTGGAACCCGTGGATGGGACGGCCAGCGGAGAAGGCCGACTCTACGGCGCCGATGGCGGCGTCGCGGGCATTGCGCACGGTTTCGAAGACAAGTTGCTCGCGCTCACTGGGCTCGCGGCCGACGACGCCGGTCCAGGTGATGTCGTAGAAGATGCAGCCCGGCTTGTCGATCTTGCCCCAGATGTCGATGAGGACGAAGTCGCCGTTCTTGATGGGGGCGGTTCGTTCGGCAGTGGGCTCGTAATGCGAGTCGGAACAGTTGGCGTTGACGCTGACGTTGGGGCCGTTTTCCCAGACCAGTCCTTCCGAGCGCATGGCGGCGCTGAGGAACTGAACCATTTCGAACTCGGTCAGGTGACCGGGCGAGCCGCCGGCGGGACGGAGAGTGCGGGCGATCTTGTGCCAGGCTTCTTCGAGAATGGTGTCGATGGCGCTCTGCGCGACCTTGTGGCTCGCGACCTGCTCCGCGGTGAGGACGGCTTCAAAGAGGCTGACCAGGTCGGCGGAGCTGACGATCTGTTTGCCGATGCTGCGCAGGAACTCGACCGTGCCGGCATCGACCATGGAAACGTACATGATGTCGTTGTTGGGCGAATATTGCATGGCCAGGCGGCGGGCGCCACCAAGCATCGACTGGAGGCCGGAGGCCAGTTCCTGCCAGGAGGAGTAGAGGCCCTTGCTGCCGGGGAGCGAATCCAACCGTCCCTGCTCGATGCGGTGGACAAGCTTGCGGGGCTCGCCCTGGGCAGGGACGAAGTAGTACCAGCGACGGGTGATGTGCGCCTTGGGGTCAAGCCCGAGGACGTGCTCGCCGATGGGATCGCGATGATGGTGATCGTAGAAGAGCCAGCCGTCGTGGCCCGCGTCGCGCAGGGCTGCCTGGATTGCTTCGAGGTTCATACCGGAGATGATACGGCAGCGGGTGGTTGGCAACGGCCGTTGCGACGGATGTGCCGATCGCGGGTGGCATTTCCCCGGCGCTCGCGAGTTGAAAAACCATGGCTCCGAAGGGCGAGTTAGGCTATGATCGAACCCGCTTGGAAACCCGCCCCGACAGGATTTCGAGACTCCCAAACCGCCGCACTGCAACCCGCCGACGAGAACGGATTTCCGTACCATGCACAGCTCCGGCCTGGCGGATCTGCCGCTTCACGTCGAGGGAGATACTTCCGGAATCACGGTGGCGGTTCCCGATGCGCCGCAACCGCCGGGCCGGCGAACCCCTGAGGCTGGGGCCGCACGGCCCACCTACCTCCTGTTTCTGTAATTTCTGTTACGACAGAAATATCTGATACAATAGATTCATGATTCTCGGAGATTCCGCCCGGCAATTCATCCTGCACTGGGGAGAGATGGGGACGCGGTGGGGCGTGAACCGCACCGTCGCCCAGGTGCATGCGCTTCTCTACCTGTCTTTGGAAGCCCTGACGGCGGAGGAGATCGCCGACGCTCTCTCCGTGGCCCGCTCCAACGTCAGCACCAGCCTGAAAGAGCTGCAGAACTGGAACCTGGTCCAGGTGGAAAGCCGGATGGGGGATCGACGCGATTTTTTCCGGACGTCGGCGGATGTGTGGACGCTTTTCCTTACGGTGGTGGAGCAGCGGGTGGAGCGGGAGATCATGCCGACGATGACCATGCTGCGGCGGTGTATCGCGGAGGCGCGAGCCGAGCGCCCGCCGCAGCCCGCCGTGATCGCGCGGATCACGGCCATGCAGGTGTTCCTCGAGGAGCTTCACGGATGGTACACGCAGATCAAGAAGTTACCGCCGGCCGCTCTCCACTCGATCATCAGCATCGGAAGCGGCATAACGCGCGTTCTGCCGAAGTCGCACCGGCGGAGGCTGGACTGATGGGCGCAGCGCTGGCGGACTCTCTAGCAGCGGCGGTGACGGGCCGCGACGATTTTCAGCGCTATTACGAGGAGGCCGGGCCGGACTACGAGGCGTGGAGTTCCGCTTTTAACATGCACTTCGGGTTCTTTCGATGGGGCATGAACCCGTTGGATCGCGAAGCCATGCTGGAGCAGATGAATGTGGAGGTGCTGCGCCGGCTCGTTCTCACCGACGGCAATTCGCGCATTCTGGATCTGGGATGCGGTCTCGGCGCCACTTTGCGGAGTATCGCCCACCGTCTTCCGGGCGCCGACCTGCACGGAATCACCCTGGTCCCGTGGCAACTCGAGAAAGGCAAAGTGCTCAACGATGCCTGCGGCCAAACGGGCCGCATCCGGCTGGCTCTAGGCGACTACGAACACACGGAGTATCCGTCGGCCGCGTTCGACGCGGTGTATGCGATCGAGAGCAGTTGCTATGCCGCGGGCGCGAACAAGTCGGCGTTTCTGCGGGAGGCACGCCGTTTGTTGCGTCCGGGAGGCCGCCTGGTGGTGGCCGACGGCTTTCTGGGGCCGGGCAGGCTTCGGGGGCCGCAGAAGGGCATCTTTCGCAAGCTGTGCGAGTGCTGGGTGATCGATGCGCTCGGCGAAATTGTGCCGTTCAGGCGGGAGATGGAGCGCGCCGGTTTTGGGGAGATCATGGTGAAGCGAATCCAGTCGCGCGTAACTCCATCGGTCTTGCACGTCCCCCTGGTCACGCTCAAATTCCTGCTCAGCGAAGTTCTGTTTGGACGCCGCACGATGACGCGCGCCCGCTGGAACAACGTGCTGGCGCCGATTCTGCTGCCATTCGTCGGCTTTCCAGTGGGTCCGCTGGGCTACTACATCATCAGCGCGACGCGGGCGTGATGCCGGTTGCGGCCTCCTCGGCAATATCGGCAAGTTCCTCCGCAGACGGACGATTGTGCACCGGATCTGCATGGGCGAAGGTCTCGGACCACAGCCGTTTGCACCACTCCATGGCGAAGGTCTGGGCACGCTTCTCATGTGCGAACTTCAGACGCACCGAGGCGGATCTTTCATTCACCAGTTGCAGATGTCCCAATTCGTGCAATAACACGTCGTAAAGCATGAAGCGGCGAACTGCGAGCCGGGGCCATTTTTTCCCGCGCCGTGCGCCAAACATCTCTGCTGTCTGACCCTTTACCAGGGCCGTTGTTAATCCCACGCGGGGAGGCAGCGCGCAAAGGGCGATCTCACGCCGAGACCGGTTGACATAGCCGAGCGTACGCGCGCCGCGAGCGCGGTCGTTGAAGTGAACGGCGCGGAGCCGTCCTCGCACATCTTTTGGGAGACGGCTCAAGACCACGCGCACGTCATGTTCGTTGACGTAATGAATTCGGTCAGCGCCGGGAATCGAGACGGAGAACCTGACCTGAGGGGGCATATCGGACCTCGGAAACGGGGTCCAGGTTACAGCGCCGCGAGCGCCTCCTGCTGGCCGGGGAAGAGGCCGGCGTATTTGGTGATGCCCACCATGGTGAACACCTTGGTGAAGTGGGGCGAGAGGCCGTAGGCGAACACTTTCTGCCCCGAATTGGCAGCCTCGATGAGCAACTGGATGACCAGGGCGATGCCGCTGGAGTTGATGTATTCGACCTTGGAAAAGTCCAGAAGAATGAGCTTGGTGGACTGCTTGGGGAGGCCCTGGTAGGTTCCCAGCACCGCCTCCTTGGATGTGCTGGCGATGTCGCCCTCAAAGCGCAGGACACTGACCGGATGGCCGGCCGGGGAAGTTAGCTGGTCGACACGCGACTTGGTTTCGCTCTGCACGATCAATCGTCTCCATAGAAATTTATTGGGATGGGGGATCCAGCCGGATCACCAGCCTGACATAACTGGCTTTCCCATTCGCACCTGCGACCCACTCGGCCTCGTCCACCAGCGCCTGGATGAGGAACATGCCCATACCGCGGGGGTCTTCTTCGCCGTGAATCTTGCGGTCGATGTCGGGTCTGGGAGGCACGGTCTTCAGGCCCTTGCCGTCGTCGATGACCTTGACCTCCAGGGAGCCGGAACCCGCAGAGAGTACTACGCCAACGGACAGGCCTTCGTTCAATCGATTGCCATGTTCCATGGCATTGATACAGGCTTCGGCGACGGCGGTCTTGAGATCCTCGACGCGGTCCTCGCGGAAACCCATGAGCTTGGCGACGGCGGCGGCGGTGCTCATGGCTACCTTTTCGTAGCCGAGGCGGGAAGGCAGACGCACCTCGACGGTGGTGGGCTTGGCCCCTGCCGCCTTGACGCCGGTCATGCGGGTAACCCCGCCATGCGGCAAAGCGCCAACGCTGTCATGTCGTCCCCCTGCGGGCCGCCTTCAACAAAATCACCGATAGCTGTCCACAATGCATCGAGAATATCATCGGCGCGGGTGGAACGACATTGCGAAAAATTGGCCATAAGTCGTTCCGTACCAAATTCTTCATCGCCGCGGAACGCCTCGGTAAGGCCGTCGGTGTAGAACAGCAGCCGGGAGCCGGGCGCGAAGGGGCAGTGCTCGCTGGTGTAGCGCATGCCGGGCAACAGACCGAGCGGTGTTCCCGCCGCCTCAAACAGACAGGAGCTGCCGTCCGCGTGGATGACGATGCCGGGATTGTGACCGGCGTTGACCACTTCCAGTTCTCCCGCCTGGGGATAGAGACGCATGAAAATGGCGGTTACATATTTCCGGCGCGCTTCCTCACCGTCCTGCCAATGGTGCTCGTTCATGCGGGTGGCCAGCTCATCGAGGGGAAGGCCGGTAATACCCATGGCGCGAAAGGCGGCGCGAAAGCTGGTGGACATAATGGCCGAGGCCAGTCCTTTGCCGGCCACGTCGGCCACCGCCATCAGTACGCTGCCGTCGGGCTGGGGGAGGATATCAAGGTAGTCGCCGCCCACTTCGTAGCAGGTCATGGAGCGGAAGCCGAGGGAATAGCCGGGGATGTGGGGCAGTTCCTGGGGCAACAGGGAGCGCTGGATGCGGCGGGCGGCGTCGAGATCCTGCTGCACGCGGGCAAATTCGACATTGCGCTTGTGGTTGCGGGCGTTTTCCAGAGCCACCGCAGCCTGCAGGGCGAGGCCTTCCAGGAAGTCAGCCTCGTAGATGGTAAGCGGACGGTCGTCAGGGGTAGCTACGACCAACTCGGTCATGCGCTTGCCGTCGCGGTCGGTGAGAGGAAAGACCGGCAGCATGGAGGACTGGTACGAGGGACTGGCAGGGGGGTGGCTGTCGGTATCGGCGACGGGAATGGAGTTGATGGGGGCGCCGTAGGCGAAGCCGGTGCCGGGGAAGGCCGCGCCGGCCATCTCGAGCTCGCGGACGACAATGCGAAGGACGGACTCGAGGACCTCCTCTTCGCGGATAGTGGAGTGCACCTGGCGCGAGGCTTCGAGAAGCGCCTGCAGACGGAAGACCTGCTGCTGGAGGTCGATGGTTTCGTCGTTGCCTGGTAGCTGAATGCCGGCCGCCATGTCCACCCCCGTGGAGATTTTCAATGTATCACGAGGATGAGGCGAACGGCGTTGCCATCCCAGGCGAGGGGGCCTTGGTCTCCCCCATCTCCGGTCCAGCGCCCGGAGATGCGGCGAACCAGCTGATCCCCGATCCCTGAACCCTGCCTTTAGTGATTTATCCTGCGGACAAATGCGCAAAACCCTGTCGGTGGCCATGATCGCGATGAACGAGGAGGCTAACCTGCCGCGCACCCTGGAAAGCGTTAAGTGGGCGGATGAAATCGTGGTGGTCGATTCGGGGTCGAAGGATAGGACCATCGAGATCGCGAAGTCCTACAGTGCGCGAACGATCTATAACCCCTTCGGCGGGCATGGCGAGCAGAAGAATGTGGCCATCGACCTGTGCACTTCGGACTGGATCCTGCTTCTGGATGCCGATGAAGTGCTCACGCCGGGATTGCAGGAGGAGATTCAGCGGACGCTGGGGGGAGAACCGAAGTACGGCGCATACTGGATCCCGCGTCTGAACCTGATATTCGGGCGGTGGATCCGGCATGGAGGGTTCTACCCTGACCGCAAGCTGCGGCTGTTCCGGCGTGGCGCGGCGCGGCTCAGCGAAGGGGTGGGGCCGCATTCGACGCCGCAGTTCGAAGGGCGGCGGGGCAAGCTCAAGCACTACATGCAGCACTACGCCTATCCGACGATGGGCGTGTATCTCGAGCACATGAACCGCTACAGTTCGGAAATCGCCCACCTGCTGCATGCAAAGGGGCGGATCAGCCGGTCGTGGCCGGCGCTGGTCTGGAACGCGGTTCTGAACCCGGCGGCGACTTTTTTCTATAACTATTTTTTGCGGCTGGGTTTTCTCGACGGCCGCGAAGGCCTGATGCTGCATGTGAACCACTCGGTGTACATCCACTGGAAGTACATCAAGGCGTGGTGGCTGGGGCAGGGGAAAGAGATCAAGTGAACGGGGGTCAGGGGTCCGGTCCACGGTCGTAAATTATTCTTCGCGCAGGGCGGCCATGGGATTAATCCGTGAGGCACGGCGAGCGGGCAAGTAGCCGGCGATCATGCCGGCGGCCAGCAACACGACCACGGCGGCGGTGACGCTGCCCGGATCGGTGCCCTTCAGTCCGTAGAGCATGTTTGCGACGATCCGGCTTCCTCCCAGCGTGACCGGGAGGCCGATCGCGATACCAACCAGAAGCAGGAGCATGATTTCGCGCAGAACCTGCCACCCCACCTCACCACGGCCCGCTCCAAGCGCCATGCGGATGCCGATTTCCCCGGTGCGCCGGTTGACCAGGTACGACATGAGCCCGTAGAGCCCGATGCAGGAGAGAAACACGGCCACCAGTCCGAAAAATGCGGAGAGTTCGGCGATGATCGTCTGATTGGTGAAGGAGCGGGCCACCAGCTTGTCGAGCGGGCTGACGTTGGAGATGGGCAGGCGGTGGTCAACGGCGTAGATGGCCTGCTGCACCTGGCTGGAGATGAGACCGAAGTCTCCTGAGTAGCGCACTTCAAAATCGCCAAAGCCCCAATCCCGCTGGCTGTAGGGAAGGTAATCGATGGACTGGGGCGGTTCCGCGAGATCCTCGAACTTGACATCGCGGGCCACCCCGATCACGGTTTGCTCGACGGGCTTGTCCTGTCCGTCGGAATCGCCGATCCTATAGGTTCGTCCGATCGGGGAACCGGCCGGGAACAGGGTGCGCGCCATGTGTTCGCTGATGATGGCCACCCGCTGCGAAGTAGCCGTGTCCTGCGGCCCGAAAGCGCGCCCGGCCAGGAGCGGAATCTGCATGGCCTTGAAATAGCCGTTTCCGATTACGTTGTGTTGAACGTTTACGTTGTGATCCACGGGCATCCCGGGAACCACTATCGTACTGTTCCAACTCCCTTCGTTGAAGGTGAAAGCCGAGAAGCTGGCCGCCTGGACGCCGGGAAGGCCGCTGACCCGCTCTTCGATCTGCTTGAAGATGGCCTTGAGCCGCGGATCTTCTCCCTTGTAGCCGGTCAGGGTGGAGTCGATGTCGAGGCGCAGCACGTTTTCCTTGTTGAACCCGGTGGGCACGCGGCTGAGATTGATGAGGGTGCGCAGAAACAGAAGCGCCCCCACCATGAGCACCAGCGATAGCGCCACTTGTGAAACGACCAGCGCCTTGGCCAGCGGCGTTTTGATGCCCCCCAGCGAGCCGGTCCGGCCGCTCTTGAGATTTTCCGTCAGTTGCAGCCGCGTCGCTCGCAGTGCGGGCAGGGTTCCGAACAACACGGCGGTGCACACGGTAACGGCAAACGTGAACGCCAGAAGATAGAGATTAAGCGAAACGTCCAAAGGCACAAGATCGGTGCCTTCGGAGATCATGCGCAGCAGGATCCGGTTGGCTGCGGCGGCAAAGGCAATGCCCAGCGCTCCTCCCGCGAGCGCCAGCACCAGACTCTCGGTCAGCAACTGGCGAACGATTCGCGACCTTGCGGCCCCTAGCGCCTGCCGCAGCGCCAATTCCCGTGCCCTCGCGGCGGAGCGCGCCAGCAGCAGGTTGGCGATATTGGCACAGGCGATGAGAAGAACCAGGCCCACGATCGCCATAAGTACCAGCAACGGCTCGGAATAGGTGCGCCGTAGATCGGAGACGCCGCGGTCCATGCGCTTCAACTGAACGTGGGCGTGGGCCAGGTTCGACAGGTTTCTTTCCGTGAGGGGAGCATCAGGAAAGCTGCGCAGGATTTGAGGGAACAGGACATTTACGTTGGCTGTTGCCTGCTCCACCGTGACGCCGGGTTTCAACCGCCCCACGATGTAGAGCGATTCAGAGAAATTCTCCTTGTACCCGCCCCATCCGGGAGGAATCACGCCATCCATCGCCAGGGGCGCCCACGCATCCGGAGCCTCACCTACCTTGGTGCCGAAGAACTCGGCAGGCGCAACGCCGACGATGTTGAATACGGCGCTGCCGAGTTTCAGCGTATGGTGGAGCACTCCCGGATCGGCGCCCAGGTGATGCGTCCAGAAATTGTGGCTGATCACCGCCACGGGATGATCGCCTTCGCTGGAGTCGTCGCTGTCGTTCAGCACCCGCCCGATCTCGGCGCTGACTCCGAGGGTCTCGAAGTAGGTCCCGGACACGGTCTGCACGTTGATCGGTTCGGGCTCGCTGCGCTCGTCGACAAAGCCATGCACGTGGTTGGTCAAGCTGAACAAAGCGGCGGTGTCGGAGAAGACCGTGTTCTGCCGCTGGAACTGGCGGTAAAACGGGTAGGAGTAGAAGTAGGTGGTGGCGAAGGTGTCCGTGATTCCGTCCGGGTCTTTTGCGCCCAGCTTCACCAATCGGCCGGGATCCCTCACGGGCAGCGAACGGAGCATCATGGCGTCGAGGAAACTGAAGATGGCCGTGTTTGCGCCGATACCGAGCGCCAGCGAGATGAGCGCTACCAAGGTGATGGCTGGGGTCCGCAGCATGGAACGCACGCCGTACGCAGCGTCCTGCAGAAAGGTCTCCAGCCAGGTCCAGCCCCACGCCAGATGGCTCTGCTCGCGGACGCGCGTAGTGTTTCCGAAGCGGCGGCCGGCGAAATGCCGGGCAGCCTCGGGCGCGAGGCCCGAGGCGATCTGCTGCTCGCGCCGCAGTTCCAGGTGCAGACGCATCTCTTCGTCCAGTTCACTCCGGAATTGGCGGCGGTGAAACAACATGTTCAGGCGGCGCTTCCATTCGCCGGCAACGCTCATCTGTTCCTCCTCAGGCGGTCTGGATAATGCGGGCGATGGCTCCCATGACGCGCTCAAACTGCGAGACCTCGATGCGGAGCTGCTTTTTGCCGTCAGGCGTAAGGGTGTAGTAGCGCGCGCGGCGATTGCCGGAGGTGACGCCCCACTCCGCCGTGACCCACCCCTTGATCAGCATCCGCTGCAGCGCAGGGTAGAGCGAGCCTTCCTCCACCTGGAGAATGTCGTCCGATCCGCTCTGGATGGACTCGGCGATTTCGTATCCGTGAAGGCGGCCGCGAACGGCCAGCGATTTCAGGATGAGCAGGTAGAGCGTGCCGGGCGGAATCTCGTTGCGATCGCTGTCGGGGTCGGGTTTGCGGCGGATGAGGGCGGCCATGCATCGTCTCCGGGCCTGCTGACATAGTTTAACTATGCCAGTGTCAGAAACGGTTCGATGCTTGTCAATGGGAATTTGTCGGTTGGCTTGATTTCAGGGACGGATTGTCAAGCCCGCCCGCCTTGACGGGAATAATCCCCGCTTTTGCCGCCGGTTTTCGATTCAAGCTGCACATTGCGGATGACGATGGCTTTGTCGAGCGCCTTGGTCATGTCGTAGACGGTGAGGGCGGCGACCGACGCGGCCGTGAGGGCTTCCATCTCCACACCGGTGACGGCCATGGTGGCGACGGTCGCCGTGATGCGGACGCCGGTTCCTTCGATGACGGTCTGCACGTCGGCGTGGGTCAGCGGGAGCGGGTGGCACATGGGAATCAGCTCGGCGGTGCGCTTGGCGGCCTGGATGCCGGCGAAACGCGCCACTTCGAGGGGGTTTCCCTTGGGGTTCTCGGGCAGGGCCGCGATGACGGCGGCGGAGAGCTCGACAAATGCCGAAGCGGTTGCCGTGCGACGGGTCGGCTGCTTACCGCTCACGTCGACCATTGAGGCCTGGCCCGATTGGTCGTAGTGGGAGAGTTTGGGCTGCGTGGAATCGGACATGAAACCCTCAGATCAACAAAATGCGGACGATGGAGCCGGCTTTGAGCCGGTCGGTGCCTTCTGGAACAACCAGGAAGCAGTTGGATCGGGAAAACGACATCAAGTCGCCAGACCCCTGCGAGGGGACGGTCTTCACTTCCGGCAGTTTGCTGGCCGACGGGTCGAAATCGCAAAACGAGGGCACGAAGCGGGTGAGGTTTGGCTTGCCCTTGACGTCCTTTGCCAGTTGCGCGAGAGCAAAACGCGGGCCGGCGCACGCGTTGCCCGCCAGCGCCCCCAGGATGCGCGAACCAAACAGGAGAAATGTCGCCGCCGAGGAGATGGGATTTCCCGGCAGTCCGAAGACTTTTTTACTGGTTTTGGAGGAGAGTGTCACCTCTGCAAACACTAACGGCTTGCCGGGCTGGATGCGGACGCCCGTGAAGTGAAAGCGGGCGCCCAATCGGGCCAGGGCAGGTTCGACCAGGTCGAACTTACCTGCCGAGACGCCGCCGGTTACAAGGAGCATATCGGCGCGGACGGCCTGGCGGAGAGCTTCGTCGAGGGCGTGGTCGTTATCGGCGGCGGTGGGCAGTATCCACGGCTCGCCGCCGGCCTGGGCAACGAGCGAGGCCAGCATCACGCCATTGGAATTGCGGATCTGACCGGGCGCCGGAATGCCATGGACGGAAACGAGTTCATCGCCGGTGGTCAGGATGCCAACGCGAGGACGATGGAAGACCTCGACGGTGGCATGGCCGCACGCGGCGGCCAGAGCGATGTGCTGAGGACGCAGGCGCAGGCCCGCAGCCAGGACCTCGTCGCCGGCGCGCGCTTCGGCGCCCTGCGGGACGATGTTCTCGCCGGATTCGAGCTTGCGGGGTGGAAGCAGACGCACCCGGTCTCCGCTGCGCTCGACGTGTTCGAGCATTGCCACCGCATTGGCGCCTTCAGGGACCGGCGCACCGGTCATGATCTCCCATGCGGCGCCAGGAAGAAGCGGGCCGGCGGGGGGCTGGCCGGCGTGGATCATGCCGGCGATGGCCAGGCTGCGACGCTTGTTGGCTTCGGCCGCGCGGCAGGCGAAGCCATCGCGAGTGGAACGCGGAAAGGGTGGTTGGTCGCGGTCGGCACGCAAGGCAGCTGCCAGGACGCGGCCCGCGGCGAGCTCGAGGTCGACGCGCTCGGAAGCCGGATGACGCGCGCATTCCGCGGCGTGTGCGTTGACAATTGCCGCGGCCTCCGCGTAGCTGGGCAGAGCAGAGCTCATGAATGGAATTGTAACGACAGTGGTCAGTGGTCAGTTCGTGGTTCCCAGTTCTTGGTGGTCAGTTTTCAGTTCACGAGACTTTGGCCGCCGTGCCGCAACCGTGAACTATGAACCAAGAACTGTGAACTAGCATGAACTCCATGGTTCTTACGCCGCAGCTGGCCGCTTCCCTGCTTGGCGGTATTCATGTGCTCGATGGAGGGATGGCGTCGGAGCTGGAGCATAGAGGAGCGCGGATCGAAGGACCGCTGTGGTCGGCGCACGTGCTGGAGGACGCGCCGGAGAAGATTGTCGAGGTGCACCGCGCCTACATCGAGGCAGGCGCGCAGTGCATCGAAACCGCCAGCTACCAGGTTTCGCGGATGGGTTACGCGGAAATCGGGTTGCCGCAGGAGCGCGTGGACGCCGCGCTGTTGCGTTCGGTGACGCTGGCGCGCGAGGCGGCGAGCGCGTTTCCGGATCGGCAAGTGCCGGTCGCCGCTTCACTCGGCCCGTATGGAGCAGCGCTGCACAACGGCGCGGAGTATCACGGCAACTACGATTGCACCTACGCGGGCCTGGTCGCGTTTCATCGCGAGCGCATCGCTGTTCTGGTTGGAGCGAAGGGTGCGGATTCGCCGGATTTGCTGGCATTTGAGACGCTGCCCTCGCTTGAGGAGGCGCGCGCGATCGGCGAGGCGATGAGGGAATGGCCGCAAGCCGCCGCATGGTTCAGCTTCACGTGCCGAGACGAAGCACATGTGGCCCACGGTGAGTTGCTGCGCGACGGTTCGAAGATGGCGGCGCGATTTCCGCAGACGGTGGCAATCGGCGTCAACTGCACGCTGCCTGCGTTCATTCCTTCCCTGATTGGCGAATTGCGCGCGGCCAGCGACAAACCGCTGATCGTTTATCCCAACTCCGGCGAGGGATGGGACCCGGTTCGTCGCTGTTGGACGGGAAGCTGCGACCCGGCAGAATATGGAGCGCTGGCCCGACGGTGGTTCGCTGGCGGCGCACAGATCGTGGGCGGCTGCTGTCGAACCCGGCCAGAGCATGTCTCGATGGTGGCCAGACAGTGGTCAGGGGTCAGTGATCAGTGGTCAGACAAAATCAGTGCCCGCGGTCAACACCCGCACTGAGCACTGATCAGTGACCACTGTCTTTCAACACCTGTTTTGCAATGGTGGCCAGCTGCATATTCGACGTGCCTTCGTAGATCTTGCCGATCTTGGAATCTCGGAAATACTTTTCGGCGGGGTAGTCGTGGACGTAGCCATTGCCGCCGAAGACTTCGACGCACTGGCTGGCGACACGCTCGGCCACCTGCGAGGCGAACAGCTTCCCCATGGCGGCTTCGCGGAGGAAGGGCAGTCGGGCGTCCTTCAAGCGCGCGGCGTTGTAGACCATCAAGCGCACGGCTTCGATCTCGGTGGCCATCTGCGCCAGGGTGAATTGCACGGCCTGGAATTCGGCGATGGGCTTGCCGAACTGGCGGCGCTCCCGGGCGTAGCGCACGGCGTGGCGCCAGGCGCCTTCGGCCAGGCCGAGCATCTGCGCGCCGATGCCGATGCGGCCTTCATTCAGCGTCTCAATCGCGATTTTGTAGCCTTTGCCGAGATCGCCGAGGAGGTTCTCGGGAGGAATCTCGCAATTATCGAACAGGAGCTCACAGGTGCTGCTGGCGCGGATGCCGAGCTTGTCCTCCTTGCGGCCCACGGTGAATCCGGGGGTGGACGCCTCGACAAGGAAGGCCGAGATACCCTGGTAGCCGGCGCGGGCGTCGAGGGTGGCGAACACGACGAAGACCCCGGCCTCGCGTGCATTGCTGATCCACAGCTTGCGGCCGTTGAGCCGGAAGCCGGATTGGATCTGCTGGACGCGGGTCTGGAGGGCGAACGCGTCGGAGCCGGAACCGGCCTCGCTGAGCGCGTAGGCACCCACCGTTCCCGATGCGAGGCGGGGAAGCCATTGGCGCTTCTGCGCGTCGGAGCCCCAGCGGAGAATCGCATTGATGACCAGCGTGTTGTGCACGTCGACGAGCACGGCCACGGCCGGATCGACGGTCGAGATCGCCTGGATGGCGAGAGCGGAGTCGAAGAAGGTGCCGCCGGCGCCTCCCATCTCTTCAGGAATCTCGATGGCCATAATGCCGAGTTCGAAGAGCTTTTCGACCAGGCCAGGATCCATCTGCTGCTCGTCATCCATGCGTCGCACCAGGGGAGTGATCGTGTCCTCGGCGAACTGGCGAACGGTTGAGTAAAACAGGCTTTCTTCTTCGGAAAGCTGGGTAAGCGGGGAAGGTTTGAGATCGGCCTGGGTGAGCACGGGACGGCCCTCCGCTGAAACCAGTGAACAGTGGACAGTGTACAGTGGCCAGTCTGGTTACTGCTTGATGGCCCGGGCGAGGCCGTCGGGGTTGCCGCCGGCTTCGATATGGCCCGTGATAGGAAGGGTCTTCAGGTCGATGGCGAGGTGTGGCCCTTCCTAGACGAAGAGGTCCTTGTCGTCGCCGACGTACATGGACGGAGGCGTGGGACGTTGGCGCGGCCGCGGGGACCGCGGTGAACGCAGAGTGTCGACCACCGCCCTGGCGGCGGCGACGATGCCATTCACCTGGCGGAACGGGGTCCGAACGGATTCGTTCAGGAAAGTGCCGAAACGATCCAGGCCGTCGAGGAACGAACCGACCATGCCGTCCACGCGATCCGCATGGCGGCGGGCTTTGGCGGCAACTTCGTCGACGGATTGCTGAAGGCGGTTCGCCTCGGCGTGGACGTCGCGGGCCATATTCGCCAGTTCCGTGACCGTGGACTCGACATGGGGCTGAACAGTCTTGATCAACTTCTGCGCGGAAGCGACCAGCTCATTGGCGGTGTTGATCAATTGGCCGCCCGCGTCGATGATCGGCGTCAGCTTGGCCCGATAATCTTCAGCTTGTTGGTTTGCGGACTGCACCGCCTTGCTCACGGTGCGATAAAGTGCGTAGAGCACTCCGGCCTGAAGCAACACCGCGACCGTGACACCGATAAGGATCAGAAGCAGTACTGTGTTTACATTTGCCATGGTTCACTCACGTTCTGCGTTGGTCTATCGGCAGTGATCAGCGGGGCCGTGATGCACACGGGCCGGGGCCGAACTGTCTCGTTGCGGCTCCCGGCCCCGTGGTGGACTCAACGTCTGCTGCCCGAGGTCCCCACGGACCGTGGGGTGGTGAGGGCAGGTTGATGGTTGCATGCTGCCGTGGTTAGCTCGCCCCGCTCGTGGAGGGGGTGGTAGTGGAGCCGGTGGTCATGTTGGAAGAGGTGGAGGAACTGCCCGTTCTGTAAGCCTGTCGCCCGGCTTCCACCGCGGCGGCGACTCGCTGACCCTGGTCGCCGACCAGGGTCTTGCCCCGTTCGACGAAGTCTTCCCACTGGGCACGGCCCCGATCGACTGCCTCGCGGCCCCGATCCACGTAATCGCCGACCTGCTCCTTGCCGCGGTCCACGAGGGTGCCCATTTGTTCAGCTACCTGGCGTCCGCGATTTCGCAGGTATTCGGTCCCTTCGCGGGCGCTGTTTGCCAGATCGTCACGGGTTTCCCTGCCGCTCTTGGGCGCATACAAAATGCCGGCCAGAGCGCCCACGCCCAGGCCTGCTAAAAACCATGCCAGTCCGTTGATTCTGCTGCTCTCTTCTGCCATAACCAGATCTCCCTTCGCGATGCCCGGACCGATTCCGGATGAGACCTCTCAGCATACCGCAAAAGAGCCGGGAGGTGGCAAAAACGGCCAAAGCTCGGCGGACGCCCCGTCGAGGTGGATTTGCATTCTGCCAAGCCTTCAGGGCATTGGACGCGCGCCGGCGAAGATTCGTTGCAAGTGCCCGCGGTTATGGGAGATCGGAGGTTCCTGCACGGAAGCGTGCCCTCGGGCGTTTTGGGCGCTCGATAGATGCGGCGCGCGCGCGTAACTTGCTAGAGTAGCTGCATTCTGTTTTTCGAGGTGACGACGATGCGGCTTTCCCTCACGATTCTGTGCGGTGTCTTTTGTGCCTCCATCCCGGCATTCGGAGATGGGCCGGCCGACCGCAAGCCCACCGACCCGCAGGCGGTGACATCGGCACCGCAAGCCGGCGCTTCTTCCCTGCCTGTGGAGGCCCTGCTGACTTCCACGCACGTTTCCGGGTTCGCACACTCCCACGACGGCCGCAAACTTGCCTACATCAGCGACGCGACGGGCCGTCCGAACCTGTGGATCATGAACACGGACGGTACGGGCGCGCAGCAGTTGATACAGAGCAATGACCGCCAGTCAAGCGCCCGGTTTACCCATGACGACACGCAGGTGGTCTACAGCCAGGACCGCGGCGGCAATGAGTATTACGACATCTACGTCGTGCCGGTCAGCGGGGGAGAACCGCGCAACCTCACCAATACCGCGGATGTGAGTGAAACGGTTCGGGAATTCTCGCCGGATGGAAAGCTGCTGGCCATCGGCGTCAAGCAGAAAACTCTGCCGTCGGTGAACCTTGGGTTGATGGAATGGCCGGGCGGCGCCATTCGCCTGCTCACGCACGAAACGGATCCAAAGGCCACATGGAGCGAAAATGCATGGAGCCCGGACGGCAAGGTTCTTTATGCCACGCGGTCGGTGGGCATCGATGATTCCGACATCTTTCGCGTGGATGTTGCCACGGGAAAAGCGGAAAAGCTGCTGGAGCATACGGGAAAACAACTGGTAAGCGTTTCAGCCGTAACGCCGGACGGCCGAACGCTGCTTATCGCCTCCAATGAAAAAGGCGGCTATGACAATGTTGCCCTGCTCGATGTGGACAGCAAAAAGTCTCGCTGGCTCACCGACACGCAGTGGTCTGCCGGGAGCGCTGCATTTACGCCCGACGGCGGCGGCGCGGTTTATGTGCTGAATGCGGACGGCCGCAGTTCCACGCGCTTCGTTGACTTAAAGACGATGCGCGAGTCGGACCGCGGCATTCCGCCGGGGATGAATAGGCCGGTAGGCGCTCCCACGCCCTTTCTGCCCGATGGATCGATGTTGCTCTCGCATGAAGATTCCAGCCACCCCGGGGAGTATTACCGGCTCGCCCGGGACAACTCCCTTACCCAGATCACGCACAACGCCAATGCAGAGTTGCAGCATGCCGTGCTGCCCAACTCGCAGCTTGTTGCGTACAAGAGCTTTGATGGAAAGCTGATCTCGGCGTTCGTCTGGGTTCCCTTCAATCTCAAGCGGGACGGGACCGCGGCGGCCGTGGTGATGCCGCACGGCGGGCCGACGGGGCAAACCGCCGACTTCTTCAGCGGGCGCGCCGAACTGCTGGCTTCGCGGGGGATGGTGGTGATCGCACCCAACGTGCGCGGATCCACAGGCTTTGGCATGGAGTTCCAGAACGCCAACATCAAGGACCTGGGCGGCGGCGACCTGAAAGACGAGATTGCCGGCGTGGAGTTTCTGAAGGCTACCGGCTTCATCGATGCAAAGCGCGTGGGCATCTGGGGCGGATCGTACGGTGGCTTCATGACTCTGATGGCGATCGGCAAGACGCCCGACGTGTGGTCGGCAGCGGTGGACGAATTCGGCATCCTGAACTGGCTGTCGATGCTCGAGCACGAAGACCCGAGCCTGCAGGAGTACGAGAAGAGCCTGCTGGGCGATCCGGTGAAGGATCGCGCCGTGTACGAGGCGTCTTCGCCGCTCAAATACATCCGCAACGAGAAGGCGCCGCTGCTGGTGCTGCAGGGTGAAAACGACATCCGCGTGCCCAAGGAAGAGGCCCAGCAGGTGGTGGACATCCTGAAGGGAGAAGGCCGCACGGTGGATGCGGTGTTCTTCCCGGAGGAGGGTCACGGGTTCGTCAAGCGCGAGCATCAGCGGGAGGAACTCACTCGCGCCCTAGCCTGGTTGCAGAAGTATCTGCAGGGCGTGCAAGCGGACGCGGGTCCCTCAGGATCTGTGTGGTAACGGCTAATCGTCACTGGACTTGCGGAGACGGCCTGCGGAGTTCTCCATCTGTTTTCGAATCTCGTCGGCATCGTCGACGTCGCGGAGGGCGGCGGCTTCCTTGGTTGTCTTCGGCCGGGCGAGGCGGGCCGCGGCGGGTGCGAAGACGCGCGGATCAGAGGGGCGAACCTTGTAAGGATCGAGATGGGGCTGGGTGTCGAAGATGCCGCCGATTTCGTCGGCGAGCGCGTCCTCCAGGTTGAGCGGTCCAAGGCCGAGGAGTTCGTCGATCGTACGGGTGATGGAACCCATGCTGGAGTGCTGGTGCGAGATGGCGCCCGGCTTGACCCAGGGGCTGGCCACGAACAGGATGCTGCGATGGGCGTCGACGTGGTCCACGCCATCCTGGGCGTCGTCTTCGGTGACGAAGACGGCGGAATCTTTCCAGATGGGCGTGCGGGAGAGAAAGGAAATAATGCGGCCGAGAGCGAGGTCGTTGTCGGAAACGTAGGACGCGCGATAGGGATAGCCGTCCCGGGGGCGCGGGTCGGCGGTGTGATCGTCGGGGAGACGAATCACAATGAGGGCCGGGACTTTTCCGTCGTGCAGCCGCTGGCGGAAATCGCGTTCAAATTCGTTGACGCGGTACTGGTCGGGAATGCCGAGATTGAAGGTCGGGTAGTGGCGATCGCTGAACTCGAAGATGGGCCTGAGCAGCGGCGCGTTGAGCAGCAGTCGCTGGCCTTCGGGAGCGGCGCCGTCGACCTCGTCGCCGCCCTCGACCTCAATGCCTTCGCCGTAATTGAGGACACCTTTGCCGCCGGCCACAACATGCTCCCAGATCGAGCCGAATTGCGGCTCGTCTTCAGGCATGGGAGAGTCGGCTCCGCCAAAGAGCGCGCGGCGGCCGGGCTGAGAGGCGGTGGGCGACTGCTGCCGGCGGCCACCATACCCTGAGGTCCAGGCGGTATTCAAGTAGGGCGCGGGGTTGATGCCTATCAGCCAGCGATGGCCGTCCACCGACACGTCGGAATCCACAAAGTAGTTGTCACTCATGGCGAACTGGCCGGCGAGGGCGTGCAGGTTGGGCGTGACCTGCAGATGAGTGGTGGCGGGCGGCGAAGTGGCAGACTTGTCCGCGCGGGTCCTGGAGCGAGCCTTCGCAGGCTTGTGGACGTGGGCCCCGGAGGTCGTCGGCGCGGACGAAGGCGGTGGAGGGGGCTGGTCCGTGATCCAGCCATCCATGCCGAAGCGTGCCAGCGAGGGGTCGCCATTGCCGCGAGCGACGTCGCCCAGCACCTCATCGTAGGTACGGTTCTCGCGAACGACAAAGAAGCAGTGCTTGAGACGCGGGAGCACGGGCGGATCGGCAATGGCGGCGGTGTTGGCGGCGATGACGGAAGTCGTCAGGACTTCGGGCGCGGGCAGGACACCGAGAAGGATGGCACTGAGGCTGCCGTATTCGAGCGAGCCTATGTAAGTGGGAGCCGTGGTTTCGTGCTTGCTGCCGCCATTCGGGCCGGCGCCCTTGCCCTTGGTGTTGACCACGTACAGCATGGTGCTATCAGGCGAAATGGCCACCGCGGAGGGATTCCACCCCACCGGAATGTGCTCGAGGACCTGCATGGTGCTGGCGTCGATCACCGCGACGGCATTGATGCCCGATTCCGCGACGTAGAGGCGGCCGGTGTGCACCACCAGGCCGCTGGGCATGACGCCGCGCAGGGAGCGGCCCTGCGCATCCAGAAAGCGAGTACCAACAAAAGGCGAGAGCGGCACCTGGTCGACGATCCGGGTGCCATCGACGTTGATCTTGACGACCGAGTCCTGGTGGGAGAGAGAGACGTAGACCGAATCGTCATCGCAGGCAACGCCTGTGGGGGCCGCGCCGCCCACGGTGTCGCCCGCCTCTTCAGTGATCTTCGCGCCGAGGCGCAGCCGCGCGGTGACCGCCGGGTGCACGCGGTCGGTGACGTCATAAGTCCAGAGCGAACTGCCCTGGTCGGAGTTCTCGTCGCCCAGGCCGCGAATGTGCTTGCCCTCGACCTCGACGCCTTCGCGGGCAGCTTTGGAGGGGTACCCAAACGGCGCAAAGTGGAGGCCGGTGTGGAGCGCGTCTTTTTCGCTGGTGCCCGGAACCGCGGAGTACTCGAAGAGGCCGCTGTTGGTGACGTACAACCGCTGGCCGTCGGGCGAGAGCGCGAGACCGAAAGGATAGGCGCCCGTGGGGATGGAGGCGAGGCTTTCCATTTTCTCGGCGTCGATGATGACCACGCGCCAGTTGCCCTGGTCGAGGGCATAGATGGTCTTGCCGTCGGAGGAGAGGACCAGCGTGGCGGCAAAGCTTGCTGCGAAATTGTTGCCGCTCAATGGGCCGTCAAGAGAAAGTTCGCGGTCGTTATGCCAATTCCCCGTCTGATAGGCGCGGATTTTCCCCGAATCGCCGGTGGCGACATAGAGGAGTGCGCCATCAGGAGAATAGGCCAGCCCGGCGTGGACCCCGATGTTGGGATCGTTGTCGGAGCCGGAAGGCATCCGGGTGACCGAGGGCTGGCGGCTGTCAGGCCTCTCGATGATGTTCAGCGCGAAGGGAAAACCGATGGACGGGACGGCGATTTGCTGTCCGTCCGGGCGCACCGCGAGGGCAAAGGGGTAGGGGGCCAGGGGGATCCAGTTGCCGGCCGGGTGGATTTCCCGGCCATTGGGAAGGACGGCGGTAACGGCGGGGGTTTGGGCACCAGCGAAGGAAAGCACGCCGAGCGCTGCCGCGGCGAGGGGAAGGAGTGTTGCGGTTGCGCGCATGGTTTCCAGTATGCATTGCGCGGATGAACGGTGGGTTGAGAAAAAGTGTTGGGACGTTCGCCGAGCTTTCGTTCGTAGTTCGAAGGGTCGTAGTTCTCAGTTCCGTGCCCGAGCCTGGTGCGACTGCGAAGTGAGAAGTGGTACTTGCCTGGGGTGCCCAGGTCCCCTGTTTTTGGGACCTGGGAACCACCATGCTCAAAGTGCGAGTTTTGTGCAGCCAGAGGCCTAGTTGTCGAGCGAGGCGAGTCGCCGCGCGGCGTGGGTGACGCAGCCGACCGAAATGACGTTGCCGGTGGCGTCGTAGTCGGTGATGATACCGCTGGCCGTGAAATGGGTGCCATCGCCGCTGAGCTCTTCCTTGTTGACACCCTCGGCAATCGACTTGAACGTCCCGTCGGCGTTGTAGCGGTAGAACCAGTAGGTCGAGATGTACATATTATCCTCGGCGTGGTCCCATTTGCCCAGGCTGCTCCCGCGCAGGTAAGTATTGGCGGTTTCGGTAAAGGAACCGTCGTGGCTGAACATCTGCAGGCTGTTCACGGTGCGGATCAACGCGCCGGACTGGCAGTTCACCACTGTCACGTTAAGATTCCACGTGCCTTCGATGCTGTGGTTTCCCTGCGCCAAGAGCAAGGTCTGGGAACCGGTGAAAGCAATTGCGATCGCTGCGAGCACACGAAACATCATCTTCGTCATGTTGACCTCCATTTGGGGTTTGAATTTGGCAACGAGGGCAGCAACCTCAACCGCTTCCCATCGCCTTCACCCCTGTAGGCGCAACACGACGCAGAAAACTGTCATCCTCAGGAAATTATTTTTTTGAAAGAACGCGACGCGATTCCGCGGAGATGGTTGCATAAAACCCGCAGAGCCGGTTCCAAGACATCCTCAGGGGCTAAAGCCCGCGATTTTATTGGCTATTTCCGTCACGACTGAAGTCGTGCCCGGTTACAAGACCATTTATGCAACAAGTGCAGTCCCTGGTTCCCGGTCCCTGTTCTCTAGTTCTGGCTGATCTGAGCCTGCAGCCAGGAGCGGGCGAACTTCCAGTCGCGCATCACGGTTTCGGGAGAAACCGCAAGCACCTCGGCCGTCTCCTCCACGCTCAGCCCGCCGAAAAAGCGCATTTCCACAACGCGGGCCTTGCGGGCGTCGACCTTGGCCAGCGCATTCAGCGCATCATCGAGGGCGATCAGTTCCCGGGCGCGCCCCGTGCCGACGTCGGGCAGCTCATCGAGATTGATGCGTTCGGCATCGCCTCCCCGCTTGGCAGCGAGCCGCCGCCGCGCCCGGTCGAGCAGGATGTTGCGCATGATCTGGGCCGATATGGCGAAGAAGTGGGCGCGGTGCTGCCAGTCGACGTTGGTGATGTCGACCAGTTCCAGGTAGGCTTCGTGCACGAGGGCGGTGGCTTGCAGCGTATGCCCCTCGCGCTCGTCGCGCATGTAGCGTCCGGCGATGCGCCGCAGAGTACGATACACGTGCGGCGTCAGCTTCTCCAGCGCCTCCCGGTCGCCCCCGGCCCAGGCACGAAGAAGCAGCGTGGTCTCCGATATCGCTTCGTCCGCCACGTTTGATTGCCGATTATAGCCTTCTCCCATCCTTCGTCTATTTGCGATAGTCAATTGCAGCCTCCGTTGGAGCCCCTTATGATGGAACCAACTTCCACGTGCCCGCATGAGCTCGGAGCGCCTCCGTCAAATCGAAGAACTCTACCACTCAGCCAGGGAGAGGGGCGCGGCCGTTCTCACCGGCGCCGATCCCGAGCTTCGGCGCGAAGTGGAAAGACTGCTCGCCCAGGATTCGGAAAGCGGGGGCAAGCTCCTCGACCAGTCCCCAGCCGAATTGCTTGCCGGCATCCGCGTGTCCCAAGTCGAAGCCGGATCCATGCTGGGTCCGTACAGAATCGAGGGGCCGCTGGGAGAAGGTGGGATGGGGCAGGTGTTCCGCGCCAGAGATACACGCCTGGACCGATCGGTGGCCATCAAGATCCTGAAGGAATGGAGCGGCCGCTTCGAAAAGGAATCGCGCGCCATCGCGGCATTGAACCATCCCAACATCTGTACCCTGCATGACGTCGGTCCCAATTACCTGGTAATGGAATTGATTCAGGGCGAAACGCTTGCGGCGCGCCTCAAACGTGGCAGCCTCCCGGTGGAGCAGGCCATTCAATTCGGAACCCAGATCGCCGAAGCGCTGGCCATGGCCCACAGCCAGGGTATCGTTCACCGCGACTTGAAACCCGCCAACGTAATGCTGACCAAGTCCGGCGCTAAAGGTGCTGGACTTCGGCCTGGCGAAATCGGCGGCGGATCCGGTCGTCAGCGTCGAAGGCGCCCTGATGGGCACGCCCGCCTACATGGCTCCCGAGCAGTTCGAGGGACGAGCCGCGGACGCGCGGGCGGATATCTACGCACTCGGATTGATCCTGCGGGAAATGCTGGCCGGCAAGCACGAGGACCTGCCGGAGGCGACACCGCAATCCCTGGTCCGCCTGGTGAAGAGGTGCCTTGAAAAGGACCCCGACGAGCGCTGGCAATCGGCCCGCGATCTGAAGTGGGAGTTGGAAGAAGTTCCATCTCCGGCCTCCGGGCTGGTTGCTTCGCGATCGGGCCGCGGACCGTTCTTTATCGCGCTGGGGCTCGCGTTGTTGCTGGCGGCTGCCCTGGCGTACGTCTACTTCGGCAAACCATCCCCGCCACCATCGCCGGCACGCGTAACGGTCTTGCTCCCAGAAAAGTCACGCGTCCAGTCATTGGCCATCTCTCCGGACGGCCGTTTCATTGCCCTGGTTCTCGTCAAAGATGGCAAGCAACAGATCTGGCTGCGGCCCCTTGACTCTCTCGAGATCGTCCCGCTCGCTGGAACCGAAAGCGCGAGCCGTCCATTCTGGTCTCCTGACAGCCGCTTCATCGGCTTTTTTGCCGACGCCAAGTTGAAGAAGATTGACCGCTCCGGAGGCCCGGTGCAAACCATCTGCGACGCGCTTGCGGTCGTGGGCGGGACATGGAATCAACACGGCAATATCCTGCTTGGCGCACTGTGGAAAGTCCAACAGGTGTCGGACACCGGCGGAGCGGCGTCCTATCTTCCTGGCCCGGTCAGGCAGACCGATCTGTATCCGGTCTTTCTGCCGGATGGACGTCACTACATCACGACAAGAAAAGGCGTCCAAGACTCTGCGGAACGCGGCGTGTTTCTCAATTCGATGGACGGGCCCGAGGTCCGAAAGATTCTGCCCGACTTCTCCCACGCCGAAATCGTGGACCCTCCTCCCGGCGGCCGCGTCGGAACAATCTTGTTTGCCCGTTCCGGAACGTTGATGGCGCTGCCCTTCGACATGAAGCGCCTCGAAGCCGCCGGCGATCCGTTTCCGGTGGCGCAGGGAGTCGCAGCCGTCAATGGCTATCCCTTGTTCGCAGCATCGGCCGGGGGAACCTTCGCTTATGTTTCCGGGCAGCAGGCCGACTGGCAATTCGTCTGGAGGGACCGCGAAGGCAGGACTCTCGGCTCCTACCCCAATGCCTACGGAGTCGCCATGATTTCTCCGGACGGTAAAAAACTCGCATTCGACGGGGACAGCGACATCTTCGTGATGGAACTCGAAAAGGGCAGCGCCACGCGGCTGACGTTCGGGCGCGAGAACAGCAATCCCGCCTGGTCGCCCGACGGCCGTTACGTTGTTTATGACAAGGTGGGCGTCGGCATTTACCGCAAGCTTGCCAGCGGAGCCGGAGACGAAGAGTTGCTGGTTCCCGCAAAGAGCCTGGCCGTCCCAAAAAGCTGGTCGCCCGATGGCAAAACCCTCGTGTATACGCAAATCAACCCAGGAACGGGCGCGGATCTCATGGCCATTGCGGTGAACGGCGACCGCAAGCCGTTCCCCGTGGTGCAGACCAACGCCACCGAAGATCAGGGCCAGTTCTCTCCCGATGGGCATTGGCTGGCCTACACCTCCAACGAGTCCGGCCAGGCGGAAGTCTACGTGATTCCCTTCCCTCCGGCGCCCGGCGCAAAGTGGCTGGTATCGCGCGGAGGGGGTGTGGCGCCGCGCTGGCGGCGCGACGGCAAAGAGCTCTTCTACATTTCCTCCGAGTCGAAAATGATGTCGGTCGAGGTCAGCACCCGTCCCACGTTTCAGTCGGGCATACCGCATGCGCTGTTCCAGTCCGATATCGTGGATACGGGAATCCGCACCGGGCCCATGAGCTGGGATATCGCTCCCGACGGCAAACGCTTCCTGATCATCAGCCCCGACACTTCCGACACGCCGGCACTGACCGTAGCTCTGAACTGGCGCCAGGACGCCGCAAAGTAAGCGGCTTATTTCGGCAACAGGCTGCGGGCAATCGAGTCGAGCATGCCGTTGAGGAAGTTGATGGACTCGGGGGCGGAGTAGCGGCGGGCGATCTCCAGGGCTTCGTTGATGATGATGGGGAACGGCGTGGATTTGAAACCTATCATCTCTCCGATGGACATGCGAAGCAGGTTGCGATCGACGGCGGGCATGCGCTCGATGCGCCAGTGTTTGGAGTTTTGCGCAATGAGTTCGTCGATGCGCTCGAGATGGGCATTGGCCACGCGGAACAGGTCTTCGGCAAAACCGCGCACCTCGGGTTCGACCTCGCCGCTCGATATCCAGAAGGTGGCGCGGACTTGTTCGGGGGTCTGCTTGCCGACGTCGGCTTGAAAGAGCATCTGCATGGCAATTTCGCGCGACTTGCGCCGCGCCCCGACGGTCACGCCTGACCTTCCGCGAGTTTGCGGCGCAGGCTCACCATTTCGATCGCGGCGAGGGCGGCTTCGAACCCCTTGTTGCCGGACTTAATGCCGGCGCGGTCGAGCGCCTGCTCCACCGTTTCGCACGTGAGCACGCCGAAACTGTGGGGTATGCCGGTTTCCTGCTGCGACTGGCCGATCCCGCGCGCCACTTCGTTATAGATGGCCTCGTAATGGGCGGTTTCTCCGCGGATGAGGCAGCCAAGGGTAATGATGGCATCGATGTGGCGGCCGGCGATGATCGCGTCGGGCTCGCTGGCGAGGTCGGCGAGGGTGCGCGCGGCGGCGGGGATTTCCCACGAGCCCGGCACGCGCGCAATCTCTATATCGCTGCGGCGGGCTCCGCTGCGCAATAACGCGTCGAGTGCGCCTTCGAGGAGGCGCTCGGTGATGACGGCGTTCCAGCGCGCCACCACGATGGCGAACCGCATGCCTTCAGCGGAGAGATCGCCTTCGACGGCGACGGGTTTGCTCCTGAGGGGATCGTCCCAGGCCCAGAAGGTGAACGCGTGGCCGGCTTCGGGTTCGGCGGTAAACATGCGCGATTTCCAATGGGTATCGACGATGGCGGTCATGCGCACCGCGGGCTCGATGCCTTCACCGCGAAACCACGCGGTGGCGGCCCGGTGCACGGCGTCGAGCGCCGTTACTTCGACGCAGACGGGGGACATTTCCGGCATGACGCCGTCGACGAATTCGAGATTGCCGAGGGGCGCAAGGAAGGATGCGCCGCGGCTGGTCTCCTCCTGCCACCCAAGGCCCCGCTCGAACCCCAGCGCGGAGAAAAAACTCGCGAGGTGCTCGTAGGCGGCTGCGCTTCCGGTGGGACGCAGGAAGGACATCCCTTTGATCATGATCCGATTCTATCGGACAGAGATCAGGGAACAGGGGTCAGGGATCAGGGATCAGGATCAGAAAACCATGACAATCCCCGTTCCCTATTCTCCGTTCCCTTTCTTACGTCTTCTTACGTCGTGCCGCGAGGCTTGACGGCGATCGCGGTTGCCGGCACCGAACCGGAGATGGGCTTGGTGACGAGGCAGTCGGGATCGCTGCCCGGAGCACAGGCGGGCAAATTCAGATTGATCTGCTGGGTGTCGGTCAACGTCGTGGTATCGATGTAGTGGATCAGGTTGTCGCCCGAGGTGGAGACGAAGAAAAGCGTGTTGTCGGGACTGAATGCCCCGGCCACGGGCGCGGTGATACTCGACGCCGTGCTTCCCGCGAAGGCGATAGTGCCAATCGTGCCGAATCCCGAATTCAGATTGATCCCCTGAGTCGACTGAGTGTAGTAGGGGAGCTTCGCTCCAGCGGTGGTCCCGTTATAGGTAATGAAACTCAGACTCTCTGCCGCAACGCTGGTTCCTCCCGTCACCGGCGCAGGCGACGTGACGATTTGATTCACGGAGGTGGCTGCGACGTTGATCTGTCCTTGATGATCGTTGTGGGAAAGCAACAGCGGACTCAATGTGCCGCCGGGGCCCGGCGATGTCTGATTCGCTCCTGGCGGCAGACAGTTGCTGGAGCCACTGGCGTCGGTGGGAATCTTGACACCAATGTCGGACAGGAGAATGCCTCCGCCCGCCAGAGTGGCGCCCAGAATATGGCTGCCGTCGTTGGTGGCCGCCACCACGTCGGTCTCCACATTCACCGAATCGCCCGCGGGCACCAGATCGTTCGGCCCCGGATAGAAAATCATGTTTTTATAGGCGGCGGCATTTCCTTCGGGGCACCAGGTGTGGGCAATGGTCGTATTTCCGCTCAGGTAAGCGCCGACGCTGGGAACCATGATAGCCAGGTCCTGGCATGACCCGTACCCATAGTTGGAAATCTTGGCGGCACAGTCCAAAGCGCCCCTCGACCCGCTGGAATTGGGCAGAGGATAGGTGGTCCAGCCGGTGTTGGCGTTGAAGACATAAAGGGTATCCGTATGACTGCCACCCAGCCCAGCGCTGTCGGTGACATACAAGGTCTTGGAATCGGGGGTCCATTCCGCCGACACGCCCAACCCTCCGAAGGTGGAGGAAATGGTGCCGTTGGGGTTGTAGAGATAGAAGACGTTGCGCGTCCGGTCGTTGATGAGCACCAGCGAGTTGTTGGGCGCCACGGCGAGCACCACGCCGGGAACGGAGGGATCCTGCTTGCTGAGAGTGCTGCTGGTGGTGCTGAAAATCATCAGCTCGTGGGAGGAGCCGAAGTAGAGGCTGTTTCCAGTCCGGTCCATCACCATCGAGTTAGGCACATAGGGAATGCGAACAGTGGAACCCACGGTGCCATTTAACAAGGAGACCGGTACGAAGTACTGCGAGTACCCGGGAGCCGAATACCAAATGTAGGAACTGGCCGTGCCGGGTGTGGTGATCGCGACCGGGTTGCTGGAAACTCCGAGCCCGGTGCCGTAGAGGCCGACCTGGTTGATGGGGGTGGGATTACAGGAACCCGGCTGGCAGAGGGCGTAAACGTCGGCGCTTCCGGGAAAAAGGGCGCCGACGGCCCCGCCGGAGCTGACGGTAATGTCGAGCGGGTTGGTCGATTGATAGTCGAGCACCAAGCCGTTGATGGGACAACCCTGCGCACCGCAGCCATTCGGCGGTGGAGCGGTGTTTGTGTCAAACACCTGGGTGACCAGGTTCTGCTGGACGCCCTGGGTGACGGTCGCGGAAGTCGAGCCGTTGAGAGTGATGGAGATGGATTTGGGCGGGCAGGTAGAAAAATAGCCCGCCGCCGATCCCGAACCGGCGACAGATGCGGTAATTGCAGTGGTGCCGGGCTGTTCGGCGGTGATCTGGTTGGTAATGGGATTGATCGAGGCGATCGCGCCCGTGCCTGCGGTATAGCTGAGGGTGCCGATGGATGAGCTGCAACTCGGGACGGTAGATAACTTAATCCGGCTGCCATTAACGAGGGGCAACTGGCAGGCCAGGCTGAGAGACGCGGACTGCGTCACCGACGATGGCGCACACAAAAGATACTGCTGGCCGTTGTTGCTGTAGCAGGCCTGGGCGTCGAGCACCGCGAGTTGCCCCTGGGACAAACATTGTTGCGGACCCACAAGGGTGATGGAACTGACCTGGGCGTGAACATAGACGGCGACGGGGTTGGAGGTCACCGAAGCGGCCGAGGCGGTGATATACGCGACGGAATAGGGAATACCGCCCGAATTGGGGAGCGGACTCGGGTAATTGCAGATGGTGTAGTCGGCGATGCCGCCGCCGGAGTTGCGGTTCCAGGTGCCGGCGCACATGTTTCCGGCGGGGGAAATGTCGACCAGCCGGTTATTGGTGGTGCCGTATGTATAGCCGGGGACGGACGCGGGAGCGTTCTTGCAGGTAACCGCAGTGGGTGCGGTGATCTGGCGGGTCTGTCCGAACGCCATGGAAATGCCGGTCGTCTCCGGTTGAAGCGTGATGGCGTAGACGTCGGTATTTTTGAGTCCGTAGCCGAGGCCGTTGCAATAGTTCCCGGCGGGATTGCGATAGCAGCCGGAAAAGGTAATTCCCGCAGGAAGCGCAAGAATCAGCAGAAAGCCAAGCGTCAAAAACCGCCGCATGAATCCTCCCCGCCCCACCTTCCATCTGCGGGACGGTCTGTTCAAGAAAACATTAGATGATTGGAGTTGAATCACACCTGCCGGCCCGGACCCGCAGGCCTGCCCCGGGGCAAAAACGTTTAGGCCTCCGGCACGATCAGACATGCACTCGGCCGGCCGGCAAAGCCAGTTTTTCTCCAAAGAGAAGTGTATCAGGGCAGGATGAGGCGGCCGCCGAGGGCCAGATCGTCCATGTCCTTATAAATAGACTGCTCCCAGGCCCGATTGGAAAGCCTCGGATCAGGGTTCGGGCATCAGTTTTGGTTTCCTGATGCTGGTTCCCTGTTTCCTGTTCCCTCTGTCTCCGCCGGCATATAACGCGCGAACCATTCCACGGCCCTGTCCATGACGTCGCGCCGGTGCGCGGGATCGACAAATCCATGGCCTTCGTTGGGATATACCACCAACTCCGTGGGGACGTGCTGGTCGCGCAGGGC
>CAVPNO010000011.1:0-39441 GCA_963706455.1 uncultured Acidobacteriota bacterium | reverse complement strand
CGGAGGGAAGCGCCACCAGCGTTGCGTCTGCGAAGCGCGCGCAAATCGCCTCGGCCTGCCCTCGTGCCCAAAGCCCCAGAGACCTCCTTGCAGGCAAGCGCTATCGAGTCCTTTGCGACAGAATTCACAGGTGCCATCACAGAAGTCATAGGAAGCGATCACCCGGTCCCCGCGCTTGAGTGTTTCGGACCTCTGAGCCAATCTCCTCAACCTTGCCCATCCATTCATGGCCGATTTGCCAGCCTGGTTGGTACGTTCCTTGACCCCGATACGGCCCCAGGTCGGTTCCACAAATACCGGCATGAGTAATGAGAACCACGGCGTCAGTTGGTGCGAGAATGGTCGCATCGGGGATCTACTACCTGGATAGCAAATGCTCCACGAAAAATGGCTGCACGCATCGTCTCTTCCTTCCTCTTTACGCCGCGCCTCCCACGACCAGCACGCTCGAATGAATCTGCCGCAGGGTGACGAGCGGCGTGGCTGGATCGCCGGAAATGGCCTCCACAAGCAACCGGCGGTTGCGCAGGACGTTTTGGCGCTCATCCTCGGCGGTAAAACCAAGATTGAGGTCGCCGGGGGCATCTTCCCGGCAGTAAGCGCGAGACACGCCGCCACGCCGGGTGCTGAACCCTTGCCACAGCCAGGGAATCCTGTGCCACCCCGGTACAGGAAGCCACTCTGCGCCATTGGCGGCCACTGTCGTGTGGGGAGCAGGCGGCGACAGGTCTTCCGCGCTGGCCACCGGAAAGCCCACCCGCCGGGCAACCCCGGCCCGCTTTTTGCGAGGGCGCCGGACCAGTCCGGCCTTGGTCAAAAGGTCATCAAGCCTCGCAATGTCACTTTTTGACCCATTTTCGGGGACTTTAGAGGGCGTTTTGACGGCAACAGGAGGGCCAACAGAGCTTCGTGCCCTGGTTGAGGAACTTCGCTTTGAAGGGGGGCCAGGCATCCCTGGTAATTTTACCGGCTCTTCGGTTTGGACCTCTGGGTCGGCGAGTGACTTTGGCCGGGAATCGTCGAATAGGCGACAAAGATTCTGTTTACAACTGTTTACAAAATATAAAACAATCTCGGCCTTAAGAAGCATATGGGCCTGCCTTCCGGCAGGCCCGCTTGAGAGGCATGATTTGGAGGGGGTCCTGGAGGGGTAATTAGAGAAGGGGTCCTTGTAAACAAAGACCTTCGAAAAGAGAGGAAACACCTACCTTGGAAGGGTCGTAATTCGGGGAAGCCTCTGCTTGTTAGTGAATTGGACGCCGGGTCCATTTCAATGGTTGCCTAAAAATCTTTCTAGATTTTTTTGCGATTGATTTGGGACAAATTTCGTCCCGTTTTGGGAATCCCCCATAGGTAACTGTTCTGATACCCCCTTCGAGTTACGAGAAAAGGTCCAACGGGAAGCCTCCCCGCCATGGTACATCGGCGGTACACTCGGTTGCAGAGTGAAGCGCTGGTACTATTTCGCACTGGCTGCCGTGGCGGTGGCCGCGATTATCTACGTGTACGCGCATTGGGGCGGACAGAGCCTGGCGAGCATGTTCGCGGCCGATGGGAAGAACGCAGCGGGACCGCCCGGCCGGATGCGCTGGCATACCCTGGAACGCCCGGGCGACGGCTTCAAAGTGGAGTTGCCGGCGGACGAGAAGGACCGCCAGGTTCCGGCCTTCAATGAAGCGGGCGGAACCGAACCGGTAAGGCTGCTGGAATCCAGCCCCACGGGCGACATCACCTACGCCCTGGCTTGGGAAGACAACCCGCCCGTGGCGCGCGTGAACCGAACCTCCGAGCACACCCTGAACATGGCGCGCGACGGCATGCTGGCGCGCACTGAAACCACGATCATCAGCGAATCACGCGGTTTTCATCGTGACTATCCAGCGCTGGACATCCTCGCCAATAATGCCAATGGCGGCGTCCTTAATGCGCGGATTGTCATGGTGGATCGGCGCCTGTATACGCTGATGGCTCTCTACCCCAATGCCGCCTCCCGGCGGGAGAAGGACGTCAAACGATTCTTCGATTCGTTTGTACCGGAAGCCTCCGGGGGTATCCCGGAGACCATGCCGTCGGCATCGCAGTGACAGGGGTCGGGTTTCGGGTCTCAGTCGTCAGATTTCAGTTGTCAGACAGAATGTTTCATAGGGTCCAGGACTTTACCTGAACTGAAAACTGGCAACCCGGTCAACTGAATCCGAGAACGGGGTGCGGCGAGTAGGGTTCTTCAAGGGCTGCGACCTCTTCAGGCGACAGGCGCAGCGAGAGTGCGGCAACCGCGTCCTCGAGATGGTGCGGTTTGGTGGCTCCCACTATGGGAGCGGTGACTGCCGGCCTGGACAGGAGCCATGCCAGCGCCACCTGGGCACGCGGCACGCCGCGCCGGTCGGCGATCTCACCCAGACGATCGACGACTTTATGGTCGTCTTCTTCCGTTCGCGAATACATGGTATTTCCGAAACGATCGGTTTCCGAGCGGCGGGTGGTCTCCGACTGCCAGGGGCGGGTGAGGCGTCCGCGGGCCAGCGGACTCCATGGGAGCACGGCAATACCTTCCGCCAGGCACAGACCAATCATCTCCCGCTCTTCTTCGCGATAGAGCAGGTTGTAGTGGTTCTGCATGGAGACGAACCGGGTCCAGCCGCGGAGATCGGCCAGGTAAAGCGCCTTGGCGAATTGCCACGCGAACATCGAAGACGCGCCGATGTAGCGCACCTTGCCGGCTTTCACCGCGTCGTGCAGCGCTTCCAGTGTTTCCTCGATGGGGGTCTCGTAGTCCCAGCGGTGCGTCTGGTAGAGGTCGACATAGTCGGTCTGCAGGCGACGGAGGCTCTGGTCCAGTTCGAACAGGATTGCCTTGCGCGAAAGCCCGCGGCCGTTGGGCTCGTCGCGCATCACTCCATGCACCTTGGTGGCAATCACCACGGCTTCGCGGCGCGTATGGGCCTTCAGGAAGTTGCCCAGGACGATTTCGCTGTCGCCGCTTGAGTAGACATTGGCGGTATCGAAGAAATTGATGCCCAGATCGAGGGCCTGGCGAAAGAAGGGCTGGCTCTGCTCTTCATTCAGCGCCCAGTAGTGGCGTCCGCCCTTGGCCTCGCCGGTAGCCGGCGAGCCGTAGGTCATGCAACCGAGGCAGATGCGTGAGACTTTCAGGCCGGTTTTGCCGAGATTCACATAGTCCATGCGTTCTCCCTTTTCCACCTATCAATTCGACTTGTCATCCTGAGTGAGCGCAGCCAGCGAAGGATCCGCTTCTTACCGAGCTGCCGCATGGGAACAGTTCTTCCATGAAAGGGCAAAAGATGCAAGGTGCTCCCTGGCCCGAACAATCATCATGGCGATGAAAGCGCCTGCTGGTAGATCTGCAGCGTGCGATCGTCGAAACAAACGAAGTTCACCACCTCCGCGCCGCTCGCATCCACATTCGCTCTTACCGTGTCCACCGCGATCCGCGCAGCTCGCTCGGCGGGAAATCCGTAGATGCCGGTGCTGATGGCGGGAAAAGCGATGGACCGCACCGTGTGCTCGCGAGCGAGCTCGAGGGCACGCCGATAGCAGCCGGCGAGCAGTTCGTCCTCGTTGCGATCTCCTCCGTTCCACACCGGCCCGACAGCATGAAATACCCATTTGGCGGGAAGCCGGAACCCCGGCGTGGCCTTGGCGTCGCCGGTCTTGCAGCCGTGCAGCTTGCGGCAGGCCTCAAGGAGCTCCGGCCCGGCCCCGCGATGGATGGCGCCATCGACACCCCCGCCGCCCAGAAGCGACGTGTTGGCTGCGTTGACGATGGCGTCCACCTGCAACCTGGTGATGTCGCCCGAAATGGCAAGGAGTTGCACCATAAAGACAATGGTCAGTGATCAGAGTGCCCGTTCAGCATTGTAAAACTCACGTCTGGTGGCCCGCGGCTAAGGCATTCCCGCGTGGTTCGGGTCGTGCCACAAAAAGGCGTGGCCGTTGTCCGGCTTGTCTTCTCTTCCCCATGTCCAATACAAGCCGGCATAGGCGTAGTTTTCCGTCTGGCCGGCCACAGAGTGTCCGTAACAAAACAGGAACTCCTCGTTCGGATTGTGTTTGAAATGGTAGTAGCCGCCCAAATCGATCATCGTGGAAGCCTGCGTTTGCGCCGTTGCAAATCCTTCCCTGCCGTGCGCAACTACCTCGCCGCCAAGCTCCAGCCGGTCGCCCGGGAACGTGTATTTGAGAAGGAAACCGCCGTAGGGAAAGTCGCGGTAGCCGGTTTGCGGAACCAAGGTTTCGCCGGCCCCGCCGTCTAAAAGCCAGGGACCGAAGTTCTTCTGCAGCCATAAGGGAAGCCTGTACCAGACGTGACCGACGCCAAGGCCCTTATCGTAGTTCCCGGTCGGCATCTCGAACATGGTGAAGGTGCCGATTTGCGGAATGTGTTTGCTTTCTTTGATGTAGGCAATCTTTGCGCCCAGTTCGATATCGGTCAATCCAAAGGCCTGGGGTCCGACCCCGCCTGGCAGGTAGACCGGCTTGTTGGTGGGATTCACCGATCCCCAGGGCAGAATCGCGTGCAGCTGAACCCTGGGAATGGCTCCCCAATTGAACTCGAACGCAGGACCGGTGGAATCCATCTCGGCCGGAGTCCCATCGGCGGCGCCGAAGATATAGAACTCGTAATGATGCAGATCCACCGGCACTGGATCGTCCGTCTGGTAGGGAGGCCCCTGCGCCCAAAGCGTGGAGGTGCCCAGGCCGCCCAAGAGGAGCAAGATGAGCGGGCAGACGCCGGCAGGCCGGAGTGAGGGCACCCACCCGGGGCGCCCACGGAGCGAATATCGAACGAATCTCAATCCAGAGGCCTTTTCAGGGGTGGGATGGCACGGACTGACATCTAGTTTTGTTGTACAACGGCAGGCGGCGGTTTTCTGGAACGGACCTTTTCACGTTGCGAAGGCCGGATGACCTGAGGTCATGACCAAACCAAAGTGCATCGATGGTCATGGACGGTGCGCTGGCGCACACTTGGGTGTAACATAGCCTCCAGTAAAATCACTAGAGACTGGAATCGCCGGCCGAGGGAGTGGTGTGCTCGGCTTTCCGGCGGTTCTGCCCGTGGGCGCCGGAACGCCGTCTAACCAGCAGTACGACGCACGCAGAAACCCGAACGTTGATTCCCAGCATCCGAACCCCCGCGCGATCGTCTCCCATTGGTGTGGGCCTGCGGCGGTGCGTTCTGATTGCGGGCGTGATCCTGGGCGCACCGATCTTGGTTGGCCTGGCCGGGTGCGGTACGGCGGGAGTGGCGGCCAACTCGGGGAACGCAGCCTTTACCGTTTCGCCGGGGGTAGCGAGCATCGACACCAACTGCACCGGCTGCAACGCCACCAGCCGACAGGGATTACCAGTGCAGCGGTTCCTGGCCACGCTGGCAAATGGATCCGCGGCGTCCGTCACCTGGTCCGTTTCGGGTGGAGATGCAGTAGCGGGGCCCGGCCATGTCGACGCATCCGGCGAGTACACGCCTCCGAGCTATCTGACCGCCGACGGTGTCGAAGTAGTAGTAACGGCGCGCCTCGCTCGCGACCCCGGATCAGCGGTCAGCTCACGCATTACGGTTACCCCGGGATTCCTGCAAGCCCTGACTCCCCAGAACGCGGCCCTGGGCGCCAGTGGAACGCTGACCGTGACGGGAAAACTGGCCGTGGCCGGGGGAAGCACGGGAATCAAATTTGCGCTGGCGGGCTCCTCCACCGGCGTGGATTCCGGCGAGGGAACGCTGGGGCCGACCGTATGCCAGCGCTCGAGGAAGGCATTCACTTCCTGTACGGTGACGTATACGGCGCCGGCGGCGATTGCGGGAACCGGCGCGGCGTACCTGGTGGCCAGCCCGACCAATTCACCGGCACGAACGGAGACCGAGATCCTGCTCAACTCCGCCGGGGTGGCGAGCAATCCCGCGGACCACCAGGAGGCGTTGGCCACGCTTATGCCGCTGGGCAGTTCGGGTGGAAACAACAACGATTTCGACGTCCGGGGGAACACCATCGCGGACTGCTGCAGCGGGACACTCGGCTCTCTGATCCAGGACGGGAGCGGCCGGCAATACCTGCTGAGCAACAACCACGTTCTGGCGCGCAGCGATCACGCTGCGGTGGGCGACTCGATCGTGCAGCCCGGGTTAATCGACAACAACTGCACGCCCAGCAACGAAGGCCCGGGAACAGTGCCGGTAGGAGCGCTGACCGCGTGGCTGCCGCTCAAATCGCCGCAGACCAATGCCGACGCGGCGATTGCGCAAGTGGCGTCGCGCACGGTGGATGCCAACGGGGCCATCCTGGAGCTTGGTGGGCGGCAGGCGGATGGAAGGCTGGCTCCGGCGCCGCCGGGAATTTCGTCCAGCGGCGGCAAAGGCGAGACCGCCGGACTGCAGATGAAAGTGGCCAAGAGCGGCCGCACAACGGGGCTAACGTGCGGAAGCATTTCCGTGGTGAACCTGGATGTGTCGGTCGACTATTATCGCGACTGTGCGGAAACCCGGCCGTACCTGACCAAGTTGTTCACCAACCAGGTAGGCATGAGCGGCGATCGCTTCAGCGATGCGGGAGATTCGGGCGCGCTGGTGGTGGACGCGAATAACGCCGAGCCAGTGGGCCTGTTCTTCGCGGGCGGCACGGATGCGTCGGGCGTCGGGCAAGGCGTAGCCAACCCGGCAGCGGACGTGCTTCACGAACTCGGCGCCCAGATGGGCGGAGGCGCAAGCTTCTCTTTCGTCGGCGGGGCCGATCACGGCGTCAGTTGCCTGAACTACGGCAACAGTACAACGGCATCGGCGCAAGCAATGCCTTTGACCGGCGAACAAATCGAGCGCGCGCAGCAGGCGCTGGCTGCTGCGCGGCAGTTGGTGAATCCGGGTAATGGCATCCTGGGCGTCGCCATGGGCAAAAGCGGCGATCATCCCGGCACAGCGGCTGTAATTGTCTACGTGGATGAAGATGCCAACGCCGCGGTTCCCGCTACGGTCGAAGGCGTGCGGACACTGGTGATTCCCACCAACGCGCACGCCGTGGCGTTCGGAACTGCGCCGCTGGCCAATCCCGCGGCAAGCGCACCACCCTTGAGCGGCGCCGCTCTGAGCCAGGCACTGGCTGCCAAGCGCCAAATCGCGCGAAGCCTGATGGCGCAGTATCCGGCGTTTTTCGGGGTCGGCGTCGGCCAGAGCCTCGACAACCCGCGCGAAGCAGCGCTGGTAATCTACGTTGACCGCACACGCATTCCGCAAAGCCTGCCGGAAACCGCGGGCGGCGTGCGCACGCGCTACGTAATCATGGACCGGCTGCACGTCACGCGCTCGTATGCCACGACGGTGCAGTCGAGCCGGCACTGCTTGCCGCACGCCGCTCAGAACGAGGAGTTCGACCCGGCGAAGGCGCTCCCGCTGGATTTGTTCTAAGGTGCACATCCGTCCTGGCGGCGTCGAGACCGCCAGAACAACCGATCTGGAGACCGACCCTGGGTTCTACGATTGGGCGGCGCGCTCCACTTCGGCGATATCGATTTTCACCATGTTCATCATGGCCTGCATCGCTTTGGGATGCTTGATCAGTTCTGGTAAGCGTGCCGGCGTGATCTGCCAATGCATTCCGAATTTGTCGACCAGCCATCCGCACTGGATTTCCCTCCCGCCGGCGGAGAGCCTCTGCCAGTAGTAGTCGACTTCTTCCTGAGAGTCGCAACGAACCACGAGCGAAATAGCCTGGGTGAAGGGGTAGCCCGGCCCGCCGTTGAGGGCCGTAAAGCGCTGCCCATCGAGTTCAAACGCGATGGTGAGAATACTGCCTTTTGGTACGGGCGCGTCGGCGGTATTGCGCAGCTCATCAAGGCGGCGCGAGTTCTTGAACACCGATAGATAAAAGTCGACCGCCTCCTCGGCCTTGGAATCGAACCAAAGGAACGGCGTGATGCGGGGAAAATTCTCAAAAGCGCTCATGGGAATTGAGAATACTTGTTCGCGGCGGGGGTTGCGTCGGACTGACATTTCCGCGTTTCGCCTTCGTCCAAAAAGATTGTGCCACTATGTCGATTCCGGCCTTGCGGGTTCGACGTGTTATCAGGGTGGCAGTCAGGTGCAACTCCGCCCTTGCGGTTAGAATCCGCAATGGGATTCGCAACCCAACTCTCTGAATAAGCACAAGGAGAAGCAGCAGATGAAGGTGAATACGTATCTGAACTACGGCGGCAATTGCGGTGAAGCTTTCCGCTTCTACGAAAAGGAACTGGGCGCCAGGATCAACATGCTGATGACCCATGACCAGAACCCCGGGCCAAGCCGGCTAAGCGCGGAGTTGGGCAAGACCGTGCTGCACGCCAGCATCACGATTGCCGGAACGACCATCATGGCCAGCGACGTGCCGCCCGATCGCTTTCAGCCCATCCGCAGCGTTTACCTTTCGCTTTCAGTGGACAGCGATAGCGAAGCCGAGCGGATTTACGCGCTGCTCTCCGAGGGCGGCCAGGTATTCATGCCCATACAGGAGACGTTTTTCGCGACGCGCTTTGCGCAATTACGCGACCGCTTCGGCACATCATGGATGATCATCCATGATAAGCAGATGGGCCCGCCGCAGGGGTAAGAACATGGAAAAGGGATCAGGGATTAGAAGACATGCCCTGATACCTGCTCCCTGATCCTTGCTTTTAGTACAGCAACTCGCCGGCTTCGGAGGTGATGGCGGAGATAAGGATCTTCAGAACCTCGACGCGGGGCTCGGAGAGTTGTTGCGCGGCGGGAAGGCGCAACTTGCCGGGCAACTCGACGGCCGCGCGCTGCAGGACCGGCAGGACCGACGAGAATGTGGGATAGCGGGTGTCACGTCCCACCTTGGCCAGGGCGCGCAAAGCGCCGATGGCGCCCAGTTGCTCGAGGATGTCGGCGTCGCGAAGGATGGTGGCCTCGACGGTGTGGGGACTGTCGAAGGGCTGGTGGGTGCGGATGGCCTCGCACACGCTGTCGAGCTTCTCCATGGGGAAGCCGCAGGCGGCGAGCAGTTCGCGGGTGCGCGCGATGGTGTACGGGACGTGGTTCCAGCGTTCCAGCTCTGCCTGGCTGCTGGGCCGGTGCCCGACGTAGACTCCCAGGTCGTGCATCCACGCGGCGGCGAACAGGACGTCATCGTCGTACTCCATGCCCTTGCCGATCTGTGAGGCCAGCGCATAAAGACGGGGCTGATGGCCGAACTTGTCCTTGGGCTGCGCTTCGGCGCGGATATAGGCCATTACGGATTGTCGCCAGGCAGGGTTGTTCATAACGGGTTCCGGGGCCAACGGGGAGAGATGCGAATCAGGTCGAGTTCCCCCAGATCTTCCAGTGTAAATGGCGGAGATGCGGCGGGGACTGCGATGATGCGGCCCGGCAATAATTTAAGCGGCTCAAATCCGCTTCCAACCAGAGCTCCCCAACCCGCGGCCGTAAACAGGTACGACAAAGTGGCGGGGGCTTCGCCAGGGCCCGGCAGGGTTGCACTCTGGCGGCTTCTGACCGGGATGCGCTCCACGCGGAAATACTCGACGTCGATCAGGATCGTGCGATCTTCGAGCTCCCGGGGCGGGACGATGCCCGCGCGCGTCTGGAAGCGCATGGCCTCGAGCGACTTCTCGACATGGAGTTCGCGGGGCCGTCCGTAATCGTACATGCGATAGGTGATGTCGGAGTTCTGCTGGGTCTCGAGAATAATGGAACCGGGCCAGACGGCGTGCACGGTTCCCGCGTCAACGAATACCATTTCGCCCTTCGAAACCGGCAGCACGTTCAGGCTCTGCTCCAGCGTGCCATGCTCGATCCCGGCGCGAACCTCTTCCGGAGTCACGCCCGGTTTCAGCCCGGCGGCGACATGCGCGCCCGGCTCGGCGCTGAGCGCATACCAGCACTCCGTTTTTCCGCGCGGCTGGCCGTACTTCTGCGCGAGGCGATCATCGGGGTGAACCTGCACGCTGAGTTTCTCGCGCGCGAAGATGACCTTGATCAAAAGCGGCGAATCCGGAGATGGCGCGGAAATGCCGAGCATCGCCGCCGGAGACGTCGAAAACATATCGCCGAGTTTCCTGCCTGCGTACGGGCCGGTCGAAACTTTGCAGTCGTCGCCCGTAAGCCATACCTCGCCGATGGCGTCGTTTCCCTGCCCAGCAACACGGTCATACCAGGGGCGCAGGTCGTGGAATCCCCACACACGGCTTACGAAGAGCGGTTCGATGAGGAAAGGCGCCAATTCTTGAATGGAAGAAGCCGGACTGCCAGCCATGCGATGTCCCTGGGGCAAGATCAAAAGGCATGCCATTTCAGGCGTGGCCCCAGCCTCTCACTTTAGCAGAGCGAACGGCAGGCGATGCGAGCGGGCCGGTTCGCAATCGGAGTATGCTTCATCGTGGCCGGACAGTTCGGAAGATCGCCCGCGGAAGGGACAGGGGCAGACTGAAAGAGGAGGGTTATCGTGGCATTCGCCCTCAAGTTGGCTGCGTTTTCAATGGCGGCGAGATTCCCCGCAAGTACACGTGCAGCGGCGAAAACCTCTCCCCTGCCCTGAGCTGGAGTGAGGCGCCGCCGAACGCCCACGCGCTGGCGTTGATTGCCGATGATCCTGATGCGCCCGGGGGCACCTGGACACACTGGGTACTGTGGAACCTTCCGGCCGGTGCGGCGCCGCTGCCCGACGGCGTGCCGCCGAGCGAGTCGCTCCACAACGGAGCCCGCCAGGGGCGCAACGATTTCGGGCGCATCGGGTATGGCGGGCCATGTCCGCCTCCGGGCAGGCCGCACCGGTACTTCTTCCGGATCTATGCGCTCGATGCGGCTCTCGAACTAAAGGCGGGAGTGTCGCGGAGCGAACTTGAGTCCGCGATGAAGGCGCATGTCGTGGCGCAGGCTGAGTGGATGGGATTGTTCAAACGATGAGGGATGTTTCTCGAAAATCGGTTGCGGCGTTCGATTTGAGTCACTCGCTGGGAACAATATGAATTGCTCCGGACTCGCCTCCCTCCTCGCCGTTTTCGTCGCCTTCGGGATCGGGATCCTCTTCGCCTTTATTCCTCCGCCGCAGAGCGATGATCGCCGCCCAGCTGAGGACAGTCACAGGCAAGCCGATGGCGAGCGCTGGTTTCCCGATCCGGTAAGCGCGCGCGCTTGCGGCGGCGAAGTCTTCGAGCAGCGAGTTTGGATAGGGCTGGTAAGAGTAGTACACGAGCACCGGTCCGTTCGTGGCGCACGCGTCCGGTGCAGGCTGGGAAACACAGACGTCGCTGTAGTCGTCGACTTTGACCCCATTGGCCGAAAACTCGTATCGTAAGGTCCCTTTGCGACCCATGCCGACGATACGGCCCACCGTGGTGGTTTCATGCTGCGCGGCAACGGAGTAGGTGTGGCCCTTCAGGCATTGGTAGCCGCCAACCGCGATGCCGACAATACCCAGAACCATGCAGAACGCCAGAGCTCGCGCCAAAAGACCTCCTGCCTGCGTGTGTCAACGATGAATGTAGTTCATGGTACACCTGAGCTGGAATATGGCAGGGCGGCTCGAATCATCGCGAGACTGGAAACGCCAAGGCATCCCCCAGGCAAAAGGCCCGCGGCATGAATGGCCGCGGGCCTTATTGCTTGGAGTGAAGCGAGACTTATTCGCCTGATTCCGGGGCGGTCGCCTTGGGATTGACGCGAATCAGTTTGCGCTTGTTGTAGTCGCTCATCAAATTGCCGGAGAACAGGTTGAAAGCTTCAGCCTCCCGCTGTTCGATGATCTGGTCCTTGGTACGGTCGAGGTTCTTCTGGATCTCGTCGGACGTAGGCTCCTTTTTGTCGACCAGTTTGGCCACCACGCCGGTGCGCCCCGCGTTGATGGGGCCGCTGATGGCGCCCAGGGTCATGTCGAACAACTGGGGCGCCACCTGGCCGACGTCGCCGAAGTCGGGAACCTGGTCATTCTGCCCGACCAGGTCGCTGGACTTGACGGTAGCGCCGATTTCCTTGGCCGCCTTGGCCAGATCGTGCCCGGCGTTGGCTTTGTCGGACAGCTCTTTCGTCTTGGTGTTGAGCAGGCTCGGAAGCTGTTCGTTGCGATAGTCGTCGAGCACATGGCTCTTCCACTCGGCGAAGCTGGGCGCATGCGCAGCATCCACCCCGGTCACCTGGAATACGGCGTAGCCTTCGCCCGTGGGCACGTACTGCGGCGGATCGCCCGGCTTGCCCTGGAACGCCTTGGAAATCATTTGCGAGCTGTCTGGCAGGGTGGAGATGGTTCCACCGGCGCCGACCGGAGGGGTGGTGACCAATTCAAGATGATGGGCTGCGGCGGTCTGCTGGAGCCCGCTCTTTTGCGCCTCAGTGGTAAGGGTGCGGGCATAGTTCTCTTCGGCCTGGGAGAGCATTTCGCGGGTCAAGGTAGCCTGAATGGTGGGCAGTACCTCGTTGATCGACTGGGCGTGCGCGGCCTGGCGCGACTCCACCTGTACGATGTGGTAGCCAAACTGCGACTTGACGATTTTGTACTCGCCGATTTTCTGGTTGAAGATGGCGGCATCGAATTCCGGCACCATGCGCCCGCGCTGCGACGGACCGAGTTCACCGCCGTTATCCTTGCTGCCTGGGTCGTCGGAATACTTCTTGGCGAGCTCGACGAAGTTGCCGCCGTTCTGGATCTGCTTGAGGACGTCCTCGGCCTTGGCCTTGGCGGCCGCGTCCGCCTTCGCGTCGGCGTTGGCGTCGAGCTTGATGAGAATGTGGCGGGAGGTTGCCGTCTCGGGCGCCGTGTATTCGGACTGGTGCTGGCTATAGTAGGTCTGGATCTGTTGTTGCGTGGGCTGCGGGATGCCGCCGGGAAGCTGGCCGGGCGTAAACGCTAAATAGGAGATCCTGCGCTGCTCGGGGAGCGCGTTCCTGTAGCGGACGGCATTCTTGTTGAACCAGGACTCGAGGTCGGAATCGGAAGGGTTAATGGTCTTGCGCAGATCGTCACTGGAGATGACCGCATAATCGAACTTGATCTTGATGTTGTCCTTGAGGTACTTGGTGCGCACTTCCTGATCGCTGACCGTAACGGCCGCGGTGACATATTTGCGCAGCCGCTGGACGATGATCGACTGCTGGATTTCCTTTTCGAAATCGTCAGTCGACATGTTGAACTGGTCGTTCACAAAACTGGCGTAGCGGGCTCTGCCGATGTATTCGCCCTTGGGGAAGATGAATTCCCCAAACTGACCCTGATGAAGGAAGTCCGCCACGTCCTGCTTGCTGGCGGTGATACCCAGGCGGCCGGCTTCCTGAAGCAGCACTTGCTGCTCGACCAGCTGGGTGCCTACCTGCTGGGTAAAGAAATTCAGGATCATCGGGTTATTGGCATACTGCGGGCCCCGCTGCTGGATCTGGCGGCGGGCAATCTGCTCGACCTGGGATTGCAGAATCTCGTCTCCATTGGAAAAGAGGCGTGCGATCCGGCTGGGATAAACGACGGCGTAGTCGTTTCCAGAAACGGAGCCGCCGGCGGCCAGGCCGGGGATGAGGTACACCACCATCGACACCGAGGCGGCGCCAATGATGACGACAAACAAAGACTTGGTCAGGCGGTTTTCTTTCTGCAGAAAACGAATCATAGGTGGATATGCCTTCTAAACCTTCTACGCGCAGGGAATGCGCCGCCTGGCCCGGCCGGATGCGTGGTTCCCCGGTCCCAAAACCGGGGACCCGGGGCACCCAGGCTGGGTGCGGACAGCCATAGTCGCTGGACGCGATTATCCAACATTATAGACGAGGGTTTGCTTTGCTTTCTGATCCGGAGCAAGGTGGAAGGCAGGACCAGGGACTAAAGGAACTGGGAAAGCCGGCGCTCGTCCCATTTCGACGAAAGGCGGGCGGCGAGGGTGTAGGCTGCGATTAGCCGGCGAGCGATCGGGCTCGATCTCCGCTCGCCTGGGAACTCCATCGCCGGGACTGATCCGAGGATAGACACATGAGCCGCTTCCTCTCGATCGAAAACACGGGCCGGGATGCTCGATTCGCCGCCCGCCAGATGCTCCGGAATCCCGGCGTTTCCACGGTCGCCGTTCTGACGCTGGCGCTGGGTATTGGGGCGAATGCCGCCATTTTCAGCCTGGTCAACGCCATCATTCTGCGACCGCTTCCCTACCCCAGCCCGGATGAGCTCGTGGGGCTGGGCCAGTGGAGAAACCAGCAAGGTGAAGGGTATGTGCAGACGGGGGTGTCCGCGCCCAATATTGCCGACATTGGGCGGGAAAAGAACATCTTCCAGCAGGTGGGGTACTACCGCTGGTCGGACTTCAACATTACCGAGGGCAACCGGCCGGAGAGTATCAACGGGATTAAAACCTCGGTGGACATGCTGCCGCTGTTTGGTGTTGCGCCGCTGATGGGGCGCTTGTTTGTGGGCGATGAGATGCGGCCCGGGCACGACCAGGTGGCCATCCTGGGGCATCACCTGTGGCAGACGCGCTACGGCGCCGATCCGGGGATTCTGGGCAAGACGATCGATCTCAATGAGCAGCGGTACACGATTGTCGGTGTGATGCCGGCACGGTTTCGGTTCACATGGGACCAGGAAATCGATGCATTTGTTCCGCTGGCGCTCACGCCGCAAGAACTGAGCGAGGCGGGGCGGGCCACGTCGCGGGACCTGGAAACGCAGGCGCGGCTGCAGCCCGGCGTGAGCCTGAAGCAGGCCCAGGCGGCGATGAATACTCTGGCTGCCAACCTGGCGATGGAGCACCCCGACGCCGACAAGGGCTGGGGAATTAAAGTCGAGCCGCTGCATGCCGCCTATCACCGGCAGATGGCTACTCCGCTGCTTCTGATGTCGGGAGCGGTGTTGTTCGTCCTGTTGATCGCCTGCGCCAACGTAGCCAACCTGCTGCTGGCGCGCGCCACGGGCCGAAGGCGCGAGATGGCGGTTCGCACGGCGATCGGCGCTAACCGCAGGAGGCTTATCTCCCAACTGCTGACGGAAAGCGTCCTGCTGGCGTCGGTGGGCGGAGGGCTGGGGCTGTTGCTGGCCTATGTGGCGGACCGGCTGCTGACCGTGGAGATTACCCAGTACCATCGGTTCAGCATCCCGAATGCGAGCGTGATCAACATCGACTGGCGGGTGGCGTTTTACGCCCTGGCGGTGACTCTGGCGACGGGCATCCTGTTCGGTCTCGCTCCCGCGCTGACGGCTTCGAGAACCGATCTCAATGAGTCGCTGAAGGAAGGCGGAGTGACTTCGACGGCCGAGTCCGGGCGGCGGCGGCTGAGCAACATTCTTGTGATTTCAGAGGTGGCGCTGGCGCTGGTGCTTCTGACCGGCGCGGGCTTGCTGATTCGGACCTTTCTCCGGCTACTGGAGGTTGACCTGGGCTTTGATCCGACCAATGTCGTGAGCATGGAGGTCGACCTTCCGAAGTACAAGTACGACGCAGCGGCGCAACAGACGGCGTTCTTCCGGCAGCTGCTGCAACGCGTCGAGAGTACGCCAAGGGTGCGGTCGGCAGGAATCGAGCAACCGGGTTCGACCGTGTTTTTCCAACCCGAAGGACAGCCTCCGGCGCTTCCTGGGCAGGAGCCGACTGCGAGTCTCAACGTGTTCTCGCCGGGCGATTTCAAGGCCGTCGGTATCGGGTTGGTCGCAGGACGATTCTTTACGGAAAGCGATACGGCGGGGAGCACTCCCGCGGCGCTGATCAGCGAGGTGGCGGCACAACGTTACTGGCCGCACGAAAACGCGGTGGGTAAACACATCACGATCCTGGCGCGCGTCTACTCGGGAAAGAGCGCGGAGACCGCCCAGTCACTGGAGATCGTGGGCGTGGTCAGGAACCGCCGGGGAAACAATTTATGGGAGCCGCGATCGGATATCTACGTGCCATTCGAACAGCACCCGGTATCGTGGGCGGAGCTGAATGTGCGCACGGAAGTGGCCCCGCTGACCCTGGTGCCGTCGATTCGCGAGGCGGTGCTTGCCCTCGACAAGGAGCAACCAGTGCGCGATGTGCGGCTGCTGTCGGACGCGGTGGCGGAGCTTTACGGTACTCTCCGCTTTCCCATGATGCTGGTGTGGGTGTTCGCGGCGCTGGCGTTGATCCTGTCGGCGGTCGGCATCTTCGGCGTGATGTCGTACACGGTGAGCCGGCGCACGCCGGAGCTCGCGATCCGCATGGCCCTGGGCGCGGACCGGCCCGCGGTGATGCGGCTGATCCTGCGCGAGGGCCTGGGGGTGACTCTTGCCGGAGTGCTGATCGGACTGGTGATCTCCCTGGGGCTGAGCCGCGTGATGGCGGGCTATGTGTATGGCATCCGTTCCACGGATCTGCTGACGTATGCGGCAGCCGCGCTGGTGCTGCTGGGGATCGCTCTGCTGGCGTGTTATCTGCCGGCACGGCGCGCGGTTCGCATTCAGCCGATGCGCGCGTTGCGCGTGGAGTGATGAGGTAGCAGCCGGGTTGCGTTCCTTTTTCCTGAACAAAAGGCAGTTCTCTCGGGTAGGATACTCGCGCACCTGAAGTACAGCCTCTCTCACACGATTCACGAACATCCTGGAGGATCCGTGATGCATTTGCGCGCCACCCTTGCAGCCTTCGTGTTCACCGCGTCCGCCGTGTCTGCCCAGAATCCTTCGCCGGAAGATCAGCACCTTCTATTGCGCGGCCCATCGTTATCCCAGGATCGGATCGCTTTCCGCTACGCCGACGACGTCTGGACGGTGGCACGCCAGGGAGGCGAAGCCCATCGACTGACGTCGAACGGTCACGTTGTCTCCGGACCGTACTACTCACCCGACGGTTCCGAGATCGCTTTCACGGCCCATCTTCGAGGCAACGACGACGTGTACGTTGTGCCGGCGGGCGGCGGCGTCCCGCGGCGTGTCACCTGGCATCCCGGCGGCAGCTATGTCGCGGGCTGGTCGCGCGATGGCAAGAACATTCTGATCGCCAGCGGGATGGCGAGCTATCGCCACTTCGGGCGTCTATTCCTGGTGCACGCGGACGGGTCCGGCATGCCCGAACCGCTGCCCCTGCCGATGGGAGTGGAAGGCTCTTTCTCCCCTGACGGGGAGTCGATCGCTTATGAGCCCCTCACCAAATGGGAGGAAGCATGGAAACGCTACGCCGGCGGGCAGACGACGCCGATCTGGATCGTGAATCTGAAGACGCTCGACCTGGTCCGCGTACCGCGCAGCAATTCCAACGATTCCAGTCCTGTATGGCAGGGCAACGCGGTGTATTTTCTTTCCGATCGCGGTCCCGACGGCCCCGGAGCGGTATCGCTTTACAAGTATGACGTGAACTCAAAAGAGGTCACGCCGGTCGGCACAAATAAGGGCTACGATCTCAAGTCGGTCCAGGGCGGGCCCGGAGGCCTGGTTTACGAGCAGTTCGGCTCGATCCACTTCGTGGACACGGGCACAAACCAGGACCGCGTGGTTGCAATTCAGATCCACGGTGAACTGCCCGATCTGACTCCGCACCTGGCGGCGATTTCGGCCGAAGAGATTCAGAACGCCGCCCTGTCGCCCAGCGGGGCGCGCGCGGTGTTTGAGGCGCACGGCGAAATCTTCACCGTTCCCGGCGAGAAGGGAGACACCCGCAACCTGACGCGCACGTCCGCCATTGCCGAGCGCGACCCTTCCTGGTCTCCTGACGGCAAGACGATCGCGTACTTCTCCGACGCCAGCGGCGAGTACCAGCTTTACCTTCAGGAGCAGACTGGCTTCAAGCCTCCCGTGGTCGTTGACCTGGGGCCCAGTCCAAGCTTTTTTTACGGACCGAGATGGTCGCCGGACTCGAAGCACATTGCGTACATGGACAAGCACAACCGGTTGTGGGCAATCGACGTGCCTGGCGATGCGAAAGCGGCGGCACCGAAACCCATCCTCGTCGATCAAAGCATTTACGGGTCTTTTGGTCCAAACATGTCGGTCTCCTGGTCGCCGGATTCAAAATGGATCGCCTACCACCGCGACCTTCCGAACCAATTGCGCGCCGTATTTCTTTACTCGATGGAAACGCACAAGTCGAGCCAGGTTACCGACGGCATGAGCGATGCGTTCTCGCCCGCGTTCGACCTGAACGGCAAGTACCTGTACTTTATCGAGTCGACCAATGACGGCCCCTCCAATGCCGGCATCGATCTGTCCTCGCTCGATCGAGCCCAGACCACTGCTCCCTATGTCGCGGTGCTGGCGAAGGATGGCGCTTCGCCTGTTCCGCCGGAGAGCGACGACGAGAAGATCAAGGAGGAAAAGAAGCCGGAGCCACCCAAGGCCGAGGCCGATCCAAAGAGCAGCAAGGCCGACAAGTCTAAGCCCGGCAAGAAGGCGGATGGCGATTCCGACAAGAAGGACCAGGACAAGAAGGACCAGGACAAGAAGGAAGAGAAGCCCGCAGAAACAAAGATTGACCTCGAGGACATCGGTAACCGCATCCTCTCTCTGCCGATTCCGCCGCGCAATTACAACGCGATCCTCACCGGCAAGACGGGCGTGATCTACCTGCTCGAAGGCACGCCCGTCGGCCGTCCCTCGGATGAGGGTCCGGGGCCGGGGATCGCGGCCGTGTGGCGCTTTACGCTGGAGAAGCGCGAGCCCCAGACGGTGCTGAACAATGTCGACTCTTTTACGATTTCCACCGACGGCTCCAAAGTGCTCTATAACCGGAAAGCCGGCTGGACGATCGCGCCTGCCGACGACCTGAAGCCCGGCGATGGCAACCCAGGCAAGCCGCTCAATCTTTCCCAGATGCAGACCACCGTCGACCCGCGAGCCGAGTGGCGCCAGATGTATCACGAGACCTGGCGCATCGAGCGCGACTTCCTCTACGACCCCAACACTCACGGCCTCTCCATTCCCAAGATCGAGTCGCGCTACAAGCCATTTCTCGAAAACCTGGCTTCACGTTCCGAGTTCACCTACCTCTCCACGGAGATGCTCGGCGAGATCACCATCGGGCACATGTTTCTGGGCGGACCCGGCCCGCATGAGAACGAGCCCAAGTGCGGCCTTCTCGGCACCGATTATGTGATCGATCATGATCGCTACAAGATTGCGAGGATTCTCGGCGGCCAGAACTGGATCCCCGGCCTGGCTTCGCCGCTGACGCTGCCGGGCGTGTATGTGAAGCAGGGGGAATACATGCTGGCTGTGAATGGCCACGAGCTTCATGCCAACGACAATCTCTACGCCGCATTCGACGGCACCGCAGGCAGGCAGACGGTGATCCACGTGGGCCCCAATCCTGATGGCAAGGACGCCCGGGATGTCACGGTTGTTCCCATCCCCGATGAAGATGGTCTTCGCAATATCGACTGGGTGGAGGGAAATCGCCGCAAGGTGGATGAGTTGTCGGGAGGCAAGCTGGCCTATGTCTACATGCCCAACACCGGCGGCGCCGGATACTCGAACTTCAACCGCTACTTTTACTCCCAGCTCGATAAGCAGGCGCTGGTTCTGGACGAGCGCTGGAATGAAGGCGGCTTCATCGCCGACTACGTGGTGGACGTTCTCAAGCGTTTCCCCCTCTCCGGAGCCGTCGAGCGGGACGGCAAGCCGGTTCACGACCCGATAGGCGCGATCTTTGGGCCGAAGGTGATGCTCATCAACCAGGGCTCCGGATCGGGCGGCGATGCGAACCCGTGGTACTTCCGCAAGGCTGGAGTGGGCAAACTGGTGGGAACCCGGACCTGGGGCGGTTTGGTCGGGATTGGAGGATACCCGGCCCTGCTGGACGGCGGCTATGTGATGGCACCGCGATACGCAATCTACGGCTTGACCGGCGAATGGGAAGTGGAGAACCGCGGGATTCCACCGGACGTGGAAGTCGAGCTCCTGCCCAAAGATGTCGCGGAGGGCCACGACCGGCAGTTGGAGGAGGGCATACGCATCGTTCTGGAAGAATTGAAGGCCAATCCCGTCCCGGAAATCAAGATCCCGACGTTCCCGAACTATCACAAGAGCGATGGCCTGGGAAAAGACTGACGCAACGCTGCTGCAGAAATGGGCGGAGGACCGGACGAGCGGGAATGGCGGGATCCGGCAGACACTGAAGCGCGCGTTAATTTTGTGCCATTTGCGGCACCCTTGGTCCGGGCTCAGGGCAGGCTGGAAGCCATGCCGTGTCATAAAACAAGTGGAATGCGGGGCAATACAAAACGGGCATCCCGCTGAATCGGGATGCCCGTTTTTGAGGCAGGTTGCGACCTGGCTTATCTCCAGTAGTACGCCCCACCGACCATGTAATACGGGCGATAGTAGACGGGGGGCGGATACGCGTAATACCCCGGCCCGTAGGGACGTGCGTACATTCCGCGGCGATACAGCGCGGGACCGCCGGGATAGAGGCCTTGCGCGAGGCGATTCGCCTCATCCTGGCTGACTGGATCGACGGTCAACTGCGTGTTCAGGTGGAACGTGACCAGCGCTTCGGCGGGGATCCAGGCGCGCGGTCCCGGAGTGGCTGCCGAGGCTGCTGTGCCCAAGGTACCGCCGGCCACGGCGCCGATGGCCGCACCACCGCCGCCGCCAGCCGCGCCGCCGATGATGGCGCCCAGCACCGAGCCGCCAATGATGTTGCCTGCTGTGTATCCTCCCTTGCCCGGGCCTTTCACCCGGAATTCGTCGGTGTCGAGCGGATAGTTCTTGCCGCCCAGATCAAGGGACGTGAGCCTCAGAGCCAGTTCCGGCGAACCTTTGAGTTCGCCCGCGCTTTTGCTTGCGGTGATAACGCCGTGCACCGTGGCGCCGCGGGGGATGGCCAGCCAGCCATTCACCGTCACATCGCGGATCACGGTAAAGTCAAGCGCGGTTCCTTCCTTGGCCCGCTTGCTGTCGATCGAATCGTTGGTCCGCAACTGGAGGACCGTCCCGGTGGCAAGGGTGATGGGGCCGCTGGGAACGGAGTACCGCGGGGCAGGGGACGCATATTGCGGGCGTCCGTAGCCCGGAGGCGGCGGAGGATACTGCCCGTACCCGGGCTGCTGCTGGCCATAGGCCGGCGGCTGCTGCCCGTAGGCGGGCGGCTGCTGCGGAGGCGGGCCGTAGCCCGGAGGCGGCGGAGGCGCGCTCTGCGGATAGCGGGGTTGGGCCTGCGGCGCTTGCTGCTGTGGAGGCAGGCCGTCCTGTTGATCCTGAGAGTATTGTGGTGGATTTTGGGCTGTCGGCGCGGGCTCCTCATCCGGGGCCGGTTCGGGCGGGGGCCCCTGGGCGTTCTGATCGTCAGCGGGGTTGCCGACCTTCAGATGATTGTTGACCTTGGTCACCCCGGGCACCTTGCTAACAATCGACTCGGCGAGTTGCCTGGACGCGTCGCTCGAGACCGTGCCCGACAGAGTCACTTCTCCCTGGATGGTTGCCGCAGTGATCAGGTCGTTCTTGAGAGCCTGGGAATCGTCCAGCGCCTTGACCACATCCATTTCAATCTGGCCGTCGCTTCGCTGACCCGCGGCCGGCGCGCCATTCTGCTGGGCATCGCCCGGATCCTGCGCCCGCGCCACCGTTCCGGCGAAGGCAAGTACAGCGGTTAAAGCCAGAGCCTGCAAGCTTATCCGATAGAGCCATGGCTGTTTCATTGCAAATCTGTCTCCTATGGGCGTCAACAATTCCATTTTCCCCCGGTTTGTGCCCGCGAAACCACACACGCAGGTACTTTATTCGACCCCTGACCGAGGAAAAAGTTCCGTGCGGCTTGCACCTTTTATTCTCCTGACCCGTTTCCGGAGCCACCACATGTCCCCTATGTTTTGATGTTTTTAGGCGATAGCGGGACGAGGGAGAGTGATAAGTCTTTCGTCATCGGGAATAAAGATCTGAAAAACCGTCCCGGAGGGCACGCCCGGAGTTCCGGCCTTGCTGCGAACGTGAACGATCCCGCGATGTTTGAGGATGATTTCGTGGCTCACCCACAGGCCCAGGCCGGTACCCGTATCTTCCTTGGTGGTGAAGAAAGCCTCGAACACGCGTTCGCGCACGTCCTGTTCCATGCCGAAGCCGGTGTCGGCCACCGTGAAGCGCACTCCTTTCACTCCGGGGTATTCCCAGTGACGGGAACGGCGCGCGCGGACCACCAGCCGTCCCCCGGCGCTGGTGGCGTCGATCGCATTGCCCACCAGGTTGGCAAACACCTGGCGCACCTCACCGGCGAAACAATACAGGTCCATTTGGGGGTCGTACCGGCGCTCCACGCGGATGTTGAAGGTGTTGCAACGCGGATTGTAGAGATCGAGGATCGAGTCGAGCAGTTCCGCCATGTTGGCCCGGTGCGGCAAGGTGGATTGACGGTAAAAGCGGAGCGTCTGCTGGGCGATTTCGGCGATCCTTTTTCCTTCGCGCTCGGCCATGGTGACGTAGCGCATGGCGGTGTCGTTCAGGTCGCAGAAGTTACGCAACAAATAGAGCAGGTTGGTGATGGCTTCGAGGGGGTTGTTCACCTCGTGGGCAATGGACGCGGCCAGCCGTCCGGTGGCGGCCAACTTCTCGGTCTTGCGCAGGACCTCTTCACTGCGTTTGCGCTCGCTGATGTCCTGGACGATGATGCCGGCCCAGCGCACCTGGCTGGGGGTGGTTCGGATCGGGTAGGTACTGACCAACCAGATCCAGGGCCGGCGAGGTTTTCCGCCCACGCCGTCGATTTCGATTTCGTGCTCGGCGGCTTCCGTGGCGAAAACCCGTCCGACCGCATCTTCGAGCTGTTTTCCGGTGGGCTCGGGAAGCAATTCGGGCAGCGTTCGGCCCAGGTGCCGGCTCAGGGGCACATCGGTCAAGGTAGCGAAGCCGTGATTCACGCGCACGCAACGGCTCCGGCGATCGAAAAACGCCAGGCCGATGGGAGCATTGGCCAGCATGGAATCGAGGAGCGACAGGGTGTCGTTCAAGCCGGAACGCTGTTCGTCAATGGAAGCTACCATGCGGTTGAAGGCTTCGATGAGTTCGGTGAATTCGTTGTCGCCATCCATCGGCAAAGGAAAGGCCGCGGTGCTCTCCGGCGACTTCATGAGGGCGGAGGTCCCGGTATGCAGGATCGCGAGCGGACGAGAAATGGACCCGGAGATCAACCAGACCAGAAGCGTGGATGCCAGAATCCAGATGATGCCGAAGATGAGCGTACCGCGGACGAAGACGAGAATCTGGCGCTGGTCCCATTCGCGATCGCTCTCTACCCAGGCATAGCCGTTCAACCTGGTTCCAATGTAGATCGGTTCTACACCCTCCAGCCGATCGTCGCCGAAGGAGAAGACGAGGGGTGCGAAGCCGTGGACGAGCCCCATTTGCGCTCTTTCGGCGGGATCGAGCGCCGTGCGACTAATCAGACCGGGGCTAACGGCGAGGACATTTCCAGCCGGATCGGTCACCTTGGCCTGGGCGACGCTGGGAGCCTTCCCCATCATGCGGGCCGCCAGGGAGAGCAAGTCGGCGCGGTTTTCCAGCATGGCTTCCTGGGCCTGCGAAGCCACCGAGGTGGTCTGGCTCATCAGTCGCTGCTGCGCATGCTGGCGCAGATCTCTCCCCTGGAGACGCACCAGCAGCAGAGCGAACAGAGTGATGGAAAGCGCCTCGAGCAATACAAGCCCCAGGAGCATTTTCCAACGAATGGTGCGCGGCCACCAGCGCATCGCAAGGACCTCAAGAGCTCCACGAGGAGGGGAATGTGGGTTTAGTTTACCGGAAGAAACTGGCGATGGTTAGTCCTGTATATGAAGACGGGATGTAAATTCGTTTTGACGCGTCCCCGGTCCCAACACCGGGCATCTGCGGCACCCGGTTCCGTTGATGTTCCTATCTCGTTCGGTCGGCGGTTAAGGCGCGGGCGATTTGCTTGCCGTGGAACCGGCCGTTTTCAATGAAGATCTCGTTCGTGCGCGAGCCGGCCACAATGACTCCGGCAAGGTAGATGCCCGGAACATTGCTCTCCAGGGTCTCGTGGTTGCAAACCGGAAGGCAATCAACCCCTTCGAAACGTACACCGAGGGTCTCCAAAAAGGCGAAATCGGGCCGGTAGCCGGTCATGGCGAACACAAAATCGTTGCGCAGGACTTCCCGTCCGGTCGGGGTGTCGACCAGAACCGTGTCGGGGGTGATTTCGAGGACGGTGGAGCGGAAAAGTGCGCGGATTTCGCCGTTCTTGATACGGTTTTCGATATCCGGCTTAATCCAGTACTTCACATGGCGGTGCATCTCGCCGTCGCGGTGCACAAGCGAGACGCGCGCGCCGTGCCGCCACAGTTCGAGAGCTGCGATGGCGGCGGAGTTCTTGCCGCCGATCACCACGACGTCCGTTCCAAAGTAGGGATGGGGATCGTCGTAGTAGTGGTGCACCTTGCTGAGGTCTTCGCCAGGAATGTTGAGAAAATTGGGCAGGTCGTAATAGCCGGTGGCGATGACGAGCTTGCGGGTGCGCAGCGTGCCGGGACGACCGAAGCGGTCCGTTGTATGAACCCGGAAGTCGGCATCCGCGCCTTCGACCCGATCGACGCGCTGGTATTGGCGGACGTCGAGCTTGTAATGGGCGGCGACGTTGCGGTAATACTCGAGGGCTTCGTTGCGGTTGGGCTTGGCATTGGGACTGGGAAACGGGATGTCGCCGATCTCCAGAAGCTCCGAAGTGGTGAAGAAGGTCATGTGGGAGGGGTAGTGGTAGAGCGAGTTGCAGACGCAGCCCTTGTCGACCGAGACCACGCGCAGGCCGGCGCGCTGGGCCTCGATGGCGCAGGCCAGGCCGGTGGGACCGGCGCCGACGACCAGGAGGTCGAAGGGCCGGCCGGCCGCGGCTCCGTCGGGCGGGGTGGCCAGGGTCTGGGGTTGCGAGACGGGAACGGCGTCTACGGGGTAGTCGGGCATGGAATCAGATTAGGGCATGGCGGGGGATAGCCCCGAAAGCGAAGCATTCCTGAACCATGATCGAAGGGATGGATTAGTCCCGCGTGCCCCAGATGCGCGTCATTCCCAATTTGAAACCGGCGACCGGGCCGGTTCCTTCAACGATTGCCGGGCGGTCGAGAATCTGAGGCTGCGTTCCTGCGGCATAAATGGCCACGGTGCCGCCGAATGGATCAATGCGCCATGCGAGCTGAGCGCCGTTGGCGACCCATTTCTCCATCTTGGCGTCGAGTTCCGCGAGCACATCGCTTGGGGAAAGGATTTCGACTAAAAAGTCGGGCGCAAAGGGCAGATAGCGTTCCTGCTGTTCGCGGCTCAGCGTAGCCAGCCGCGAAGCCTCGATCCAGCCTGCGTCGGGGCTGAGGGTGGAGCCGTCAGGCAGGTTGAAACCCGCATTGGAACTGAACGCCACGCCCCGTCCGTCTGCCTCGGCCCAGGCAAATAATTCCGCGACCACGAAGGCTTCGCGGCGGTTGTTTTCGAACCCACTGGGAGTCATCACCAGAATCTCTCCTGAAGCCAGCCGCTCGACCCGGCAGGGCTTGTTCGCCTCGGAGAAGGCCATCAGCTCTTCGTCCGACAGGGGAGCAGGAGGACGCAGGCGTGCGGGCAAAGGCACATCCTGAATGGCCCAGTTCATCGGCGTTTCCCTCCTGATTGGCGGACCCGCGGCGCACCGTGGGCTGCGAACAGTGTAACCTGACTTGATTTTTAGCTCTATCGCCACGTCGCGATGAACGTCGCCTGAGGCTTCACGATATGTATTTGGAAAGCGGCTCCGCTGAAATGCACCTCATACGAGGACTTTTTCCCTCCTGTTTCACAAACTCGGAGAATTCAAAAGTCGGAATCAAATCAATAGTCTATCTCTGTCGCTGTCGGCGGAATGTTCCAGCCGCAAGGCGTATCCATTAACCTGAGAGTCGTAGGAGTCCGACCATGACCGTCATCCGGCAGGAAGATTTCATTGCCAGCGTCGCGGGGGCGCTGCAGTACATCAGCTATTACCATCCCGTCGACTACATCAAGAGCCTGGCCAAGGCCTACGAGAAAGAAGAGTCGCAGGCCGCCAAGGACGCAATGGCGCAAATCCTGATCAACAGCCGCATGTGCGCCGAGGGCCATCGGCCCATCTGCCAGGACACGGGCGTGGTGAACGTGTTTGTGAAGCTGGGCATGGATGTGCGCTTCGAAGGCCGGATGGCGGGCGACCGACGCTCGACCTGCAGGAAATGGCGGACGAAGGCGTGCGCGCGCGCCTATCTCGATCCCGACAACAACCTGCGTGCTTCGATGCAGGCCGACCCGGCAGGCGCGCGCAAGAACACGCGGGACAACACACCCTCCGTGGTGAATGTGGAAGCTGGTGCTCGGCGACGAGTGCGAGATCACGGTCGCGGCCAAGGGCGGCGGGTTCGGAAGCGAAGAGCAAGTTCGCCATGCTGAACCCGTCGGACTCGGTGGTGGACTGGGTGCTGAAGACGGTGCCCACGATGGGCGCGGGATGGTGCCCGCCGGGCATGCTGGGGATCGGCATCGGCGGCACGGCGGAGAAGGCCATGCTGCTGGCAAAGCAGTCCCTGATGGATCCGATCGATATTCAGGAACTCATCGAGCGCGGCCCAAAGACCACCGCGGAGAGGCTGCGCCTCGAGACTCTACGACAAGGTCAACAAGCTGGGCATCGGCGCGCAGGGCCTGGGCGGTTTGACGACGGTGCTGGACGTGAAAGTGCTGGACACCGCGGCGCACGCGGCCAATCTGCCGGTGGCGATGATTCCCAACTGCGCAGCCACGCGCCACGCGCACGTGGTGCTCGATGGGTCGGGGCCGGCCTATCTCGATCCGCCCAATCTCGAGGACTGGCCGAAGCTGACCTACGACGTTTCCAATGCGCGGCGCGTGAACCTGGACACCGTGACGCGCGCCGAGGCCGCCGACGTGGAAGCCCGGCGAAGTGCTGCTGCTGACCGGCAAGCTGCTGACCGGGCGCGACGCCGCCCACAAGCGCATGACCGACATGCTCAACCGCGGCGAGAAGCTGCCGGTGGATTTTCGCGGACCGCTTCATCTACTACGTGGGCCCGGTCGATCCGGTGCGCGAAGAAGTGGTGGGCCCGGCCGGTCCGACGACCGCGACGCGCATGGACAAGTTCACGCGCCAGATGCTGGCCGAAACGGGCCTGCTGGGCATGGTTGGCAAGGCCGAGCGCGGGCCGGCAGCGATCGAGGCCATCCGCGAATTCGGCGCAGTGTACCTGATGGCCGTCGGCGGCGCGGCATACCTGGTTTCAAAGGCCATTCACGGATCGCGGCTGCTGGCGTTTGAAGACCTGGGCATGGAAGCGATCTATGAGTTCGAAGTGAAAGACATGCCGGTGACGGTGGCCGTGGATGCGAAAGGCACGAGCGTCCACCAGACCGGGCCGGCGGAGTGGCAGAAGCGGATTGCGGGAATACCGATACTTACAGTAATCAGTGATGAGCGATCAGGTTTCAGGGGGCGAGCAATGTACGACGTAATACTGAAGCGATTCGATGAGCCGGACGAAGTGAGGACGTTCGAGAAAGGACGTTTCGAACTGGTTCGGATCGGGGGGATGACGATCGGGCGCGCGACCTATGAGCCTGGCTGGAAATGGTCCCTGCATGTGGGTAAGGCGATCGGCAAGTCGAGTTGCGATGTGGAGCACGTGGGAATCGTGATCTCGGGGAGTGCCACCGCTGCCATGGATGACGGGCGTGTTTTTGAGATGAAGGCCGGGGATTTGTTTTATATAGAGCCTGGCCATGACAGCTGGGTGGTGGGCGACGAGCCGTATGTTTCGCTGCACCTGATGGGCGCGGGAGATTATGCGAAGAAAGACGGGGACTAGGAGTGCTTGAGCTTGTCCCCTCAACCGACACAACCCGTTAAGGGACAGTTCGCCGTTTGCTGTGGTTCGCATCTCGTTTCCGCACCATCGATCGGACATTTCCTGTGATCATAACCACAAGGGTGCGCCGGCCTCTTACGATATTCTGACACTTCAATCCTCTGAGGTGATTCGTGTCCGCATTCAAGCGTCCTCTTGTTCTTACGATTCTTGACGGGTGGGGCTATCGCGCCGCGACTGCCAACAACGCGATCGCGCTGGCCAACAAACCCTCCTATGACAAGCTGCTGCGCGAGTTTCCCAATACATTAATCCGCGCATCGGAGCATTTCGTCGGGCTGCCTGATGGGCAGATGGGCAACAGCGAAGTGGGCCATCTGAATATCGGCGCGGGACGCGTCGTGCAGATGGATATCACGCGGATTGACATGGCCATCGCTACGGGCGACTTCCAGAAAAATCCGACGATCGTGCAGGCTATGCAGCATGCGCGCGAGGGCGGGCGTCAACTGCACCTTTTCGGCCTGGTGTCGGACGGCGGCGTGCATTCCCACCAGGAGCATTTGTATGCGCTGCTGCGCGTGGCCCGCGAATACAAGCTGGAACGCGTGTTCGTGCATGCCTTCATGGACGGGCGCGATACGCTGCCGACCTCGGGCGCGGGTTACCTCGCCGCCCTCGAACAAAAGATGCGTGAGTACGGCGTTGGAAAGCTGGCCACTGTGAACGGCCGCTATTACGCGATGGATCGCGACCGGCGCTGGGAGCGCGAGCGCAAGGCGTACGACGCGATGGTCAACGGCAAGGCCGAAGGCGGCGCCTGGCACGATCCCGTGGCGCGCATCAAGGAGAGCTACAACAACGAAATCACCGACGAGTTCCTGGTGCCCTTCGTGGTGGTCGACCATGCCGGCAAGCCTGTGGGCCAGATCCGCGACGAGGACGTGTGCATCAATTTCAATTTTCGCTCCGACCGGGCCCGCCAGATCACGCGGGTGCTGGCACGAGAGAGCGGATTGAACAAGAACGGCGGCCGCGACCTGGAAGGCTGGGAGGCTCTCGACCAGACGATCACGCGCGCGGAGATTCCCAAAAACCTGCACTACGTCTGCATGACCCAGTACGACAAGCTGTACGAGCTTCCTCTGATCGTGCCGCCGGAGTCGCTGGACAACATTCTCGCGAACATTCTCGCGGAGCATCAACTGCGCAACCTGCGCGTGGCCGAGACGGAGAAGTTCGCGCATGTTACCTACTTCTTCAACGGAGGGATCGAGAAGCCGTTTCCGGGCGAGGATCGCGCTTTGATTCCATCGCTGAAGGTGGCCACGTACGACCTGGCGCCGGAGATGCGCGCCGAGGCGATTGCCGACGCGGTGGTGAAAGCCGTGAACGATACCGCATTCGACCTGATCGTGGTGAACTTCGCCAACTCCGACATGGTGGGCCACTCGGGGAAGCTGGAGCCGACCATCAAGGCCGTCGAAGCAGTGGACGCGCAACTGGGCCGCATCTACAAAACGGTGAAAGAACGGAACGGAAGCTGGCTGATCACGGCCGACCACGGCAACGCCGAAATGATGGTCGACCCCGTGACGGGCGGCCCGCACACGGCACACACAACCAACCCGGTGCCGTTCATCTATGTCAGCGAGGATGCCGATCGCTATCGCCTGCGCAGCGACGGATCGCTGCGTGACATCTCACCCACGCTGCTGAACCTGCTGAAGCTGGAGTTACCGAAAGAGATGACGGGCGGGGACATGCGGGTTCCCGTGACAGAATAACAAGGCCGATCCAAGCCCAGAGAGGAGTCCGCGGCTATCGGATACCCTCGGCACTGACGGTACATCCGCCGCATTGCTGATGACGGAGACGCTCGAGTGCCGCCCGAGCGTCGGATTCCATTCGCGATGCGTCTTCTTTCTTTCCCGAATTCTTCAATACCTCTGCACACATAATTTCAACCAGAAAATACATTTTCGAGTTCCCTTCGTTGTTATCCGAGAGAAGCAGCAGGGAGTGCCGCAGATCCTCCTCAGCCCGCGGGTCATCCCCCAGCACGTGATACAGCCGGCCGCGTATGGAATAGGCGGATGCGAGCAAGTAGTAATTCGAACCATAGTGATGGATCCACAAATCGATGACACGATTGATGCGATCCAAACCATCCTGGAACTTCCCGTCTGCCTCATCGAGCAGGCATTCGGCACCGAACAGCCAGGCGAGATTCAGGGGGGCGGGAGCAGCGACATGTGCTTCCTCATGAAACGCATCGGCAAGATAGCGGCGCGCTTCTCTCCGGTCGCCCATCGCCAACTCAAGAATGGCCAGACTGCCTGCGATACGGGCAGCTCCGGCGTGGTCGCCGGCAGAGTCGTACAGCTCCTTTGCCCGCAGGCGCGACACCTTCGATTCCTTCAATTGACCGATATCCGCCTCTAACGAGCCCAAGTTATCCAGCGCGTTTGCGTACTGTACCTTTTGATCGGGCAGGGCACGGAGAATCCCGATCGACGACTCATAGTTGCGCCGCGCCTCGTCAAGATTCCCCAGGTTCTGAAGAGCAAGACCGCGGATGTTCCAGGCCACGCCGACAACTACGTTATCCAGCTTCTGAGTATTTGAATCAAGCAAAGGCTGGATTAACCCGAGAGCCGCGCGAAACTTTCCCTGTTCGTTCTGGGCTGCAGCGCGGGTGAGGACTTCAAGGTTCGATTGCTGGGCGTACAGACAAGGGACGACTCCAGCGGCGACAACGAGTAGAGTGGCAAATGATCGTGGTTTCATGCACCCACCATTGAACGCAGAATGTTGGATTTCTAAGACGTGTCGATGACCAGGATGTGCGCAGAGAACCCCTTGTCTGATTCAGTGGGACACTGACAGACGGATTTCCTGATCGGTTCCCTTTTGACTTCAGCTGATATTGGATCTGTCTTTTTAATCGTGACCAAGATGAGAATTGATGGCCGCCCGCGAAAGACCTCCAACTGTTCGATTCGCAATGGATCGAACAATCCTGTTCATGGGGTAGCAACCTGCATACCATTCTTCGTTCGTCACTAATCTATTGACGATTCAGAATTGAATGCCGGAGGAACGAATGGTTCCTTCGCGAACCTGCGTGCAATTTCGCGCGTCGCCGTCCACAAATGAACATCACTGGCGCGACGATGAGATAAGGGGAGATGGAGATGCCGGCGATGTTCAAATGACATGCCTGACCCCGAAACTTCCGACTTTTGGCAAATGAAGGGATACGAAGAAGGCCTACCGTTAGGGGAGGCCTTCTCGGTGAATTACCGAATTCCGGTCTTATCGCGAGCGAAGGGAGCGAATGGATTCGGGCAGATGCTCTTCGAGGTATTTCCGCCGCTCAGACGCAATGTCGCTGAGGTAGCTTGGTGCAGGCGTGGCGGTGAGAACCAGCGCCAGCGCGATGATGGAAAAGATGAGCCCGGCGACGCCTGCCGATATCAGCATGTGATACATGTCGTAGATATCGAGCCCGAGAAGGTTCAGGGCCACGTGTTCCAGGGGCTTGATGTGCTGCAGAACTGCAAGGGCAAAGAGGAAAAACAGCACCGCCAGCGAGGTCAGCACGGCGAGCGTTACATCGAGACTGCGATGGAACTTCAGACGCGCCCGGCAATGAACGCACTCGGCGAAGTGTTGTTCATAGTCCCGGCGCATCTCCGGCGAAATCCCGGAGATGTCATATCGCCAGCTCGCCAGGATGGAGCCCACGACGTGATCATTGCATCGGGTTCGTGCCATTCGGTGTCACTCGTTTCCTAGATTTTGCCATTTCCCGCGGGAGCAAAGTGCGTTGCGGCCGCGGAACGAGAAACTACTCGGTACTTCGATGCTGTGCCCTGCCCGGTTGATTCGCGCACTCCAAAAAGAATGATTGCAGGCCTTTTCCGGAGCCGGCGCCAAGTCTTGTGTATTCTTGCGAGAACCGGCTGCTTAGATTGTAACGCATTTCTCTAGAAAGAGATAGGGGAAAGAGGCTGATGCTGGCCAGCCAGCAGAAGCCGGTTGGCAAGCAGACTTGCCCGGCCCGCCAGCGCGCGCTCTGCCGTAACTCGAGCCAGGTCGGGGAGATTATTGCTCTCAGAAAGATGGGCCAGAATGACGTAAGTGGCCTGACCGTCATAGCCGGATTCGAGGAAATCGGCCGCGGCTTCGTTGGAAAGATGCCCGACCCGCGAGAGAACCCGCTGCTTCACCGACCAGGGATACGGTCCGTCGCGCAACATTTCGAGGTCGTGGTTGGATTCCAGAAGCAGCAGGTCGACGTTCCTCATTTGCGCTTTCACATTGGGCGTGACGTAACCGAGATCGGTAGCCAGAGCCATGCGCACTCCCTCGGCCTGGAAGACAAATCCCACGGGATCGGCGGCGTCATGGGGAATGGTAAATGGGCTGACGGAAATGTCGCCGATCTGGAATGGGCGGCCAGCCTGAAAATACTGGACCGACGGCAGCCACGCGGGATCGGGCTTTGCGGACTTCTCGTCGGCGGCCCTCGGCGCGTCTTCTGTACCGTCAGAGCGGGACTGGCGGGTCCCCGGCGTCATATCCGCGCCGGCATCGTCGCATTCGCAGGGGTCCGGCTCAAGAGCGGTCTCGGCCTGGCGCGCAACCGCCTGCTGCCGGCACTGCTCGATCCACTGGGCGTAGGTCATGTGGAGGCGCGGGGTGATCCAGCGCATCCATGCGCGGTGGGTGGCCTCGGTGAAATAAACTGGGATGCCCAGCTTTCGCGCCGTCACCGCCAGCCCGCCGATGTGGTCCATATGCTCGTGGGTGATGATGATGGCATCGAGGGTTTCGGGAGCTTCTCCAGCCAGCTTCATCCGGCGGAACAATTCGCGGCAGCTCAAACCGGCGTCGACCAGCAAGCGGGTATGGCCGCCGGAGACAACGGCGCTGTTGCCCCTGGATCCTGACGCCAGTACCGTGAACCGGACCATGATGTGAGCATACAGCCGGAGGCTGTGGAGAGGCGGTATCCAGGGGTTACTGCAAAGGAAACCTTTCCGGCCGGGACGGATGGGATCCTGGTAAAGGTAGCGCGAATTCGGTTTGGGGCGCGATCCGGGGTCAGCCGCAAAAACAAACACACGCCGAACCGGGGGCACCCGGATTATGCTGGCTCAAAGGCGGCGCTACCCGGCCGGCCTGAATTTCCTGCCCTGGAGATGCTTCGATGCGGGCTGACGCGCGTGCTGGATTCGTGGCTGCGGTGCTCATAATTTGGGCTGCCCAAATATGCGGCGCCGCTCCAGCGGATAAGACGGAATCGGCCCGCGCCTGGGAGCGAACCGCCGCTCAGTACCTAGACAGCCGCGAGGTGTGGTGGCAGGGATGGGATCATGCCAATCGCGATCACGGCACGAAGTGCGTCTCCTGCCATACCCAGGCGACCTATGCGCTGGCGCGGCCGTTGATTCACCGGGATCTGGGTGAAACGACGCTGTCGGCAGGCGAGAAGGCGATGCTGGCCGACGTAGAAAAACGCGTGCGCAACTGGGACACCATGCTGCCGTTTTACAGCGACGAGAAATACGGCGAGGGCAAGGAGGTCGAGTCGCGGAATGCTGAGTCGGTGCTGAACGCCGTGATCCTGGCAAGCTATGACCAGGGCAAGCCGCAATTGAGCGATCAGGCCCGGGTGGCTTTCGATCATGCCTGGGCGCTGCAATCGAAAACCGGCCCCGATTCAGGCGCGTGGGTGTGGCAGAACTTCAATTACGCGCCTTGGGAATCCAAGGAATCGCAATATCATTGGGCAGCGCTGATGGCCATGGCGGTCGGACGGGCGCCGGGCGGCTATGCCGGGGACCCGAAAGTGGCGGCGAGCCTCGCGCTGTTGCGCAGCTACTTGCGCAGCCACTACGACACGCAACCCTTGTTGAACAAGGTGGTCGCGCTGTGGGCTTCGGCGGCCGATTCCAACCTCCTTTCCCGGTCTCAGCAGCAGGATCTGGGCGCCGAGCTAGCCACGCGCCAACATTCGGATGGCGGCTGGAGCCTCACCGACTTGGGCACGTGGGAGCGCCGCGACAAGACACCGCTAGAAACCCGTTCCGACGGCTACGCGACTGCGCTGATCGTCCTGGCGCTTGAGGAAAGTGGCGCCGATGAAAATCCGGACACAAGAGGCACGATATCCGCCGTGGTCAAGCGTGGAGGCGAGTGGCTGATCGCCAATCAAGATAAGGAAACCGGCTCCTGGCCCGCATGGTCGGTCAACAAGAAGCGCGATCCGCAGTCCGAGGCCGGACTATTTATGACCGACGCGGCTACGGCATACGCAGTGCTGGCCCTTCAAAACTTCAAACGTTGAGCGGGATCACCCTTCGCCCGGCAGGTGCGCGGGCAATTCAATCGAGACCAGAGTTCCCCGCCCCGGATTGCTCACCACCTTGAACCGTGCCTGCTTTCCATACAGCACTTCCAGGCGCTCGCGCACATTCTGCATCCCGATCCCGTTTCCCTGCCGGGGGAGCGCAGATTCGGGCTGGGCCATGATGCCCACGCCGTCATCGGCAACTTCGATGGAGACGCGATCTCCTTCCAGGCGGCTGCGGAGGGTGACGGTGCCCCCGTGGATACGAGGCTCCAGGCCATGCTTGATGCTGTTCTCAATCAGGGGCTGGAGGAGGATACTGGGCACCAGGACATCCAGGGTCTTCGGATCGATGTCCTTTTCGACATGGAGTTTGTCGGGTCCGAAACGCACCACCTCTATGTCCAGGTAGTCATCGGTGAAGCTGAGTTCGTTTCTCAGGGGAACGTATGTGTCGTGATCCTTGAGCAGCGCGCGGAGGATATTGGCCAGCTTCACGGTCATCTCACGAGCCAGTTCGGGCTTGCTGCGCACCAGGGAGGCAATCGAATTCAGCGTATTGAACAGGAAGTGAGGATTGATCTGGCGCTGCAGGGCGTCCAGGCGCGCTTCCAGCAGCAGATGCTTCTGCTCTTCCAGCTTGATTTCCAGGCGCAGCGCATTCCAGACCTTGAGGGAAATGCCCACGACCACCGGAGCGCTGAGCCACACCAGCACCCGAAGTCCCCAGGAGTCGGTGACCAGGGCAAATAACTTGCCGGGATACATTCTGACCAGCGATTCGCGGCAAGCCTCAAAGAGCGCAATGAGCAGGAGCATGAGAAACTGGCGATCGAACCGCGGCTTGCGAAGGTTGCGCCGGATCCAGCGATAGAGGCTGAGGTCGATGAAGGGAGTAAAGTCCCAGATCTCTTCTTTTTGGACAAATCCGCCCAGGACGCCGGAGGCCAGGCCGAGAATCGCATTGAACGGCAGAGCGAGGTACTCATGGTGGTACACCGCCGGCGCGGAAAGCACGATGCCGCTGAGCATGGCCGGTCCCGGACCGACGAGCAGGCCAAGCAGGATGACGGTTTCAAAGGAGATATCGGCAGCCTGGAAGTTGGGAACGATCAAGCGGAGCCAGACGCCGAGAGTGAGTGGGACCAGAAAGAACGCCAGCAGGCCGACGGTCTGGTAGCGGCTGCGACGTTCGGCAAACAACAGGCTCTGGAAGGTACGCGACCGGGCCAGGGCGCTGGCCACCGCCGCGGCAACCCCCAGCTTGACCAGCAACGTGATGAGAATCAGCCTGTTGTCTACGACCACGACCTCCATGGTACAGGGAACAAGGAAAACGAGGGGCAAGGAGAGAAGAAGGCTGCCGGGAGCCCGGGGTTGTGTGATCCGTGACGCTGCCCGCAACGCTGGAGCCGGGTTGAATGGAGCTGGGGAATTCCGGTCCTTGGTCCCTGGGTCCCTGCTTTTCGTAGAATGGATTTATGGCATTCGAAAGTGTCAGGAAAATTGCGGAGGCGGATTTCCCTACGCGCTGGGGAGCTTTCCGCATATTGGGCTTTGAAGGGGTGCTACCGGCGCCTCGGCCCTGCTGCGAACACGGCGAGGCGCAGGGCCGGCGTGTCGAGGGGCTTGTTGCCCTGGTGATGGGAGATATCCAGGCCGCTTCTCCACTGGTGCGCATTCATTCACAATGCCTCACCGGCGACGTCTTCGGCTCGCTGCGCTGCGACTGCCGGCTGCAACTGGAACTGGCCCTGCGCACCATTGCGGCGGCCGGAGCGGGAATCTTGTTATATGAGCAGCAGGAGGGCCGCGGGATCGGCCTGATGGCCAAATTGAAGGCGTATGAGTTGCAGGACAAGGGCCTGGACACCGTTGAGGCCAACGTGGAGCTGGGATTTGCACCTGACTGCCGCGCCTACGAACTGCCCGCCGAAGCCCTCAAGATCCTGGGTGTAACGTCGGTGCGCCTGATGACCAACAATCCTGACAAAGTGGCCGCTCTGGAGTCCGCCGGGATCCAGGTGACCGAACGCGTGTCGGCGGAAGTGGAAACGCAGGACAGTTTCGAGCGCTACCTTCGCACCAAGCAGGAGAAAATGGGCCACATTCTGGAGGCCCACGAGTCAGAAGAACAGCGGATAAGCGACTAGTGTTCCCATGAGTCCGGAAGCGGCCCACAGAAACGTGCAGGAGCTGGAATCGTTCTTGCTGAATCGCGGGTAGTCCCAGCGATGTCTTTGGCGCCCTTTATCAATTCCGGGCTTATTCCAGCATGCACGCTTTGTCGACTTCGATCCCTCGGCGAAACTCTGAATCAAGATGGCTCTTTGATCGCGAGCAAGTAAAACAATTTGAATGGCTTCGGTCCATTTCAATATGAAGTAAACTTCATTTGCATTGAGGAATAACTGCCTCTATCTTATCTTCAGGACTAAGTGGGTGATCGCCGTTTGTCCCTCCCCCACACAAGACCACCTGGCGGAATCCATAGCAGAAGAGTGGTGCGCGATCAGGTCCCGGGCCCGGATTGACGTTGAAATCAGCCAGTGACACAGGGTTGCGCCTTACTTTCGGATGGGCCCAAGCGCCAGGATGAATAGGTCGAGCTTCGACCGCCATCGACCTGGCATAACAATAATTCCAACGTTCGCTCCCCTAACTACCGTGGGAATTCTGTTCTGACTCGCAATCGGAACTAAGGAATGGTGTGCCCACTCGGGCGGGATTGTCACCGTCCAGTTATCCGGATGGAGTATGCGCTTTCAGGGGCCGATAGTAACTCCCCAGATCGGCCCTTTTTTTTCGGCACATTCACGATTTCGCAAGCGATCTCCTTCCGCGTGTGAGGATTCGCCCCCTGTGACATAAGTCATTGGCCGCTCCGGTTTTGTTTCGTAATCTGCGAAACAGAAGGATACGGAACCATGGGCGCTCCCCTGGTGGTCGAAATCTCGGCTCCTAAAGCAAGAAAGAAACTGGTGCGCAGGACGCGGCCGGATCGTTCGCAACTCGTTCGTCACATCGTGCAGTGGGCGTTCGTCGCGCTCAATCTCTGGCTGGGCGTGCAGTTCCTGCTCTGGGCGCGCTACTTCGAGCTGGGCGGCAACGGCGCGTATATAAACCGGCCATCGGGAGTGGAAGGATGGCTCCCCATTGCCGGCCTGATGAATTTCAAGTATTTCCTCTCGACCGGGCAAGTGCCTGCAGTTCATCCTGCGGCCATGTTCCTGTTCATTGCTTTCCTGGCGATGAGCGTGCTGCTCAAAAAAGCGTTTTGCAGTTGGCTTTGCCCGGTGGGAACGCTCTCGGAAAACCTGTACACGCTCGGACGCAGGATCTTCGGCCGCAACTTGCGCCTTCCGCGCTGGGCCGACATCCCGCTGAGGGGGCTGAAGTACCTCCTGCTCGGCTTCTCCAGAATTTCCTTGGGTATCATATTGTTCGCTATGCCCAGCCCTCACTTCAGATTCTGAACTATACCAAGTCCCAAGTCGCAACCGACTGAAACCCCATGCCCTCCCTACCTTTCCTCGATAAATATTCCCTTTTACTCATACCCCGCACATCCTTGCCGCTTACAGAAGTGACTGAGTAGACATGAACTTTCTGCGGGGCAGTTCCAAGTCTCTTGGTAACCACATCTACCCACCAGTAGGTTCCATCGTACTCAAACGGTACAAAATCTTCCTCCCGTCCATCAAGACCATTTATCTTGAGAATCATACAATAAGGAAGCCCACCACCGTTCTTGACATGATCCCAGTGTAAACACATCTTTGAGAATTGAAAGCGCGTTGTACCAGCAGCGTTGACTTTTATTGCCTTCTGAGGAGGAATAAATGATGTCTGGTTAATCCCGTACTCCTCGACCACACCGTACAATTGGAGTTTCTCATGACGGTCAGGGCCGACAATATACTCTTCCCAGGAAAGGGCTCGCCCATCGCGGCGTAAGAAGTATGCATCATCAGCCGGAAAGTGTCTCAGCCCAAAATCTTCATTGCTGCTAGTGAAATGAGATGGGGCGAATTTCCGTACATAGCGCTGCTTATCGACATGTCCAGCTCCCCAGCAGGGATCGATCAGCTTCCATTCCCCGTCATCAATTCTCACTGCATTCCATGCATGTCCGCTAGGATCTGGAGGAGGAATGGGAGAACCTTCTTTTGGTTGAGTATAGCCATATCCCTTTCCATGTCCTGTAACCATTACGCATTCAAGGCCGGCTTTTAAAGCAATCGCGACGAAAAGACCGGCATATCCACCACAAACAGCAAGGCCCCTTGCCAAAGTATTTTCGGGCGTGCAATGCTTCACGGTCTTGCCAAAGAAAGCCTCACAGTCATAATCAATGTTGTGATGAAGCCAGGTGAATATTGCACGAGCTTTATCTGTTGGCGAGTCAAAGTGACCACAAAGTACACGGGCAAGATACTCGGTGCTAATACCTGGATTTGATTGCCGAGGGTATTGCGCGGCTAGCTTGTCAGGACGGCTGAAGTCTCGGCATATAAGACATGAATTCATCGGTGATACTTCGGGCTGTGGTTTGCATGCTTCAAGTTGCTGTTGTGATGGGCGAGACGCGTGTGGTATGGGCGGGGGTTCATCAACTGCTGCTGGGCTCTGTTGGGTAGGTGAAGGCCGCCGAGGCATTGGTGGGGGCACATCAGGCGTGAGTCTCCGCACAACAGGAACAGCTGGAGTGGGTTCTGCCGCTTGTGCAGGTTTATTCGGGCGCAGAGGTAGTCGTGGAGGCTCGGCAATAGCAGCAAGCTTCTTCCATTCTATTTGAGGCACTGCCGGAGATGACTTGATAGATACAATAGGCGCTCTTGCCTGCTTTTCTTGCCTCGCCTGTTCTTCCAATTCACGCTTCGTCGGTGGTAATCGAGGGAGTATCGCCTGCTCCAAAGGTGGGGGAAGTTTTCTTCCCGTACAGGTGTCGACCGACGATGTGCTCGACCGTATAGATTGAGCGATTGAAGTGGATGATACTGCAGAGTGCTGGGAAACAAGAGAGTCATCAGAACCTTTTCGGAGAACGATTGGACCTGACGACTTTCGGGGAGGAAGGTTTGGAGAAAGCTGTTGGGAGCTTTGACGTTTAGGTAGAGGAGGAGGTGCTTTTGTTCGACTAGGAAGTGGTGGAGGAGGCTTAAGATTGTCTCGATCAACGGGCGGCGGAGGGAGTACACCGTTCGACTTGACGCTGGCTGGTTGATTATTCGCGAGCTTCGTTATCGATGAACCAAACGTGGGAATCGGAGGATTGTTGACAGTCTTGCTTCTGAAGTCATATTGAGGTCGTTGAGTGTCTGCAGCGAGCTTTGAGGCCGGA
>CAVPNO010000010.1:0-4583 GCA_963706455.1 uncultured Acidobacteriota bacterium | reverse complement strand
ATCTCTGGCTGGGCGTGCAGTTCCTGCTCTGGGCGCGCTACTTCGAGCTGGGCGGCAACGGCGCGTATATAAACCGGCCATCGGGAGTGGAAGGATGGCTCCCCATTGCCGGCCTGATGAATTTCAAGTATTTCCTCTCGACCGGGCAAGTGCCTGCAGTTCATCCTGCGGCCATGTTCCTGTTCATTGCTTTCCTGGCGATGAGCGTGCTGCTCAAAAAAGCGTTTTGCAGTTGGCTTTGCCCGGTGGGAACGCTCTCGGAAAACCTGTACACGCTCGGACGCAGGATCTTCGGCCGCAACTTGCGCCTTCCGCGCTGGGCCGACATCCCGCTGAGGGGGCTGAAGTACCTCCTGCTCGGCTTCTTTCTCGTCGTCATCGGGGGGATGTCGAGCGATGTGCTGCTCAGCTTCATGAATACGCCCTACGGACTGATCGCCGACGTGAAGATGCTGAACTTCTTCCGCGACATGGGTCTGACCGCAGCCATCGTTGTTAGCCTGCTGGTGCTGCTGTCGATGCTGGTGGAGCACTTCTGGTGCCGGTATCTTTGCCCCTACGGGGCGCTGCTGGGGTTGGCTTCGCTGGTGAGCCCGGCAAAGATCCGGCGCGATGCGGAAGCCTGTATTGACTGCGCCAAGTGCGCAAAGGTTTGCCCGGCTCATTTGCGGGTGGATGAACTGGGACAGATTCGCTCCGCCGAGTGCAGCGCATGCATGGCATGCGTGGCTGCCTGTCCCGCTGAGAATGCGCTGCAATTCGCGTTGCCGCCGCGGCGTGCGGCGGCTCCCGCGCAGCGCTGGTACCGCAGGGCTCTCGGGCCCGTGGCCGTGACGGCTGCACTGGCGTATATCTTCCTGGGGCTAGTGCTGTGGGCGCACGCAACGGGCCATTGGGAGACCGATGTGCCCCGAGACCTCTATATGCGCCTGGTGCCGCGGGCGAATTCGGTGACCCACCCCGGGATTTAGGACGGAGTGCGGTCTCCGAACATGAAACGCTTACCCCCAAGCTCGTGGTTCCCAGGTCCCAAAACCCGGGGCCTGGTGCTCCCAGGCGATTTGAGGTTGAATAGGAATTTCAGTTTGTATACTGGCGTCAAGCGTTGGTCGAGACGCCGGTTAACGGGCAATTCTCCGGCATCCGCGATCACCCGGCGACAGGAGCCACGTGGTCAAACAAGAACTGATTTCCCCACAAGCGGTCCATTTTCCCAGCGACCGGATCCGGTCGCTCTTTCCTGCGCTGCACGAGGAGCCGCGGCTCATTTTCTTCGACAATGGCGCCGGCGCGCAGGTTCCCCAGGTCGTGATCGACGCGATCCACGGCCACCTTTTGCATCACAACGTGCAGCGCGGCGGACGCTACGGCCGGAGCGTCGAAGTGGACGCGGGCATCGCGCGGGCCCGCGAGAATGTCGCTGTCCTGATCAACGCACGCGAGCCGGACGAGATCGCCTTCGGGATGAATGCCACGACGTTCCTGCGCCTGCTGAGCCTCGCGATCGGCCGCACCCTCGAGACGCGCAACGAAATCGTGGTCACCGACCTGGACCATGAAGCCAATATCGCCACCTGGCTGCAGTTGGAGCGCGAAGGAGCCAGGATTGCGTGGTGGAGGATGCGTGAAGATCACAACCTTCACGTAGAGGACTTGGAGCCGCTCCTGACTGCGAAGACTCGCCTGGTGGCGTGCACCGTCGCTTCGCATGCACTTGGTTCCATTGTCGATGTGGCCGCCGTTGCCAGGCTGGCGCACGCCGCCGGTGCGGAGGTGGCTCTGGATTGCGTCCACTACGCTCCTCACGCGCCCATCGATGTGCAGGCATTCGACTGCGATTACCTGGTCTGCTCCGGGTATAAGATCTTCGGACCTCACATGGGATTTCTGTGGGGCCGATTCGAGCTTCTGAAGGCGCTCCCCACTTTCCGCGAGGACTTTATCCCAGACGTTCCCCCAGGCAAGATTGAAGCCGGCACCTTTATCTTCGAGAACGTTGCGGGAATGGCGGCGGCCATCGGGTACCTGGAATCTGTCGGCGCGAACGGTGGCCGCGAAGACGAAGACCCAACGCTCGCATCGCGGCGAGGCGCGCTGGTTCGCGGAATGAGTTCCATCCGAGAATACGAAACCGCGCTTTCGTTCGAGATGCTCGAAGCGCTGCGGTCTGCGGGAGCCATCGTCTACGGCGTGGATGACCCAGCGCGCCTTGCCGAACGTGTTCCCACATTTTGTTTCCGCCTTCCCCACGTGGCGCCCGCAGTGGTTACCGAGTCGATGGCAAAGCGAGGCATCGGAATTCGCGACGGCCACATGTACGCCCCGCGATTGATGAAGCGTCTGGGAATAAGCCTGGAGACGGGGGTCAACCGCGCTTCGCTCGTCCACTACAACACCATCGAGGAGATTCACGAATTCGGGAAGGTACTGCGTGAGATGGTTCACGGCCAATAAGCCGGCGGCGAGTGCCCGAGCGCCGATGGTGTCCCAAATCGCTGATTCCCCCGAAAGTTCTCCTGAGTTGAAGCGCGCGCTCACCGAGCGTCAGCTCAGCATGATGACCATTGGGGGCGCGATCGGAGTCGGGCTCTTTCTCGGCAGCTCGGTGACCATTCGGCTGGCCGGTCCAGGCGTCATCCTTGCTTATCTTTTCTGCGCTTTCGTCGCTCTGGTTGTCGCTTATTCCATCGCGGAGATGGCGGTTACCCATCCCGTCGCCGGATCGTTCGGCGTGTATGCGCAGGCATACCTGAATGAGTGGTCGGGATTCGCCGTTCGTGTTACGTATGCCGTTTGTCAAATTCTGGCCATAGGCGCGGAAGTTACGGCGGTTGCGATCTACTTTTCCACCTGGTTTCCGGCGGCACCGCAATGGGTTTGGGTGGTGGGAGTATCGGTAGGCCTGATCGCCGTGAATGCCCTGCGGGTGGGCAATTTCGGAGAATTCGAATACTGGTTCGCGATCATCAAGGTGGTAACCATCGTGGCCTTCATTCTGGTCGGCCTCGGGCTGATCTCCGGCATCGGCCCTGCGCGAGCCGTCGGATTCTCCAATCTCATATCGCACGGAGGGCTGCTTCCCCACGGCCTGAAAGGCGTGTGGCTTGCCATGAGCCTCACGCTTACCAGCTATATGGGCGTGGAAATCATTGGCATCACCGCGGGCGAGGCGTTGGAGCCCGAGAGGACCATTCCTCGCGCCATAAGGAATGTCACTCTTCGGCTTATCCTCTTTTATGTACTCTCGATGACAATGATGCTCTCGATGAGCCCGTGGGACCGGATGGGCAGCGGGATCACCGGCAGCCCGTTTGTACTCGCGTTCGCTAAGGCCGGCGTTCCCTATGCCGCGAAGATCATGAACCTGGTGGTTATCACCGCGGCTATTTCCAGTGCAAACACCAATCTCTACCTCACCAGCCGCATCCTGTTTTCGCTGTCGCGAGACGGCTTTGTCGCGAGGGGAGTGGCAAGCCTGGGCAGGAACGGTGTACCGTATGTCGCCCTGATGGTGTCGAGCACCGGAATGGCTGCGGCTATTCTGCTGGCCATCTTCGCTCCGGGCCGTGCGTTCCTGTTGCTTTACGGCATCGCGGTGGCAGGAATGTTTTTCGTCTGGATGATTATCCTCGCCGCCCACCTGTCGTTTCGCAGATCCATCGGGAAAGTACGGGTGGCGCAGCTTCCGATACGCTTGAAGCTCACGCCTTATTCGCAGATCGCAGCGCTGATGGCACTGGCAGGCATCGTCGCCGGCACCTTTTACGTGCAGGACCTGAAGTACTCGGTGCCGAGTTTCCTTGCGTTCCTCGCGGCGATTACGGTCTTTTACAAAACGCTAAGGCGACGGAAGCGTTAAGACCTTTTGGAGTTGGCGAAGCGCCACCCCAGGCAAGGCGCAAAAGCAAAGACGCGCCGAACCTGGGGCAGCCATGTTTCTACAAGGCTAAGCTGCAGCTTGAATTCGCGGATTGATTCCAGTTTTTGAGAAATCGGCCGGGGGAACAAGGGACCGGGACCGAAGAATCTCATTCAGGATGCAGGGCACATCGATGTCGACGAAATCGCTCCGAACAACATTCCAGCGCGAGCCGCTTCGTAGTTCAGGAAAACAGAAGCTTGGGGTTTACGCCCCGGCCTTTTGATTTACGCGGTCATGACTGCGGGAAGCGGCAGTAGGCTCGACAGGGGCTTTGCGGCGGAGAATGGCAGCGGAGGCGAGTGTCATGATAAGGCCGACGGGCAGGGGCTCCATGAAGGTGTAGGCCATGTTGACGAAGGGGTTCTGGTAGAGCTGCTGAGATCGCCGTATGGCAGCGACCTGGGCGGCAGTGGTGGCGGGGTCAAGCCCGGAGGACTGAACTTTGTGAATCTGCGCGGCGAAGTAGCTGTCCATGAAGTGGGGCATGAAGTTGAAGTAGAGGATCTCCCACGTGGCGACATAGCAAACCGTGGTGATGAGGGTGATCAGAATGCCGCAGGCAAACGCACGGCCGAAAGAAATCTGGCCGGAGAGGGTGTTGTCGCGGTAGCTGCGGATCCCGAAGTAGATGAGCAGGAACGACGCGACCATGATGGTGTAG
>CAVPNO010000009.1:0-62292 GCA_963706455.1 uncultured Acidobacteriota bacterium | reverse complement strand
GACTGGGTGGGCTGCCAATTCCGTTTGTAGTTCCTGTGCGCGTTGTTCGATAGCGGAGTTGTACTTGCCAAGCCAGCCTCCATAAACAGGCCCTACGTTTTTCGAGTCGTCGAGAGGTTCTTGCGCGCTGGCGTGATTTCGGATTTAGATGAGCCGTGCCGCCCGATTGCTGATGAACGCTCTGTCCGTCACGATCGCGTCTGCGGTGCCGTGTTCTTCCAACCGATGCCCGATCTTCCCGTCAATCGTCGTCCTTTGGATCGTCACAAACGAGTCGGCCTTGAGCAGGCCCGCCTGTCGGGCGCAGTCGATCTGCGGCGTGTGCGTGAGGTAGTGCAACTTTCCATCTGTGCCTTCAAGGAGCATGTAGCGCTTGGCGCTATTTTCCTCCTCGCCGTGCCCGAGTACGCGCCCTTCGATAGTCCTTAATCTCCGCCAGTCATCGACTTGGAGCGGTATACGATGATCTGAAGCAAGGCTCATTTGTTGGGCTATTGATTTTTGCCGATCAGAGGTTCGTTGCATAGTCCGCAACACTTCTGCGAAATTGCCGCGGACCTCCCATTCTCCCGGCCCTCTCTCAGTCGCAAGTCCCATAGTAACGAGCGCCCGTAGACGGTTCGCAAGAAACTGTTCTTGCTGCCGTTGATACGGTTTCATCGTCGGGTCTGCGGGATTCGCTCGGGCAGCAAAGTCCTGCCCCTTAGCGTTGGCAGGCTGTTGCTTTACGATTGACCGATCGAGTGGAGTGAACCTTCGTTGAACGACCTCGCGCCGATGTGCTTCGGCAACGTCTGCCTCAGTACGGATGCCTAGTTGCGCTGTAGCAAGATCTTCTGCCCGTAAGCGAATCCCTTTCTGAATGTACTCACGGGGTAACCTGATCTCCTGTCCGTCCTTGGACACACCACGAAGCGCCACATGCACATGAGGATGGTCGGTGTTGTGATGGACAACAGCAACCCACTCGAGTTGTTTTCCCAAGTCTTGACCCACGCCCTCCATCAGCGCTTTTGTGTGTGCGACCAAGTCCATGCGCTCCCCAAACTCGGGTGAGACGATGAGCTTGAACAAACGAGGATCCTTGGCCCTCTGCCATTCAGCCAAGGTGCCGCCGATGTCACCCACAGTCCCGTCCGGCCCGAAGCCGGGCGGAAGGTCTTTGGTGGGCTGGCTCGCGCTGTCACGCGCAATATATCGCCCATGCGCTTTCCAATGACCAGGCGTGAGATTCGGAGCATACGTGACGCGCACGGCTACTCTCTGGTTTCTGACTCGACCCGATCTATTGGCGAGGGCAACGGTTTTCTTCGCACCCTTGCCTGATGAGGCTTTCGGCTTCCGGACGTTGAGACGAACAATTCGCATCACGGAGCGACCTGCACGGCTCCAAATCGAAATCTCGTCTCGGCCAGCGCGCTTGTTCGCGCGCGGACGGAGACGAAACGGTTTTTCTTCGACAGCAAATGTGGCCATCAGCTGTTGCCCAATGAGTCAACCCATTCTCGTAGAGCGGCGGCCACGTTGCCTGTCACTTCCCTCGCAACATCGGCCTTGAACTTCTCGTACCGCAGCTTCGCGGTTGCCACGCTGGCACTCCTCGCCTCGGGTGGAATTTCCGGCTGGTAGGTCAGGTAGAGCTTGATGAAAGTGTCGAGGCTCGCATAAGAGAGGACGGCTGCCGTGGTCAACTTGCGGATGTCCCGGCTCTGGCGCTCTAGGGTCGCTAAGATACGTTCTTCTGTATCATTCAGGGCCTTCGAGGCGCCTTGGAGCTGATTGACCACTGCCTGCCGGATGAACGAAGAAGGGGAGGCAAAACCTCCGTCCTTTGCTGCTTGGTCAATCGCCTCAAGCATCGCCGGTTCGAAGCGCACGTTACGACCTTCACCTCTTCTAGCCAAATAACACCTCTCTTTGGATGATGATTATCGTATGAAAGCTGTTGACTGTTGCGACGGTTTCGTACTAGACTCCGGTTGCTATCTACTACAGTACGTTTTGGCACCGATGTCAACATTTCTTGCAGTTGGGGTTTATGAAAATGGCGAGATTTATTGGGGAGCTTTACCGGTTCGACAACGCCCCGAAAATAACGCGCACCACAAACGTGGCGCAAGCATCGAGAACGCGCCACGCCATAACTGACTGTAAATACAAGAGTAAACATCGACATAGCCCCGCAGGGTGGCACGTTCCTTTTATGTTCCACTACGTTGTCTTTGCGGTTTGCCTTCGCTGTGTGGGTGGCTTCCGATTCCTCTCACGGTGTTACGAGCAACGCTGACGACATTTTGCATGAAAACTATACGAATATTGTTGAATTCCGGGCATTGGAGGCAACCAGAGTGAACTCAGGAAGAACGAGTGGAGCCGACAAGACAGAAAATGTTCTTCAATCGATCCGCGAGCTCAGGCACCAAAGGCCAAAGTCACTGATGGGTCAAATTCGGTGGATGCTGCCCGACATCGAAGCTGCTCTCGACTCGGGTCACAGTCTCACTGATGTTTACGCCATGCTCAACAAACATGGGGTCGCGATTTCATATAAGCAACTCTCCCTTTACATCGGAAGAATCCGACGCGAAGAGGAGAAAAGACCACGTAGGGGAAGAATTGCCGAACGATCCGCTCCGCCACCGGACAGAGGGCTGAATCCTCTCACGAGCAATGAGGACTCCCTCACTACCTCGTCAACGTCGGCAGACGAGAAAGTGCCGCTCCTCAAAACGGATCCGCTGGCGAACCTGAAGCAAAAGAAACCAACCATCCCGACTTTCAGCGGCACGGCGAATAAGGAAGATTTGTATTAATCCAGCAGTACAGACAGGAGATGACATGGCCAAAACGGAATTGAACGGCAACAACGCTACCCAAGGACCCGCGAAGCTCAAAACGTCGGTTCACGACATTCACATGACACTGCAAGGCAAGGGGGGAGTAGGCAAGAGCTTTGTCGCTTCTCTCATGGCTCAATATTTGATGCACAAAAGCGCGAAACCCCGTTGCTTCGATACCGATCCTGTCAACCATACACTTGCCGGGTTCAAGGCCTTTAACGCTAGGGCGATCGAGCTCCTGAAAGACAATGCCCTCGACCCGATTAGATTTGAAGAGATGGTAGTCCTTATGCTCGAAGAGGATGGGCCGTTTATCGTCGATAACGGGGCATCCTCCTTCATCGCTGTGTGGGATTACATCGTCCGCAACGGCATCCGGGACGTGCTGAAGGAACACGGCCGGCGCTTGTATATTCACACGGTACTGCAAGGCGGTGAGGCTCAGCAGGAATGCCTCAACGGCTTTCGTCAGGTTGCGGAGATGGCGGAGCCTGTCTCAATCATCGTATGGGAGAATCGTATTCTCGGGCCTATCGAGTATCAGGGCAAGACGTTTCAGGACATGAAGGTCTATCAGAACAACTCATCAAAAGTGCTCGGCGCCATCCAGCTCCCCGAGAACGAGCTTTTCATCCGCAACGATCTGAAGAAGCTGACGACCGAGAAGCTGACATTGGAGGAAGCCCAAAAAAGCCCACTCTTCAACGTCATCTCAAAAAAGCGTTTGCAATTGTATCAGCGCAGTGTATTTGAGCAAATGGACAACGTTTGGGAAGTGATTCCTGAGGTCGTCAATGCCTAATGCCAATAACGGTGATGGGTCTGAGGCTGCAAAGGCCGTAGTGGTGGAGGCCTTTGCGAGGCATCGTATCCACATCCCTGACAATGATCCTATGATCGCGTTCGGCACCGTTATTGAACTCGCAATTGTGCGTGGTTCTGAGGTTTTGGACCAAAAGACTCAGAATGCAGTCACCCACATCGGGTCAGCGGCGTCTCAATGGGTAGAGACCGCAAAGGCCGAACTTGTCACGGCCGCCCACATCGCGGCGGTTAATGTCAGAAGGGAGTTGCAAGCCGACATCAACTCTGCTTCAGTTAAAGCAAAGGACGCTGTGCTCTTGGCTCTTTCGGCAAATTCCGGAGCCATGAAATTCAAGTGGATCGCGACAGGCTGTGTTCTTTGCCTGGGCTCGATGACGCTGGGCATGTTTCTTATGCTTCTGTTGATGAGATACATGCACATACACTAGACACGTGTAGGTGTGCCATGAGGCTGCTGCTTTTACTGAATTTATTTATGCTCCGCGGTGGCGTTTACCGCATCGTCGCGCTTCTCTTCATCGCAGGCGTAATCGTCCTCCTCGGACTCGGTATCTGGAGTTTGAAGGCGTCTCACCCTCAGCAGACCCACGCCGTTCATGGTGCAAAGTCCCAATCCGCTCATGGCCCGCCGCGTGTGAACCCATGAATGACAGCACCGTCGGAAACAGCGACTATCTCCAGAGAGGTTAACCTGGCGCGAATTGCTCTTCCATTACGAAACTTGGACCGGAGCAAGATCCTGACCTATGCTGCGGGGGCTGTATTCCTCGCCGCTTTTGCATTGGTCGTGGAGCAGGTTCCGGGAGCTCTTTTGCATCTCGCACCCAGTTCACAGAGTGCACGTATGGTTCCACCGGGGTACGTTTTGAATGATCCCCACTTGTCCTTGTCGCCCTATTGGCATATAGAGCACATCATTCATGCACACACTCGCTATCGTTCCGTCCTTGTGGATGTGTCCCTTCGGTTCTTCATAGCAGGGACAATCTCAATCATTTATGCAAACAACTGGAGACAGCCACTCGCCTCGACGCTCATTCGGCTGGGAGTTCTCCTAATGGGAGCAACGCTCATCAGCCAAGCGGTCTCGTTCCTCATGTACGGTGGCGTTGTAGATTTCCTTGCCCACACTACGAAGGATGGTGTCTTGATGATGGCTATGTCCTTCTCAGACCTGTACACGTTTGCCGGTGGGCCAATTCTGATTGCGGGCCTAATCCTCCTCTTCCTCAAGGAACGGCTTGCAAAACGTATGCCGACCCGTGTAGAGGCTTAGCGGTGACAAGAAATGTATTTGTAGGCCGCCTTGATAGTGCGGTCGAGATACGCCTTCTGGCCGCGTTGACCGCCCTTCTTGCTTAGATCTCGGGTAGCGATCTCGGACCGTACTTCATGCTCTGGTACACCGTGGTCTAGGGCCCAATTCGCGTAGGCCATATCGATCCGGTTGCCGTCGCCTCCGAGTTCAGGCCTATTCCTAAAGTCCGATATTGTCAGCCGTCTCTTACCGTTGTTGTTGTTGGTCCAGCGGAAGTGCTTCGAGGCGTCTTCCTTTTTGCGAAACTCTTCTTCTTCCTTCAGAATTGCCTGACGCACCTGTGCGACAAATTCCTCCGCCCGATCGTATTTGACACCGCTGTGTTCACGTAGGCGAACGAAAGGGAAGTATCCCGTTTTGGCGTCTTTGTATTTGGCCTTCCGGTTTGTGAAGCCTGCGAGTCTCCCGTAGTGACACCAACTCGCGCTGCTCGGGTCTGCGTCGAATCTTTTAGCGAGCAACCGGGCGGCAATAGAGGACTCTTGTTCGGGGAGGACCTGGCCGTGTTGGAGCCACGCCTGACAGTTATTCGGTGATGTCTCCACAACGAGAGCCGGCTGAAAGCCTTCCTCCTTCATGCGAGCCACTGTTGCGAGAGACACATCGTCTAGGAGCGTCAGGCTGTGGAGGCCACGAGGGACGATGTTGATGTTTCGGTCCTGGCTGTTCTCCAAACGCAAGTAACGAATCGTGTTCGGGTCCGCAAGCATTTCCGCGCTATAGACGCGCGTCTTCATCGGCAAGTCGTCCTCATCGAACTTGAGCAACCCAAGCTGGTACTCCGCCGCGCCCATTGCCGCGACTTGGAGGGCAACCGCGATCTGTGTCCGATCCCTGTTCTCGGCCATCCCTAGATCCATTCTCAACCGAACGGCTGATGCCGTTGGCCATCCGCCGTTCGAAATCGCCGACCTGACGATTAACGTCCCTTGCAAATTTGGGTAGCGCTCGCCGGATTCCCTGGGGTACAGTAGAAATTAATCACTGTACTGTGGTATATATCTCCCACAGTAACACAAACACCGCCACGGAAGTTTAAGGGACAGATGGAACTCTCAGAGCACGTCCTTAACGGCAGCGACAATGGCGGCGGCACCGGCGTTTACGAAGAGAACGCTACGTACCGCAGGCAGCTCGTGATGCTCCGGCGTTCGCTCGGTCCCGTCGTCATGCGTGAACTTGAAAACGAGGCGACCGAAGACATAGTTCTCAACCCTGATTCCTGCCTGTGGGTGAAGCGTAGAGCCGAGCCCTTCTCTCAGGTCGGTTCTTTAAGCCCCATCAATGCATTTTCTGCGCTCGCGACGATTGCGACCATGCGGAAAACCAAGCTGGACAACGACACACCGGCGATTGAAACGAACCTCCCTCTGGATGGAAGTCGTATCGAAGGCCTGATACCCCCGGTCGTCACAAATCCAATCTTTGCTATCCGTAAACGCGGGAACGGGGCGCCAACTCTCGAAGAGTACGCAGAATCGGGCATCCTGACCGACAAGGACGATCCTGCCAATGAGTATCGGCGCATGGACACGTTCTTAGAGATGTGCCGGGACCAATCGCACATCGAAGTGATCCGCATTGCAGTGCAAGAAAAAAAGAACATCGTCATCGTCGGCTCTACCGGCTCGGGCAAGACAACCCTTGTGAATGCGGTCCTCGACACACAATACAGGCTGGCTCCTAACGATCGGACGATTTTGATCGAAGACACGCCGGAGCTGCAATGCAACGTGACAAATCACGTTTCCCTGCTCTCGACTGATAGCTTCCCCACACTCAGTTGCTTGAAAGCTTGTATGCGATTGAGCCCGAAACGCATCGTGCTTGGGGAAGTGAGAGGGAAGGAAGCTCACACGATGTTGAAGGCATGGAATACGGGCCATCCGGGTGGCCTGGCCACGTTCCATGCTAACGACGCTCGGAGCGGTCTGAGCCGCCTGGAGAGTCTGGTCGGTGAATCGCCAGAGGCTAATGGGCCGCAACAAAGGTTCATCGCTGAGGCCGTCGATCTCCTCCTTTTCATCGACGCAGACTGGACGTTAAAAGCCGGACGCAAAGTGCGCGAGGTATTGGCGGTCACCGGTTTTGAAAACGGCGACTACATCACTCATCGCTTGTGAACCCAAATCCGAATTGGAGGACATAGATCGTGAAGACAATTGCTTCTGTTGCTAACCCTCTAACCTCGCGGATCGCTCGCTTCCGCGCAATGTATGCACTCGCAACTCTGGCGTTGTTCAACGCAGTGGCTAACGCATCGTCGACCTACACCGGCACTGGTGGCACGGGTGGCGGCGGTGCGCTCCCTTGGGAAGGTCCGCTCTCTCAGGTGGCAACCTCGTTGACTGGTCCGGTTGCTCTTGCAATCTCAGTGATCGGATTGTTTGCTGCCGGCGCGGTTCTCATGTTCGGTGGCGAACTGACCGAATTTGCAAAGCGCGCCGTGTACATGGTGATGGCAATTGCTTTCATCATCGGCGGCGCGTCGCTGCTCAACGTCGCGTTCAACTTCACTGGCGCAGTGATCGGATAGGGCTATGGAGCGGGCTAGAGAGGTCACGTTCCATCAGTCCGCGAATCGCCCAAATCTGCTGCTCGGAGGGGACCGCGAGCTAGTGCTGATGACAGCACTATTCGCCGCGGTCCTCATCTTTACGCTGGCAAAGTTGTGGGCGGCAATCGCCGGAATCGTCTTCTGGCTGATCGCCTTGGGCGTGTTGAGGCGATTGGCTAAGGCCGATCCGATCATGCGGCAGGTGTACCTACGCCACATCAAGTACAAACCGTTCTATCCGGCCAAGTCGGGACTGCATAGAGCGATGAGTGGATCTCCGACGAAGTGGAGGTAGCGCGCGGATGTTCCTTGCTGACTACAAAACACGATGGGAAGGCCTACCCGACTTGCTAATGTACGCCTCCGTCATCGACGAGGGCGTGATGCTTTTGCAAGACGGGGCTCTGATGGCGACGTGGAAATACCGTGGCCCTGATCTTGCTTCTGCTACCCATGAGGAAATGGCGAACATAAGTGCTCGCCTGAACAAGATCTTGCTGCTGGGAACGAGCTGGATGCTCCACGTCGATGCGATCCGCTCGCATTCGCAAGACTATCCGGAAAGCTCGTTCCCTGATCCCATAACGCGCTTGATTGATATGGAGCGCCGACAACAGTTCACCCTCGAAGGGAGCCATTTTGAAAGCGAGTATTTTCTTTCGCTGACCTATCTCCCCCCAATGCAAAAAGAAGAGAAGCTGAAAGGCTTTCTCTTCGAGGGGGAGACGGTCAAGCGCGACGTGGCCAGGCGCGCTCTCGACTATTTCAAAGGCAAGATTTCTCAGTTCGACGACATTCTGACCTCTCTCTTTCAAGCGCGCCGGCTAGGCACGATTGAAGAGAAAGACGAGCTAGGGTTCGTTCTTCGCTTCAATGACCAATTACGATACATCCGCCGCACAATCGGGGGACACGATTTCAAGTTTGCGGAACCGGAAATCCCAATCGATCTGCAAGAGATTATTCCTACCGAAGCTTTTTGGGCTGGAGTCTCCCCCCACTATGGAATGAAGTGGATTCGCGTTATAGCGATTGACGGCTTTCCAGCGAAGAGCATCCCCGGCATTTTAGCGGTGCTCGATACGCTGCCGTTCGAATACCGCTGGAGTACGCGGGCGCAAACGCTCGACCCAGAGGAAGCCAAAGGCTTGTTAGAGAAAACGCATAAAAAGTGGAGGGGCAAGGTTCGCGGCTTTTGGGACCAGCTCATGAACAAACCAGAGGGCACCGGGGGCACAAAGGACCACTTCGCGGCGAAGATGGCGGCCGATGCCGAGGCCGCAATGAGCGTAGCGAGTGAAGCCGCCGTACAGTTCGCACTCTATACCTCAAACATCATCCTCATGCACGAGGATCAGACCCGCCTTGATGAGATGGAGTCCGAAATCAAGAAAGCCATCTTCAATGCTGGCTTTGGAGCGCGGACTGAGGATGTAAACGCAGTGGAGGCTTGGCGCGGTTCTTTACCAGGCGACGGCTACAGGAATGTCCGGCGGGTCTACCTGCATACGATCAATCTGGCTGACTGTTTGCCGATATCCGCGGTGTGGACAGGAGAAAAGGTCAACCCGTCTGCCCTGATGCCGTCGAACACCCCGCCGCTGATGATCACGACGAGCGTGGGAGCGACACCCTATAGGCTGCATCTGCATGTGTCGGACGTGGGTCATACGTTGATCGTCGGCCCAACCGGGGCCGGTAAATCGACGTTGTTGGCAATGCTGGCCGCGCAGTGGAGACGGTATCCCAACTCGAAGGTCTACACCTTCGACAAAGGCAAGTCCATGTACGTTCTCGCAAAGGCCGCTGGAGCTGAGTTCTATGACATGGGATCGGCCGGCTCGGGCGTACAGCTTTGCCCTTTACGTGAGATTGATGACCCCGCGGATATCGCTTGGGCAGTCGATTACATTGAATCCCTCTGCATCCTGGGCGGCACAACGATCACGGCGAAGCATAGAAACGCTATCAACCAGGGCGTAAAAATGCTGCGCAATTCGCCTACCCGATCGCTGACGGAGTTGTACACGGCCGTTCAGGACGAAGGCCTGCGTGAAGCTCTGAAACACTACACGCTCGATGGTGCGGTGGGCGAGCTGCTGGATGCGGAGACCGACACCTTGAAATCGTCCCGCTTCATGGTGTTTGAGATGGAAGCCTTGATGAATGGCGGGGAGACCGGAAATAAAGGCCTCGTCGCAGTTCTTCTCTATCTCTTCCGCCAGATCGAAAAACAGTTGGACGGGTCCCCTACGTTGATTCTTCTCGATGAGGCGTGGGTGTACCTGGATCACCCCCTCTTTAGGGAAAAGATTCGTGATTGGCTCAAAACCATGCGCCGCAAAAACGCCGCGGTCGTGTTGGCGACTCAGAGCATTTCGGATGTCATCAAGTCGCCGATCCGCGATGTAGTTCTTGAGTCCTGCCCCACAAAGATTCTCCTGCCAAATGCTGAGGCAGGGAACGAAAACTCGCGCCAGTTCTATACCCAACTCGGCTTGAACGCACGCGAAAACACTATCGTTCAGACCGCGATTCCAAAGCGGCAGTACTACATCACTTCACCCCTTGGACGGCGCCTGATAGGGCTCGGCATCGGCGGCGTCGCGATGTCCTTCGTTGGTGTCAGTTCAGTGGAGCAGCGCAACGCTGCAACACAGCTGATGACCAAATATCCCGATACCTGGCAGGCGGAGTGGTTGCGAGAACGTGCATTCACGACGAATTCTCCCATGTTAAGGGAATGGGCTGAGCTGTTGGAAGCAGAGCTTGAAAAAGAAAGGAGCGTAAGCGCATGCGAAAAATGACCGCGCTGGTTTCGATGTTGCTTCTTCTCTTTTGCACTACGACCCCGCAAGCCGCGAAAGCGGGTGGCGTGTTCCTTGGTGCGACGGAGATCACGCAGCTTCTCAATCACGCAGAACTGATCGAAAGCTACGTTAAACAGGCGAATCAGCTCGCGACGCAGTTGCAGCAATTCCAAGTGCAACTACGGAACGCGACGACGCTGCCTTCGCAATTGTTCGGCCCGATTCGGAATGACCTTCTGCGGCTTTCTCAAGTAACGCAGGGTGGTCAGTCTTTGTCCTACTCGATGGCGAACCTCGATTCCGAGTTTCTCAACCGATATGGATCCGCGGGCTATAACCCAAACGTGAACTTTGCGGATCAGTACCACACGTGGTCACAGACCTCGTTGGATACCACGCAAAAGTCCCTCGACACGATTGGTTTGCAGTATTCGCAAATGCAATCGGAGCAGGACCTGTTGGACAGTTACGACTCGATGTCGCAAGGCTCGGGTGGTGAGCTAGAAGCTACGCAGGTCGGTAGCCAGATAGCAGAACAACAGGTACAGCAACTCATGAAGCTGCGGCAGCTGATGATGACTGACATGCAGTCCAAAGCTGCTTTTCAGGCTCAGCAGGTCATGCAGGATCAGCACAACAAAGAGTCCTTGCAAAATTTCTGGGCAACCCAGGATATGCAGGCCGGTGGCTCCTCCTACGGGACAGTCACGGTGCCACGGCAGTAAGGAAGTACCCTGTTACCAAAGGGGGTTGTATGCGGAAACTAACCGTAGCGGCTCTCGGGTTCGGCACTCTGCTAATTGCAGGGTGCCGGACTCCAGAGCCTAAGAGTGCAATCGTAGATCAACTGAAGACAGCGGGTGTTGGAGATGTCTCAACGGCCTCGGTGGACTCGCTGAAGCTGTGGCTCGCCAACCATAAGGACCTAGCTCGTTCGTTAGCTCCGCAGTGCGTCCAGGCGCGCAAGACGGCTGATGCCCATTGGGGCGACACGACAGAAGGCCATGTATGCACGGCCGATGCGCAAGTGGAGTTTTTTGACGTTCAACCCGTTCAGGCCGGCGGCGACTCCTTCGGAAAGGTCGGCTCTAAACATCCCGTCAAGCCGAGGTAAATCATGCTGAGTCTGTCCAGAAATCTCGGTGCCCGACTCCTTTTCGCGATGGTGCTCACGACGACAGTGTTCGGCGTGAGCCTCGCGGTTGTGCCTACGGCATCGGCGCAGGCCCCTCCCACGCAGCCGCCTCCTTCCTCAATCGAGAGCGGCCCTAGCGACATTCTGGATGACTATCAGAACGCAATGGGGCAATGGGAGAGTGCGGCGACTGGCGCCGCGGCGACGCTGTTCGCTCTTCTTGCAGCGATCGAGGTCACCTGGACCGCAATAGTGATGACTCTCGAAAAGACAGATATGCAGGCCTGGGTTGCGACATTCATCAAGAAGCTGATGGGTATCGGGATCTTTTGGGCGCTGCTAAAGTACGGAGCTACATGGCTTCCAGCCATCGTGAATAGCTTCATCCAAATAGGCCAGAACGGCTCCAATCAAACCGCGCTGAATCCGAGTTCGATACTCGTCGAAGGGTTGAACATCAGCGGCAAACTATTCGGTGCTGCCGGACAGATGGGCCTCAGCTTCGACTTCGGCACGGCGTTGTGTTTGGCTTTCGCTGGCATTGGAATCTTTTTGTCATTTGCGATTGTCTGCGTTCATTTCGTCATGGCGATGGTCGAATCATACATCGTCCTCGGTGCTGGTTACATCTTCCTGGGCTTCGGAGGATCGCGGTGGACTTCTTCATATGTCGAAAGGTACATCGGTCTGGCTGTGAACGTAGGCGTGCGCCTGATGGTGCTGTACTTGTTGATCGGGCTGGGACAGACTTTCGCGACGCAGTGGGAGACCAGGGCCGCATCGATCCAATACACGAGCGCAGGCGTGCAAACGGCCTTCGGTCTTTTGGGGTCAACGCTGATCTACGCGGCTGTCTGCTGGACCGCTCCGAAGCTGGTTGGAAGCATCATGGGCGGCTCGCCTTCTCTCAGTGGCGGCGATTTGGTAGCGACGGGTGTAGCCGCCGCGGCGGCAGGCCTTACTGCGGCGGCGGTGCTTGCAACAGGCGGTGCTGCGGCTGCAGGAGCACTCGCTGAGGTTGGTGCTGCTACTGCCTTAGCAGGGGGAGGTGCTGCCGCTGGGGGAGCCGCGGCCGGTGGCAGTAGTGGTGGGGCAGCTGTGGCAAGTGCGGGAAGCGCTGCGGGGGCTGCAGGAGCCACAGGCATGGACGCGGCGGCTAGTGCGGCTCAAGTTGCTCCTCCGACCGCTGCGGCCAGTACCCAGGCCGCAGATACCGTAGCAAGCGGCGGCGGTCCAACTGTGCCCCCTCCACCTTCCAGCTCGGCCAGCCCTACAAGCCAGGGGTTGAGTGATTTTGCAGACGCAGCAAGGGGGATACGCGACAAAACCACATCCATCCACGAACAACTACCCCCGGACTCCGGTGGGAGTGCAGCGCCGCCAAGCGGCAACATCGGTCATTCAACAGATTAGGGAAAAGGAGACAGTGATGTTTACAAAAGCCAAAGCAAACGACATCACGCGCCCTGACGATGCGCCGCAGAGCAGTGCCGCAGGACGTTACGACGGCTATGTTGCAGCGCAAAGAGCGTGGGATGTGCGGTACGGGGACGTTATCACAAGAGCGCAGCACTGGCGACTTTTCGCGCTGGGCCTTCTGGCCTGCTGCATTCTCCTGATATTCGGAATGATTAACCTCTCCTCGAAGTCGCGCATAGTCCCGTATGTGGTGGCCATCGATGCGATCGGCAGAGCAGAGGCGGTGAGCCCGGCAGAAGCGGCAGAGCCCGTCGATGAGCGAGTGAAACGCGCAATTCTCCTGAGCTGGATTCAGGACGTGCGATCGGTCAGCAGCGATCAACAAGCGGAATATACGACGGTGACGACTAAGGTCTATACCCATCTGGCTGCTGGTACTGAGGCGCAAGCATATGTGGGTGACTTCTACCGCAGTGACTCGCCTTTCGATCGTGGACAAGAAGGCACTGTACAGGTTGATATCCGCTCCATTGTTCAAGACAGCCCAAATACCTACCGGGTCAATTGGACTGAAACGTCGCGGGATAAATCCGGCGTGGTGACCGGAAAGCAGGAGTGGCAAGGGGCTTTCACAATCGCCATCAATCCGCCCACGGATGAGCGGATGATTCGTGTAAATCCACTGGGGATTTACCTGACAAATGTGAGCTGGTCGAAGGTCATGGGAGGAGCTAATCAATGAGCTGGAAATGGATCGACAGAATGGTGTATAGCATGTTGGGTCTCTCGTCGGCTGCAGTCGTCTCCGCTCTTGTAGCCGTAGCCCTTCTCATCGCAGGTCCACCGCCGATGTGGGCGCAAAGCGCGGCCCCCGCGGCTCCGGTGGTACTCAAACGAGTGAGTACGCCCGACTCGCAGGCTCCGCCCACGCCAACTGGGAGCGGTCCAGATCCCAAACCCGCAGTGTCACAACCGGCGACGCCAGCCAACCCAAACAGCTCCGCACAACTGCCCGCGTCGGGCGACTATGCGAAGGCTCTCACGATTCTCAAGAGGGACCCGCTGACGACTCCGGCTAAACCGTTGCCCTCGATCAATGCCGCGCAACCCGCCAGTGAGACTGCCGTGCAGCCGGCAGCGGTGAGCGCGGTCCCAAAGGATTTCGTAGAGCACAAAAACATCTTGCTCAGTCAGTCTGCGCAAGCGGGAGTAGCCCTGAGCGAGAGTCTTCAGTCTGAAAAGAACATGCCGGTGCCGACGAAAGACGGCCGAATTCTCTACACCTACGGGGTTGGGCTTCCTACCGCTGTTTGCGCTCCATTCCGAGTCTGCACGATTGAATTGCAGCCAGGAGAAAAGCTGACGGGTGAACCGAGGATCGGGGACGATGTACGGTGGCTTATTGAACCGGGGACAAGCGGAACCGGCGACGCAGCTACGCCTCTTCTTCTCATCAAACCGCGTCAAGACGGACTCGACACGAACATGGTCGTCACCACTGACCGGCGCACCTATTACGTGCGGCTCATCTCGAAAACCACGGATTACATTGCGCGGATGGCATTCAACTATCCCGACGACGAAAAGATCAAGTGGGATGCCTACCTTCAGAAGCAAAAGCAGGAAGAGACCCAAGATCGCGCCGCCTCGCGGGTTGATGGGATTGCTCCAGGTGGCATGGATTCGCTGTTCTTCGACTACCAAGTCAAGGGTAGCGACCACGACCCCTCGATTCGTCCCATCCGGGTTCTCGATGACGGTGTGAAAACGTACATCGTGATGAGTGCCCTGGCTGAACATCGTGAACTTCCCACACTCGTCATTCACGGCGTGGACGGCAACGAAATGGTCAATTACCGGGTCAAGGGGGATACGTACATCGTGGATCGTCTCTTCGATCGCGCTGCCTTGCTCCTTGGGGTCGGCAAACATCAAGAGAAAGTCGAAATTACGAGGCAAAAGCCTATTTCTGGCGCGGTCGCGGTTGGGGGAGGTCAGTAAATGGCGGATCAACGCAGTACAACCGGAGTGACGCCGGCATCGGATCCGCAACGTCCGGTGCGGCCCACCCCTCCGGGTGGGCCGTCGGGCATGGATCTGAATCCTAAACCCGAACCTACGAGGCGTGTCAGCAAGCGCGGCGGCATGATTGTCATGGGCGTGTTGCTTGTGATCGTGACACTCATCGTCTATGGCATTTTTACTCGGGGAAAAGGCCCGCTCGCCAAAGAACCGCACGCCAAGGCGAAACGGCTCGGAGCGGCCACGGCCACCGGAGACCAGGTGGCCGATAACCTTCTGAAACAGTCAAAAAATCGTAAGGGCGACGATTCGGATACGGACAGTACCGACGACCTCAAAGCGCCGCCCCTCAGCTCTCGCGTAAAGCCTGGCATGAATGGACCGCAGCGCCAGCAAGCTGCGACTCATGTTTTATCGGCCGCTGAGCAAGCACGAGAACAGGCCTACAAAGAAGAGGAAGAGGCCCGTAATGCCCCTATGGGCATCAATGGTGCCTCCAACAGCGGCGGGCTACCGGGCGGCGCTCGCAACGCCTCTAATTCGCTTGTGGACGCCCTGAAAAACGATGCTGCCCTGGCGTCACTCTTGCGCGGAGTGGAAAGTGGAGCTGGCGGACCGCCTGATGGTGCGCCTGCACCTCCAGCACAAGGTGAAGAGCAAAACAAACAAAACGACAAGGAAAACTTCTTGGCTCGGACGCGCGCCCACCCGGAAGATATGTATCTAAAATCGAGCAGAGACAATCCGCTCACCCGCTATGAGATAAAGGCTGGCTGGGACATTCCGGCTACGCTGGAACAAATGGTGAACTCAGACCTGCCCGGAGAAATCAAAGCGTTGGTGCGGTCCAATATCTACGATACGGCGACCGGCAGGTATCTCCTGATCCCGCAAGGTTCCCGTCTGATCGGTACTTATAACCATCGTGTAGCGTATGGGCAGCGAGGGATTCAGGTAATTTGGACGAGGCTGATTTATCCAGATGGGACCTCGATCAACCTGCAAGGCATGATCGGCCAGGATGCTCAAGGGCAATCCGGTTTCCGTGACCAAGTGGATAATCACTATGAACGCCTGATCGGTTTCGCAATCCTGACAAGTGCCTTTTCGGCTGGTATAGAACTGAGCCAGAATCAGCAGACAAGTTCGTTCGCGTATCCCTCCACGTCGCAGATTGCAACTCAGGCTCTCGGGCAGCAGCTTGGGGAACTGGGAATGGAAGTCACCCGTCGGAACCTGGATATTCAACCGACGATCAAGATCCGGGTCGGCTATCGGTTCAATGTGCGGGTGAATAAAGACATCGCCTTCGAGGAGCCTTACACCCCCATCTCCAACTGAAATCGGAGCGGAGCCCTGTACGATTACGGACAAATGTAGTCGTAGAGGGCTCTGATAAGCTTGAACGCAAAAGATTTGGAGGGTGAGATCGTAACCGTGAGACGTGCCGCGACGAAAACGAAAACCCAAACAACAACAGAAGAGCGGCCCCTTCGCAAACTTTCGATCAGGTTAACGGGAGCAATTGACAGAGAGACGAGAGCGGAAGTTAACAAAAAAGGCGAGCTTTCAAACTTCATCACCGATGCCGTATTCGGGGTGAACCTTTTGAATATGGAGATTGTTGACCTCTACCGTGCGAGGGACCAGAGACTTAAAGTCACCGTGAGCCAGACGCAGGTCAGCGTGTCAGATGACACCTATGAAAAAGTAGCAAAAGCTGCCGCTACTCGGGGCTGCAGCATGAACTCGATTGTGAATAGTGCCTTACTCGCCTTCCTCCGGAAGTCGGCCAACAGATCGGCCTTCGGACGACAACATGCTCAATAGATGTAGCAGAAAAGGGGAGCCTTTAGCTGGCTCCCCTTTAATTCGTTGCGGACCGCTGGCGCCGCTACTAAGCGGCACTCGCGTAAGATTCTTCAAGTGCGCCGGCGTCGGCCGCAACTCCTGACTCCTCCGTAGCCTCGTCCTCGAATGTCGTGCCAATGATCGAATCAACGGCTCTCTGCGCGTTTGCGGCGGCGTGCACGACGAGGCGGTTATCTTCCTCTAGCTCCGCAATCCAGCTTTGCAAATATGCGGTCGTATTTCGGTCGGTGTGTTCGTTCGCAATCCCTGCGATCGCGCAAAGGAACGCCGCTCCCATCTCGGCAACAAGCTCCTCTTTGCTGTACAGCTCATCTCCGAAGCGTGCCCCAAAGGTGCGATTTAGGCGGCTCATAGTGGCCTGTGCTGTGGATCAGCTCATGAAAAAGCGTGCTGTAGTAGTGTGGGGTGTCTACAAAGCGGTGACGAGCTGGCATGTGTACGGCGTCGGTGTGCGGGGCATAATAAGCGCGCATTTCTGACTCATTATTCAGATGAAGAGTAGGGCGGGTCGTCCACTCGGTGACGATGGCCTCGCAGACCTCGTCCTGTTCCACCGCGTTCGGTGTTGTCGTCGGCTTCTCGATCTGCGGGACGGTCAATCCGTCGCACTGCTCAACGTTGAAAACGGTGTGATACGTCAAAACAAAGGGCGGGCGGCGGTTCTCATCCTCGGCCGAATTTTCATCCTTTGTCTTGCGGCTGCGGAGTTGCTTATAGAAAACGATCTGAGTTCCCTTCTCACCTTTTCGAACGGTGCCGTTTAGTTCTTTCGCCTGATTGAAGGTGAGCCAGAATGGCGAGCTGTACCAGCTCGACCAAAGAAGCATGATGTTGATACCCCGGTACGGCCGCCCGGTGCTAAAGTTGCGCGGGAAAGGGCCTCCCGTGTGCTGCGATGCTTTCCACGGCTTTTCCCACGGGATCACACCTGCTTTGAGGCTGGCAATAATGCGGTCGGTCACAACCTGATAGAGGTTGAATTTCGGTGCGTCTTTCCTGCATGGCTTTTTGCTCATCGGTGGTCCTCCTCGTTTTTGCTTTTTTGGCACTGGCATGTGACATACATGCCGAACGCCACCTGGCGAAGGCGGGGGGTAGCAAGTGCAAGGGGAGGGGATCACCCACCCTTGGCGACGGAGCTGAAGGCGGAGACGCAAGGGCGAAGCGCAGCGGAGGTCTGCACGCAACGAAGCTCGAAGATCTTCACGAGCGTAGTGCAGGAAGATTGGGGATACCCCTTGTAGGCGCGAGGGGCGGAGCTCCCCTTAGGCAATACGTACGTACGCTTGTCGGCTTGCCGTTCCGATCGCTCGTGGCGCGAACGCATCTGAAAGGTCTAGCAGCCGGGTGTTTTCGTGATATGGCGAACTTGCCGCGGGAAGGTCGTGGGAGGCATTTCAGTGGACGACGATGAAATGGAGTGGCATCATTTTCCGCCAGGATTAGAGCCGAAGCTTCTCACTGCCAATTTGTGTTCGGCGTACGAGGTACGGTGCTGGGCTCGCGGCGGTGAAGAGATTTGCCCGGGTCACCGCAAATACGACCCGGCGGTCATGACGGGCGGGGAGGTCGGCCGCACTGTGCTTTGCATTTGCGCGTGCCATAAGAAGCCCAAAGAGGCGTGAAGCTTTCTAGGGAGCCCCGTAAAGTCGTGGCCGGCCGGACCCGAATTGAGCGGGGCAAGGGTTGGCCGTGGAACGGCTACCAACTGATCCAAATGAAGAGCGCGGGGTTGTACCCGCCGCGCCGAGAGAACTCTGCTCAATCGAACTGAGGAGCATCCCAAGAGGGATGCCCCTCAAAAAACTACTACTTCTTAGCGAAGTAGTAGGCGAGAGCGGCTGCGCTGATTGGCGCAATGACGGAAGCGAGCAGGGGAATGATCTCCTTGGTCCGCTGGTACTCAGTTACGGACCCCAGCACTCCAAGGATGGCGATCGCCGCTATGAGTAGCAGCAACCCGGCCAGGGCTCCCAAGAGAACAGTGCGACCGAGATTGTAACGAGCTTTATTGGGTGAGTTTTTCATATAAGATATGTCCTTTCGACCGAATCGGGTCGCCCCCAGATGGCGCTTGGTCGCTCCCAAGGCAAGCGGCTGCTTTGTTGGGGGGAACCGAAAGAAAATGCCACGGGCAAGGGGGCCACCGGCCACCGGTTTTCTTTCAGGGGGAGCCAAGAAAGCAGAAGCCGCGCAGCCCGCAGCGGCGCGACCAGCTTTTGCGCCATCCTGGCCCGATTCGATTGAAAGGACATTCGCTGAGAACCCACCAAGGCCCGTTCAGCAACATTGCGCAATGTCGGGAGCCCTGGCCGGGATGCTGCTTTAAGGGAGTTCGCGGTCCACGGTTGATGGGGCCGTTTCCGCATCGGGGCGGGTCAAGGAGATCATTGGGCACGCGTGGACACTACTATCGCCGACCTGACAAACAGCGCATTGCAGACGCCTACCGAATTGGAGAAGTCCCGTTTGATCGGTTACCCGTCCTGGACGCGAAACCGCAGACCAACTCAACAAACGGGCTCGCTGAGTGCGTTGGCCGATTTGGCGTAAAAGTGCGAAGATTCGGAACCCGAGCGAGTTTCAGGCAAACGAACGAACTCGCCGGTGAATTTAAGCTTTGACATGAGACCAGGCGGCTCTGCGAACCTTGGCTTTTGACCATCAAGCAAAATCTGAACATACTTACGGGGAGGGATATATCCATGGTGCGAGACATTCAACTCGCCTTTCGTCTGTTATGGCGAACTCCTGCTTCTACGGGGATTGCCCTTCTGTCGATCGCATTGAGCGTAGGAGCAACTGCGGTGGTCTTCACGGCAGTCAGGGCCGTGCTCATTACACCTTTGCCGTACACTCACCCCTCCGAACTTGCGCAGATCAGAGCTGAGTTCCCCAAGTTTGGGCCGTCGCATTCCGATTGGGCCCTCTGGAGCGACGCTCAGGAGATCGCTCGACGAACCAGCACGCTTGCTTCGGTCGCGGTTTACCGCAATGAGATGTTTAATCTTGCAGGCGATGCTTCCACTCCTCCCGAAGCGCTATACGGCCTGCGCGTAACAGCAAATCTCTTTCCCACGCTTGGCGTCACTCCGATGCTGGGACGCAACATTCTCCCCGATGAAGATCAACCGGGCCATGCAAACGAAATGATCCTCAGCTATGGTCTCTGGGTTCGACGATTCAATTCGGACCGGGCAATTATTGGACACAGTGTCACAATTGGTGCCCGGAGCTGCCTCATAATCGGTGTCATGCCCCCGGACTTTGACTTTCCTTTGCGTCGAGGGGCAGTTCACACTCCATCGCCTTACGTTGACTTCTGGGCGCCGTTTCGAAGCGGTAAACCTGTCGCCCCGGCAGCGGCACTAGGTGTCGTGGCCAGACTGCGGCCAGGCGTTTCACTGACCGAAGCTCAGCAGGACCTTGCAACCATCAGTACCGAACTCAGCCGTGAGTTTCCCCAAACAAATCGAGATCACATCCTGCGCGTGGGACCCATGCGCGACCGAATGCTGGGAAATGCCAAGGATGCTCTGTGGATCTTGATGGCAGCAGCCGTGATGTTTCTCCTCATCGGTTGTGCGAACGTCGCGAACCTCCTGCTGGCGCGTGGGGTGGTCCGCCATCGGGAAATTACCATTCGAATGGCCTTGGGTGCGAGCAGATCACGCGTTGTTCGGCAACTGCTGACTGAGAGCTGTGTGCTGGCGGTGCTTGGGGGAATGGGAGGGTACGTTCTTACGGTCGTTGCCTGGAGAGCTTTGTCGGTCATCGCGCCGGTGAACGTTCCTCGCTTGGGCACGGCACACGCCGACTGGCGGGTTCTTGTTTTCTCGCTCGCCATTGCCCTCGCGAACGGTGTTTTGTTCGGGATGATTCCCGCTTACAGGGCAGGGTGGACGCGAGCGAATGCGAACCAAGACCTGCGTTCGCACACCGGAATTGCTGGCAGGAGAGACCGGATTCGCGGCGCTCTGGTCGCCGTTGAAATCGCCTTGGCGTTGGCTCTGGTTATGGTTGGAGGACAGCTACTCGCAAGTTTTGCCGCACTACTCCGAACCGACCCCGGCTTCGATGCGAAGCGCGTCACTGCCTTCGTCGTGCTTCCGGATGCTGTGCGATACACGACTCCTGAAAGGTGGGAAGCGTTCTACCGCCGGATTTTGGATTCGGTTCGCGTGCTTCCTGGTGTCGACAGCGCGGGAACGGACGATGCTTTGCCGTTTAGCGGCGAGAATACCGGTGGACTGGTCGGCAAAAGAGCAGGCGGAGCACCGGAGAGCGGCCAGATACCTGCGGAAATTGACGTAGTAAGTGCGGGCTACCTCCAGACCATGGGGATTCGGTTACTACAGGGGCGATGGATGAACGAAGAAGAGATGAACAACTCCAGCGACGCCGCTATCGTGAGTGACCTCGTTGCCAAACGTCTCTGGCCGGGCGAGAGTGCGATCGGCAAGCCCGTCTGCGTCTTCTGCTCCCCCGAACAACCGAATAACTGGAAACGGGTCGTCGGTGTCGTATCCAGCAGCCGGCATGCGTCGATGGATGGGCCGCAGCAACAGGCAAGCGTCTATCTTGCCGCCGGCGCTTTGCAAAAGGCCGTATTTCTGGTGGTGCGCAGCGACCGGCCTGACAACGATCTCCAAAAAGTGATCCGCCAGGTCATCGCCGGCATCGATCCAAACCAGCCGGTGTTCTTCAGCGCGACAATGCAAACCCTCATCGATGACTCTCTCGCCGACCGACGGTTCGTGATGCTCCTCCTGGCTCTTACCGGTTGCCTTGCGCTGGCCATGGCGGCCGCTGGCGTTTACGGGGTAGCCACGTACGTTACCTCGCGCCGAACACAGGAAATCGGGATTCGTATTGCGCTGGGAGCCACGCGCGGCAGTGTGGAGGCATTGGTCTTTCGCCAGGGCTTTCTCACAGCCATGATTGGGCTGGGGTTTGGGCTCGGCATAACGCTCGCTCTGATGGGCATTCTGCGCCGGATGCTCCCGGGACTCGAATCTGGAAAGTCCGGCGGCGTCTGGATCGAGGTCGGACTTGTCGCTCTGACTGCCGCGCTTGGCTGTTGGCTTCCAGCTCGGCGTGCAGCGAAGATTGACCCGATGCTGGCTCTCCGACAGGAGTGACTCGCGGCCGCTTTAGAATCGAAGCTTCTCCAGCGATGTATACGATTTTCTTAGGTAGTTCAACGTTGACAGTCGCGAAAAGGCCAATGCAAAAAGGCCAATGCGCGTTTCCAGGCGCGCCGTCTGCTGTCGAAACGCGCTTCGGCGATGATGGCAGTCGTTACGATTTGGCCATATGTGACAAACTGCGGGTGCGTCACGTCTCTCGCACCACTTTGCGCGGATCCTTGTCATCACGCAGGCCGACGAACTTCGTATGTCGCAAATGATTCGCTCCCGTCCATTCCAAAAACTCTATCTGCGCTACGGCTTCCGGCATCAACCAGACGCATTCGTGCATCTTCTCCGCCGTCAATCCCTGGCCCCATCTTCCTGCCTCTTTCTCTGGTAGGTTTACGAATGGGCATTTCGGCGTCTTCAGATGCTTGATCGCCTCGAAGACCTTCAGGCGCGTTGCGGGGATAAAGCCGGCACGCACGCGCGCTGCATAGTAGAGATCCTTGCCTCGGTAGAACCCTACAACGAGCGAATCAACGCCCAGGTGACTTGGCACATACCCTCCGACGACGAATTCCTGCCCGCGGTTGAGGCGTTGCTTGCACCAAAGGCCGGTTCTCAATCCGGGCTGATAAACGCTGTCACCACGTTTCGCAACGATGCCCTCAAGCCCGTGCTCGCGGACGAACTTCACCATTTCCGAGAGCGGTCTGTCGGATGCCTCTGAGATTTCAACATGCGCATTCGGCTTGATGACTGAGGCGAGAACCTGCCGGCGCTGTGAAAGCGGGAGGCGAGTCAGCTCTTTACCTTTGTGCATCAGGATGTCAAAAGCGAAATACTGAATGTTCGTGCCGGCTGATCGAAAGTTTTGAAGGAGATTGAAGTTTGGTCTGCCGTTTTCATCGATTGCGACAACTTCGCCATCTATGACCGTCTCATCGGGAAGATAGTTCAGAGCATTGGCGATGTCTCTGAATTGGGAGTTGAAGGACTTGCCGCGTCTCGAGTAGAGCATGACCTTTCCGCCCGTCTTCACGGACTCAAGCCTCCAGCCGTCGAGTTTTATCTCTTCTGTGGCGTTCGGCGTTATGTGGCACTGCTGTTTCAGCGTTGCCGATGAAGCACACGGTCTTCTTAGCAGCGCCACATAATCTCGTCAGATAGCTTGTAAGAACTGCATTAGGGAAAGGTCTTCCTTCCAGTGCTTCAGTGGAACAGTCCCACGGATCTCGCAAGTCGCGAGCGCTTTGGCCTTCATTTCCAAATCCACTTCCGCATAAATGTTCGTGGTATTGAGCGAAACGTGACCCAGCCAGGCGCGAATGGTGTTAATGTCCACGCCAGCACGGAGAAGATGGGTCGCCGTCGTGTGCCGAATAGTATGAGGACTCACGCGCTTCCTGGCAATCGACGGTGTTCGGTCCAAGATTCGTTGAACGTATCTTTCAACCATCGTGTGAATGCCAAAGCGGGTGATGGGCAGACCGCACTTGTTCAGGAACACGTGATCGGCTGAAGGGCGGCTTCCAATCAACAATGAAAGCTCGGTCACTGTTTGCGCCCACAGGGGACAACGTCGCAGTTTGTTACCCTTTCCACGAATCTGCACGAGTGAATGATCCCGAGCAGAATGAGCGATGAGGAGGTCCGCGATCTTTACCTGCGCGGCCTCGTCAGCACGTGCACCTGTGTTGTACAGAAACAGCAGGAGCGCATGGTCTCGAAATCCCTGCTGCGTCGATTGATCGGGTGCACCCAACAGCGCATCCATTTCCGATTTCTCGAGGTATGTGATCATCGATCGAGGTGTTCGTTTAAGCGGAATGTTTCGGACTTGACCGCACCACTCCACGTATTCTGGGCAATACAAGCTAACAAAACGGGCAAAGGAGCGGATTGCAGCCAACCGTTGATTGCGCGTGGCGGCAGTGCATTGGCGGGACTCCTCCAAATACCGCAAGAAGAGCCGAACCCGGTCAGGGGAAAGGTCAGGCACTGAAATCTGGTCGACCTGTTTATTTGTTTGTCGCGCCAGAAACGGAAGAAGGAGTCTTAGCGTATCCCTGTAGCTACGCTGGGTATTTCGTGCTAGATTGCGCTCGCTTACCAAGTATTCGAGCAAAAAGCGCCGGACCCATGGTCCGAGAAGGCTCGTCTTAGTCATTGCAGCGCCTCCTGCATTGCGTAACGCTCAAACCGCTGACTTGCCTCATGCAAGAGATCAGGCGTCATCGAGAGGTAGGTCTGTGTAGCCGCCAGATTCGTATGTCCCAAGTAGACCGATAATTGAGGCAAGAGCTTTTGTACGTCCTTGCCGTCTCGATACCATCTGACTAATCGGTGGACCGCCGATGTGTGGCGCAGATCGTGAAGGCGAGGCTGACAACGCGGACCACCTTCGCAGCGCAGCCCCGCATGGTTGCGGATTTGAATGAAGGCCCTCTCAAACATGTGGATCGGGATCTGTTTCGAGTTTCTTCCGGCAAAGAAGAGATCATCCGGTCCCCTGCGCAGCAAATCGCGATGATCTATATAGTCGGTGAGGATTCGAACAGTCTTCGATCCGAGGGGGACGAGGCGACTCTTGAAGAATTTAGAGTCTCGTATTGTCAGAACGGCTCCGGCGAGATCAACGTCGCCTATCTTTAACGACAGTACTTCTGATGTTCGCAAAGCTGCGCCATACATCAGTAGAAAGAGAGTCCGTAATGCAGATGCACCGAGATCGCTGCGAGGGCGGCGACATGATTCTGCCGACTCCAGAATTCGCCGGAGTTCATCGACAGAATAAATGTAAGGCTGGAATGTCGACGACACCTTTGGAATTGTGAGTGGCAACGGGGACTTTTTGACAAACCCACGACTGGTCGCATATCGATAAAAGCCAAGGAGCGCATTGTGTCTCACTTGCCAACTCGTGGTGAGTGGACCGTTGCCGTTGAGAAAGGCATTTACCTTGTCGGGTGAGACCTCCGCGATATCAATCTCTGATCCCATCGCCCGACAAAAAGCCTTGACGTAGCGCCCATTGACTGCAAAGCGCTCGCCAAGAGTCTTTCGGAAAGCAGCATATTGTTGGCAGACCAAATTGAGTTTCATAGCAAGTCTCCTAGGTCGAAAGTGGCCACCTCGCGCAGCCGGACTAGATCCACTTTGGCATAGATCCGGGTCGCATCAGGATCACGTTGCCCAAGGTGATCACCTACTTCCTTCAAAGTCAGCCCTTGATTGATCAGACGGGTCGCGCAAGCATGCCGGAGGGAATGTGGTCCAAAGTGCCTAAGCAAGGGCGCCCGCTCTCGCAGTCGCCGACTCACGGCAAACCAAATCGCGCCATGTGAGAGTGGGCCAATGGGGGCAAATGTCGTCAGAAAGATCTCCCGTTGAGGGGACTTCGGCCTTGCTTCTTTGAGGTAACGAATGATTGCAGCTCCGACCGTCCGGAGCAGGGGAAATTCATGTCGTTCAGCTCCCTTCGAACGGGTAAAGACTATTCTGTCTCGCTCCCAGTCGACATCGGAGAGCCGCAACCGAGCGACTTCTCCGGAGCGGACGCCGTACATAGCAAACAACAGCAAGAGTGCGTGATCGCGGATCTCGGTCGGATGGTTGCCGGCGGTGGCATCCAGGATTTCCTGGACAACCTCCCAACTTGGTCCGGAGGGAAGCGTTTCCTGCTTAAATACGCGAGGCGCCATCACTGACGCGGCAATGCCGGCGTGGCACCATTCTCGGAATTCCGCGAACCGAAAGAATGCCCGAAGTGATGAAGCATATGCTCGAACGCTGATGCGTGCATAGTGCTCCGCATTTACTTTCTCCAATAGAAGTGAATCGACATCTGAGACACTGACGGATTGAAGAGATCGCTTTTCCCCAAGCAGTCGCTCAAGGAACGGCCGTACGGTTCCGCATCGGTATTCAACCGTGATCGGGGACAAACCGCGCTCGTCTCTCATAAAACGTCTGAATTCGCCCAACATCGCGTCGCAGGCTCTTTCCAGCTTGGGTGGGGTACCGAGGCGGTTGAGAAAGGTCAGCCAGCAAGATGCTTCGGCGATGAACTGCCGCTGCGAATGCTCAGCCCGGCCTGCCTTAAGAGAACGTCGGTTGTGACGTGACCATCGCGTTGCCGCTGTTTTGATCTCTGTTAGGCTGATTTTATCGTCAGGCCTGTCGGCCAATTGAAGGCATTCTGCGATTGACAATAACAGCCGAGCCTTCCCACGCAAGGTACTTTTGGACATTCCTTGCGCAATACATTGGGTTAGGTATCCACTGCGTTCGTAGACGAGCGGCGCCGAAGCCTGGCGAGCTAGTGCGCCAGAACGGAAGAACAATTGATTGAACATCGAGTCGGACTCCTTTCGAGGAATGGAAAAGCGATCCGACTATACATCGTTGAGATCGTCTGGCTGACATAAGGAGCGGACGCCTTGAACGGGTAAGCGAGGTGTAGGCGAAAGTGCCGAAATTAATCCACGGCCCGGTACACCCGAAATTCCAGATTCGGCGTGGGTGAGCGCATTGCGATAATGCGCTCATCAATGTTCGACTTGCCCACCTGTTGGGCTGACTTTGTCTGGAAGCAAAAACGGTCGGGGTGGAAGCTCTGCTCCATGCTGGCATGTATTTTCTGCCCACAATGTATGACGGTCTGCCCGTGTTGATGATTTTCGATGATCCTCTGGTCGATTCATCCATTCGTGTGCGGTTGGAGCGACTACCAGGTCAAGATTCGGACCGAATCCTGACACGAACGTGAACCAATCCTGACCGAGGCACGCCTATACTCCGTGCATGCCCCGCGCGTCCCTGACACGAATCCCGGCGAGGCAGTGGCTGACGGCGCTGCTGGGGGGCGTAGTGTGTCTTGCATTGTGGCAGGTATGGCTCACAGTCCGGCTGATGGAGCAGGACCAGAGTCTTGAACTCCAACGCTCACGCGAGCGCCTTGGAGAGATCGCTGACCTTGCTTTGGCGCAACTCTCGCGTAGCCTCGGGGACTGGGAACTCGGACTGCACGAACTGAACGCGTTTCCTCCGTCGCCCACCCTCCGGGCGCGGTTTCCGAAAGGGGCGACTTTCCTTCGCATCTCGCAAGACGGCATCCAGGTTTTCCCGCAAAGGCCGTTGTTATTTACGCCGGCGCCTCCTGTCGTGCACACCCAAACTCCCGGCGCCTTCGATGTGGCCGATGAACTGGAGCTTCGCGAGCAGCAATATGACCGTGCGATCGCCGCCCTGCGACCGCTGGCCCTCCGGCCAGCAACCCGGCCGGAGGCATTGCTGCGCATCGCCAGGATTCAAAACAAATCCAGCCTCCAGGAAGCCGCCCTCAACACTTACAAGGGCCTCGCGAGCGAGACCGCCCTTGACCCTTCCGGGACGCCCTTCGCCCTACTGGCGGCATCAGCGAGATGCCGGATCCTCATGAATCTCGGCCGGCGGCAAGAAGCCTCAATCGAGGCCGACGCACTCCGCACTGGGCTTCTCAACGGGCGATGGCGGCTTAGCCGCGAAGCTTTTGATTATCGCTGGTCGGAGCTCGATCGCCTCGGTATCGCAGCCGGTTCGCCACCGAAGGATGCAATCGACTTCTCAACGCTTGTTGCCGAACTCTACAACCGATGGCAGATCGCCCAATCGAGAGGCTCGAGCGCAGGTGGTCGGGAGTCCCAGCCAGATTCGTCTCTGCTGATCTGGAACTCCACCTCGAATGGTCTCAGTGCGCTCCTGACTTCGCCGGATTGGCTGGACACCGCCTTGAAACTGCCGCCCAATTCGACCGATATTCATTGGAAATTGCTCTTGCCAGGTACGTCCGGCGGGTCCGGACTTACGGTAACGCGCTCGCTGGCTGAGGCGCAGATCCCCGACCGCCTTGAATTCCTGAGCATCCGGCCCATCTCGGGCGCGGCCTCAAACCGCCGCACGCTTCTGCTGGGTGGGGCTGCGCTCATGCTTCTTGTGATTCTCGGATCGGGGTATGTGGTCTATCGCGCCATTAGCCGGGAACTTCGTGTTGCTCAGCTTCAATCGGACTTTGTGGCCGCTGTCTCGCATGAATTTCGCTCGCCCCTCACCACGCTGCGCACCATTACCGAGCTACTGGCACAGAACCGAATTTCAGATGAGTCCCGGCGGCGCCAAAGTTATGTTTTTCTTGATCACGAGACGAACCGCCTGCACCGGCTGGTCGAAGATTTGCTCGACTTTGGGCGCATGGAGTCGGGCCGCAAGCAATACCGGATTGAGCCTCACGACGCATTCGATTTGGTACGCGCGACGGTGACTGATTTCACGGAGCATGCCGAGGCCCAGGGATTCAGCGTCGAATCCGACCTAGTCACGCCGGAGGGCGCCTCCGCGTCCACCATCCGGGTTGATGAAGAAGCGTTCCGCCGCGCGGTCAGGAATCTCCTCGACAACGCCGTGAAGTACTCACCGGTCTGCCGCACGGTATGGGTGGATGGGACGATTTGCGATCACCGTGTGCTGATCTCGGTGCGCGACCAGGGCATGGGGATCGGCGCCGAGGAAAAGCAGGCGATCTTCCAGAGGTTTGTGCGCGGGCAGGCTGCGAAAAAAGCCGGGATCAAGGGAACAGGCATAGGTTTAGCCATGGTGCGGCAGATATCGGAGGCCATGGGCGGAGAAATTCGCGTGCAAAGCGAAGTCGGTGTCGGCAGCACGTTTACCCTCGTGCTACCGTTGGCGGAAGACTGAAGAGGAGCCGTATGGTCAAGGTTCTTGTCGTTGAAGATGAACCCGGCATCGCGTTCGGCCTGGAAAGCGACCTCGAAACCGAGGGATACGAGGTTGTCTTGGTGGCCGATGGCGCAGAGGCCGTGCCGCGCGCCCTTTCCCAACCATTCGATCTGATTTTGCTGGATGTGATGCTTCCCAACAAGGATGGCTTTGAGGTATGCCGCGAGTTGCGCCATCGCGGCTTGAAGACTCCTATCATCCTGCTCACGGCCAAGACACAGGAAGCGGAGAAGGTCATGGGGCTCGATGTGGGCGCTGACGACTACGTGACCAAGCCATTCAGTCCGCGCGAGTTGCGCGCTCGTATCCGCGCCCTGTTGCGGCGCGCGAGTCCGGAGCCTGCTGAACACCTAGGCAGCGGCAACGGGCGGGACATTCATCGTTTCGGCGCCTGTGAACTGGACTTAGGGCGATTTGAACTGCGCCGTAACGGACAATGCATCGAAGCCACAACCACAGAGCTCAAACTGCTGGCAGTTTTTGTCCGCAACCGCGGCCGGCTGCTTACGCGCGAACGCCTCCTCGACGAGGTCTGGGGCACGGGGATTGCGGTTACCGACCGCGTAATCGACAACCACGTCGTATCGCTGCGCAAGAAGATCGAGGATGAGCCCTCAGCGCCGCGCTATCTGATCAGCCTGCGCGGCGCAGGCTACCGCTTCGACGGATGAGGCTTGAGTGTCAGCAAATCCTGACTCAATCCTCACCAAAGCCAGATAACAATCCCATTCAGCCCAGACACCATTCCCTCATCCTTGGTTTATCGAAACTGGAGGTGGGTCATGAAGGAATCCCCGAACGGGACAAGCCGAATGGAAAGAGTCGCCCTCGCCTGCACCTCCATCGGCTTTCTTTTCTTAAGTGGTGGGGTGACTACTGGCATCCTTTACCTGCTGCTGACGATGGCGTCACTGGTGCTGGCAAGGCCAGCCACTGCCCAATCCACCCCGGTAGCCGCTGGAGTGCGGCTCGAAGCGGGCATCGAGAAAGAAGATGTGGACGGCGACCTGAAGTCGGCCATGGATATCTATCAGAAGATCGCCGCAGATACTTCGGCTCCGCGCGATGTCCGTGCCAAGGCTCTGCTGCGGCTGGCCGGGTGCGACGAGAAGTTGGGCAGGCAGGCCAAGCAGGTCTACGAGCAGATCGTGCATGACTACGCCGACCAGCCGGCGGCGGCGCAGGCCCGCAACCGGCTGGCATTGCTGAAAAAACAGGAGAATCCAGCCATTCCAACAACCATGAGTGTCCGCAAGATCGAATGGGCTGGGCTGGGCGAAATGAGTCCATGCGACACGGATGGCCATAGAGCCGTGTACCGGGCTGCGGATGGCAACCTCTATTTCGGCGACCTGACGGGCCAGAACAAGCACCTCGTCTTCAAGGTGCAACCAGGAGATGTGCCAGTTTGGTGCGCTGTCGCGGGACTTATCCATGGTTGCGTTTGCATTCCGGCGCAACGACCAATCGGCCGACCAAGCTTGCTGTGGTCAAGACCGACGGCACAGGCTATCGCGAGCTGGTTCAGGATGACGCGCAGGGAACCCTCCTCGGTGGCCGCAGCGGCCCCTGTTTTGACTGGTCCTGGGACACTCGCCATCTGCTGGTTTCGGCCGGACTGCCGAATGGAGGGTGGCATGCGATCATCGTCGACGTGGCCGACGGCCATCACCGCGAATTGGTCCACTCTGAAAGCGGAGAACACTGGTGCGCGGTATTTTCCCCGGACGGTCATTCCATTGCTTACTCAGCTATGTCGGGCGCGGGATCAAGCATAGCGATGCATATCTTTACGATGCCTACCGAAGGGGCAAAGCCTCAGGAGGTGTACCAATCACCTGGAATCTCTGCGGAAGATCGGTTCGAGCCTCTGCAGGGGCTCCACGGTTGGACCCCAGACGGGCGCTATCTTGTCTTCACCGACGTGCGCTTCCGGAAGAGTGCGCTTTACCTGCTTCCGTTGAAGAATGGGATCGCGGCAGGGAGTCCGGTGCGCGTTCGCGAGCTCGAAACAAACGATGCAGGCGTCACGGCATCTGGCGCATTCATCTTTAAGGACCCGCCATCACACTTGCACGACTTCAGTGTCTTCAAGGCCAGCCTCGATCCGGATGGCAAAATCGGGGCATGGCAGTCACTTGAGACTCGCGGCGGCAATGCAGGCTTGCCTCCCTGGCCTTCCTTTTCCCCGGATGGCGACCAGATCGCCTATGTATCGGGTGATGACGAGAAGGGGGGGAGGGACCTTGTCGTGAGGAATCTGACGACTGGCCAGGAACAAGTGCTGTACTGGTTCAATGGCGGACAGCCTATGTGCCGTTATGCCCACGATTTACCCAGGATATTTTGCTCGGTAGGGTGGGAGGAGAACGCCGGCCACTCCGACCTGGTCTCAGTAGCCGCGGAGTCTGGCGCGGTCGAAACGCTGGCCTCCTTTAGCGACCGCCGATTCGGGCCTTTCCCCACGGCGGACGATCAGCACTTGTACTTCTGGTCAGTGAAGGCCCTTCAGGGCGGTCGTTACATGCGTTGGGACACAAACGACCGACAGGACACCGCTGTTGACGTAATCGACCGAGAAATCGAGCAATTCTACATGCCGACACTGGACGAGCGCTGGCTCATCCGCACCGACCGCCGGGGCTTGGCCATTCGGCCAATGGCAGGCGGGGACTGGAGATTCCTGGTTTCAGACTCTGCATATGCACTGCCGTACCAAGCGTATCCCGTTCCTTATGGCGACTGGATCATGTTCCCTTCGAAGAGCGCCGAGGGCAAGCTCAGGCTCTATCGGATTCCAATCTCGGGAGGCGAGCCGGAGCTCGTGGGTGACTTCCCCGCTGGGTCGAAGCCGGATCTGGATGAGTGGTTACACTTGAGCCGCGATGCTCGTCAGGTCATCGCTGAAATCAGAAATGAGAGCAAGTTAGACCTCTGGACGCTGGAAAACTTCGAACCTTCAAGCCAGAAGTGACGATCGCATAATCGACGTTCCGGCGCGCGCTGTTTCATCGCGTTCCCAAAGGTCAGCAAATCCTGACCAAATCCTTACGGAAAGCAAATAGCACTCCCATTCAGCCCAAACATCGCTCCCTCATCCTTGTTTCATTGCAACTGGAGGTGGGTCATGAAGGAATCCTTAAAGAAGGCAAACGGGATGGAAGGTATCGCACTTGCCTGCACCGCGGCTGGCGGTTTGGCGCTCTGCGGCGGCGTGGTTGCGTCCATCCTGTACGTGCTTCTGACTCTGGTGCTGTTGATTCCTGCGAGGCCGGCATTTTCACAAGCAGCCCCGGTTGCGGCTGGAGTGCGGCTGGAAGCTGGCATCGAGAAGGAAGACGTGGACGGCGACCTGAGGTCAGCCATGGATATCTATCAGAAGATCGCCGCGGACACGTCCGCTCCGCGCGATGTGCGCGCCAAGGCGCTGCTGCGGCTGGCCGGATGTGACGAGAAGCTGGGCAAGCAGGCCAAGCAGGTCTATGAGCAGATCGTGCATGACTACGCGGACCAGCCGGCGGCTGCGCAGGCTCGCAAATGGCTGGCATTGTTGAAAAAGCAGGAGAATCCGGCGGTGCCAACGACCATGAACGTCCACAAGATTGAATGGGCAGGGCTGGGCGAAATGAGTCCACGCGACACGGATGGCCATCGAGCCGTGTACCGGGCCGCGGATGGCAACTTGTATTTTGGCGATCTGACGGGCCAGAACAAGCGCCTGGTCTTCAAGGTGCAGCCGGGAGATGTGCCGTTTTGGTGCGCGTCGAGGGACTTGTCGATGACTGCGCTTAAATTCCCGCCTGGACCTAATCGGCCGGGCAGGCTTGCCGTGATCAAGACCGACGGCACGGGCTATCGCGAACTGGTTCAGGATGACGCGCAGGGGAGCATTCTCGACTGGTCATGGGACACTCGGCATTTGCTCATTGCGGCCGGCCTGCCAAGTGGTGGGTCGCGTCTGATGATCGTTGACGTGGTTGATGGTAATCACCACGAGTTGGCACAGCTTGAGAGCGCAGGCTCCACGGACGGAGCATTTTCTCCCGATGGTCGTTCCATCGCTTACGCGACTGTGTCCGGCACGGGATCAAAAGCAACCATGCGCATCTTTGTGATTTCTGCAGAAGGCTCACAACCTCACCAGGTTTATGAGTCCCCCGTGAACGTCGCGGAAGGAGTTCCGGTCGAAGGTCAGTGGAGGCTCCATGATTGGACCGCGGACGGGCGCTACCTTGTGATCTCCATTGTCTATTTCGGAAAGAATGCGCTATACCTGCTGCCGCTGAAGAATGGCGCGCCGGTGGGGAATCCGGTGTTGATTCGCGAAGGGTATACAGTAAATGCGCGAAGCATAGCGTCTGGCGCATTGGTTTTCGGAGACCGTCCGGCTAATTCAAATCTCTGGAGCGTCTTTCACGCAACCCTCGATCCGGATGGCAAACTCGGACCCTGGAATTCGCTCGATTTTCGCGGCGGCAATGTTGAGTCGAACCCAGGGTTTTCCTTCTCGCCGGATGGCGCACAGATCGCATACATATCGGGTGACGAGGAAAAGCGTGGTAAGGACCTTGTCTTGAGGAACCTGGCGACTGGCCAAGAGAGGGCGCTGTACTGGTTTAGCAGTGGACGGCCGAATTGCCAATATGCTTACGATCAGCCGAAGGTATTCTGCTTCCTGGGGTGGGATGAGAACGGCGGCCACTCCGACCTGGTTTCTGTAGCCACGGAATCCGGCGCTTTGGAAATGCTCGCTTCCTTTAGCGATTATCGAGGGGCACTGACCCCCAGCCAAGATGACCAACGCCTGTATTTTTTGGCGGTGAAGGCCTACCAGGGTGGTCATTATTTGCGCTGGGACGCGAGCGATCGAAAAGACAGCGTCCTTGACCTAGTCAGCGAGCATTTCTCAGAATACTACGTGCCGACACCGGACGAACACTGGCTTATCCGTGGCGACAGCCGCGGCTTGGCCATTCGGCCAATGTTGGGAGGAGACTGGAAGTTCCTGGTTTCGTCCGCTGACGGCGTACTTTCAAACGTACAAGACTTCATCGCTCATGACGACTGGGTCTTCTTTAACTCCAAGGACTCGGAGGGCAAGCTCAGGCTCTATCGGATTTCCATCTTAGGAGGTGATCCGCAGTTCATTGGAGAATGCCCGATTAGAGCAAAGACGGGTGACAGCCATCTACGATTGAGTCGGGACGGTCACCAGGTTATCGCCGAAATCATGGATGAAAGCAAGTTCAACCTGTGGACGCTGGAGAACTTCGAACCTCCCGACAAAAAATGATGCGCAAGTTATCGACTCTTGGGCTAACGCCGCCGCAATCAGAGGCCCGATTGTCAGCACATCCTGACTGAATCCTCACCAAAGCCCGATAACAACCCCATTCAGCCCAAACATCCTTGTTTTACCGCAACTGGAGGTGGGTCGTGAAGAAATCCTCAAAGAAGGCAAACTGGATGGCAGGCATCGCACTTGCCTGCACCCCGGCTGGCGGTCTGGCGCTCTGCGGCGGGGTGGTTGCGAGCATCCTTTACGTGCTCCTGACTTTGGTGCTGCTGATTCCTGTGAAGCCAGCATTTTCGCAGACAGCCTCGGTTGCGGCTGGAGTGCGCCTGGAAGCCGGCATCGAGAAAGAAGACGTGGACGGCGATTTGAAGGCGGCCATGGATATCTATCAGAAGATCGCCGCGGACGCGTCTGCGACCGCGCGATGTACGCGCCAAGGCACTGCTACGGCTGGCCGGATGCGACGAGAAGCTGGGCAAGCAGGCCAGGCAGGTCTACGAGCAGATCGTGCATGACTACGCCGACCAACCCGCTGCCGCACAAGCCCGCAGCCGGCTGGCATTGCTTAAAAAGCAGGAAAATCCGGCGATGCCAACGACCATGAGTGTCCGCAAGATCGAATGGGACGGACTGGGCGAGATGAATGCATGCGATACGGATGGCCATCGAGCCGTATACCGGGCTGCGGACGGCAACCTGTATTTTGGCGACCTGACAGGCCAGAACAAGCACCTGGTCTTCAAGGTGCAACCTGAAGATGTCCCCGTTTGGTGCGCGTCGAGGGACCTTTCCATGACTGCACTGATCCTCCCGCCCAAGCCCAATCGGCCGGGCACCCTTGCCGTCATCAAGACCGACGGCACAGGCTATCGCGAGCTGGTTCGCCTATGATTCGCTGGGAACTATGCTCGATGGAACCAACAGCTTCAGTCTTGACTGGTCCTGGGACACTCGCCATGTGCTGGTTAAGGACTACCTGCCGAATGGTGAGGTGCATCTGATGATCGTTGACGTGGCCGACGGCCATCATCGCGAACTGGTGCATCTTCAAAGCGGAGACATCGACCATGCGGTATTTTCCCCGGACGGTCATAACATTGCGTACGAGACTTGGCAAAATGATACGGGATCGAGCGACGCCATGCGCATCTTTGTGATGCCTGCCGAAGGCGCGCAGCCTCAACAGGTGTACCAATCTCCGTGGAGGGCCCCAGGAGGCGTGGCTCGAGCAAAAGGCGCTCCACGACTGGACCGCAGACGGCCGCTATCTTGTGATCTCCGACGATCATTTCGGGAAGAGTGCGTTGTACCTGCTTCCGCTCAAGAATGGGGTGGTGTCTGGGAGTCCAGTATTCGTCCGCGACGGGGACGTTGAAGATGCTCACGCCACGGCGTCCGGCGCATTGGTCTTTAAGGAAGGGCCTGCTCATTCTGCATGACTGGAGCGCCTTTCACGCAACCTCGATCCGGATGGCAAACTCGGGGCCTGGAAATCACTGGATATTCACGGCGGCAATGGCATGTGGCCTCCTCTGCCTTCCTTCTCGCCGGATGGCGCTCAGATCGCTTACGTATCGGATGACGAGGAGAAGGGTGGCGCGGACCTTGTCTTGAGGAATCTGACGACTGGCCAGGAACGAGTGCTGTACTGGTTTAGCAACGGACAGCCGCACTGCCAGTATGCCTACGATTTGCCAAAGGTATTCTGCTCTGTTAGGGTGGGACGACAACGGCGGCCACGCCGACCTGGTCTCGGTAGCAACGGAATCTGGCACCCTGGAAAAGCTGGCTTCCTTTAGCGACTATCGATGGTTCCCCATCCCCTGCAAGGACGACCAACGCGTCTATTTTCCTGCGCAGAAAACGGGTCAGGATGGTCGTTTTCTGAGTTGGGACGTGAGCGGTCGACAAGACACTCTCGTTGACGCAATCAGCAACAATCTCCCGCAATTCTTCGTGCCGTCGCCGGACGAACGCTCGCTGATCCGCACTGACAGCCGGGGTTTGGCCATCCGGCCGATATCGGGCGGGACCTGGAGGTTCCTGGTTTCGGCTGCTGATGGCATGCTTTCAGACCCACATGATGCCCTTGCTTATGACGACTGGATCCTCTTCGACGCCAAGGACTCGGGGGGTAAAGTCAGGCTCTATCGGATTCCAATCTCAGGAGGCGAACCGCAGCTGATAGGAGACTTCCCCGCTAGGTCAAGACCCGAGTGGAATGGCCACTTACAATTGAGCCGCGATGCTCGCCAGATCGTTGCGGAAACCAAGGATGAAAATAAGTTTAACTTGTGGACGCTGGAGAACTTCGAGCCTTCCGACAAGAAATGAACCAGCGAGTTATCGGATCTGGGCTCTCGCTGTTACAGGTGTCGGCCCAATTGTCAGCACATCCTGACTGAATCCGAACGTGAATATGACTCGATCCCGATTCTTTCCGTATATGTCACCTTCATGCTAGGTACATCGTTCGCCGTGGGGTGACACGCCTTTCAGAGCAAGCCGGCGGCGAGCAGTGGACCCTCGATCGCGTGGCGGCCCAGGACACTCGAATTTGAAACGAGGTTCTCTATGATAGCAGGACACCGAAGCATCCTCGCAAAAGTCGCCGTTTGCGCCTTGCTCGTCTTAACTACCGACACCGCGAAGGCTCAGATTGGCGTGACCAGGACCCAGGCAGGCTGGATCGGAGTTGGAGTCGCTGCCAGCGGCGCTGGAACCGGGATCGGCGTCTTGACTCCAAAGCGTTATTTCTCCCAGCGCAGCGAGTAAATCTGCGCCACACCGACATGGCTCATTTGAGCCGGCTTTCCGTCGGCAGTCAGGCTTGGGAGAGAGTAGTCGAAATCGAAATCTCCACGCATATTCACTCCGTCCAGCCCACTTACCCTTTCCCATTTACCGCCGGGCACGGTCAGTCGATAAACCCCGACCGCACCTTCCAACACTCGCATGTAGATAGAATTGCTATCGCTTGACCATATCCAGAAACCCCACGGCGTGTCGAAGTTCTTTAACTCCGTCCAAGCTTTTGTCTCCACCGAATACAGCATCATGCGGGAAGGCTGTTGCGTCATTGCCACCAGATATCTTCCATTCGGAGACCAGGAAGGCAAGGAGAATCCTTGAGTGTCTGGCATGATCGAGATCTTCCGGCTCGCCAAATTAACTACACGAATACCTTCATTGTGCGGTTTCTCTGGATTGTAATCGCTGAATGCAATGGAACTGTCGTCCGGCATCCAGCTAGGGAAACCTTCACGATCGCCGCCGCCCATCAGCTTTTCCGGGGCGCCACCATCCGCTGAAATGATGTAAATCTTGTATCCGTCGGAGTATGCCAGTGACTTGCCACTCCTCGACCATTGCATCATATAAGCAGGAGAAGTTGTCAGTTGCGTAGGTTCGGTCCCATCGAGTCTGCTCTTCCAAAGATTTCCGCTCGGGTACTCGGAATATGCCATCCATTGCCGGTCGGGCGAAATCACAAAAGAGCGCGCCGGTAGGCTGTTGAGAAAGGGTACATACTTTCCGCTGGCGGGATCGAGGACCTGCATCGTACCCCGGTCGGCCTCTCCCACGACGAAAAGGCTTTCACCGTCCGGCCCCGGCGCGAGACCTCGAATATCGATCTGATTTCCAGTGATCAGAGCCGCAGCCGGTCGTTTCCAGAATTGATACCATCTTGGCGGCACTAATTCGTAGACATTTCCCCGACCTTCGCGGTCTGAGAGAAACACAAAATGCTTTCCACCGGGCGTCCACTGACCGAACCATTGGTCCGAGTTTGCCGGCCAATCTGGAATCAGTAAATGAGCTCCGCTTCCATCAACTTTCAGTCTCCACTGCCGGGAATTCTGTTTGGTTATCACCGAACATGTGAGTTCTCGTGCGCCCGGTGTGAATTCCAGGCTGTCGATGGCTCCAAATGTTTCCCAGATCTTTTTCTGACCGCTTCCATCTTCATTGGCGGAATAGATTACACCTTTCTCGCTGAAGAGAATCGAATGGCCATCAGGAGACCAACGTGCATCCTGTGCGAGGCGAGGGTAGATTTTTCGGGCAGCTCCTCCCAGCGGCGAAGCGACCCACAGTGTCCCGCTGGGATACGCACCTGGCTCCGGGACTACCTTCCACGCCAACGCCTTTGAGCCATCGCTCGAGATATCCAGGAGCTGCAAACCTGGTTCAGAAAATCTCAACGGAGCGATCACTCCGCCAGTCAGAGCCATATTCACCGGCTCTCCACGACTCTGGAAATAAAGACGCGACCCGTCCGAAACCAGCGGCTTTTCTTTAGGTTCAGATGAAAATGTGACCTGCTGCGAGTGCAGCACCGGTGGCGTTCGTCCGGGCGTTAGCCATATCGCCGCCCCCATCAAAATCAACGTTGCCAGGAATGCGAGCGCGTACCATTTGTTCGCAACCACCACTGGATGCGCTATTGGCGGGTCGCGCTGGGTTACTTCCAGCGCGGCGAGGACATCGGTGGCCCGTTGATAGCGCTCGACAGGAGATTTCTCCAGGCACCTTAGAATGACTGAGCAGAGATCCAGAGGAACATTTGGGGGAAGTGGCGCGGGTGGGTTTCTAAGGATCGCATCGCTTAACTCGGCCGCGGTTCGTCCCTGGAAAGGATGTGAACCGGTAGCCATCTCGTAAAGAACCAGCCCGAAGGAGAATAAATCGCTTCGAGCGTCCAAGTGCTCGCCCCGGACCTGCTCGGGCGACATATAGCCAGCCGTCCCCATAGGGCTTCGGGGGTGATCCAAGCGAGGGTGTGCCCCGGTGTCCCACGCCGTTTGGGGCGGCAAGGGTTCCCCCTGAGCGCCTGCAACGGCGTCGGGGAACTTCTCAGCGGCCACCTTGGCCAGGCCAAAGTCCAGAATCTTGGCTTTTCCTGAGGGCGTTACAAAGATATTGGCCGGCTTGATGTCGCGATGAATGATGCCTTTCTGGTGTGCGGCGTTTAATCCTTCGGCGATCTGAATGGCGATGTCGAGCACCTGCGTGAGCGGAATCCCGCGCGGCCCGCTGCTGCCAGAGTCGCCACATCTCGCGATCAATTCACGCAGAGTTTCACCCTCAAGCAACTCCATCACGATGAAGGGCTGTCCGTCGTGGTCCTCTACCTCATAGATTGTGCAGATATTCGGATGATTCAGCGAAGAGGCGGTACGGGCTTCGCGCTCAAAGCGTTGGACCGTGAGCGGATCGGTGGCAATCTCCTCGGGCAGAAACTTCAACGCCACCGGGCGATCGAGTTTCAGGTCTTCGCCCTTGTAAACCAGCCCCATACCGCCCCCGCCCAGAATTCCCAGAACCCGGTAGTGAGATACCTTCCGACCAACCAGTGAGCTCTCGCTGGTCTCGCGGGCAGTGAGTTCTGGCAAAAGTTCCTTTTTCCATTCGACGGGAACCATGAACCGGTAGCCGCGTCGCACCAGGGTCTCGATGAATCGAGGCTTGTCTCCCGTGTCGCCCAATGCGATCCGCAGCTTCATGATGACTGCATTGATGCTGCGGTCGAATTCCACCACTGTGTCGTTGGGCCAGAGACGTTTACGTATATCCTCGCGCGAGACCACACCCCCATGCGCAAGCAAAAGCATGTGCAGAACCTGGAATTGCTGCTCCGGCAGGCGCAAGTTTCGCCCGTCGGTGCGCAATTCCGCGGCCTCAAGGTCGAGTTCAAAAGGTCCAAAGCGAACCAGGGCAGGCATGTGTGTCTCCCGTCTGCGAGTGAGCCGCGGAGGAAAGGGCCGGTAGAGACAATCGTACAATAGCGCCCATTTTCAATCACTTACAAAATCAATTTAGAAATCATTTCGAAATCACATCCAGACAATTGCCCAAATCGGCTGAGGGAGCGAGTCTGGTTCCAGTCTGCAGCAATGAGGTGCAAGGCCCTCGATATTAACGAGGCGTCAGAAAGGCTTCCCATGCGATTTCTACTCCGAGTGTCGTTTCCGGTCGAGGCGGGCAATGCATCCGCCCGGAAAGATGGTTTCAAAGCAATTCAGTCCATTCTTGAAATGCAAAAACCCGAAGCCGCATACTTTCTCACCCAGGACGGAAAGCGTACCGGACTTCTGTTTCTCGACTTGGAGGATGCCTCACAGATGGCCGAGTTCTGTGAGCCATGGTTTCTGGCATTAAACGCCGAGGCCTACTGGTCGCCGGTGATGGTGCCGGCGGATCTTCAAAAGGCAGGTCCGGCCATAGAAGAAGCGATCAAGATTTTCGGATAGGCAGCAGTTGTCATCGGATGTGCGCAAAATGTTCGAATTGGGGCCAAGCATCGATGAGAGCAAACCCAATGTCAGCAAATCCTGACCGAATCTGCACGCGGATGTGACCGCATTCCGATCTTGCCCGTACGCATCGACTTTATTCTCGGATCATCGACATCTCAAGCTTCACTACCGGCCGGTCAAATCACATGCATTGGAAACAAGGCTCTCTATGACAGCAGGACACCGAAGCATCCTCGCAATGGTCGCGGTTTGTGCCTTACTCGTCTCAACTACCGGCACCGCAACGGCTCAGATTGGCGTGACCAGGACCCAGGCAGGCTGGATCGGAGTTGGAGTCGCTGCCATCGGCGCGGGAATTGGGATCGGCATCTTTTACGCCGTTCATCATGGCCACTCTATTGACGGTTGTGCTCTCTCCGGTCCAAACGGACTCGAACTCCAGAACCGAGGCGATCAGCAGACTTATGCCCTTATCCGAGAGGTAGCCGGCATCAAGCCGGGCGATCGGGTTCGCGTCTCCGGCAAGAAGGAGAAGAAGAAGGCCGGCGCCCCTCAGCAGTTCCTTGTGGAGAAGCTAAGCAAAGACTTCGGTTACTGCAAGGTTCAGTCCGCGATGCGATGAGCGGCGTTTGAGACGAGCCGAAAAGATCCAAGTCAGGAGAATACCGATGCAAACCTCAATCCGAATACTTGTTTGCGCGTTGGCCGCGTCACTGTTCTACACCGCGCCAATAGCCGCGAAAACCATAACCGTCAACTGCAACGAAGGCATGACGGTCAGCAATTCACTCAACCAACTGAAACTCTTTGATGACAACACTGTTCGCGTGATGGGCACGTGTCACGAGACGATCTACATTGGGAACTTCGCCCAATTATCGATCACCGGCGTCGACTCCGAATCCGGACATGCTGTGTTGAAAGGTATCACCGGCAACGTAACCTTCTGGATTGCTGGGTCTCACGTGCAGCTCACAAACCTCACCATTGATGGCGGATTCACGGGAGTTATGTGCAGGGACTTCAGCGTTTGCCGGTTCAGTGGCAACACCATCGAAAACAGCACCAGTATAGGCGTGGTGGTTGACAATGCTGACGTGACTTTCAGCGGAGACCTGATCCAGAACAATACGGATTACGGATTGCAACTCATCGCGGCGCGTGCCCGGCTTTCACAAGTCACAGTGAAGGGCACCATCGCAGGGCCCGCCGGTCAGGGCCACGGTGTCGACGCCGAAGCGGGTAGTACAGTCACGGTCGACGGGCTTACCGTTGAGCACAACCAGGGATCTGGCATCAACCTCAGTGGAGCGCATTTGACAAATCAGTTTTGGGCCGGGACGTTCACAGTCAGCAACAACGCAACGGGCGGAATCTGGGTCACGGAACAGTCCAGCGGCGACCTCAGTGGAGCAATTGTAATCAACAACACCGGAGGCGCGGGTGTCGAGATTACCGGGAACTCCGAGGCTTCCTTTTGGGGCGGAGGCACATTCACCGGAAATAATCCAATCGACGTAGACTGCGGCGCGCTCAATGGAATCGCGGCCGCTCCCCAGCGTGCAGATATTGGTTCTACAAGCTGCCCAAAGACGTATTGAGCATTGAGGCAGCGAGGTCATCCTAACTACGTCGAAAGAAAGACTTCCCCCATGGATGGCTGCGAACTATCTGCCTCCTGCGACAAAGGGCTCAAAGAAAACCGAGCGCCGAATCCGCTGGATTCTGTTGATGGACTCGATCCACTACTGGGTCCGACTTGACCCCTTCGAGGGGAAACTGCAACCTCACAAACTGAACAATGGAGCACAACCATGCGCAAAAGCACCTGGATTCTGATGTTGGCCGCGCTTCTCGGCCTGTCGTCGATGGTCGCGCAGGCCGCAACACCGACCTATGATGCACTCTACGTATTTGGCGACAGTTACTGTGACGTCGGCAACGTCTTCGTGTTAACCAGTGGCGCAGAGCCGGCCGCTCCCTATTACAACGGTCGATTTTCGAACGGGCCCATCTGGCTGGACCACGTGGCCGGCTTCCTGGGTGTGCCGCTGAAACCCTACATTCTGGGCGGAACGGATTATGCGTTCGGCGGAGCGTTTGTAACTGAGCCTGCATCCACCACAGGGGTTCCCAGCGTGCCCGAGCAGGTGGGAATCTATCTGCTCCAGCATAGCGGCAAGGCCGACCCCAATGCTCTTTACATCCTGGAGGGCGGCGGAAACGACATTCTGGACACAACGACGGGCTCTCCTGAAACGCTTGGATTGCACATTGCGGAAGGCATCTTCAATAGCGAACAACTGCTCCGGAAAGCCGGGGCAAGGCATTTCGTTATTCCCGATCTCTTCAATGTGGGGCTGTTGCCGGCAGCGGCTGGAAACACAAGCTTCGCCGCAGCAGCGAGCACGGCGACCAACAACGCTTTGGATGAAAAGCTGGCGCCCGAGGAAGAATTGGAAGGCGTTCATATCCTCCGCATGAATGTATTCAGCCTGCTGAATGCCGTCGTGACGGATCCAACGCACTTCGGATTTACGGACATTACCGATCCGTGTCTCAACGCCTGCAGTGTGCGCCGACCCCGACCACACATTCTTCTGGGACATCCACCACCCGACCGAGTTTGGGCACGCGTTCTTTGCGGTCACGCTCGAGAATGTTCTGGCACAGCAGCACGAGTGAGTGTTCACTTTGCTGAGCTGTCAGATGGAACATCGCCATGGGCGGATTCCTGGTTGGAAGAGTCCGCCTTTATTGCCTTTGGAGTCTGCGCCGCCGGCGAGTTGTCGATGCGTGGCACGCCCAGTGTCAGCAAATCATGACCGAATCTACGCGCAGATGTGACCGAATCCCGATTCTGGCCGTATGTGTCTCCTTCAAGCTGGAATCATCGACATCTCAAACCGAATGTGCCTGCGGTTAGGCTCCGGAGTACTATGCTTCCTGCATAAATAATGCAATAATAGATGCTGAGGAGATTAATCCGTATGCCCAGACTGAAGGGAAGCGCCGATCTTCTTGAGGATCGGCGCCGACGCGCTTTGGCGTTGTTGGATGATGGACTCTCTCTCAACGAAGTTGGACGGCAGATCGGATGCAATCCGAGTTCGGTGATGCGCTGGCGAGATGCGCGCCGACGCGGCGGGATGGACGCATTGCAGGTGCGCTTTTCTCCGGGGCGTCCGTTGAAGCTGGCTGCAGCGCAGAGAAAGCGGCTTGTCCGCCTTCTGCTCAAGGGACCGATGGCCCAGGGCTATCGAACCAATCTTTGGACTACGCCGCGCATTGCCGAGATGGTCGAACGTGAGTTTGGCGTGCGCTATCACCCGGACCATATCGGCCGCTTGATGCACAGCCTGGGATGGACTCCACAAAAGCCGGAACGGCGTGCACTGGAGCGGAATGAAGAGGAGATCGAACGCTGGAAGCGCGAGGAGTGGCCGCGCATAAAAAAAACGCCGCAAGGCTGGGTGCCCATATCGTCTTTGCCGACGAATCGGGCTTCATGCTGATTCCCAATGTGGTCAGGACCTGGGCTCCGCAAGGACAGACTCCCATTCATCGTACGGTAAACGGGCCAGGCCCCAGACCATCTTCGGGCCAGTTCGATCGGTATTGGTCCCGAAATTGTATGGTCCGCCGCGCGACTGCAAGGGAAAAGCGTGGGCGAGAAGACAAGTCTGCGCAAATGTATTCGGCCTTCTAGGTGGAGATTAGCTCTCCTGGCCAGGATGAGTTGCGCGCGTGTCTGTCCTTATAAGTCGGTCGGTTGCTCTTTCGAGACCAATTTCGGGACCAGGCTGCAGGCACGCCGTTGTGACTGTTCTGTTCGTCCTTGCTGTTCCTGTGCAGACCTCGGTGGGTAAAATTCACTCCGTCGTAGTAGTGTGGGAAAGTGGGAGCGCGTCAGCGCTTCCAAGCCGAAGGCGTCTTTTCCACACTATTTCATGCGGCAATCCTATTTGCTATCGGCCGGTAGTCTTGTCCACTCGACAGCACAGCCCACGCAATCCGCGCGAGCTTGTTGGCCATCGCAACTACAACGACGTTCTTGGGCGCTCTGGCATCGAGTGCATCAAGCCAGGCTCCGATCGGTGCTCGGTCGCGTTTAATGCGCAGCACGGCGGCTCGTGCACCGTGAATCAGGACCTTCCGCAGGTAAACGTTGCCGCGCTTGCTGATGCCGAGCAACTTCGCCTTCCCTCCGGTTGAGTGCTGACGTGGCACGATCCCCAGCCACGCGGCGAAGTCCCGGCCCTTACGGAAGGCGGCGCCGTTGCCGATGGCGGCAACGATGGCAGTGGCTACGATTGGCCCGATCCCTGGGATCTGCCGAATCCGTGTGCATCCCGCATCGGCAGCAGAGATCCGTTCCAGTTCCAGGTTGAGCTTTTCGATCTGCTGCTTCAACGAGCTTCCACTCATCCCACAGCATGTCGATCAGGTTCCGCATCTGCGGCGTCAGGTCGGCCTCAGCGTTCTCCAGGACATCAGCCATGGCAGCCTTGAGATTCGCTGGCTTCTGCGCAAACGTCATACCGCGCTCGAGCAGAAATGCCCGAATCTGGTTGATCACCGCTGTGCGCCTGGAGATCAGGCGATCACGCACCCGGTGGATGCCCTGGAGGTCCAGCTGATCGTCGGTCTTGATCGGGACAAAGCGCATGTTCTCCCGCTCAACTGCCTCGGCGATCGCCTCTGCATCGATGAAGTCGTTCTTGTTCGACTTCACGAACGGCTTCACAAACTGGCCTGCGATCAGCCGAACATCGTGGCCTTGCTTCCGTAGTGCACGTCCGAGAAAATGCGCTCCCGCGCAAGCCTCCAGCCCAATCAGAGATGCCGGCATGTTCGCGGTATAGGCCAGAAGCTGATTCCGGGTGAATTTCTTCCGCACAAGCACCTTGCCTGCAGCGCCGAGTGCCACGAGATGAAAGGTGGTCTTGCCCAGATCGATGCCTACCGAATGTACCTGCATGTCGATGATCCTCCTCCTTAAATGCTGCCACCTCGATCACCCGCTCTCGCGGGTGAATCAAGCGGCGGACCATCTCATTAGTCGGCATCGCAACTGGTGTCTGATGCCCTCCCGAGGGGTCCTGTGCAGCGATCCCGACCGCACATTTGTTCTGAGATAGGTTCCATCCCACGGTAAAACGTGCGGTCGCAACAAGAACAATAACCCACATGTATCTCAAGTGACTTGGAGACGTTAAACGAATCTGGGGGAAATCATGGGACTGAAATTGAACCGTCGCGAGCTGTTGGAGAAGTGCCTGTCCGTCGGGGTCGTGACCAGCACCGCCGGCCTCATGCCCTCCGTTCTGGCGGAGGCCTGGGGCCACATGGAAGCGGCGAATCGGCCTCCAACCCCCATGGACCAACTGGGGCCCTTTTACAAGGGGCTAGCCCCAGCCGGCAAGATGATGCGCAAATCTTTCTCCGCGACTCCACCAGTAGTGTGATGGAGTGGGCGCTGCCAAACTGATTCGTCATGCAGTTCCCGCAACCGCGTTCACCAGCCGATATTTGCGATACATGCATCGACATTTGCTGGGTCCCATTTCGCCGCGACAATCCACTTGTCTGTATGGTCGCCTTTGTCGGACAAGTGGCCCCTAGCTCAACTGCTGCCAACAGACCAAAGGACTCATCGAAGCAGTCGCTGGCCGGTTGTCGGCAATCGTTATCCTCCCTCGTGGGGGCGAACGGGAGTTCAACGTTGGCGGGATATTATGTTGCGCGCTCGAAGCGCACCCGCCAATAGATGTGCTGACCCGCTATTGTTACGCAACATAACTTCCTGCGCCACACAAGAGCTCTTATGTGACCCGTCACATAATATCTCGTAAAGCCAGCCTCCGCCAGTCGGCAGTTTCGGGACGGGCAAACACTCCATCGGTTCAATGAATCCAGCGAGACTCTTTGCGATCTTACCTGCCACCTGGACCCGCTTTTGATTGATAGACTTTGAGGATGGAAACACAAGGCATACTCGCACAGATTGATGCCGAAATCGGTAGACTCCAACAGGTCCGGGCAATTTTAACCGGAACCGGCACGAATGGCCGTAAAAACAAAATCGCTGCCAAGTCTGCACCGAAGAAGCGCCAGCTCTCTCCAGAAGCCCGCGCCAGGATCGCCGCCGCGCAGAAGGCTCGCTGGGCAAAGGCAAAAACGGCTGCAAAATAGTCCTACTGGCAGGCTCGGCTCCTCGCCGCATCGAGTTCGGATGAAGCACGGCAGCAAAAGCGCCCGCGGATCCGTGACTCAAAGGAGAATTCATAGGCGAACAAACGGCGAATATAGGTCTATAATTCCGCCATGGGCGGAGAACGAGCCTCGACGACCAGGATGCGACTGGCAGGCAAGATCTGCTGCAATTGCAAAGTCTCCCTTCCCCCACCGCACGTACCCGGCGAACATTTTTGCGCCCGCTGTGCCGCATCTCGCACCCCGCGCCGCCGCGTCTATATGAGCTTTATGCATCGCGAGGGCTGGTATTGCCAATTCCTCGAAGAAGACCTGAAGACTTCCCTGCCCCGTAAAGTCACACTCGATACTCCGGCAAAGCTGATCGAAATGGCAAAGCGCGGGGGCTCCAACCTTAACCTCGAAACGCGCCAGGCCCTTGACCACGGCATTGAGATCGGCCGCGGCGGGGTCTGGCTGGAGTTGACGGAGGAGCAGTATGCGAGGCTAAGGAAAAGGTAAGCTCTGCTTATGTGCGGCCGATACTATCGACGTTCAGATAAACAGCGAATCGCCGAAGCTTACCGTCTTGGCGAAATTCCGTTCGACCTGGTCTTGCCGGACTGGGACTTCAACATCGCCCCTACGACATTCCAGCCTGTTATACGCAGCGCCAAAGAGACGGGCGAGCGTGAGCTGGTGCTGATGCGTTGGGGTCTTGTGCCCTTTTTTACGAAACAGCTTTCCGACGTGAAGGGCATCTCCACGATCAATGACAAGGCTGAGACCATTGAAACAAGCCCAACCTTTCGCAGGCCGTTCAAGATGCGCCGGTGCCTCGTCCCAGCAGACGGTTTCTACGAGTGGCACCGCGTGGATGAGAAGACCAAGCAGCCCTACGCATTCAGAATGAAGGATGATGCTCCATTCGCGTTTGCCGGCGTGTGGGACGCATGGAAAGGACCGGACGGAAGCTGGCTTCAGTCCTACAGCATAATCACAACATTCGCGAATGAATTGGCGGCCCGAGTCCATTCGAGGATGCCGGTGATTCTCCACCTCAAGGACTACGACCGGTGGTTGGAGCGCGATAGTGAACGCGCACCCGTGGAATTGCTCCGGCCATTTGAAGCGGAGGCCATGGCTGCCGCGCCATGCAACCCGAAAGTGGGAAATGCCAAGAACAACGGGCCGGAGATGCTGAACAGTCCTTGACGCTGAATGCAGATCAATTCTCACCAATCGGTTCGAGGCGACCGGCCGCAAATTTGTCAGGACCTCGAAAAAGCTTAGGACGGGGCACCCGGCGCGATCTTATTATGATTCTCGCGAGGAGATATTGCATGGACGAGGCAGAGATCCGGGCGGAAATTGATCGCCGCCGTAAAAGGGCAGTTCAACTTGGACTACGCGAGACAGTGTGGGACTTGTACTACTCGCAGTTTCAGTCCATAGATGATTACCTGAAGAAGGAACCGGGAACTATACTTCCTGAGGTCAAAGACAGCCTCAGACGCTCGGGGAACGAGAGCGCGTTTCGCTTTAATAATTCAAATTATGGCCTATTGTGCCTCGCTGGGCGGGCGGAAGAGTGCGGGCGGGGATTGGGTTCGACTGAAACAACCGCGATGACGATTTTATTAACGGTAGAAGGAGAGCGCGTTTTCGAATTTGAGCTGAAGAAAAGCGTGACCTACGGTGAGGACATGCCATATTTCCATGAGAGCATGGGCAACGTGAATGCCTTCATCGAAGGGCCTTGGGTGGGACAGGTTAGCGAACTCCTTAAGGCAATGAGGCTTTATAGGCAAGAAATCTGGAGGAAGAAAAACGCTCCCCGTGAAGCTCAGAAGCTGAAGGAGGATATGACGAGATTCGGCCTATAGGTTGGGCAACAACACGCGTCCTCCCACCTCGTCTCCGGGTTGCGGGGAAGTTCCCGGAGACTCGGGCGTTTCCCGGGATTTATTGAGATTTGGATACGACGATCCGGCCCTTTGGGTCAGTGTTATGCCGTTTCCTCCAATTTGCCCCGACATAGTCATATGCTCAACTTGAGCGCCAAGCATGTGCTCCGAATGAAAGGAGAATTGAACATATGTATTACGGATTTCGAATCACACCCGTCCGCTTTGAGGACGGGCCGCGCTTCATGCTGTCTGCGGCCCTGCAAGGACTGGGCGATCCGGTGCTTAGAACCCCATTGGAAACATGGGATAAGTTGGCCGCGGCTCTTCGCTCCGTAGGCACTGACGTGGAGCTTATCGACGAAGCGCGGAAAAAAGCTCTTGAAAAAGGGGAAGCTGTCAGCATTCCGAATATGTTTCTAACCGACGGGCAGTTAGGGAGGTTGGGATTTAAGCGCGAGTAGATCGGTGGCGCTTCGCGGCTAGATGGTCTCAGCCTTCCAGGATTACTCCCGCTAATTCGGCTAGTGTTCAGAAGTGTGGCCGGCGGCTGGGATCTCGCCTGCCGGTTAGCAGGGCGATGCACTCGTCTACCCAAATATTCGAGTTCCGCGCGCGTGAACATTGCATCGGTGAACATTCCGTTGGTTCTTTAAAGCACACGGTGAATCTGCCATTCCCAAAACTGATCTGTTCATCGCAAAACAGAAGATCTCCGTCTTAGCAGCGTCCACCGGCCTGACAGTAGCGATTCGCAGCCGGAACGTACTGCGTCCAGTCCGACGCAATTCCATGCTGGGCGGCACCCAGGGACATCCTCCCCGACCTTACTTCATCGGCCAAAAAGTTTTCGACCCGATCTTTGACCTTGAAATTGCGGTTCTGGAGAGTCGCTTCATCCGGGCCGCATTCCGGCCAAATGTTCCCGAGTCCATCCGCGCCTCCAAGTTCGAGCGGAACCAGATGATCCAGTTCGCAAACCTGACGGTCTCCGGAATTGGATCGGGGCTTTGGAATTCCATACCAGCCATAGGCGATATGCTTTTCGGCCTCGCTCGTCTGGCAATTGCGGATACACCGCGTCTTCCAGTCCGGGTTCCTAAGCACTGTGACCGTGACAGTCGGAGTAATCCCTCCCGGCGTGCATCGAGGATCGGGGATCGGGTACCCGTGGCTGCTTCGAACCGTGCACGCTCCGTCCTGAGGTTCGTTCCATGGTCCAAAGTAATGGGAATCGCATGAGGTACCAAACCCCTGACAGAATGCCGGAATCTGTTCTCTGTATCCGGGGCGCCGTTCGTGACGCCGGGACTGTTCTGGTCTCCATTCTTCGCTCGGCGGCTTCCCTTCACGCAGCGGAGGGTTCTCAATATGGCGAGATGAATCGGGTCCAGGCCCGTGGAGACGTTGATAGATAAAAAGTACGAGGGCAACGCATACTGCGAGCAAGAGAATGCGTCCAAATCCGGGGGTGCTTCGTGCCATCTTCTTTCATCCTATGGCATCCATCTGCGAGCCGCTGCTGCCGCTGAGGCGTCACACGCCGCGTCATCGTTGACTCTCGCGGCGCACAGTGACTACGTGGCCGCGAGCCCCATGGTAGCCGAGGCCCGCGCGACAGTTCCCTTCTCGTCGCAAGTTACGGCGATCCGCGGCGCCCGGCGCTCTGAAATGGTGCAACCTGGAATCGCGTCGGTGTGGGGACCGAGGGAAGGCGCTATCGGGAATTTCGAAATTGCTCTCGCGGTCGGGTGGGCAGTGACTTCCCTTCCCTTCCCGTTGAAGCGGACAAATTACTTCACCCGAGTCGGGGTAGGACTTTTCTTGTCGAGTCCGGCGCGATAATCTACGCCTCGCATCTCGACCACGCGGCACAACTCGAGGAGGCGTGAACGCATGCGCTCGCCGATGCGATCGCCGAGTGTATCCTCCTTCATGCCTCCGGCACCCGGTGGCAGGACGGCGTAGTTGGTTGTGATAATCGTCGTCCGGACGGCGTTATAGCGTGCGTTGAGGACGAGAGAAACTGTGTCCCAAACCCACTCGCTCGGACGGATCGCCCCGAGGTCGTCCAGAATCAGCACTTCGGCGTTCATGATCGGCGTAAGGATCTCCATCTCGGTCGCGGAAACTTGTGGATTGTAGGAATTCTGAATGGATCGAAGGAGTTCGCGATAGTCGCAGAAGACGCCCTCGGCGCCTCTCTCCTCGATGATCCATTTCAAGGCGCTTGCGGCCAGATGTGTCTTCCCGCAACCGATGGATCCAGTGAGGAGTATGCCGCGGGTTTCCATCGGATATTTTTCGGCGAACATGCGGATCAGCATGTGCGCTGACGAAAGAGACTTGTCAGCACCAGGATAGTTGGCTTTGAAGTTCGCAAACGTGCAATGTGCGTAACGGTCAGGGATCTTAGCCTTCGAAAGAACCGCAGCGATTCTCTTTGCGTCCTGACATTCGCACGCTTTGGATACCCAGCGGCCCTGGACCTCCACCCTCACGAGGCCAACGCCGTCACACTTCGGGCATTCTACTGGTTGTTGAACAGTTCTCGTTGAGCGTTCTCCTTGCACCATTCCTCGAAGCTCGGGAGCATAAGCTGATCACTCAGCTCCTTCACGAGTCGGCTTCGTGCTACATCTCTTTGTGCCAAACGCGTCATTCGAGCGAACAGCTTGTCTGCTCTCGCTAGCTCCTCTGATACAGCGTTAAGCTTCTTCTCAAGCTCAGCACCCTTATAGAGTCGCTTCAGTTCATCTTCGCCTTGCTGACCATACCACTGCTCATACTCTACTTCGAGGGCGGCTTCGTATTGGCGCTTCGTTTCTGCCCAGTTGCGCGCCGCCTCCTTGGCGCGGCGCTGGCGAGACGTGACGAAGTCACTAGGGATTCTCGCTCCTTCACGCAATTTGGAAACGAGCAAACTCTGTGCGCTCCTGACTGTGTTGCCTGGTTCAGAAGCTAACGCAGACACGTACTCAATCATGTCGAGAATTCTTCCGGGGTCATTTTTTTCAAGTAGCCTCTTGGCCTCGGACAGGTGAATACCAAACTCTTGGAGGTGAGTAAGTGCATTCAAAGCCTCGGCACTGAGTTCCCCACTCAAAATCTCAGTAGCGATTGAGCCTTCGCCCAACAGAGCGACAGACTGACGTTTACTGTTCTTTTCCGGGTCGATCGTATGGAGATTCCGGAGGATCTCATCTCCAGGCCAAAATCCCACCTTGAAGACCTTGTCATCCATCAGCCGTCGCGTTATTTCCCACTGCGATAAGTACCCGATTTTAACGAGTTCATCGAGTGCGGGACCAAGCGATAGTTTTATCTTCGAATGCTGATCATAGCTCTTGATGTTGAGCAGATCGCAGATCGCAAGATAGTCCTTCTCAAAGTATCGACCGTCGTTTTGAGTGAACCAGTAATGCAGAAAGCCGTAAAGCCCCTTTGCGATCGGCCTATTCAACTTCATGTACGGCGCATAGGCTTCGAGGTAGACGTAATCCGCGTTCAAACTCGCAAGCAGCCAATCGGCAAGCCAAACCTCGTACATCTCTGCCTTGCCACTGACGTCGTCCTGCCCTACCCTGCTGAATTTCTGGAAAATGCCTACGGTTTCGTCTGCATATTTGCGTGAGTTCGCAAGGTATATGACTTGTGTTGAGGTAATCGTCGTCTTCGCAAGCCGGGTTCCCCAAGCCGTTAGCGCATCGTAATTCTTCCCAGCGTCAGACATACCGGCTTCACGCAAGAGTCTATAACCGGGAAAACTGATGGGGTTCGTCAGTTTTCCAGTGCGCTTTTTTATATCCGCCGCGATTCTTTGGAATGCCATCCACTTGTCGAGACAAGCCATTGTGGGCAGACCGCGACTTCCCTCGTATGTGATCGACGTCTCGGTCCTTCGCCCCTCTCGTTTCACCATTAAACGAATGGTTCTGCGCGCGGCCTGTTCATCGTCCTTCTGTTGCCCTGCCGAGAAAAGACCTACGCGAGCGAGGTTCTGCTCTGTCCGGACGTGGACGAAATCTGGATCTACATTTCGCACCAACTGCGTCTGAGCGGGCTTATCCCGTTTGGGTTTCATTCTGGCCTCAAGTTGCCTCTAGTTGTGTTTATGCGAATGCCATAGCCCAATACAAGAGAAATCCACCGCGGTGTACATTTGGTTTTCTGCAACTGAATGGTATAGCAAGAGTTAACAGTCAATTTGTGCAATGGAAGTACGGAGCACCAGCACCACGCCTTTCTGGAGGGTATTGGCGTCGTATTTGAGCGTGGGCTATGTTTTGCTGGTGTTGTAATGGAAAACAGTTTATTAGATTCATTCAGTGAAAGAACAAGGGCAAAAACAAGGACTGGGTTTTGGAAAGCTATTGAAAACAAGGCCATTACCGATGGCTCTGTTCAGCGCAGGTACGGAAGACTTCACCGGGAGTACGGGATTCGTTCAGCGCACGTACGGATCGCCTTCACTGGAGGTTCGGGCGCCATTCACCGCGCGTACGGAGATGTTTTCACCGCAGGTACGGGAGATTGGGCCCAGATTGGGCCATTTCTTCAGTGCAGGTACGGGAGTTTTTCATCGCAGGTACGGAGGGGACCTTCTTGAGTTCCGAGGGCAAGACAGATGTTTGCCTCGCCTCCCGAGCCAAGGAAGCACCGAATTTCCTGGCGATAGCATAGTGCCCGGCCAGGGGGAACCAACTCTGATACTTTCTTTTTTTACGGTGAATGATGTGCGTTTGCGGCGGCTATCTGCAGCCGCTGGCGCGAAAGGGATACCGTATAAATACTTGTCCAACAGCGACATAGCGCAATCACCTTGTCCAAGATCAAACAGGCGAGACATTGCCGGGCGACTATAACCGTCTTCGCTGCATCAAGTTAGCGCGCACCTTTCAGCGCAGGTACGGATAGCCAGGCGATCTCGAAGCCATTCATGGGCGACTGATCAACGGGATCAAGATCCGTACACGCAACGCAGTTAGCCACATGTGTGCAGCGCTGGTACGGGCGCATGACGGTACCAGTGGCCAGCGATACCGTAGCTGCGTTGAAAGATGTTCCGTAAGTAGTTAAATAAAAGGGCGATAAGCTCACGTGTTCAATGGGGGTACGGGCTTTTCTCTTCTGGATCTCCGTACTTCTGGTGAAGGCGTTCTGGCAAGATTAAGTATCTAAACAATTTGCGTAAATGGTTTCAATGTAGGTACGGAGGCCGTCGACCCGCGATTGGCCTCTCCTCCGTACCCGCGCTGAAATACCTCTAAGTATCTGCTCGGGTGAAGGTTAATGAGCTCTGTTCAACGTAGGTTCGGGCTTCACCCAAGGGCTTTTCGGATGGTCTTGACGTAAGAGGTTCCCCTGTGGAAAAGACTTCAGGATCTGCCGGTTCATGGATCGCGTGAAGCTTGACGGACTTGATCGTGTGTCAACGTAGCTCACGTTGGCTGTCCGGCCGGCTCGCCCGGCGTGACTAGCTGGCGCTAGGTTCTATGCAAGGAATGGGACGTGTACTGTAGTACACGTAAGTGGACTAACGTCCAGTACACTTCACAACACTAAACAATACAAAAGTGTTGGCGAGTGTGGTACAGACCTGTGGACTAGACATCAGTGGAGTACCGTGTCCTGTTGTACAGTCAAGTTTCGTGGATCATAGAAGAGAGTTCTGGACTACAGCGAAGCAGTGTCCACGAGAGTGTATGGAATCAAAGTACAGCTTTGTCCACGCAAGTGGACTGTACCGAAGTGGACGCGAAGTGCACAATTGTCCAGTCGTGTGGAGTCCACAATACTGTACTGGAGTGTACGTTTGTTAACCAACTGAATACGCAAGGCTTGAAGTAAACGAGGAGAGTGATCTAGTGCCTACAATCGTCGCAGCCAACACCAAGGGAGGAAGCGGCAAGTCAACGAGTTGTCTGGTTCTTGGCACCGCTCTGGCTCGCAAAGGGGCCACTGTACGCGTCATAGACGCCGATCCACAGGGGACCCTCAGGAGCTGGAGCGACGGCCAGAGCAAATACCGCGATATCGTGGTGACGCCTACACCTGGCGAAGACCTGACCGATCTCATTGATCGCCTCGCATCCGAATACCAGTTCGTCATCATCGATGTGCAGGGTTCGGCGAACCAGGAGCTCGCCGCGGCGATGTCTCGCGCGGATCTTGTGATCATCCCGATGCGCGGCAAGACGGCAGATGCCGAAGTTGCCACCAACGCGATCAGCCTCCTCCGCAAGCAGGAGAAGTTATTCAAGAAGCGGATCAACCACGGGGTGTTGTTCATGGCAACAAGCGCGGGCGTCAAGACAAGGGAAGAGAAGGACATTCGCGAGAAGGTAGAGGGCGGAAACATACCGTGCTTCCAGACACAACTCCACGAGCGCACCGCATACTCCCACATGTTCCGGTTCAAGCTGTCGATCGACGAACTGCAGGGGCCAGAGACCTCCGGACTCCCTGCCGCCCTTGAGAACGCCGACGCATTCCGCAGGGAAGTGACTGAGATTCTTCGCCAAGACCGTCGGGAGCAGAACCCGCAGCAAGAGGAGGCAGTAGTAGCCATATGAGCAGCACGCCGACAAGAACAAATCCATTTGCAAGTGTCGAAAACGAGGACAGCCTTGACGACTTCGCGCCGAAGCCTGCGGTCACTCCCATTAATCGGACGCAGGGCGCCCCACCGGCAACTCAGACGATCGCGAGGACAGAAGAGAAGGTGAGAGTAGCGAAGCTGGCTGAGGAATCGGGCTTTAGAATCAACAATTTCGATGAGAAGCCAATTCCTGCCCGGGTAGCATCCGCTGCCAATACATTCCTGAAGACTGTTCGTCTACAGGTCGCTGACTGGAACCGGTTTCAGGTCTGGTGCCACGAAAACGGTTATACCCATTGGAAGGGATTCCACATTCTGACCTCTACGCTCCCCCCGAAGAAAGGCTAATCGACCTCGAGAGCCGATTCCAACGGATGCTGAGGCGCTGCGTCATTACGCTTCAGCGCCTTTTGCATTCTGAGCTTGGCTAAGCCAAGGAGCAGGGAATCCATCTCGCCGGTCTCTTCGGATCGGTTGTCGTCGACCGGATCCCAGTAGCTGGTAACAGCTTCAAAGTCATTTTCGAGCGCCGAAATGAGCAGTTTCAGGCCCCGGAGAATGTCGTCTCGGTCCGCGCCACGGATCTCGAGGCGTCCCTGTTCAAGCTGAATATTCGCGGGCAGATCTTCCGCCCGTGTGACCCGATGCTGGTCATCGAGGGTAAACGGGATTGGCCGGCGCCGCGGCGGCTGGAACGCGAGCAGGTTGCGGCGAAATTCGGCCGTCACGCTCTGGCGCTTGGTGGTCTTTTCCAGGAGTGCGAGGAGATCCTGGCGTTCGACGAAATACGATGTCCCGATTTTATGGACGTTGCCCACTGCCCGGATGATCTTCTTGGCGGCTGTGCTACGGACCTCGAACAGGTCCATGATGTCTTTCCGCGTCCATGTCTCGGTTGCCGAGTCCCTGACACGGTCTCGCAGCTGGTGCGCGCGGTGCTCCCACGGAACGGTCTTTGCCACGGCCAAACCCTCGGGGCAGGGAAGTGCTTGGCAGATCAGCATATTCCAGCCCATTCTGAGTCTACGGTAAAAGCGCCCGATTGGGCGTTTATCAGTTTGGTACGCGCGGAAAGTTACTTACGATAAGAAACTGTTATCGTAAGTGATTCCTTTTTTATTGGTTTTGGACGAGTTTCGGTCGTTTTGGGGTGGAATGGACTTGGGGGGCAGGGAATGGGCGATTTAAGCACGGCGGCGCTGGGCAGGACGGACGTTACGGGCAGGATCTACCCCGAGGGCGAGGTCCTGCCGCCCCAGGCCGCCGAAATCGTGCCTCTTCCTCCCGGGCTGGCGGCCCCGGGCATCCCGCTGGACGACTTCCGCCCCGGCGACCCGCTGTTCGAGACCGCCCAGGAGGCTCGTCGAGTACAAGCAGGCCGCCCGGAGCCCGGCCACCAAGCGCGCCTATGAGTCGGATTTCCGCCTCTTTGCAGCCTGGTGCCGCCAGGCCGGGCTTGAGGCGCTGCCGGCCACCATCAGCACCATCGGGCTCTACATGACCGAGCTCTCGACCGGCGGGGCCAAGGTCGCGACCATCAGCCGCAAACTGGCGGCCATCTCCTATTGGCACAAGGAAAACCAGCTGCCGTCCCCCTGCTCCATGAAAGCCGATCGCCAGCTGGCCCAGGTCTACGCCGGCATCCGCAAGACCACGGGGATAAAGCAGGCCGGGAAGGCGCCCGTCAATCTCAAGCTGATCAAGAGGATGGTCGATACCGTGGAGGGCACCTTGACCGCGTCCCGGGACCGGGCCCTGGTCCTGATCGGGTTCGCCGGAGGCCTGCGCCGGTCGGAACTGGCCGGCATCTGCTTCGAACACCTTCAGTGGCACTCGAGCGGTAGCGGGATCACCATCACGCTGCCCAGGTCGAAGACCGACCAGGAGCGGCAGGGAAGGGAAGTCGAGATCGCCCGCGGCAGCCAGCCCGAAAACACGCCGGTATCGGAATGCACCTGCCCGATTCGGGCCCTCGAGCAATGGCTGCGCCAGGCAAACATTACGAGCGGGCCGGTCTTTCGCAAGGTTCACGGGGCGAAAACGTGCAAAAGGCCGCCCTGAACCCGGCCTCGGTGGCCTGGATCCTGAAAAGGGCATTGGGGAGGGCCGGCGTCCGCGACCTCCACCGCTACGGCGCTCACTCGCTGCGCGCCGGCTTCGCTACCACGGCATTCGATAATGGGGTGCCGGAATTCAAGATCAGGCAGCAGACCGGTCACAAAACCTCGCGCATGCTGGAGAAGTACATCCGCTCCGAACAGAAGGCGCGACAGGAAGCAGCTTCGAGCCTTGGTCTTTAGATGTACACATACGTGTGCAGGAGTGTAGTACACAGCCGAGTAAACATTGGAAAGAGACAGCAGGCTACACGCGCGACTCATCTTCGCCAACGCATGAACAGACATCTCCTCGGTAAACGGAGGTTTGGTGATGGCCTGATGCGAGTATGGTATGTCTTTCATCGTTGAGTTAAGCCGAGTACGATTGGCGAGATAGATAAATTTCCACGCAATCGTATTCCCTGGATTGACTTAAAGATCCAGCCTTGATCACCGACGCACAAGCTGACAGCATCCCGCAGGTTGATGTTGAAGGTTAATTGTCCCCCGGGGCGCACTTGCGCCGGCAAATAAATAGTTTGCTCCGGCAACCATTTGTCAGCGGCGTGTCCGGGACGAGGATTCGGGCTTGTGGGAACGGCATGCAATTCGCCGTAGTAGTATTTAAAATCCACGTTTCTTTGAAGCGATCCATCCTTCGTGCCGACGCACAGTCGCGTAAAGATCATTGTGGGATTTTTGGCGTTCGTGTACCTGGCGGTAAATTCCACATTGTCCGCAAGGGTGGCGTGCGGGGGCATATTGTGATGTATTGCCACCTCACTTTTAAGTATCTTCATTCGCAGACTTCCTGGAATATCAGGGTCACTGCCAAACTCCGCGATACCATCGTCGTTATACGACTGTGACCATCCGTTTTCAAGCGGAGACCTCGGGATATAGCCGAAGTCGATTCTATGGATCATGCTGGACGATTTGTCACTCGCTGCTACCATCGCTTGGGATAGTTCGTTTTCCAGCTCCGAGATGCGAGTGTTCGCTTGCCTCAACTGCTCCCACGGATTCCGGATGGCAACGAGTGCGACGACTCTATTCCACGTCAGACCGATCACGCCGCATACGACACCAGCAATCAATTCACTTCCCCATACATGCCACGAGGCTCCAGCTCTCAGGGCTTCTTCGAACCCGAGAATAAAGGCCAAAGCCAGAAGATCGAAAAAATACGGGGCAAGTCTGGTTCCCTTGGGCGGAGAGTCGTCGGCCACAAGCAGTCTCCTGGGAAGTGAATTGTACATTCTAACACTGCCCGCCTGGTGCTTGCCCGCGGACGCATTTCAAACTGCACCAGTACCCGGGGTCCGAGTTTCCTTGTCTTCCTATGACCTCATCGGCGATATTGTTGAGGACCGTCCATCAATCAAAGTGCCACCTGTGAAGGGGGGCCCCCGAATGCATTCTCCGAACACCCTTGTTGTTCATTGCGAAGATCACCGATTCGCAGAAGACGAATCCTGCGTCTCCTATCAACATCATCTGTTCACAAGACTCTCTGCAAAGGACAGAACTTTCACGAAGGTAGGCTTCCGATATTGCACATTTGATGGATGCTACCTTAGAAGCTGCAAATTCCTGAATTGCGATTTCACAGGGTGCAGGTTCATGTCCACAAATTTTCATGGCTCGTCATTTAGTGCCTGCCAGTTCGAATATGCGACGTTTGAAAAGACCCAAATCGCACCTGATATTTTAGAGACTCAAGCGCCCGACTTCGAGAACCTAAAAACAAAGTTCGCGCGAAGTTTGCGTGTCAACTATCAGCAGCTCGGAGACTCTGAAGCGGTGAATAAAGCCATCAAGATTGAGTTGGAAGCCACCAAGACGCATCTTTATGAAGCTTGGCATTCCAAGGCGGACTACTATCGGAAGACCAAATATCCCGGTTGGAAACAGTATGCTGTATTCTTCGAATGGCTTTGGTTTAGGGTGCTGCATTTTGTTTGGGGAAATGGGGAAAGCGCGGCTAGACTCTTAAGGACTCTTGTCGTCCTATTTCTGGCCATGTCCATCTACCATGCAAATCGAGTGGGTGACCCAGGCCAGGTAAGAGCGTACTTTGAAGGATTGCGGGTAGCGCCAGAAGTGTATCTTGGGGTCCGAACTTTCCCTCAATATGGAAACCTGTACTTAGCGATTATCGCGACGACAAGGCTCCTATCATTCGCGGCATTAACATCGATCCTCATCAAGCGGTTTAACCGGAGGTAGCAATGCATTTATACGCCTTTGGTTCCGTGTGCAGGGGCGAGATTGATCGCGATTCGGACATTGACCTCCTCGCACTCGTCTCCGGGCATGATGATCGTCTTGATCCGGCTAAGTACTCAATCTATTCCTACAATAAGATGAAGACCATGTGGGAGAAGGGGAACCCATTCGCGTGGCACCTCTCACTGGAATCCCGCTTGCTTTATTCAGAAGATGATCACGATTTCCTCGAATCACTCGGCAGGCCGGCTCCCTACTCAAATTGCCAATCGGACTGCCGGAAGTTCTATGGAGTTTACCTTGAGGCGTTCTCATCTCTAGATGGGGATATGTCGAGCACAGTATTCGACCTTTCCGCACTCTTCCTAAGCGTTCGCAATATAGCGACCTGTTTTGCGTTGGGAGTCTTGGGACAGACGCAATTCTCTCGTCATGCAGCATTGAGCCTGCCATCGGAATTTAGATTACCGATTTCGCGAGATTGCTATCGAATTTTAGAAAGAGCTCGAATTCTCTGCACGCGTAGCACAGGGCCGGATATCAGAACTGAGGAGGTCCAGCTCGTTCGTTCTGAGTGCGAATCAATCAACAGATGGATGAAGACGCTAACGGAAAAGGCGGAAAAACCATGGGCGAATTCAGTAGTCGACTCGAATCTCAGCGCCAGATTCTGAAGGCAGTTAATAGTAGGCCATGGGAAAGAGAGCAGTTGTTCGCCCTTACCACGAGTGCGATTCAACGATGGGCCTCAGTAAACAATGTGGACACTTCAAGCCGTTTGGCAAAATTGCTAAGCTCGGCCTCCGCGCAGATCTTTGTTATGGCGAACCATAGCGAAGATCAGATTGCAGGTGCCTACGCTTTGTCGAGGAAAAGAGTCGAGGCAATCGCGGCACAGGTGAGTGAAGAAATATCGAACTGGGTATAGGGCCTTCAGTTCGGTCCCTCTCGAGTGACCGCATACCCAGACCTAACCCAAAATCATTCTGGTCAAATTTATACAATCGGAACTATTCATCCTCGCCCGATTCATCCTCGCGCTCAGCATCGTCCCACGCAGGCAAAGGTTTTGGTATCTCAATTTCGCCGATGGAAAAAAGACTCTTGCCGATGTTATCTTCCAGAATTGCTTTGAGCCGAGGTGGCGTTCCATTATCGAGAGTTTGAAAATCGTAGGTGTGGTCCTTCCCTTCAAACCCACAGCTGAACGTGATCCAAATATCAAACATGTGCAGGACTTTTTGAATTATAGCCTGTTCTGCTGAAGGCAAAACAAACGTCGCTTTATAGGCTCCAGAAGGTTCCGGCGGCCAGTTTTCCAAATCCCGAACTCTCATAGGATTGCTCCAGATTGAACGCTACTCCGTCTCCATCGAGCATTATTGGCGTATAGTGGAAGGCCCCAACGATCTTAAATTCCTCATTCAAAGCTCAGATGGCTTTGAGAATTGTCGGCAAGATCTTAAGTTATCGGCGAAGCGAATCTTCAACAAACCGGGTGCCGAGCGGATTGCACTGCCGGCGTGTTGGATTGTCACACTGCGATCTGTGCTGTGCGGTTAGACAAGCTCCGCGCGAACAATAGTTGTGCGAGGACATCCAGCTAGCCAGTGCTAACATTCCCAGCACCACTGGTCACCAAGAATCGAGCCGACCACGACATCTATCAATAACGTTGTCCTAGTAGCGGGGCCGGCGTGTCTTCGGGCGAAATGTCGCGCGGCACTTAAATCGGATCTTCGGCACTTTCGGTGCAGGTTGGATGGGGGCTTGACAGGTTTGGTACGTTGGTCACATGAACCATGAACCAAGTGTTGATCTCGGAGCGCCCATTTTCAAGATATCGGCACGCGATGCTCCCAGCCTGGGGCCGCAACGCCGTCACCGTTTCTCACCGCGTTGGTGGATCGACCCGCCGCCAGTCGTTCATCTCAGATGGTCAAGCCCAAGTCGATCTCACCCAATCGAGTAGAAACTTCTCGCGAGCCTCAATCTGAGAGAGACTCCATCCGTGGGCCTCGATGACCTCGGCGACTTCATACGCGGCGCGAAGCCCCGTGGCCCTATACTCCGTGACCTTATCCAAAGGCTTTCTCGCACTCAGCTTGCTATTGAGCCCTGGAGGAAGGAGCATGAGATTGCCAAGATAATGAACAAATTTGGCTCCGGTTTCCTGAGCCTGGATGTGCTCTATAGAATGAGCTGCCGATTCCTCCCAAATGCGATGCCACTGTTCATTTGCAAAATGCGTATCTGCATGACTTTCTTCATAACGGTACATCAGATACCGAAGTTCCTCTTCCCAGCCGTCATAGCAATTCGTGTTTTTGATGTTTTCAACGGCCCACTCGATGCTGTGTTCGCGATCATCACTTCCAATTCTTAACAACCTTTGCTCCGCCTCTCCAGCTGAGATTTTCCCGTTGACACATTCCCATGAAAGCCTGACGTATTCTCCTACTTGTGTTCGCGCATCCTTTCGGCATAACCCAAATACGCGAAAAGAGATTTTCTCCCAAAGTGCCAGGAGATGATTCTTCACGTCTTCGGGATAATCTGCAAGACCAATTGCGACGGCGAGCAGCCTTGCATGTGCGATCCGTGTAACGGCCTTTGAGCGATGGGCTGACGTCAGAAAATCCTCCACAGCCTTGGAAACTTTCAAAATCCATCTCGAGGTCTCAACGGTTCTCACTGGATCATTCCCACACTGAGTCACCAAGCTATCAACGGAATCCTCTTCTCCGAGAGTTTTGCTGCGCTGATCTGTGGACCTCAAAGTCGCAGCGAAACGCAAAGCTTCGGTGCTCAAACCTTGTCTGAGACCGATCGTCCTGTAGATCCCCTCCCAGATTCCATGCAACTCCCCAATGATTTCAGTCTTGTTGCCTGAGCCATATTCGAAAGCTATTCCCATTAAAAGGCTCTTAAGACGATCAAGCCACGGCACCGAGAGCCCTCGGCTATTTAGCACTTCGAACACGTTGTACACCGT
>CAVPNO010000008.1:0-138516 GCA_963706455.1 uncultured Acidobacteriota bacterium | reverse complement strand
GGTTTCGGGATGCCGCTGCCGAGGAGTGCGCGCTTGCGTGATGAAATCGCCAGCGTTAAGTGGATGCGCGAACTGAGTGCGGGGAACGGAGGCATGCTCCGGGTGGGTGAGCGAGCGCATCGCGCAGGCCGGGTATCGCCACACGGTCAGCCGGTTTGTGGCAGGGCGCGCTCGACGAGCTTCAGGTAGCGCGGCGCTCGTCTGGAAGTTGCTCGCTGGTCTGCTCGAGGTCGCGGGCCTCGACGCTTGGCGTGCAATTCGTCGGCGATGGCCAGGGCGGCCAGCACGGCGACTTTGACCGTGTCCACGGTTCCGGTGGCACGAGCGATGCCGCGCATGGTGGCGTCCACGTGCTGGGCCAGTTCTTCGACGTAGGCCGGGTCGAGGTCACCGGCGACGTGATAAGTTTGATCGTAGATTTCGACTTTGGTGCTCACGGAAACTCCCGGCCAACTTAGGCGCTGCGTTCAGCGTCGCAAAAGTGCGATGTCCGGAAAAGTGCGATGTCCGGCTCACACCTAATACGATGTGGTGTGTCGCGCCGCTATTGTGCTCCAGGCTTTTTGCCGGGACAAGGAGTAAAGCCTCGGGGGTCCGTCACGATCCGCGGAAGACTGCAAGCTACAGATGCGACGGGAAACCTAACCGCAGTATCCGCCCGCCAGTGCCCGTCATGCAGATAGCCTCTTTGGCCTCCAATCGGGAGTTTGACGATGCAAATTGAACCGCTATCCCAATCTTGCGCCTGAGTCTACCGTCTACCGCCCGCGTTGCGGGCTTGTGCTTATCGGATCAGATCACTGTCGAACTTATCGCGCCCACACCGATAGGGATCGCCCCGGGCGTTTTGATCATGGATCTCAAGAATTACTACCGGTCTCACTTATTCACGCTTAAGGTCACGAATGCCGCGAAGACTTTCATCCACCTATCGACTGCAGTTGAACGCCGGGTTTACGTTTCGCGATGCGTCCAGCGCGGCGGCCTACCTGAAAGACCTCGGCATCTCGCATGTTTACTGTTCTCCGTATCTGCAGGCGGCCGAGGGAAGCATGCACGGTTACGACGTGGTCGATCACCAGCGTATCAACGACGAGTTGGGCGGCGAGCAGGGGCACCAGCAATTCTGCCGGCGCCTGAGCGAACTCGGCATGGGACAAGTGCTGGACATCGTACCGAACCACATGGCGATCGGGTCGAAGAACCTTTACTGGTGGGACGTGCTCGAGAATGGACCTTCGAGCCGCTATGCAACCTGGTTCGACATCGACTGGCAATCGGCCGAAGTGAAGCTGCAGAACAAGGTTCTCATTCCGGTTCTGGGCGATCAGTATGGAAAGGTGCTCGCCTCCGGGCAGATTCATATCGAATTCAAAGACGGGGCGTTTCGGGTTTGCTACCTCGAGAATTCTTTTCCGCTGTCGCCGCGGTCGCTGGCCATCATCCTGACCAGAGCCGCAGCGAGCGCGCGTGATGACACCCTGGGCTTTCTGGCGGACAGCCTTTCCAGGCTGCCTTCTCCTGACCCCGCCGATCCCGCCCTCGTCCAGGAGCGCCATCGCGACAAGGATGTCATTTATGCGCTCCTTAAGCGGCTCGCGAAAGAGCAGCCCGCTATCCTGACGTTCATTGCGCAAACCGTAGACGGAATCAATCGCGAAATCGACACCCTCGACGAGCTGCTGAACCAGCAGAACTATCGGCTCGCCTATTGGCGAACGGCCGACCAGGAACTTGGATACCGGCGCTTCTTCGATGTCAACACCCTCATTGGGCTGCGCATGGAGCGGCCGCATGTGTTCGAGGCTACGCACAGCCGGGTCATCGGATGGCTGCAGAGCGGCGTGCTGGATGGGGTGCGCATCGACCACCCGGACGGGCTGCGCGATCCCAAGCAGTATTTCGAACGCCTGCGCAGCCGCGCCCCCGAGGCGTGGATCATCGGCGAAAAGATTCTCGAGCCGGGCGAGTTGCTGCCGTCCGACTGGCCCATTGACGGCACCACCGGCTACGACTTCATGAATGCCTGTAACGCGCTGCAGGTGAACGGAAGCGGTCTGCGCGAGTTTACCCGGATCTACCGCGAGTTCACAGAGGAAACGGCCGAATTTGAAGCCGTGGCACACGAGAAGAAACTAGCCGTCGAGCACGAGGCCCTGGGCAGCGACGTGAATCGCCTGGCCAGCTTGTTCGTCGAGATCTGCGAGAGCAATCGCGACCAGCGCGACTATACGCGCGCTGAGATTCGGCGCGCGATCCGCGAAGTGGCCGCCTGTTTTTCCGTTTACCGCGCCTATGTGGTTGCCGAGCGGAATGAGATTACCGATCAGGATCGCGCCCAGATCGAACACGCACTGGCCTGCGCCAAGGAGCGGCGCCAGGATATTGATGCGGGCCTTTTCGATTTCATCGGCGATGTTCTCATGTTGCGCGTGCGCGGCGCCCGCGAAAGCGAATTCCTTCTGCGTTTCGAGCAGTTCACATCACCGGTGATGGCCAAGGGTGTGGAAGACACGGCCTTCTACTGCTTCAACCGGATGATCGGCCTGAACGAGGTGGGGGGCTCGCCGGATCGCGACGGCATCAGCAGCGGCGAATTCCACCAATATTGCCTGCGCATGCAGGCCAACTGGCCGCGCACGATGACGGCGCTGTCAACCCACGACACGAAGCGGGGCGAGGACGTACGAGCCCGGCTGGCCGCATTGACCGAGGTTTCCGGGCGATGGAAAACCGCGCTGCATCGCTGGTCGCGCCTGAACGCGGCCTTCAAAACGAGGAACCTTCCCGATCGCAACACCGAGTACTTTCTTTACCAGACGATGATCGGCGCCTGGCCGATTTCGCGCCAGCGGCTGCTGGCCTACATGGAAAAGGCCACGCGCGAAGCCAAACAGCGGACCAGTTGGACGCAGCCGAACAAGGAATTCGAAGATGCTCTGAAGACTTTCGTAGAGCGCATTCTCGAATCGCGCGAGTTCATTGCCGATCTGGAGACGCTGGTGAATCGTATTCTTCCAGCGGGGCGAATCAACAGTCTTGCCCAGACGCTGATCAAGTTCACGGCGCCCGGCATTCCCGACACCTACCAGGGCAGCGAATTATGGGATTTTCGGCTTGTCGATCCGGACAATCGCACGCCCGTGGACTTTGAACAGCGCCGGGCGATGCTGGAGGAACTGAAAAGCGGAATGGAGCCGGAAGAAATCATGCGCCGTGCGGACAGCGGGCTTCCCAAACTGTGGATCACCCATCGGGCGCTTTCGCTGCGCGCCCGGCATCCGGAGTGGTTCGAAGCGCAGGCCGCTTATACACCGCTGGAGACAACGGGTGCGCGCGCCGAGAACCTGGTGGGGTTCCTTCGCTGCGGGCGTGTAGCGGTGGTGGTTCCGCGCTGGCCCTTGATTAGGGGCGACGGCTGGAGCGCCACCAGCCTCGAACTTCCCCCGGGACGATGGGGCAACGCGCTCACGCGGGACGTATTTGACGGGGGGCGGGTGCGGGCGCAAATCATACTGGAGCGATTTCCCGTCGCACTTCTCGTCAATCACCCCGCGGACGAAGACGTGTCAGTGGGGACCCCACGGGAGTCAAATTAGCGAATGCATACGTTTGAGATTTGGGCTCCGCTGGCTTCGCGCGTGGCGGTCCGGATTAACGAATCTCCATCGCGGGCTTTGCCGCCGATGCAAGGACCGGATGGGTGCGGCTGGTGGCGGCTGCGGGTGGACGAAGCCGGACCCGGAACAGAATACGGCTTCCAGGTGAACGGCGCGGACCAGGTCCTCCCCGATCCGCGCTCGCCGTGGCAGCCGCATGGGGTGCACGGGTTTTCGCGCCTGTACGATCAGCAGGCTTTCGCCTGGTCCGACACCGGATTCCAACCGCGTCCGCTCTCGAGTGCGGTGATTTATGAGCTTCACATCGGCACATTTACGCCCGAGGGAACGCTGGACGGGGCGGTCGCCAAACTGGACTCGCTCGTGGACCTCGGGATTACGCATGTTCAATTGATGCCGGTCGCGGCATTCGATGGGGATCATGGCTGGAGCTACGATGGCGTGGCACTGTTTGCCGTGCACCAGCCCTACGGCGGGCCGGATGCGCTTAAGCGCTTTGTCGATGCGGCGCACGCCAAAGGCCTGGCGGTGCTTCTGGACGTGGTTTACAACCACTTCGGCCCGTCGGGAAATTACGCCGGCGCGTTCGGTCCGTATATTACCGACGCGCACCACACGCCGTGGGGCGGAGCGGTGAATCTCGAAGGCCCATGGTCGGCCGAGGTGCGGCGCTTCTTCTGCGACAACGCCGTGATGTGGATGCGCGATTTTCATATCGACGGCCTGCGCCTGGACGCGGTGCATGCGTACATCGACCGCTCAGCCATTCATTTCCTGGAGCAGCTTTCGGCTGAGACACGGGCGCTCGAAGCCGCCCTGGGCCGCCCCAAGGTTCTGATTGCCGAAAGTGACTTGAACGATCCCCGCATCGTTACGGCGCGCGAGGCGGGCGGATTCGGAATCGAGGCGCAATGGAGCGACGATTTTCACCATGCGCTCTTTGCCGTCGTGGCGCGCACTCGTGAGGGCTACTATGCCGACTTCGGCTCGCTCGGCCAGTTGGCCAAGGCGCTCGAACATACGTTCGTTTACGACGGCATCTACTCGAAATACCGAAAGCGCGTGCATGGCAAAGCACCGCACAACCTGTCGCAGCATCGTTTTCTGGGATTCATCCAGAACCACGACCAGGTGGGCAATCGCGCGCTGGGCGACCGGCTGCACCAGGCCGCCGGACTTGATCGCGCCATGATTGCGGCGGCCCTGGTGTTGATGAGCCCCTTCGTGCCCATGATCTTTCAGGGCGAGGAGTGGGCGACCATGTCCCCGTTCCTGTATTTCGCGGATCACAAGGATCCCGCGCTGGCGCGCGCCGTTTCCGAAGGCCGGAGGAGGGAATTCGCTGCGTTCGGATCGGAGGCAGACTCCATCCCTGATCCGGAGAAGCCTGAAACTTTCCTAAGATCCAAGTTGAATTGGGGAGAGGCGCACGAGGGAGAACATGCGCACATGCGGGCCTGGTATCGCGACCTGATTCGTCTGCGGCGGTCCACGCCCTCGCTCAACGACGGCGAGCCAGGAAACACGTTGGTGCAATTCGACGAAGCGGACCAATGGCTTACCCTGGAGCGCGGCGAAATCCTTACCCATTGCAACCTGGGCGCCCGAGAACGCAGGTTTCCCGCGCCGAAAGGTTCGAAGCTGCTTCTCTGCTCGCGTCCAGGGTTGGCAGTTCAAGGTTCAACTCTCGGCCTGCCACCGGACTCGGTGGCCATCGTTCAAAGGCCGGCGTGCACGGGCCCCAAGTCCGGACGTGATTGAACGGCCGCGGCCCAGGGGTCCAGTTCCGTTCCGCCGAGGCGGCCACGGTGCATCGAAGTCGCCGAAACATCGCATGAGATGGGATTGAGCCGCCGCGAAACCATTTAGTTTACAACAGTTTACTTTTCGCTACCGGACTTCGCGCTCAAAATACAACTCGATCGGGACATGCGCATCCTAGCTATGAGGAGGCGTGATTCCGAGCCGGGAAATCCTGGCCGGGATGAATTGCTTCCCGTTGAAAATCTCGTGGAAAGTTTCCCCTATCCCGAGGATTTGGTTTAAATGAGTCAATTGACGTTCAATATCGCCGACTATCAGCCGCTGTTCCGGTCGAGGGTGCACCACGAGCCTCACGCCGACAAACCACACAGCGCCTTTGTTCTACTGAGCTCGAATTCCGAACCCCGGGAATATGAGGCTGGGTGGTTTGATCCGCATCCGTCGGTCATCGACATCCGGTCGGTTCGCGAGGAGCATCGGTCTGCTCCCCTGCGCGGCAAAATTTTGCGCTTCTCGAATCCTGCGTCGCCCTGTGTCTACTCGATGCCCTCGCAGGAAAGCTGCTTGCCGGAAGGTGACGATCCGGGTCCGATGGTCGCCTGACTGTAGACTTGCTCCATCCGGATCTGTCCGCCTACGAAGCCATTTGCAAAACCGCCCCGTTGAGCTTGTGGTGCTCCCCGCCGGTGAAATATCGAGCCCGCACCCGCATGGCGGTCGCCAAGGCGCTTTCGAACTTCTGGTTGCCGGTATTCTCGATGTGCTTCAGGATGGTGCGGTCCGAGCGCGGATCGAGCACCTTTTGAGCGATCTTCACCAGTTGAACCCAGTCGTGCCACTCCCCCACCGAATCTTTGACCTCGCCCAGGGCTTCAACCAGCTTTTCATCGGGCTGAGGGTTGAGTTGGAGCATGTATCGCAACTCCTTTATCCTGATGCGGAAAAGGTGCAGGTTTTCGGCGTTCAGTTCGGGCCAGTGGCTCAATTCGGTAATCAGGATCTGCGGCGCGGCCACGCCGTCCATCGACGTTGACTCTTTTTTGAGCTTCTTGCGCATCAGCCGGGATGATTTTTTCAGCAGCCTGCGCGCGTCCGATTCCTGCGCGCGGATCACAGCGCGGAGCTTGCGCACGCTCTTGATGCGCACCTTAGCCAGGTGTTCGAGCAGCCGCACCAGGGCTTCGCTGCCATGATCGTTCGACAGCGTGAGGACATTTCGCATCAGCACATCCATGTCGCGGACTTTGCCAGCTGCCTTGCGCACCGGCTTGATCGCTTTCACCAGGAGGCGTGATGGTTCCTCCTGGTCCATCACCAGCGCGGCCACAGTCGCCTCCAACCTGCGCGTACGGGTGCGAAGAGAATGCACTTGTTCGGGGCGGGGATTGGAGGGAAATCCGCTCAACTGCCTGCGCAGTTTCTTCAGGGGTTTTTCGACATGGCTGGGTTCAAATTTCATGCTCTTATTGGGGGCCTCGACATGGAGGAAGAGGTTGGAGGCAGTTCAAAGAAACACGAGGAAAGAGGATTGCCGGGCCGGCCGTCGTCTCCATTGGCTGCCGGTTTGACTCACCACGGAAGCGGGGCTACCATAAGGATACCCCTTACGGCCGGACAATTTTGTGGAGCATTCCGTGCGTTCAACACGACACAAGGTGCTGATCGTCGATGACGATCCTTCCCACCTCGAAATCTATGCCCTTTTGCTGAGACAGGCGGGGTACGAGCCGGTCCCGGCCCTGGTCCGATTTGCGGGCGCCGACCTTCCCGGCGACGCGCAGATCGATGGCATCATCCTGGACTACCGCCTCAGATCGATGAAGACCTCATCCGACCTGGCGCGCCAAATGCGCGGTTTTTATCCGCATGCTCCCATCGTTCTGCTTTCCGACGGACGGAGCGTTCCTCCCGATATTGCTCCCTACGTGGCAGATTTCGTGCGCCGCGGCGAGCCCGCCGAGTTGCTTCGCAAACTCTCCGTGCTGGTCTCCGTCAACACGGGTCTTCCCCAGACCGTGTGATCGGATTGATCTTATGCGGGAGCTACCACTTAGAGTCAGGAATCGGGTTCGGTTCTTTACAGTGCGGCGCGCGCCCTGCCACACTAGGGAGTGGACACCCAGACAGTCGTAATCCTTGATTTTGGCTCGCAATACACGCAGCTGATCGCGCGGCGTATTCGCGAGCTGAACGTCTTCTCCGTCGTGTTGCCCTGCACGGTGGGGCTCGACGAAATCCGGAATTTGAAGCCCATCGGCATCATCCTGTCCGGCGGTCCGTCGTCGGTCTACGATGCCGACGCGCCGGTTGCCGATCCTGGGATGCTGAATCTCGACGTGCCGGTGCTGGGCATCTGCTACGGCCTGCACTTCATCGTGCACCATCTTGGCGGCAAGGTCCGCTCGGCGTCGCGCCGCGAATACGGCCACGCGGAGGTCAGCATCGAGATCGGCGACACGCCGCTGTTTGCCGGGTTGCCGGCAACGCTGCAGGTGTGGATGAGCCATGGCGACGAGGCTCTGGCGCTTCCGCCAGGGTTCCATCGCACGGCTGTCTCCGCCAACGCGCTGGCCGCCATCGCCAACGAAGAACGGCGTATCTGGGCGGTTCAATTCCATCCTGAAGTGCACCACACCCCGCTGGGCCCGCTGCTTCTGAAGAACTTCGTGTTCGATATCTGCGGCGCGCGCGGCGACTGGACCCCGGCTCACTTTGTCGAGACCACCGTGGCCGCGATCCGCCAGAAGGTGGGGAAGGATCACGTCATCTGCGCTCTGTCGGGTGGAGTGGATTCCTCGGTGGCGGCCATGCTGGTGCACAAGGCCATCGGCAGCCAGCTCACGTGCGTGTTCGTCAACAACGGCGTGCTGCGCAAAAACGAATTCGAAAATGTCCAGAAAAACCTTCGCGACCGGCTCGGCCTGAACGTGGTCGCGGTCGATGCCAGCGAGCGATTTCTTTCGCGCCTGGCCGGGGTGGTCGATCCGGAGCAAAAGCGAAAGATCATCGGGTCGGAGTTCATCGCCGTCTTCGACGATGAGGCCGAGCGCATCGCCAAAGAGACTGGGGGCGTGGATTGGCTGGTCCAGGGCACGCTCTACCCCGACGTGATCGAATCCAGCAGCGTGAAGGGTCCGAGCCAGACCATCAAAAGCCACCACAACGTGGGCGGCCTGCCGGAATGGATGAAGCTGAAGCTGATCGAGCCTCTGCGCGACCTGTTCAAGGACGAGGTGCGGCGGATTGGCCGCGACATGGGCATGCCGGAAGAGATTCTCGGCCGCCAGCCATTTCCAGGCCCCGGTCTCGCAGTCCGCATTCTCGGCGAAGTTACGCCGGAGCGCGTAGAACTGCTGCAGAAGGCCGATGACATCGTGGTGAGCGAAATCAAGGCAGCCGGTCTGTACACGAAGATCTGGCAGAGCTTCGCGGTTCTTCTGCCGGTGATGAGCGTGGGCGTGATGGGAGATCAGCGCACCTATGCGTGCACGGCGGCGATTCGTGCCGTTCATTCTGAAGACGGCATGACCGCGGACTGGACTCCGCTGCCCTACGACGTCCTGAAGCGGATCTCGAATCGCATCGTGAACGAGGTCCGAGGGATCAATCGCGTGGTTTACGACGTCACGTCGAAGCCGCCGGGCACGATTGAGTGGGAATAATTATTACTGGCCATCCGGTTTCAACACCGGCGCGCGAAGGGGCGTGGTCTCGATTTCGATGCGGGTGTCCTTGGGAAAGACCACGTCGTGGCCGGGCCGCAGGAAGTTCTGGTAGAGGGAGAGTCCCGCCGCATAGAAGCCGAGGCCCGCGGCAAAGTTCCGGTTGCCGGCGGCGATACCGACAACGCGTCCAACAAGGCCGAATCCATTCGAGGCCACGCCGGTCTGGACCGTGAGATTGCCGTCGTTGTCGAGGGCGCGCCCTGCGAGCATGGTCAGCAGCAGCGGGGCGATCACGCTCGACTTGTTCTTCGGCGTGACAGTTCCTTCCGCATCGAGGTTCAAAGTCTGCGCACCCTGAGTGGTGGCTCCGGCAAGCGCTCCTTCGACGGGCCGGCTGCCGGCGGCGCCTTCGGGAAACTGCACCCGCTGGAAGGTAAAGCGGAGTTTCCCATTACGGCCCAGGGGGCGCGCGGCTTTGGCCGTAGTAACGTGTCCCACAAGCAAAGAGCCCTGCGGGACCACGAGTTGCCGGTCCTTGTCGAGCACCGGCTCGACCACCAGGGCGCGCACGGGATCTCCCGGCCTGGCGGTAGCAGAGTTTAACCCGGCAACCAGCAGCGCGTGCACCGACCAGGTTTCCGGCGTGCCGGCCGGCTGCTGCTGCGGCGGCGCCGCCGCCTGCTGGCCGGGAGGAGGGTCGGCGAGCGTCAGAGGGGCGGCCAATTCGAACGTCCACGATGTGTGCGCGGGGATGCGCTCCGGGTGGTACGGAAGCTGGTGATAGAGCATCTGCTTCGCGCGATCGCCCAGCCCCGGATCGGTGAAAAAGGCGATCTGCTGGTGCAGGCGCGTCCTGGCCTGGGCCAATTCCCGCGCGATCAGCGACTGCCTGGGGCGAGCACCCGCAGCGGCCAGCCGCAGAACCATGGCCCCTGTGGATGCGCCGTTGGTTCGGATCGTCGCCGGCCCGTCCGGCAGGATGAGTTCATTGAACTGAACGTTCGGGTCGTGAAATGGGGTAAAGTCCCCCATCAGCCGGCCGTGCCATCGCTCCCCGGTGTCCGGCGCCAGAGCGGTAACGGTACCGCGGACCAGCGTGTTCTCGGGGACAGCCAGTTTCCCATCGACAAAGAGCGGATACACGAGGCGCCCTTCGATCGGCTCGCCGGCCTTCATGGGGTAAGGGCGCGTGATCTCGACCTGCAGACTGGTTCCGGAAGCGAGAACGGGCGGACCGGGAATCGGGCGAACCGCGGGAGGGGACGCCTCGCTGGGGGTGGCAGGCTTTGGCGGCGAACGGTGTTCGAGAGTTTGCCCGCAAACGGTGAGGGAAGTCAAAAGCAAAGCCAGGGAAAGGACCGATGGGGCTTGCCTGCACTGCGAAAACAACATCGGGAAGAGGCGACCTCTCATGTTTGAGTCTATCTCGTAAGACGCGATTACCCGACGAACGAAAGCCCCTTCGCCGATGACGGCACGATGAAGAATGCCGATTTCGAGCCGGGACGAGCTATCCGCCGGCCGCCTGCGCGCGCAGTCCGGCGACCTCGCGCGTGAGCGCGTCGAGCTTTGCCAACAGCTCCGCATGGTGCCGCTCAGTCGATGGCGGTTCCACGGCTTCGACGTAAAAGGCTCCATTTGGTTCGAGCAGGCAATGGCGGACCTGGGCAAGGTGTTCGAACCCCTGGCGGTGGATGGCCTCCATCAATTCCTCGACGGTGAGCGCTTCGCGGCGGACGGCATGGTGGTCGATCTTTCCATCGCGCACCAGAACGGTTGCGCGGCCCTCCAGCACGCGTCGCATGCGGGGCACGCTGTACAGCGTCCGGGCAACCAGCCAGTTGATGCCCAGCAGGCCGAAGGCGCCGATCACTCCGCCGGTAACGGAATTGTCCTCGCCGATGATGGCGTTCTGCACCGTGTTGGAGAGGGACAGGAGCACCACGAGGTCGAACGGATTGAGCTGAGCGAGTTCGCGTTTGCCGAACAGGCGGAGGAGCAGCACCAGGACCAGGTAGATGATAACGGGGCGCAGCAGCTTCTCCAGCAGAGGAAGCGGCAGAGAGAACATGTGGCTGTACATTTCGTGGAACATGCCAACGAGGATAGTCGATCAGGGCGCCTTCTTTTCCAGGCGGATTACGACGTTCACGTCGTGGGTCTGCGGATCGGCCATCACATCGAACTTGGCTTTCACACCGGCCAGCGTCTTTCGCAGCACAAGGTCGTCAAGCTGCGCTTTGAGCAGAAAGCCGCTGACATAGCCCTGGTCGAAAGGATCGCCGGGCATGAGCTGCCAATTGTGCATCAGGAGCCTGCGCAGATCGTCGCTTACGTTGTCGAACTTGACCAGGGCCAGGTGATAGACCGCCCCGGGATTGACGTCGACCGAATAATTGACGATTCCGGTCGCCTCATCGATCTGCGCATGAGGAGAGACGACAACATCCAGGTATCCCTTGGATCGATAGCGCTGCGCAATCATCATCCACAACGAGCGGAGACCGATGCCGCGCGTCGGGCTGGCGCCAGGGTTGGTGAGAAGCTTATCGACATCGGCTTTCTCAACCGGCGTGCCCGGCGGAAACTGAATGTCGCCCAGCTTGTACTGCCGGCCTTCCTCGATCGTGACCGAGAAGGGCACCAGGATGGACGCCGGCGACACCAGGGGAGCGCCCGACCGCTCGGCAGTTACCTTCACGGCCGCATAACCCTGGTCTTCATAAAAGGAGCGAAAGGCGTATTCGATATTGGCGGTAGAGTTGCTGCTATCGAATGCCTGTTCCGACACGCTGTTTTCGATCGGTGCAAGCCTCGCCTGAAAATCAGCCGAAGCACCCTGAACGCGGATCGCCCCTATGATGACCGGAGGCTGGGCGATGCTGAAGCTGATAGCGGTGACTGCTCCTTTTTTTGTGGCTGTCTTTGGATCGCTAAAGGGAACCGCTACAAGCGTGGTTGTAATTCTCTGCGCGGCCAGCATATCTTCCAGCTGTCGGCGCACGTTATCGAGCAGGGTGCCTTCCGCAGGAACCTTTCCGTGATAAAGAGGCAAGAGGGTATGCAGCCTGGTATCGAGATCCGCACCCGGCGTGAGCGGCAAGTTCTCGAGCCGGATGGGATACATCTGCGTCGACGGCTGGAGCAAATAGACCAGATCCTGCCCGTCGAACTTGTAGGTGAGATTGTCGAATACGCCGGTATCCATCAGGAGTTTGGAATGGTCGTTCATCTCGGCGGAGGTGAGCACCGTGCCGGGCTTCAGGGCGGCGGCGGCCATCAATTCGTCGGTGGAGTACTCCGGGTCGCCCTGGAACAGGATGCTCCTGGGCTTGAACTGCTGGCCGGAGGCGGGCAGAGCCAGGAAAAGGCTGACAAGGAGAACAGCGGAAAAGGGCCGGGGCATCTGGGGCAAGGATAGCAAAGACGAAGTTGCCGGAAAACATGAATCGATGTGCGGGCTATGGATGGCGTGGTTTCCCACCCTCGCGACAAAGGATGTCGCGAGGATCGGGCACGGAAGGATGGGTTACGCGAGGAAGCAGGGTCAGATCGCAGGACCTACTTCGTCCCGCCGAGGCGGTAATCGGAATATTCCGAACTTAGCAGGGTGCAGCGCGTGGAGTAGCCGCCCGCGCCCGACTCGCCGTTGGGAACCACCACAGAGTTGATGATGGATCGAACCGGGACGATGAGCGAGGTCTGGCCGGCTTTCACGGGACCGAAGTCCACGCGCGTGTCCAATTGGTGGACAACCTCGCCTGGTTTGAGCTCGGCCTCGACGATGATCCGTACCACTACGCCCGAGTCGGGATCGATGAAGAGCCGGCCGTGATATGCGGGCGTGGTTTTGAATTCGTGCCATTCGGTGGTGGTCTGGAAGTTGCCGGCGACTCCGCCGCCCCCGGCGCCCGGGCCGCCGAGAGCGGCCGCGGTGGAAGCGTTGTAGAACGTCGCGACGCCCGCCTGGTTGATGTTGGGGAAGCAGCAGACATCCAGCGCCAGTTTGGATTTTGGACGGGGGACCGTGAACGAGTAAACCGCGGCGGGCTTGCTATTGATCAGCTCCCAGCGCAGCCACTGCAGATTTTCTGCCTCCTGGGCCTGTTTGAAGACGCGGCCCAGGCTCGGGTCGGGCTCCTGAAAGGCCATCATCCCGTTGGCGCCCCAGTGGGTTGGGTCCTTTTCGGCAGCTTTCTTTTCCGCCCCATGCTCCATCGAGACCAGGTGCGCGGTGGAGTTCATGTAATGGACATAGGCAGCCGGATTGGTGAACCCGGAAGAAGTGACTGCTTCCTGGGCACCGCTGCCGATCCCCGAGGCGGGCGGCAGGGCCTCGATGTTGTCCTGAAAGCGAAGAGTGGTCCGGGTTGCGGTGAGGGCGGGGAGCTGTTCGTAGGTCCTTGCGATGTAGGTCTCGGCCTTGGCGAGGATGGCCTTCTGCCCGGAGGCATCGGGTGCTGGGGTAGCGGGCAGGTCCGACGCCGGCGGGGCAAGATTGGCGCTCCGCGCTTCCAGGACGTAGATCTGTTCGGTGGAAAGCGGCCCGTTCACCAGGCCGACCATGCCATTCATCGCGGTCCGCGTCAGCTCTTCGGTCAACTCAACCTGCTTGAGGGCCGTAGCCACTTCAGTGTCGCTCTTCTTGTCCTGCGCGAGCGAATGGAGCAAGTCATCGAGCTGCGCGACGGTGATTTTCCGGGTGCCCCCCCAGGCGGGAAAAACTAAAGAGAATAAAGCCAAACAGAGTAAGGAGCGTTTCATGGTATTCCTGAATTCATCTTACGAAGGGGGCGGATGGCCTGGTGCGCATCCGCCCGCGCTTCGGATTATTTTTGGGCACTGGCCCCGGCCAGTTGATAGTCCTTGTATTCCGAGGTGAACAGGGTGACTCGAGTCGAGTACCGGCCGGCCGCCTGGGAATCGCCATTGGGAACGACTTCGGTATCGATGACCGTGCGAATGGGCAGTACCAGGGTCTTGTCGCCTACCTTGACGGGTCCGTAGTCGATGCGGGTGTCTTGCTGGTGCACCACTTCGGTGGGCTTCAGTTCCGGCTGGGCGGTCATGCGCACCACGATCCCGCTATCGGGATCGATGTAGAACGCGCCGTGGTAGGGCAAGCCGTTGGCCTTGTAGTTATGCCAATCGGTGCTGGTCTGGAAATTGCCTTTGGCGCCACCCCCTCCCGAAGCGCCGGGCTGTCCGGCACCAGCACTGCCAATGGCAGCGGACGAGAATCGTGCTGTTCCCGTCTGGTCGACACTGGGAAAGCAGCAGACGTTCACCGCGAGATGAGACTTCTTTTTGGGAACCGTGTACGCGAACACCGCCGCGGGCTTCCCGTTCACCGTTTCCCATCGGAGCCAGGTGATGGTCCCGTTGGCCTGGGCGTCCTGAAAGACCGTGGGCAAGTTGGGATCCGGTTCCTGGAGGGCGATCATTTTGTTGGCGCCCCAGGGGGTCTTGTCCTGGGCCAGTCTCTCCACGCCATGGTCGCTGGCGTAGGCGCTGTCGGTCGAATTGATGTAGTGGATGAACTGAAAAGCGGGCACGAAGCCTGCGCCGACCGAGACGTCGCTGGCACTGCCGTGCATGCCCGAACTGGGGGCCGCGGCTTCGACGTTGTCCTGGAAGCGAAGCGTGGTCTTGGTGGCGGTGACCGCCGGCAGTTGCCCATAGGTCTTGGCGGCGTAGTCGGCGGCCTTGTCGAGGAGCGCTTTCTGTCCCGCGGCATCGAGCGCCGCCGTGGTGGGTATGTCGGAAGCCGGCGGCGCCAGCGCAGCGCTGCGCGCTTCGAGCACATAAATCTGCTCGGTGGTCAAAGGGCCGGGGGCGTAGCTGCCCAGGCTGTTCATCACGTTGCGGGTCAGCTCTTCGCTCAGGTCCACCTGCTTGAGCGCGTTGGCCACATCCTGGTCGCCCTTTTTCTGTTCCTGCATGGACTTCAACATGTCGGTCAATTCCGCCACCGTGATCTTCTTCGCCGGCCAGGCGGGCACTGCAAGGAACAACAATGCAAGAATGCATCCAAAACGTTTCATCCCTGTCTTCCTCCAGATTGATTGGGCGTTAAAATTGTACGCTCACCCTTCGTGTGGGCCAAGCAGCGGGCGCCTTGAGCGCGGGCTCATGGACTGGTGTTCATAGAGATGGATGGAATGGTGACCGTGCCCATGCGGCCCGAGTTCTCGTCCACCACCAACACGCGCAGCGATCCCATTCCGGGTCGCAGCGCAACGGCATGTTCAAAGGGAATGCCCTGAGGCAGAAGGTTTTGATAGGTTGACGGCTTCAGGCGAAGGCCCAGCGTCTGGCCTTCCACGTGGGCGTGAAGGCCGGCGTCGTCGCGCTGGATGAAGAAGATGTCGAGCTTGTCCATCCAGCGGCCCCCCGCCTGTTCCATCTCCAGGTCGGTGGTGGCGATATTGACTTTCACCGCCGCGCCGCCGCCGCTGGGGGCCACATCGGCCTTGACGCCAATGTCGGTCACATCGAGCGGACGCCAGAGCGCGTTCTGAAACCGATCCTTGAGAGTGACGGGCTCCTTTGCGAATACGTAACCGGTGCGGTATCGGAGCGTCAGGCCGCGCCGGCCAGTGAGCTTCACGGTGAGAGGGTGATAGTGATCGTCCGCCGGGCCCTGCGGCGAGAAACTCAACTGGTAAATGGCGCGCCCGTCCTGGGCAATGCCGGTGAGCGCGGCCGCGAGTTCGCCGGTGCGCCGGATGGTTCGGCCGCCGGTGGCTTCGGCCACATCGCGAACGATTCCCTGGATGGGATGAAGATCCTGGCTCATTTCGGCCGTGATGCGGCCGGGCTGCATGTTGCGCCCGCCGCCTGCGGCGGACGGGCCGCCGGCAGAAGCGGCGGTGGTTGCGTTGTCCTGGGCCGCGGGCGTGAGTTCGACATTGCGGTGCTGGATGTCGGCGGTGATCCCTCCGCTTTCGAGTTGCGAAACGTCGAACGGGTACACCGAGGTGTGGGCGTCGTTCATGGCTTCCTGGACGCGCAATGCGAAACCCTGAAGCTGCTTCGGGCTTTTGTCGATGCCCACTTGCTGGTCCTGCCAGTCGGCGAACACGTTGTCGGTCGATACCCACACCAGGTTTTTGTGCCCGGCGATCGCGGACAGATGGCGCGCCACCTGGGCCAGGATGATCAGCGACGCGCGGGCGGGGTTGTCGCCCATGGAGAGCAACTGCGGATCGACGGGCTGCTCGGCGTCGGGAACGTCGGTGTGATTGCCGTTCACGGAATTCAGGTCGGCGATGTTGTGCACCTCGTTGAACTGCTGGCGATTGCGCGTCTCCTCGTCCTGGGCCTGGGAGAGGGCGCTCGACGAGGGCATGAACGACTTGAGGCGCGCGGCCAGGGCCGCATGATCGGCGGTGGATTCGACAAGAACGCGGAATCCAAGGCCGGACATCGAATAGAGGCCGACGTGCTCGCCGGGGGGAAGAGAGTCGAGGAATTTCAGCATCTGGCTGCGGGCGTAGTTCAAATCCGCCCAGGCGACGTGGGCCTCGTCGATCAGCAGGATGGTGGCCCCGGTTGCGGGAGCGGTTTGCGGCTGGAGAGGCGCGACCGCGTCTGCGGCGCGATTAGAAAAGCTCTGATTCGGAGTCGCCGTGCCGGTGGGCGGGGCCGGCGGAGCGGCGCCGGTGGGAGCGGGGCTGAAGAAACGGATTTCCTGTTTGCGGCCTTCGTCGTAGACTTCGAAGTCTTCGGCTTTGAGATCCGTCACGGGGCGGCCCTTTTTGTCGTACGCCAGGACGCCCACGTCCACCAGCCGCGAGGTGACCTTGATCGAGAATCCGGTGTCGGAGGACGGGGCCGGGTTCGCCGGCGCGTCGGGAAGGCTGGTGGCGGCCGTCATGCTGATTTCGGGGATCACGGGTTCCGCGGGCACAGGAGGCGCGGCTGGGGGCGGCGGCGGAGGCGGCGCGGAAGTGGCATTCTCGGCCGGTGAAGGCTGGTCGAAGGAACTTGTGGGTGTGGTTGTGGCCGGAGCGGGTTCATCCGCTTTGGCGGGCTCCGACGAAGTTGTGGCGAGTGGGGCCTGGGGAATGGCGGCGCCCGCCAGCGCGCCATCGGTGAGGATGCGGGCGGTCGAGCCCAGCCGGTGATAGCCGGTGAATTTTGTTTCATTGACAAGCAGGACGGGGGAACTAGCGCAATGCTGGGTGCCGTTTTGCCACTCGCTGAGGTCGCCCACTCCACTCAGCGTGGTCGATCCTCCTGAGGCGCAGCCGTTCTGCCCCGTAGGTTCCTCGGAAATCGCCAGGCTGCGTACCGGGCAAATGAACTTGCGTTCGCCGATCGTGACCGGCGCGTACTCGATCATCGTCGCGGCGCGAAGCAGGGGATCGCCGCTGCTCAGTTTGGCTTCGATGGTGATGCGCAGGATGGCCCCGGTCGCCGGGTCGATGGCGATTGTGCCGTGATAGGAGGGGGTTTCGTGGTAGGACTCCGTTTCCGCCGCTTTGGGGATATTGGCCACCTGCTGCGCGGAGCGCCGTTGCCCGCTGTAGCCGAACTGGGTGCGGCCGCGGGCCTTTACATCGAGAAAGGTGTAAGTCACGGCGTAGTGGGAGGCTTCGCGGGGCACCTCGTAGTGATAAACGGCGGCCAGGCCGCCGGCGGTCTGTTCCCAGTGATGGAAGGTGAGCTTGTGGGATGCGAGGTCGGCCAGGACCACCGTTAACGCCGGCCCGAATTCTCCCCAACTCCGAAGGCCTAGTTCTTCGGAGGCTTTGGGCGGGGTTGAACCAGGCGTCGCCGACCCGGCGCCCGGTGATGGATCGAGGACTTCCTTTCCATCGCGAAAGGTGATTTGCCGGGTGCTGGAATTCACAGGGTGAAGGCCGATGCGCACCGCAAACTCGCCCGCATGAAGGACCTGGGCGCCGTTGTCGAAGCGCGTGGTCACGCGGGAGACAAAAAAGTTCGGCAGCCGTCCCCAGGTCTGAACGGCATAAGCGCGCGCCTCGGCGAGCATTTTCTCCTGGTCGGCACTGCCGGGAGGAGCGGCGGAGACGTTCTCGTCCACCGGAGGATCCAGAAAGGCGGATTGATCCGATAGCAGTTGCAAGGCAAGCGCAGTGCGGGGCTGAAGGGGCAGGCGGGCGGCGAACCGGTCGAGGGTGGCGGAGGTGAGGCGCTCCGTGAGCTCGAGTTCACCCACCTGCCGGGCGATCTGCTCGTCGGGCCGATGCTCGGCAAGAGCGGTGGAAAGAGTCTCGGCCAGTTGTGCGACGGTGAGCCGCCGGGCTGCTCCCGCAGACACCGCCATGCATCCCGCCGCAACCGCGAGTACGATCAGCTTGCGCATCCTGGAACTCCCCGGTTTACGGGATTGCCCTATTGCCAAAGACGAATGCCCGGTCCCAAAAGCTTACGGAAAGCGAGAAAAATCGGTTCAGCACGGGGGTTGAGGCCCAGTACCGCCCCCTGAACTGTACACATGCTGAGGGTGGACGGACAAATGCGGGGGCACGGCGATATTCTGCAGGCGACCGTGGAGGAAAGGGATGCGAGAAGCAGTGATTGTAGCGGCGGGGCGCACGCCGATCGGCAAGTTCCAGGGAGCGCTGGGGTCGTTTCCGGCGCCGCGGCTGGGGGCGATTGCGGTGCGGGAGGCGATCGCCCGAGCGGGGATCCGGCCGGACGAGGTAGACGAGTGCATCATGGGCTGCGTGCTGCAGGCCGGGCTGGGGCAGAACCCGGCGCGGCAGGCGGCGCTCTACGGCGGCATGCCGCCGGAGTCAGCCGCGCTGACGGTGAACCAGGTGTGCGGGTCAGGACTGAGGGCGGTTTCGCTGGCGGCCCAGCAGATCGAGACGCACGATGCGGAGTTTGTCGTCGCCGGCGGAATGGAGTCGATGAGTAACGCGCCGTACCTGCTGCCGCAGGCGCGCTCCGGCTACCGGATGGGTAACGCGACCATGGTCGATGCCATGATCAACGACGGGTTGTGGGAGGCCTATCGCGGCTACCACATGGGCTTTGCGGCGGAGATGATCGCGGAGAAGTACGGCATTACGCGCGCGGAGCAGGACGCGTTTGCGGCAGAATCGCATCGGCGGGCAGCACTGGCAACGGAAAAATGCTGGTTCCGCGCCGGAATCATTCCGGTGGACGTTCCGGCAGCGAAGAAAGGCGATCCGCCGCGGGTGTTCGACAAGGATGAGGGTATCCGGCCGGAGACGAAGGTGGAGACTTTGGCAAAGTTGAAACCCGCTTTCAAGGAGGGCGGGACGGTGACGGCGGGCAACGCGCCGGGTGTGAGCGATGGGGCGGCGGCCGTGGTGGTGACGAGCGCGGAGGCGGCCGAGGAGCGCGGTTTGAAGCCGCTGGCGGTGATCCGCGCGCAGGCCACCGCAGGGCGCGAGCCGGAGTGGTTCGGGCTGGCGCCGATCGATGCGGTGCGCAAGGTGGCGCGCAAAGCGGGATGGGCGCTTAACGACGTGGACGTGTTCGAGTTGAACGAGGCATTCAGCGTTCAGGCTTTGGCAGTGAACCGGGAACTGGGCCTGGATGCGGAGCGGGTGAATATCTACGGTGGCGCGGTGGCGCTGGGCCATCCGATCGGCGCCAGCGGCGCGGCGGTGCTGGTAAAGCTGCTGTACGCTCTGGCGCAGACCGGCAAGTCGCGGGGCATCGCGGCACTGTGCCTGGGCGGCGGGAATGCGGTCGGACTGGCGGTAGAGCGGGTATAGAAGAGCTGAGCCAGGCGTTTCCCGGTCTACAGAAAACGAGACCCAGGCACCGGGGATGGTGGTCAGAAGGTCTCGGCGACGATTTTCTGCCCCGATTCGTACATCGCAAGCGAGCCGGTCACCGTGCAGAGGCCGCTACCGGGAGCACTTTCTGTCCAGTCTGGCTGTCCCGTCGTGCGGGATAGATCGCTTTGATTAAGCGATGGCAACTGTTCGATATCGGACAACGGGGTTGGGGATCGGTCAGTGTTAAGTGCCGTGGCATGTGATTGTTGGTGGGGTAACTCCTTCATGCTCAGTGATCAGCGGACGGGCTGGTTTTGGCATGAGAAGTGCAGCCAGGGAGGTCGCAATGGATATCGCTCGTCCTGATATTAAGCTGAAGAAGAAGCGCCAGACGATCGTATGGGCTGGCGTGGGAGTGGTGGTACTTGCTTGCGCCGCGTTCGGCGTATCGCGCCTGAAACCGGCGGCGCCCAGCGTAGATTCATCCACCGTATGGCCGGACACGGTCAAACGCGGCGACATGCTTCGCCAGGTGCGCGGCTCGACGGGGACACTGCAACCGCGGGAAGACGCCATCCAACTGATCCCGGCCCTTACCGATGCGACCGTGGTTCACATACGCGTGCTGCCCGGCACGATGGTGAAGCCCGACACCATCATCATGGACCTGGCAGCGCCCGAGGTGCAGCAGAAGCTGCTCGACGCGCAGCTGCAGGTTAAGGGCGCCGAGACCGATTACAAGGCCCTGCAGGCCTCGCTGCAAAGTACGCTCATGGACAAGAAGATTGCCGCTGCGCAGGTGGATGCCAGCTTTGCCCAGGACAGGTTGCAGGCCGAAACCGACCAGCAGCTTCTGAAACTGGGCGTGGTTTCGGGCCTGGTCGCAGAGAAGTCGAAGAGCACTGCGGACCAGTTGTCCACCCAGAACAAGTTGAGTCTGGAGCAGCTCGATGTGAACGAGAAGAACATCGAAGTGCAGCTCCAGTCGGCGCAAGCCAAGGTCGACCAGGCGAAGACACTGCTGTCGCTTTACCAGAAGCAGACGGATGCGCTGGAGGTGCGGGCGGGGATGTCGGGCGAACTGGATCCGCTGGCAACGCCGGTGTCGGTGGGCACGCACGTGACCGCGGGTACGCCGCTGGCCGAGGTGGTGCAGCCCGGGAAACTGAAGGCCGCGCTGCAGATCGCCGAGACGCAGGCGCGCGACATCACCATTGGGCTGCCTGCCAACATCGATACCCACAACGGGATAGTTCCCGGGCACGTGACGCGCATCGATCCCGCGGTGTTGAACGGAACGCGCACGGTTGACGTAGTACTGGATGGCGAACTGCCTCCGGGCGCCGTGAAGGGGTTGAGCGTGGACGGCTCGATCGACCTCGAGAAGTTGCACAATGTGCTGTTCGTGGGGCGGCCGGCGCTAGGGAACGAGAACTCGACGTTGAGCCTGTTCAAGGAAGATCCCGATCACAAGGGCGCGACGCGGGTGTCGGTGAAGGTAGGAAAGAATTCGGTGAACAGCATTGAGGTGCTCGAGGGGCTGAAGGAAGGCGACACCGTAATCCTGTCGGACATGTCGCGGTATGACAACGTGGACCGGATCAGGCTGGAGTAAAGCAGGGATTTGGCATTAGGCCGTCGGTGGCCAGAAGTTACTGACCACTGATCACTGACAACTGAACACTGAGGAAGGGATGGGGCGATGAATGACACTCTGATTGAAATCGAGGACCTGACCAAGATCTTCTACACCGACGAGGTGGAGACGCACGCGCTCTCCGGCATCAACCTTACGATTTCGCGCGGTGAGTACCTGGCGATGTCGGGACCTTCGGGCTGCGGCAAATCGACGCTGCTCTCGATCCTGGGGCTGCTGGACACGCCGACGGCGGGCCGGTACCAGTTGAACGGCAAGCCGGTGGAGAACCTGAGCTTCGGCGAGCGGTCGCGGATCCGGAACCAGGAAATCGGTTTCATCTTCCAGAGTTTTAACCTGATCGGCGACCTGACGGTCGAGGAGAACGTGGAATTGCCGCTGACCTACCGCGCGGGCATGCCGTCGGCGGAGCGCAAGAAGCGGGTGAAGGAAGCCCTGGAGCGGGTGAACATGGCGCACCGCATGCGGCACTATCCGGCACAGCTTTCCGGCGGCCAGCAGCAGCGTGTGGCCGTGGCGCGCGCGCTGGCCGGTTCGCCGTCGATCCTGCTGGCTGACGAGCCTACAGGAAACCTGGACTCGAAAAACGGCGAGGCGGTGATGCACCTGCTGGCTGATCTGCACCGCGAGGGGTCGACCATCTGCATGGTGACGCACGATCCGCGGTTCGCGAAACACGCGGAGCGCGAAGTGCACCTGTTCGACGGCAAGGTGGTCTCGGAAGACGAGCTGAAGAAGCTGACGGCGGAAGTCGAGGCGTAGAGCGCCTTTCAAAAAAGGCCGAGAGGAATGCGAGGCGTCCCTGAGGCAATGAAGGGATGCAACAGGGGTGTGTTCCGCGAACAGAAGCCGCATAGACGGTCAGGGCCATGCTGTTTCAAGACCGTTGAATGAAGCGAGGTCCAATGATGTTCGTCCAGGGAGCAATACGGGATGTGCGTTACGCGATGCGGCAGTTGCGTCGCTCGCCGGGATTCACGGTGGCTGCGGTTCTGACATTGGCCCTGGGCATTGCCTCGCTGACGACGGTGTTCACATGGATCAAGGCGGTGGCGTTCGATCCCTATCCCCACGTGAACGATTCGCGTTCGCTGCGCTTTGTCGACGCGACAGTGCGCAGCGGGGGGTCAGGGTACAACGTCAGTTACCCGGTGCTGGAGTTCCTGCGGGAGCGGGACAAGAGCCTGGACCACCTGGCGGCATTCACGCTCAACGTGGTCGACCTGGCTTCGCCGGGGACTCCGCCGGAAGTGCAGCCGGTGGGCCAAGTCTCTAGCAATTACTTTCAACTCCTCGGGCTGGAGCCGCAACTGGGTTCCTTCTTCGATCCCGGGGCGAACGACCGGGTGTACGGCGCGCATGACGAGGTGGTGCTGAGCGATCGCCTGTGGCGGGTGCGGTTCAACGCCGATGCGCACATCGTGGGCCGTACGATCATGCTCAACCGGCATCCGTTCACGGTGATCGGGGTGGCGCCGCGGGATTTCTCGGGGATCTATGGCGGGATCGCGGAGGGATTGTGGGTTCCGGTTTCGGGGCTGCGGTCGCTCGGGCCTGATCCGGCAGCCGACCCCCTGAAGTCATTCAACGGCATGTTTGGCGGGCGGCTGCGCCCCGGCGTTTCTTCCGAGACGGCGGCGGCGGAGCTGCACACGCTGGCGCGGCAGTATGCGCAACAGGAAGAGGCCAAGGGCGGCAATATGGGAGGCTGGGACCTGAACCTGAGGGACTCGGCCCACTTTGAGCGCGGGCTGTTCGGAGTGATCGGGGAAAACATGCCGGTCCTGCTGGGCGCGGCCGGTCTGCTGCTGATTCTGGTATGCATCAATACCACGTCGTTGATGGGGCAGCGTGCGGCACGGCGGCGGCGCGAGATTGCCATTCGCACCTCGCTGGGCGCGACGTCGCGTCGTATTGCATCGCAACTGCTGATGGAGTCGCTGATTCTGGCGATGCTGGGCGGAGCGGCGGGCTGGGCCGCAAGCCTGGTCCTGGCGCAATCGATTTATGCGCTTCTCCCGACCTTCGGGTTGCAGCTCAGTTTCAACTTCAGCACCGACTGGCGAATTCTGGCGCTCGTGGCTGCGCTGATGATCACGGTGGCGCTGGTGTGCGGCGCGATGCCCATACGCCAGGCGCTGCGCGGCTCGCAGAAGGACGCGTTGCACGAGGGCGCGCAGAGCATTCTGGGTTCCAGCCGCGGCCGCTGGGGAAAGATCGTGATGCTGGGGCTGCAGCTGGGAATGTGTTTTGTGGTGCTGGTGGCGTCGGCGCTATTGCTGCGGACGCTGCTGAACGTCGTGCACCGCGCGCGCGGATTCGACCGCGAGAACGTGCTTACCGCCAGCGTTTCCCTGGACCGCTCCGGATACAGCGAGGAAAAGGGGCTGGTGCTTTTATCGACGCTGCTGGATGCAATGCGCGCAGCGCCGGGTGTGGCTGACGTCACAATCACGTCTCACCTGCCGATGGGCGACTTCGGTTCAGGGAACGTGCGCGAGTTTGCGGTGCCCGGTTACACCTTTGCCAAAAACGAAAGCACCACGGTGATCGCCGATCTGGAAGGGCCGGACTTTTTCCGCACTATGCGCATCGCCATGGCGCAGGGGCGCGAATTCACGACGGCGGACCGATCCGGCGCGCCGCTGGTGGTGGTGATCAACGAGGACATGGCGCACCGCTATTGGCCCAAGGGCGATGCGCTGGGCAGCACGATCATGATGGGGGGCAAGGCCTGCCAGGTAGTCGGCATCGTGAAGAACTATACATACTACTCGCCGCAGGATACGGATCCGACGGCGGTGGTATATCTGCCGTTCCTGCAGCACTACCAGGGCGAAGCGTTCTTCGCTCTGCGCTCGCGGACAACGCCGATGGCGGTGCTGCCGCAGCTGAAGCAGGCGGTGGCGCGGCTGGACAGCGCAATGCCACTGGAGAACGTGGATACGCTCACGAACGTGGGCGATATCAAATACCAGTTCGTGCGCATTCCCGTGGAGATGCTGGGCGTGTTTGCTCTGGCCAGCCTGCTGGTGGCAACTCTGGGCCTCTACGCGGTGATGGCGTACGCGGTGACCGAGCGCAGCCGCGAATTCGCACTGCGCATGGCGGTAGGCGCGACGCGGGTACAGATCGTGCGGCTGGTGGTGAACGGCGGGCTGGAGACGGTCGCGGCCGGCCTGCTGATCGGCGGCGTGGGCGCCTTCTTTGCCATCCGCCTGCTGCGGTCGATGTTGTTTGGGGTGGGTCCATCCGATCCGGTGAGCTTCATCGCGGCGGCGGTGGTGCTGGTGATGACCGTCTTGATTGCCGGGCTTGCGCCCGCCGGGCGGGCGGCGTCCATCGCGCCCATGGAAGCGCTGCGCAACGAATGACTCCGTGATTCCAGGTCCCAAAAGGGGGCTTGGGGCGCCCGGCAACGAATCATTGCCTACATCGTCTCTCTTCCCCCTGAACGTCAGGCACGGTCGATCCTAGACGAAAGGAGAACTGCGGGGAGTGGAGGCAGGAACGAAGGAACCAAGGACCAGGGATTAGGGCGGGGGTCGGGAAAGAAGACGAGCGATGCTGTTTCAGGATGTACGTTACGCGGGAAGACAATTGAGGCGCGCGCCGGGGTTTGCGATCACGGCGGTGCTCACGCTGGCGCTGGGGATCGCGGCCAACAGCACGATTCTGAGCTGGATCAGCGCCACGCTGTTCAATCCCATTCCGGGAGCGCGGAATGTGGACCGGATGCTGAGCCTGCAGCGCGGGGAGCGCAGCGAACACCCGACGCCGCCGTTTTCCTTTCCCGATTTTGCCGATCTGCGCGCCAGCAGCCAAAGCTTCTCAGGGATGATTGCCGAGCACCAGGACTACATCTCGATCACCGGAAGCGGGCGCCCTGAGCGCATCTGGGGCGAGCTGACCAGCGGGGATTATTTCGAGGTGCTGGGCGTGCAGCCCTACCTGGGCCGCACGCTCATCTCCACGCGGGTGAACGAAAAGGCGGGCGCGCCGATCGCGGTGCTGAGCTACAGCTTGTGGAAGGAGCGGTTCGGCGGCGATCCGGGCATTATCGGCAAGACCATCCAATTGAATCGCTACCCGTACACGATCGTGGGCGTGGCGCCGAAGGGATTCCGCGGGGTGATGAATGGATTGCGCTGCGACGTGTTCGTTCCGCTGGGCATGTTCAAGCAGGTGTGGGGATGGAATTCGATCGAAGACCGGGGGAACGCGGTTCTGAATGTTTTCGGCGTGCTGCGTCCGGGCGCGACCGAGCGCCAGGCGGACGATGAACTGAATGTCCTGATGCAGCGGCTGGTGGCGCAGTATCCGCCGGGGGATCACCAGGGAAATAACCAGGTCTCGACGGATCCTATGTGGCGCTCGCCGTTTGGCGTGAACGTCTACATGGCGGGTACGCTGCCCATCCTGTTGGCGATGGCGGCGGTGCTGCTGCTGCTGGCCTGCGCGAATGTGGCCAACCTGCTGCTGGTGCGGTCGGTGGCCCGCCGGCGGGAGTTCGCCATCCGCATGTCGATGGGAGCCGGGCGGTGGCCGCTGGTGCGCCAGCTGGTGATGGAAACCGGGCTGATCGCGCTGGCTGCGGGGGTGCTGGCCCTGTTGAGCACGACATGGACGGCGCGGGCGATGGCCGCATTCGTTCCCTTGGCCAATCTTCCCCTGGCGCTTGAAGGAAGCGTCGATCGCCGGGTGATGCTGGCCACGATTCTCGTATCCGGGTTAACGGCACTCATCTCGGGAGCGGCGCCGGCGCTGCGCGCGACCCGGATCTCTCCCGGTTCCATTCTCAAGGACGAGGCGTTGAATACCTCGGGGGGGCTGCACAAGTCGCGATTGACCTCGGGGCTGGTGGTGGCGCAGATCGCGCTCTCGTTATTGATGCTGACCTGTGCGGGGTTATTCGTGCGCAGCCTGGAAAACGCGCAAAAGGTGGATCCGGGATTCGACCCCAATCGCGTACTCCTGGTGAGCTTCGATTTGCACCCCATGGGCTATAGCGGTAAAGCCGAAGCGGAATTCGAGCGCCAGGTGGTGGAACGGGTCCGGCATCTGCCGGGGGTGGAAGCCGCGGCGCTGGCGGATTTCAGCCCGCTGAGTTTCACGATTCACTCCGACAGCGAACTTCCCGAGGGCTACGTGCGGCGGCCGCACGAAGACATGCAAATGGACCGCGCCTATGTGGGGGCGGGGTACCTGGGGCTGATGCGGACACCGCTTCTGGCGGGGCGCGACTTCGCGGAAGCCGATATGGCGGATGCGCCGCCTTTGGCGATCGTCAACCAGGCCTTCGTGGATCGCTACTGGCCGGGACAGAGCGCCATCGGCAAACGCGTGAACGACGGCCATCAATGGAGAACCGTGGTGGGAGTGGCGGCCAACGGCAAATATCGCCGCCTGATCTACGACCCCACGCCGATGGTGCTGATGCCACTGACGTATGACGACCAGGTGATCCTGCACGTGCGCACCAAGGGCGAGCCGATGGGGATGGCGAGCAGCGTGGAGCAGGCGATTCATAGCCTGAACGCCGATCTGCCGCTCTACAACGTGAGCAGCCTGAGGGAAAGCATGCAGATGGGCAGCATGTTCGAGCGCATCGCGGTGACGTTTGCCGGATCGTTCGGGCTGCTGGCTTTGCTGCTGGCGGCGGTGGGGATATACGGCGTGGTGTCGTACACGACGCGGCAGCGGACGCACGAAATCGGCATCCGCATCGCGCTGGGAGCGGGCAAAGGGGACATCTTTCGCAACGTGCTGCGGCAAGGCCTGATGCTTACGGTTTGCGGACTGACGGCGGGCATCGCGGCGTCGCTGTTTCTGACGCGCTTTGTGCGCAGCATGCTGTACGGCGTGGGAACGACGGATTTGCTGACGTTCGCCAGCGTGGCGGCGGTGCTGTCGGTCGTGGCGCTGTTTGCATGCTACCTGCCGGCGCGGCGCGCCGCGGGAGTCGATCCGGTGCAGGCGCTGCACACCGAGTAAGGCAGGGAACAGGGAACAGGGAGTAGGGAATAGGGATATGCAGACACTTCTCCAGGATCTTCGCTATGCGATGCGGCAGGTGCGCCATTCTCCCGGATTTGCGCTGACCGTGGCGCTGACGCTGGCCCTGAGCGTGGGCGTGGCGACAGCCGTGTTCTGCGTGATCGATACGGTGATCCTGCGGCCGCTGCCCTATGCGCACCCGGAGCGGATTGTCAGCATTGAGTCGATAAGCCACAGCGGGTATACGCAGCCGGCGTCGTGGCCGAGTTTCCGTGACGAGCGCGCGCAGGCGAAAGGGTTTGCGGCACTGGCGGGGTATAACGACTTTTTCAAAGCGACGGTGGAGACGCCGTTGAGCGGGCCGGTGCTGCTGGACACGATTCATTCGAGCGACAACTTTTTCCAGGTCTTCGGCGTACGGCCGCTGCTCGGGCGCACCTACCTGCCGGGCGAGGAGCAGGATGGGAAAAACCTGCTGGTGGTGTTGAGCTACGAGGTGTGGCAGAGCTACTTCGGCGGCAACCGCAACGTGCTGAATACCGCGGTGAAACTGGATGGCACGGCGTACACAATCATTGGCGTGATGCCGGCCGGTTTCCGTTATCCGCTGAGCTCGCGCAACGTGATCTATACCTCGCGGTTCATCGATAAGTCCTGGATGCAGCATCGCGGCAGCCACTGGATGCGCACGGTAGCCCGTCTGAAGGACGGCGTGACCCTGGAGCAGGCGCAAGCCGATCTGCAGCACGTGTTTGCCGACCTTGGCCGGGCCTATCCGGACACGGACGCGGGCCGGACGGTGCACCTGCAGCCGCTGGCGCAGAGCGTGGTCGGCCATAGCAAAGGGCCGCTATGGACGCTGCTGGGCGCGGTGCTGGCGGTCCTGGCGATCGGCTGCGTGAATGTGGCGGGGCTGCTGCTGGCGCGGGGCGTGAAGCGCGAGCGGGAAATGGCGATGCGTACGGCGATCGGAGCAGGGCGGGCGCGGCTTGTCGGCCAGGTGCTGACCGAGGGAGTGCTGCTGGCGCTGCTGGGTGCCGCGGGAGGCGTGTTGCTGGCCACGGTGCTGCTTGACCTGATGCGCCTGTTCCTCATGCGGGCACTGGCACGCGGCGCCGATATTCACATGAACTGGGCGGTGCTGGGCGCGGGCGTCGCGGTCGCGGTGGTGGTGAGCCTTGCGGCGTCGCTATACCCCGCGTTACGTTTATCGGGGCTCGATCCGAATCGGGCACTCAAGTCGGGCGGGAACGCGGGCGCGGATCGCAGCCAGCATCATCTGCGTGCGGGGTTCGTGATTACGCAGGTGGCGCTGACCATGCTGCTGCTGGTGGTTTCAGGCTTGCTGATCCGCGTGGTCACGCGCTATCGGCACGCGGACCTGGGCTTCGATCCGAATCACATTCTGGCCACTCCGATCAATCTCACGCCCACGCGTTATGCGGGCCGCGATCCGATCGCGGATTTCTATCAGCCCCTGGTCAACCGCGTCCAGCAGATTCCCGGCGTCCGCGCCGCGGGCATGATCACCATCCTGCCCATCCAGAACTGGGGCTCGAACTCCGACATCCACATCGCCGGCCAGCCGCCCAATCCGCCGCAACAGGAAATGCTCGCCGAACGGCGCATGGTGAGCACCGGCTACTTCGACGTGTTCAGAATTCCGCTGCACCGCGGGCGCATGCTGTCGCCCAGCGTTGACCGGCCCGACAACCCTTCATCGCCCGTAGTGGTGAACGACGCCTTCGTGAAGAAGTTCATCCCCGGCGGACTTGACGCGACCGCCCAGCGCATCGACGACAGCGATAAACAGGATCACTGGACCCGGATCGTTGGCGTGGTGGGCAACGTGCGCCAGGACATTTACGAGCCGACCCTGGCCGAGATGGATTATCTGATCGACGCCGTGCCCGTGAAGGAACGAGCCGAGGTGTTAAACGGCATGTACTTTGTGCTGCGTTTTGACGGCGATGCCGCTTCCATCATTCCCGCTCTGCGGAGCGCGCTTCACGAAGTGGATTCCACGGTTCCGTTCAAAGAAGCAACCACGATGACCGAGGTGGTATCGGAGACGCTGGTGTTCGAGCGCATGGAGAGCTGGCTGTTCGGCATTTTCGCCGGGCTGGCTCTCTTATTGGCATTGGTCGGGCTCTACGGGCTGGTTAGCCATGAAGTGGAGCAGTCGCGGCGCGACATCGGGGTGCGGATGGCGCTGGGCGCATCGCGGCAGAGCATTCTGGTCATGGTGATGCGGCGGGTGGCGTGGATGCTTGCCGGCGGAACGGCAGCGGGCATCGTGCTCACGCTGTTTGCGCGCAGGATCATCGGCATTGTCATCTACTTCGAAGCCCGGCGGGAAGCAGGAGGGCTGGTGCTGATCTCACTCCTGCTGGTGGCAGCGGGATTGTTGGCGGCGCTGGTACCGGCAATGCGCGCTGCGTCGGTTGAACCGATGCAGGCGTTGCGAACGGAGTGAAGCACGAACCAGGGACTAAGGGACTGAGGGACACCGGCATGCAGACACTTCTCCAGGATCTTCGTTACGCGCTGCGGCAGTTGCGCAGGTCGCCGGGGTTTACGCTGACGGCGATCCTTACGCTGGCGCTGGGCATCGGCGCCACCACGTCGATCTTCACGCTGGTGCACGCGGTGATGCTGAAGTCCCTGCCGGTGACGAAGCCGGAGGAACTCTACCGCTTTGGGGACAAGAGCCACTGCTGCAATTGGGGCGGATATACGCAGTGGGAAGAGTATTCGATCTTCTCCGACGAGTTGTACCTGAAATTCCGCGACAATACGCCGGCGTTCGCGGACCTGGCGGCGTTCCAGGGAGGCGGCTTCGGGCTGGCGGTGCGCCGCATGGGCACGTTGCAGCAGGCGGAAAACCGCAATGGAAGCCTGGTCTCGGGGAATTTCTTTCGCACCTTCGGGATCGGGGCGTGGATGGGCCGGGTGCTTACCGATGCCGACGACCGGGACGGGGCCGAGCCGGTTGCGGTGATGAGTTATCACACGTGGCAGGAGAAATACGGGAGCGACCCGTCGTTGGTGGGCGCGGCGTTCCAGATCAACGGCAAGGCATTTACGGTGGTGGGCATTGCGCCGCCGGCATTTTTCGGGGCCGATCTGCGCGCCTGGAATGTGCCGGATTTCTGGATGCCGCTGTCGACCGAGCCGCTGCTGAGCGGCCAGACTACGCGCCTGAAGCAACCCAATCAGAACTGGCTGGACGTGATCGGGAGAGTGAAGCCGGGAACCGATCCCAAGACCCTGGAATCGCAGCTGAAGGTGGAACTGCATCAATGGCAGACGAGCCACATGAGCGAAATGAGCCCGCAGGAGAAAGAGTACCTGCCCAAGCAGGTCTTCCACCTGACGCCGGGAGGCGCGGGAGTGACCGACATGCGGGAGCAGTATGAAGACGCGCTTCGCCTGCTGCTGACGGCGGCCGGATGCGTGCTTCTGATCGCGTGCGCGAATCTCGCCAACCTTTTGCTGGCGCGCGGCATGAGAAGCCGGCAGCAGACTTCGGTGCGGGTCGCGCTGGGCGCCTCGCGGCGGCACCTGGTGTTGAAAGCGCTGGTGGAGAGCCTGACGCTGGCACTGGCGGGGGGAGTCGCAGGCCTGGCGGTGGCCTACGGAAGCACGAGCCTGATTCTGAAGCTGGCCTTCACCGGTCCGGACCATTACATACCCATCGATGCCACGCCGTCGATACCGGTGCTGTTGTTCGCGTTCGGCGTTTCCCTGCTGACCGGAGTGGCATTCGGGATCGCGCCCGCGTGGATGACCTCGCATGCCGAGCCGGTGGAAGCGCTGCGCGGGGCGAACCGTTCCACCGGGCAGGGCGCGCGCTGGCCGCAGAAGGTTCTGGTGATCGGGCAGGCCGCGGTTTCGCTGGTTCTGCTGAGCGCGGCGGCCATGCTGGGCCGAAGCCTGAGCAACCTGGAACATCAGAACTTCGGATTCGAGACCAAGGACCGCTACCTGGCCTACATCAATCCGCTGGTGGCGGGCTATCAGCCCGATCAACTCGAGCTTCTCTATCGGCGAATGGAAGAGAGAATCGAGCGCATTCCGGGGGTGCGCGGCTACACGGCGGCAACGTATGGGCCGATGAGCGGGGATAGCTGGAACGACGGGGTGCGGGTGCAGGGCCAGCCGGAGCCGCATTCCGGCGACGACGACGGCGCCTCGTGGACGCGCGTGATGCCCGGTTTTTTTGAAACGCTCGGCAATCGGATGGTCCTGGGAAGGACGATTACCGAACAGGACACGGCGACCTCGCCGAAGGTGGCGGTAGTCAACGAGGCCTTCGCGAAGAAATTCCTGAAGGGCGAGGACCCGATCGGCAAGCATTTCGGCTCGGACGAGATGAGCCATGCGGGCGATTACGAGATTGTGGGCGTGGCCGCCGACATGCGCTATCTCACTTACGATCTGAACAAACCCGATCGCGCTATGTTTTTCCTGCCCGTGCACCAGCACACGGAGTACGACAAGCCGTCGTTGAATACCGGCGACCAGTGGTCGCACTACTGCTACAACCTGATTTTCTGGTTTCCCGGGAGTCCTTTTGGGCTGGAGAAGCAGGTGCGCGAGGCGCTCGCCCAGATCGATCCGAACCTGGTGCTGGTGGATTTTGTCTCGTATCCGGAGTTGTTGGGGCGCGACTTTGGCCAGCAAAACCTGATTGCTAAATTGACGCTGCTGTTCGGCGGATTGGCGCTGGTGCTGGCGGCGGTGGGGCTTTATGGCGTGACCGCGTACACGGTGGAACAGAGAACCAATGAAATCGGCATCCGCATGGCGCTGGGCGCCGATCGGGTCAGGGTGCTCACGATGGTGCTGCGCACCGCGTTCCTGCAGACCGCGATCGGTCTGGCCATCGGCATACCGGGTGCGATTGCGGCCGGTTGGGCGATCACCAGCCAGCTGTTTTCAGTGAAACCTTACGACCCGGCGGTGCTTGCATTTGCCACGCTGCTGCTGGGCCTGGCCGCGTTTGTGGCGGCAGTGATTCCCGCCCGGCGCGCGGCCGGCGTGAACCCGACGGACGCGCTGCGCGCGGAGTGAATGAGGGAACAGGGAACAGGGAACAGGGAACAGGGAACAGGGAGGAGAGCTCGATGGGACTTCGGGATGTTCGTTATGCCCTGAGGCAGCTGCGGAAATCGCCGGGATTTGCGCTGACAGCGATTCTGACGCTGGCGTTTGGAATCGGCGCCACGACGGCGATCTTTTCTATCGTCGAGGGCGTGCTGCTTCGGCCGTTGCCGTTCGCCGATCCGACCCGCCTGGTGGTGGTGGGCGACCTGATCGAAGGCACGACCTTCGACACGCCGGGTGTGCCGGCATACGAATCGGTTTTGTATGCGCGCGGGACGCACGCCTTCTCCAGCATGGGCGCATACTATCAGACGTCGTATGAACTTTCGGGCGTGGGCGATCCGTCGCAGGTGAACGCGGCGCGGCTCAATACCGGCGTGTTTACGGCCCTCGGTGTATCGCCGCTGCTGGGACGGGTGTTCACCGCGGAGGAAGATGAAGGCCGGCAGCAGGTGGCGGTGATCAGCTACCAGACCTGGCGCAGCCGGTTTCACGGCAATGCGCAGGTACTGGGGTCAACGATTCAGCTGGACCGCAAGGCGTACACGGTCGTCGGCGTGATGCCGCGCGATTTCGAATTTCCCCTGGTGCCGGGACAACTGAACCGCAGCGAGCTTTGGGTGCCGATGAGCTTTACCCAGGGGGAACTGGAGCAGGGGAAGACAAGCTGGAATTTCCAGATGGTCGGGCGGCTGAAGCCGGGGATCTCTCCGGTACAGGCGCAGCAGGACGCCGGACTGGTGACCCAGCAGATCATGCGCGCTCTGCCGGCGGAGATCGCGGGCAGCCTGCGCCTTCACGCCGAGGTGCGGAGGCTGGACGAAACCACGGTGCAGGCAGCGCGGCCGCTGGTGCGCGCGCTGTTCCTGGCGGTCGCGGTGGTTCTGTTTATTGCCTGCGCCAATCTTGCCGGGCTGCTGTTGGTGCGGGTGATTCGCCGGCGGCGGGAGATTTCGGTGCGGCTGGCGCTGGGTGCAAACGCAGGCGCGATCGTGCGCCAGAGCCTGGTGGAGACGATGGCGCTGAGCGTGACGGGAGGTGTGCTGGGCCTGGTCCTGGCGGCGGTTGCGCTGCGTGCGGGAATGAGCTTCCTTCCGGAAACTTTGCCGCGCATCAGCTCCATCAGCCTTGACTGGATGGTGGTGGGATTTGCGTTGCTGCTGGCAGTGCTGACGGGGCTGGTGTGCGGGCTGATCCCGGCGCTGGCGGCCACGCGGACCGATGTGAACGAAGCCTTGAAGGAAGGCGGGCGCACGGGAACATCGGGCAGCGGGAATGCGCGGCTGCGCTCGGTGCTGGTGGTAGTGGAACTGGCGGTGGCGCTGGTGCTGCTGGCGAGCGCAGGGTTGCTGGTGCGCAGCTTTGAAAAACTGCGGGCGGTGGACCTGGGATTCCGCACCGATCACGTTCTGACCGCGTCGTACAGCCTGCCGCAGCAACAGTACTCGACGCAGCCGGCGGTGGATGCATTCAATCGCGCGCTGCTGGAAAAACTGGCGCAGCTGCCGGGCGTGCAGGCGGCGGGACTGACCACATCCCTGCCGAGCGCGGGCATCGACAGCAACACCGGTTTTGTCGCCGAGGGCTTTAACCCGCCGCAGGGCGCGGAACTGCAGATGGCCTGGCCATCGCAGATTATGGGCGATTACTTCAAGGCGGAAGGGATTCCGCTGATTCGCGGCCGCGCGTTCACGGGGGCGGACCGCGTCGATTCGCCCATGGTAGTGATTGTGAACCGCGCGCTGGCGGAACACTACTGGCCGGGGCAGGACCCGATCGGCAAACGCGTTCATATCGGGGTCAAGGCCACGCCGCTGCCGTGGATGACGGTGGTGGGGGAGATCGGCGACATCCGGCAAACCACGGCCGATGGGGACATCAAGCCGCAGTTTTACCAGCCCGGTAGCCAGTGGAAGCTGGCGCTGGGACAGTTTGCCCCGCCGGACATGCTGGCGAGCAACGGCGGCACGATCGTACTGCGCAGTGGGATGGAGCCGGAGCAGATGGCGGATTCGCTGCGCGCGGTGGTGCGCTCGATCGATCCGCAGTTGCCGCTCACGCAGATCGAATCGATGGACAAGGTGGTGGCCGAGGGACAGGCGCCGCGGCGATTCAATGCGGCGCTGATTTCCAGCTTTGCGGCGGCGGCGGTGTTGCTGGCAGTGCTGGGAATCTATAGCGTGATTGCCTTTTCGGCGGCGCTACGCAACCAGGAGATGGCCATCCGGATGGCGCTGGGGTCGCAGCGATCCAGCGTGATGAAGCTGATCCTCGTTTCCGGGGCGAAGCTGGGACTGGCGGGGTGCGTGATTGGCGGAGTGGGCGCGGTGTTTGCCACGCGGCTGCTGCGGTCGCTGCTGTTCCAGGTGGATCCGCTGGACCCGCTTGTGCTCACCCTTGCAGGAATAGCGATCTTCGCATTTGCGGTGCTGGCGTCGGTGGTGCCGGCGCGGCGCGCGGCGGCGGTCGAGCCGATGCAGGCGCTGCGGACGGAATAAGGCAGGGAACGAGGGAACAGGGAAGGAGGACTCCGATGCTCGCTCAAGATTTGCGATATGCGTTTCGGCAGGTGCGGCGCGCTCCCAGCTTTACGCTAACGGCGGTGCTGACGCTGGCGCTGGGCATCGGTGCGAGCTCGGCCATCTTCTGCCTGATGGATGGTCTGTGGCTTCGGCCGATGCATGTTCCTCATCCCGGCAGCGTGGTGCGCATCTTTTCCACGACGCCGCAGGATCAGGTGGGCGGATTCACCTTTCTCGAGTACCAGGCGATGGCGGAACGAGCGACGGCGTTCCAGGGGCCGCGGGGCGGGCTGGTCGCGTTGGGCGGGCGCGGCAGCCTGATGCCCAATGCCGACGGCACAACCACGCTGCTGCTGAACTACGTGGTCTCGGACAACTTTTTCAGTGTTCTCGGCGTGCGACCCGTGTTGGGCAGGTTATTCACGCCCGCCGATGCGGGCATGCTGCGCACGCACCCCGGCGTGGTGCTGGGATATCGCTGCTGGAAGCGGAACTTCGCTGGCGATCCGGGGATTGTGGGAAAACAAATTCCCCTGCGGCGCGGCGAAAGCCGCGTTGAGCATGTGGATGTTTGGGGGGTGCTGCCACCGGATTTCCGCGACGTTGACGCTAACAGCGACCGCGACCTGTGGATGCCGACCGAGACGTGGGCTGCGGTTACGAACGGAGCAAAGGACCTGACCGCGCGCGACTTTCGCTGGTTCCATGTGCTCGGGCGCCTGGCGCCGGGTGCGACCGCGGCCGAAGCGAACGAACAGGTGGCGACCATTGCCGGGGCGCTGGCGGCCGCCGATCCCGCCAGCAACAAGGGACGGGGCGCCCGCGCGATTTCCGATTTTCGATACCGCATGGACGCTGCGGGAACCAGCGGGCTGGTACTGATAGCCATCGTGGGAGGGGTCGTGCTGCTGTGCACGGTCAACGTCGCCCACCTGCTGCTGGCGCGCGCACTGAGCCGCCAGCCGCTGTCGGCGGTGCGGCTTTCACTGGGGGCGACCCGGTGGGCGGTGATCCGGCAATCTCTGGTCGAGAACCTGCTGTTGTGCGTGCTCAGTTTGATGGCGGGCCTGGCGGTCGCCGCCAGCATCGCGGCGCTGCTGCCGCGGCTCCTGATCAGTGAGCCGGCTATGCTGATCTCCTTCGGATCGACGGCTCATTTTCAGCTGGATTGGCGCGTATTTTCGCTGGCGGGGCTCGTAGCGCTGATGGCGATGCTGCTCCTCGCGCTAATTCCGATACGGTCGGTGTCGAGGACCGACATTCTGCCGGTTCTTCAGGCCGCGGCCATCCGCTCCGCGGTGCGGGTGCCCCTGGCGCGCCGGGCTGCGATCTGGGTGCAGATCGCGGTGGCCTTCGCATTGCTGGTTTCCACCGGCGTACTGGTGCGCAGTTTCCTGAACACGCGCACCCGCTCGATCGGGATCACGCGGAACGAGGTGCTGGTGGCGTTTGCGCAGGATCCCGATGTGCCCATCCGCAATGAACTGCTCGATAAGTTGCGGGCGATGCCCGGGGTTCGGCGCGTGGCTTACGGAATCCGTTCGCCGCTGATGCCTTCGGAAGGTGGTATCGCCGCGAATGTGGTGCTGCCCGACCATCCGGAGATGCGTGATCCGGTGTCGATCAAATACAACGCGGTGAGTCCGGAGTTTCTGGATGTGACCGGCACGCACGTGATTCGCGGACGCGGGTTCGCGGCGGCAGACGATGCGAGTGGGCCGCCGGTAGTGGTGATCAGCGAAGCCATGTCGCGGAAGTATTGGCGGGGCGGCGATCCAATCGGTCAGGTGGTCCGATTCCCCGCATTCAGCAACGGAAAGGATCTGGTCGCGCGGATTATCGGCGTCGCGGAAGATGCGCCCATCAGTCAGATCGGCGAGATCCCCGAGCCCTACGTGTATCTGCCGTTCCACTGGCAGGATATGGGCGAGATCACCGCCGTGATGGAGACGAGCCAGAACGCCATGAGCATGGCTGGGAGCGCGCGCCAGGTGTTCATCCACGTCGATCCACGGCTCGATCCCATGTTCATCACTTCGCTGCCGGAACTGATTCGCTGGTCGGCAGGCGAATTCCAGATGATGGCCGAGCTGGTGACGGCGCTGGGGTTCATCGGACTGGCGCTCACGATCGTGGGATTGTATGGGTTCCTGGCGTTCCGGGTGACGCAGCGGCGGCGGGAAATCGGGATTCGCATGGCGCTGGGCGCATCGCGCGAGGCGACGTCGCGATTGGTATTTCGCGATACCGCGTGGATGGGACTGGTGGGGTTGGCGCTGGGAATGGTGCTGGCGGTGGGAGCGTCGCGGCTCGAATCGTCGCTGGTGTTCGGGGTCAGCGCAATGGATTTGGCTTCGATGGGCATGGCCCTGGGTGTTCTTGCGTTGGCGATTGCGGCGGCAAGCTGGCTGCCGGCGCGTCGGGCGGCGTCCATTGATCCGATGGAAGCGTTGCGGACGGAATAAAGCAGGGGTTAAGGGTTAGGGAATAGGGAGGAAGACCTGGTGGCGAGTCACGACATTCGATATGCGCTGCGGCAGTTGCGGAAATCGCCGGGGTTCACCATCACCGTGGTGCTCACTCTAGCCCTGGGCATCGGCGCAAACACGGCCATTTTCACGCTGTTCGACCAGGTGCTGCTGCGCATGCTGCCGGTGCAGAATCCGAAGGAACTGGTGCGCCTGGAGTGGACGGGAGCGTTTTCCGGCTCGATGAGTTCGTTTGGCGGCGATACCCCGACCGGGCGCAACTACTACTCCTATCCGATGTACAAGGATCTGCGCGAGCAGAATTCGGTGTTCCAGGGCATTCTCGCAACGGACAAGACACAACTGGGCGTATCGTGGCACAACCAGGCGGAGAGCAAGGACGCCGAGGTGGTCAGCGGCAACTACTTTCAACTGCTGGGGCTGAGGCCGGCGGCGGGACGGCTGTTTACGCTCCAGGACGAGACGGCCAAGAACGCGAATGCGGTGACGGTTTTGAGCTACGACTACTGGAGGACGCGCTTCAACGCGGCCCAGAACGTAATCGGGCAGACAATCCTGATCAACGGTCACCCCTTCACCATTGTGGGCGTCGCGCCGAGCCACTTCGACTCGGCGATCGGCGGGTACAGGCCGGGTGTGTTTGTTCCGGTCACGATGATCGAGCAGGCCATTCCGTGGCGCGTGGTGCTGGACGATTTGAAGAACCACCATTCGGCGTGTCTGACGGTGGTGGCGCGGCTCAAGCCGGGTGTGACCTACGCGCAGGCCAACGCCGGTCTCGGCCCGCTGTGGCGAACGCTGCGCATCGCGGAATTCGCGGACTTCAAGCACCAATCCGAGCGTTTCCGGAAGGCGTTCATCGATGATTCGCATGTCCGCGTGGTGGACGACTCGCAGGGATTCAATCCCAACCGCGGCGACCTTAGAAGGCCGCTGGTGATTCTGTTCAGCATGGCCGGGCTGCTGGTGGCGATGTGCGCCATCAACGTGGCTACGCTGCTGCTGCTGAGGGCGTCGGCGCGTGCGCGGGAGATGTCGATGCGCTACGCGCTTGGGGCGCGGCGGGGGCGGATCGTCGCGCAGCTTTTCGTGGAAGGGGGCATGCTGGGCCTGGCGGGGGCGGTTGCGGGGCTGGCGCTGGCGCCGGTGGTGGCGCGGGTGCTGGTGCGCATCATGACCAGCGCGGATCCGGGAAGCGAACCTTACCCGGCGGCTATCGACGGGCGCGTGCTGCTGTTTACACTGCTAATCTCGGTGCTGGCGAGCCTGCTATTCAGCATCGCGCCGGTGTTCCACTTTATCCGTCCGGACCTGGTGAGTGCATTGCGGCAGAATGCGGGAACGTTGTCGAAGGAATCGCAACGCTTCCGCAAGGTTGCGGTGGGGGTACAGATCGGCTTAAGCGTGATTCTGCTGGGCGGCGCGGGCCTGTTCGTGCGCACGCTGGACAACCTGCGCCAGCAGCAGGTCGGATTCGAAATCAGCCGCCTGATCAACTTCCTTCTTGATCCGACCAATTCAGGCTACGGCGAGGACCGTACGCCGCAGATCATCACCAGCGCGCTGGAGAGGGTGAGCGCCATCCCGGGCGTGCAGCAGGTGGCGGCAACCACGGATCCGGAACTCTACGGGAACAGCACCACCACGAATTATTCCATCCAGGGCTACAAGCCGGGAGAAGACGAACGGATGGATTTCGAAGAGCCGGACATCACCCCAGGCTACTTCGCAACGCTGCGCCAGCCGCTGCTGTCGGGCAGGGAATTCAACCTGGGCGATGCCAGGGGCCAGCCCAAAGTCGCGGTCGTGAATATGGCCTTCGTCAAGCGGTTCTACGGCACGGCGCAAAACGCGATCGGCAAGCAGATCGGAAGAGGGGATGGCACAAATACAAAGTTCGACATCGCTGTCGTCGGCGTGGTCGGGGACATCCGCCATACGGACCTGCGCACGCCACTGGGGCCGGCGGTATATCTGCCTTACTTCCAGCAGGAGCATCCCACCGGCGTGGTGATGTACGTGCGGACGGCGCGGGCGCCGGAGACCGTGGAAGGCGCAATCCGGCAGGCGATTCGCCAGCTCGATCCCACGCTGGTAGTGGACGGCCTGCGGACCATGGAGGAGCAGGTGGACCGCAGCGCATCGGATGAGCGGGCGCTGGCGTTTCTGGCCATCGGCTTTTCGGGGCTGGCTTTGCTGCTGGCGGCGGTTGGTCTTTATGGAGTGCTGGCCTATTCCACCGAGCAGCGCACGCGGGAAATCGGGGTGCGGCTGGCATTGGGAGCGCAGCGGAGCGCGGTGGTGGGATTGGTGCTGCGGGAAATGCTGCTGATTGCGGGCATCGCGACGCTGGTCGCGCTGCCGTCGACGGTCGCATTGGCGCGGCTGTTTCGCGCTCAGCTTTACGGAGTGACGTTCGCCGATCCTTTCGCGCTGGTGTACGCGGTGGGGTTTACCGCGGTGATGGTGGCACTGGCCGCGGCTTTGCCGGCAAGGCGGGCCGCGGCGGTGGAACCGATGAACGCTTTGCGAACGGAATAAGGAGAGTTGGATGCAGCGGTTGTTTCGCAATCTCGCTTTCAGCCTGCGCATGTTGCGCAAGAGTCCCGGTACGACTGCGACAGTGGCCATAACGCTGGCGCTGGGCATCGGAGCCACGACCGCGATTTATACGGTGGTCTACGCCACACTGATCGCACGCATGCCGTATCCCAACCCCGACCAGCTGGTGATGGTCTGGTCTACAGTCAATGGCCAGCGCAATGGTGCCTCGGCAGCGGGGGATTTTCTGGATTTTCAGGAGCAGAGCCGATCATTCCAGGCGCTCAAGGCGTTCACCGGAACCAGTTTCAATCTCGGTGGCAAGCAAGAGCCGGAGATGGTCCCGGCACAGCAGGTGACGCCGGGGATGTACTCGATGATCGGGAATCGCTTTCAGCTGGGGCGCGATTTCACTGCCGAAGAAGGCGTCCTGGGGCAAGACCATGTCGCCATCCTAATGAACAAGCTGTGGAAGAGGCTGGGCGCCGATCCGAACATTGTTGGCAAGCAGATCATGCTGGACCAGAAGCCGTACACCGTGGTCGGAGTGCTGGATGGGGGACAGGCTGACCGGCTGGATCAGGACCTGGTCGTGCCGCTGGCGTTTACACCGGAACAGAAGAACCACGATTTTCACTGGCTGCTGATCATGGGCCGTCTGAAGGACGGCGTGACGCTGAAGCAGGCGCAGGCGGACATGGACGCCGTGGCGGCGCATATCGCCCTGGCGAATCCGCGCTCCAACAAGGGCTGGGGAGCGCGCGTCGATCCGCTGCAGAACGACTTTCTGAGCGACAGCATAAAGCTGACCCTGTGGCTGCTGCTGGGTGCGGTGGGCTGCGTGTTACTGATTGCCTGCGTCAACGTGGCCAATCTTCTGCTGGCCAAAGGAATGGCGCGGCAGCGCGAGATCGCGGTACGTTCCGCATTGGGAGCCACGCGGCGCGATGTATTCGTGCAATTTGTCACCGAAAGCCTGGTGCTGGCTTTTCTGGGCGGAGCCCTGGGAGTAGGCGTGGGCTATGCGATGCTGCGCGGATTTGCTGCCGCCATGCCGCCGGGCACGCTGCCCAGCGAGGCGGAGCTGGTGCTGAACCTCCCGGTGCTGATGGTAGCGCTGGCGGCGACCACGCTGGCAGGGTTACTGTTCGGCTGTGCGCCGGCGTGGTACGCATCGCGCCTGGATCCGGCCGAAACGTTGAAGGAGGGCGGCCGGTCCGGATCGAGCCGCGCGCGCCATCGGGTTCGGCAGTTGCTGGTGGTGGGCGAATTCACGCTGGCCCTGGCGTTGCTGGCCGGTGCAGGGCTGGCGATGCACAGCTTCTGGAACCTGAATCATGTCGACCTGGGGGTGGAGACGGATCACATCCTTACCTTCGGTCTTCCGATGAACAAGGGCATGGACTACAAGCCGGACCAGGTGATCGCTTACTACCAGCAGATTGTGCGCAGCATCGAGTCGGCTCCGGGCGTCGAAAGCGTCACTGCGGCGACCGGGATGCCGTTGCGCGGGGCGGGGTTTGGGATGCCGTTCACGATCGCCGGGCAGCCGGAAGCCGCCGATCCCTCTCAGCGCCCGGGCGCGGGATTCGGCATGGTGACTCCGGGGTACTTCAAGACGTACGGGATCCGGCTCATCCAGGGGCGCTTCTTTACCGACGGCGACAATGCGGCGAATGTCCACGTGGCGGTGGTGAACGAACAGTTCGTGCGCCACTACATGAAGGGAAAGAACCCGATCGGGCAGATTCTGAATGTGGAGCAAATTATTCCCGGCGTGACCAAGCTGGGTCCCTACCAGCCGTGGCAGATCGTGGGCGTGTATCACGATGTGCGAGGAGGGAACTTCCAGCGGCAACGCGAAGAGATTCTGGTCCCGTTCTACCAGAGCGGTTGGGTTCAGACGCTTGTGGGAGTGCGCACCGCGGCCGACCCGGAGGCCATGACGAGGAGCGTGGCGAAGGCGGTGCATGCGGTCGATCCCACGCTGGCGCTGTCGCAGGTGAGGACGCTTAACCAGATTCGCGACGAGGACCTTTCCGGGGAGCGCTTCTCATTGGTGCTGTTTGTCAGCTTCGCAGTGATCGCGCTGGCCCTGGCGTCGGTGGGGATCTACGGCGTCATGGCGTTCTCGGTGGGCCAGCGTTCCCACGAGATCGGCGTACGCATGGCGCTGGGTGCTAGCCGCGAGCGGGTGGTGGGCATGGTCCTTCGGGAGGGCATCGTTCTGGCCGGCGTGGGCCTGGTGCTTGGTTTAATTGGCGCATACTTCGTAGGCCGCGCCATGCGAAGCACGTTGTTCGGGGTAGGAGCGATTGATATCAACGCCTTCTCCGCCGTGGGAGTGATCCTGATTGCCTCGGCGCTGGTGGCGTGCTTTCTTCCCGCACGGCGCGCGGCCGCCGTGGAACCGATCCACGCGCTGCGGCTTGAGTAGGGCAGGGACTGAGGGACCAAGGTGACCATGATGATGCGATCGATCACGCAGGATGTGCGCTACGCAGTGCGGCAGTTTCGCAAGTCGCCCGGCTTTTCGTTGACGGTGGTGGCGGTGCTGGCACTGGGCATCGGGGCGAACATCGCCGTGTTTACGGTCCTGAATGGCGTTCTGTTGCGGCCGTTGCCGTTTGCGAATCCGGATCGCGTCGTGGCGGTCGACTTGGCCGGGCCGATGCCGTTCTACACCCTGAGCTATGCCAATATGCTGCAGTTGCAGGATGCGGTAGGTCCGCGGCTTAAAATCGGCGGGGAGATTTTCGGCGAAGGAAGTATTTTCAGCGTGGTGGGTTCCGGCGGCCGCTTCCAGGTGAGTCATGCTTCGGTGACATCGGGGTTTTTCGACATGCTTGGCGTGCCGCCCATTCTGGGGCGCGGTTTTCGCGAAGACGAGAATGAACCCGGACGAAATCATGTACTGCTGATTGGGTATGACGTGTGGCAAAAGGTTTTCCACGGTGATCCCTCCGTTGCCGGCAAGACGCTGATGCTTCGCCAGCAGCCGTACATCATTCTTGGGGTCCTGCCCAAAGATTTCTTCTTCTCCTACTACGAGGAAATGACGGTATGGTCACCGGCGGCGATTGCGCCCGCAGGCCGGTCGGCGATGAGCGGCAAGGACATGAGGTTCGGCTCGATGTGGGCGCGGTTGCCCGACGGGATGCCGGCCGCGCAGCTGGCCGCGAACCTGAACCGCGTTCAGCCGTTGATTGCCAAAGAAACGACCGAAGAACAAGTGCCGGCGGCGGTCAGCGTGAAGCCCTATAGGCAAACGGTGGTGAAGGACGCGGGCAAACCGCTCATTCTTCTTTACGCGGTCGTGTTCGGGGTGTGGGCTCTGGCGTGCCTCAATGTGACCAGCCTGATGCTGACCCGCGCGCTGTCGCGCAGCCGGGAACAGGCAGTTCGCGCCGCGCTGGGGGCCACCAGCCGCCGTCTCGCGATGCAGTCGATTATCGAGAGCCTGTTGCTGAGCGGGACGGGAGCGCTCGCGGGCCTGCTACTCGGACAAGGCGCAATCAAATTGCTGTGGCGCCAGATAGCCCATCATTTGCCTCTCACATGGTCGATCCATGTCGATTGGCGCGTCCTCCTCGTGCTGGGTGGTCTCACGATCGTGACGGCACTGATCGCCGGACTGGTGCCCGCGCTGCGCGCCATGCGTCGGGACGTGCAAAACGACCTTCATGGAATCACCACCACGGCATCGGCCGGCGCCAACCGCACGCGCGAGGCGCTGGTGGTGGGCCAGCTTGCCCTGACGCTGGTTTTCCTCGCCGGGGCAGGCTTGTTTTTGCGGACGATTTACGCGCTGCGGGAGGTGCCGCTCGGGTTTTCTCAGCAGAACGTGCTTACCGGCGGCATCATCATGAACTCCGGCGCGATGATTTCAGAGGAACTCCCCAAGGGGCAGGCCAGCGTGGTTACCACCACCTATCTGCCGCTGCTCGATCGCCTTCGCGCCATTCCGGGCGTACGAGTGGCGGCCCTGAGTTCGGTTTTGCCGATGCGGAGGGAGATGGCAGTGAGCATCGCAGCCGATATCGACCACAAGAAGGCGCCCCGAGGGCAGGAGCCGCAGGCGGACGGCCGCATCGCTTCGCCGGGACTGATCGATGCCCTGGGAATTCCCATGGTACGGGGCCGCTTCTTCACCGACGACGACACGCCTTCGACGCCGCCCGTGGTGGTTATCAACCAGGCATTCGCCAACAAGTATCTCCCGGGGCTCGATCCGATCGGGCACGTTGTCTCGATGGGCAACAAGGGGAGATTTGCGGAAATCCGCATTGTGGGCGTGGTCGGCGATGTGAAGCAGACGAGGGTAGATGAGGCCACCAAGCCGGAGATCTACTTCTCCCTGGCGCAAACGGAGCCCGACACGCCGCTCTATGGCATTGCCACAGCCTTTATCCAGGTGGCGATTCGCGGCCGCATTCCCGCCGATTTGCTGCGCGCACAGTTCGACAAAGCCCTGCACGAAGTTGCACCCGACGCCGCCACCACCAACGTGGAGACGATCCACGAAGCGGTAGAAGATTCGTTTGGCAGCCAGACGCTGATCGCGCAACTGCTGGAGACGTTCGCGGTGCTGGCACTGATGATCGCGTCGGTGGGGCTTTACGGGTTGCTTTCATTTGTGGTGGCGCAGCGCACCCGGGAGATCGGGGTGCGCCTGGCGCTGGGTGCGTCGCAGCCTTCGATCGTGCGGCTCGTGCTGAGCCGCGCGCTGGTGATGGTGGGCGTGGGACTGGCGCTGGGCGGCGCGCTGGCCTGGTTCGCGACCACGTTCGCGCGCAGTTACATTTACGGAGTGCAGGCGCATGACGGCCTGACCTTTGCCGCAGTGATTTTTGTACTGGCTGGGTCGGCTTTCGCCGCGGCCTGGCTGCCGGCGCGGCGCGCCGCGGCGGTCGACCCCATTCTGGCTTTGAGATCGGAGTGAGACGGAGAACAAAGTTACGAGAGAAGAAGAGGCCAGCAGCAAGTGTCGCAAACTGAGAACGGTGAACTGAGAAACGACCACTGGAGTCATCATGATCGAACTGAAGAATGTGGAACGCAGTTACAAGACGGGTCATACCGAAACGTGGGTGTTGCGGCGCATCACGCTCACCATCCGCGAAGGGGAATTTGTCACGGTGATGGGACCCTCGGGGGCAGGGAAGTCGTCACTGCTCAACGTGCTCGCGCTGCTGGATGACAGCTGGCTGGGCGAATACTGGTTTGGCGACACGCCGGTGCATGCGCTGAACCGCAAGCAGCGGGCCGACCTGGCCCGCCAGCGCATCGGCATGGTGTTCCAGAGCTATCACCTGCTGGATGACCTGACGGTGGCGGAGAACATCGATCTGCCGCTGTCGTACAAGAACCTGCCGGCGAAAGAGCGCGCCGGCATGGTGGCCGACATTCTGGACCGCTTCCAGATCGTGGCCAAGAAGGACCTGTTCCCGAACCAGCTTTCGGGCGGGCAGCAGCAACTGGTGGGAATTGCGCGGGCGGTGGTTCACGCCCCGTCGCTGCTGCTGGCCGATGAGCCGACGGGCAACCTGCACTCCACGCAGGCCCGGGAGATCATGGAACTCTTCCGCGAGCTTAACAAAGCGGGAACGACGATCGTCCAGGTGACGCATTCCGAAGAGAACGCGCGCTACGGTTCCCGGATTCTCGAACTGCACGACGGATGGCTGACACGCGACGTGGCCCCCGGTGCGCCGGTGACGGAGGTAAAGGCGTGAATTTTTCTTTCGTTTTGGACAAGCTTTTTGCCCGGCACGGACATCGGGCCACTTCATTCCGCACACGCGTGTATGCGTGTGCCGCCATCGTTCTCCTTCAGGTCAACCTGGGGCTGGCCGCCGAGGGGCCGGGTTCGCCGGCCGGGCACGAAGACCCGCCTCGCGCGCCGGAAGCGCCTGCGCCGGCAGCGACGGCCGCACCCACCCTGGCGCAACAGATGCAGGCAATGCAGCAGCAGCCCGCTGCCCCGCCGAGACCGTTTCAGGTGGAGCTGCCGCACACGCACAACCCGTTGTCGCCCTATATGCCCAGCACGGTGCCCGAGTTGGACCTGACCAACAGCCCACGCCTCGATAACCTTATCCGCGAGGGCAAGCTCTACATTTCCCTGCGCGACGCGATTGCCCTGGCCATCGAGAACAACCTCGACCTGGCTTCGTTCCGCTATAACTTTCCCATCGCGCAAACCGATTACCAACGCACCAGGGCTGGAGCCCTGGTGCAGGGGGTGGATACCTCGATCGTGCAGTCCTCCACCCAGGGCGGATTCAGCGGCGGCGCCAGTGCCGGCGGCGGCGGAAGCTCCGGCGGTTCGGCGGCGGCCGGCGCGGGGGGCATCGTGACCTCGACGCTCGGCGCCGGAACGATCGTCTCCTCCTTCGACCCTTTCCTGAGCTTCAAGGGCTACGTCGATCACACCGTGAGCCAGGAGCCCAATGCTTTCCAGGTGGGCGTGCAAATCTTCAAGCAGAACACCATCCTGGCCCAAGCCAATTACACCCAGCAATTTCCCACGGGAACCGGCCTGCAGGTCTACTACCAGGGCCAGCGCTTCGCCAACAACAGTCCCTATGAATCCATCAACCCCACGCTCAACGCGAATGTGCAGGTGATCCTTTCTCAGCAGTTGCTCGCCGGTTTCGGGATCGCCACCAACACGCGCTACATTCAGATCGCCAAAAAGAACATCCAGATCAACGACCAGGCTTTTCGTGCCCAGGTGATGGCTACCGTCACGCAGGTAGAGAACATCTACTGGGACCTGGTGAGTGCCTACCAGGACGAACAAATCAAGGAGCATTTGCTCTCGTTTGCGCAGAAGACGCTTTCCGACGACCAGCATCAGCTGGAGCTGAACGCCATTCCGGCGATGCAGGTGACCAAGGACCAGTCGGACGTGGCCACCAGCGAAGGCGACCTCACAGTGGCGCGGGCCACTCTGCGCTTGAACGAGCTTTTGATGAAGAATGCGCTCACCAAGACGGACGATCCGCGGATCGACGAAATGCCTGTCATTCCTCTCGACGCGAAAGGGGCCGAGGACCCCAACGCTACCAAGTCGATTGACGATCTGATCGGCGAAGCCGAAAAGAATAACCCCCAAGTCGCCATAAACCAGATGGCGATGGAGAACAAGGAAGCGAGTCTCAAATCCATCCGCAGCGAGCTGTTGCCCCAACTCAACGTCTATGGGTTCTACCTGGGAGCGGGCTTTGCCGGACCGAAGAACCCTACCTGCAGCCTGGGCGTGGAGTGCACATCCGATCTTCCCACCGGATTTGGCGACATGTTCGTGAATACCTTCAACTACTCGTCGCCGGAGTATCAGGTCGGCATGAATCTGCAGATCAACCTGCGCAACCGCCAGGCCAAGGCCGATCAGTTTCGAGCGGTACTGGAATTCCGGCGAAGCCAGATTGCCTTCGAGGAGCAGAAGAAGAACATCCGCTTCGACGTGCGTAACTCGAAATTCGCGCTGGAGCAGGCGCAGGCCCGAGTGGTTGCCGCACAAAAGGCTCGCGATCTGGCGCAGCACACCTTTGACATCACCGAGCAGGAACAAAAACTTGGCGCCAAGTCGAGCTACGACACGCTGCTGGCGCAGCACGACCTGGGCGTTGCCGAGTCCACCCTGGTGGCTGCGCAGGGATTGTATGAAAAAGCCAAGGTGCAACTCGATCAGTCCACGGGGACGACCCTGGAGCTCACCGGCGTCTCGATCGAAGACGCGAAAACGGGTGTAGTCTCGCACGGGCCGTAGCGCCGAAGTTCACAATTCACAGCACGAGTGGCGGCACGAGCCGGGAATTGACAACTGAAAACTGATGACCGACAACGATCAACGGAGAACCACGAACTATGAACTGTGAACCGACAACATGACCGATTCCCGCAAGCAAGACAAGATCCGTATCCTGGTTGCCGACGATCAACCGCACATCCTGGAGGCCGTAGAGCTTTTGTTGCAGCCACAGGGCATGCAGGTGGAGTGCGTGCGCTCGCCGCAACTGGTGCTGGAAGCCCTGGGGCAAAGCGAGTACGACGTGCTGCTGATCGACCTGAACTATACGCGCGATACGACCTCGGGGCAGGAGGGCCTGGACCTGCTGGCGCGCATCCAGGAGATCGATTCGCGGCTGCCGGTGATCGTGATGACCGCGTGGGGCAACATCGGCCTGGCGGTGGAAAGCATCAAGCGGGGGGCGCGCGATTTCATCCAGAAGCCGTGGGAGAATGAGCGGCTGGTCAGCCTGATCCGGGTGCATGCCGAGCTGCACCAGGCGCTGCGGCGGGCGCGGCAACTGGAGATGGAGAACCGCCTGCTGCGGGCCGAGGGCCTGCCGGAGTTCGTGGCCGGGGCGCCGTCGATGCAGCCGGTGCTGGAGCTGATTGCGCAGGTGGGGCCGTCGGACGCCAACGTGCTGATCACCGGAGAGCACGGCACGGGCAAGGAGATCGTGGCCAAGCTGCTGCACGCCGCTTCGCCGCGTTCGCGCATGCCGCTGGTGGCGGTGAATGCGGGCGGCCTGCCGGAGGGCACGTTCGAGAGCGAGATCTTCGGCCACGTGAAGGGCGCGTTTACCGACGCGCGCACCGACCGCATCGGGCGATTCGAACTGGCCAACAACGGCACCCTGTTCCTCGACGAGATCGCCAACGTTCCCACGCGGCAACAGGCCAAGCTGCTGCGCGTGATCGAGACCGGCGAGCTGGAGCGGGTGGGCTCGTCCCAGACAAGGCGCGTGGATGTGCGCTTGCTGTCGGCGACCAACGCCAAGCTGCACGAGGAGGTGACGGCGGGCAACTTCCGCGAGGATCTGCTGTTCCGGCTGAACACGGTGGAGATCAACCTGCCGGCGTTGCGCGACCGGCGCGAGGACATTCCGCTGCTGGCGGCGCATTTCCTCGGCAAGGCCAAGGCGAGATACCGCAAGCAGGTGAGCGGTTTTTCCTCCTCCGCGATGCAGCAGATGATGCAGTATCCGTGGCCAGGCAACGTGCGCGAGCTGGAGCACACCGTAGAACGCGCGGTGCTGCTGTGCCGGAGCGACGAAATCGAGCCGGCGAACCTGGCCATTGCCTCTTCGCGCTCGTCGGTACAGTCGTTTGAGAATATGAGCATCGATGAAGTGGAAGCGCTTCTGATCCGCAAGGTGCTCCGGCGCTGCGACGGCAACATCTCGCAGGCGGCTGAGGCCCTTGGACTGAGCCGGGCGGCGCTCTATCGCAGGATTGAAAAATATGGCCTATGATTCCGGGGTCCCCAGCGACAGATCCGGGGCCCCACGAACGGGTCTTTGTTCGTGGGGTGGAGGTGTTCGCGGCTGGGGTGGTGGAAAGATCTAGAAAGCTATGGCCAATGACAGGGGTATGCGAAGGCGCAGCCGCTCGGCAGTCCGCCGGGCGTGGCTCTATTGCCTGCTTCTTGCCCTGCCCACTTTTCTGTTTGCCGCCATTCTGGTCATTCGCGCGGGGATCAGCACGGCGCCGGCCATTCTGATCGCGTGCTGCTTGCTGCTGTACCTTTCGCTGATTGCGGGCGCGCTGATTGAAAGCCTGGTTCGCCCCCTGCAGACGCTATCGAACGTGGTAGCGTCCATGCGCGAAGGGGACTATTCGTTTCGAGCGCGCGGCGCCAATGCCAAGGACCCCCTTGGCGAACTGGCAGCGGAAATCAATGCCCTGGCCGACCTGCTGCAGAAGCAGAGAGTGCGCTCGCTGGAAGCCACGGCGTTGCTGGCGCGTATTCTCGAAGTCATGGTTGCGCCTTTGTTCGCTTTCGACCGCGACAACGTGCTGCAACTGGTGAACACGGCGGGGACGGAATTGCTGCAGCGGCCCTACGCTCGCAGCTTCGGGCATTCGGCGCGCGAACTCGGGCTGGATGTGCTGCTGGCAGCGACCGACCAGTCGATTCACTCTTTCGGGAACAAGCCGGCGCGCTGGATGCTGCGTAAGGGGACATTCCGTCAGGATGGCCGGCCGCATACGCTGTTGCTGCTGGCCGACGTCAGCTTGCCGCTACAGGAAGAGGAACAGGCCGCCTGGAAGCGCCTGATCCGCGTCCTGGGGCACGAGCTTTCGAACTCGCTGGCGCCCATCAAGTCGATTGCCGGCAGCCTGCTGGCGCGCGTGGATGTCATGGAAGGCGAGGAGGACACGCTGCACGATTTTCGCCGCGGCCTGAGCGTGGTGGAGAGCCGCGCGGATGCGCTGCACCGGTTTGTGCAGTCCTACCGGCTGCTGGCGCAGTTGCCTCCGCCGCATCTCAAGATGGTGGGCCTGGGGCCATTGCTGGAGCGGGTGACGCTGCTCGAGCAGCGGCTGCGGGTGGAAGTGGATCCGGGGCCGTCGGTGATGCTGCACGCCGATCCCGACCAGCTGGAGCAGATGTTCATCAACCTGCTGGCGAACGCGGTGGACGCCACGCTGGCCAATCATGAGAAGGGCGTCATGGTGAGCTGGCGGGTGACGGATTCAACGGCTGCGGTCACGATCGACGACACGGGGCTGGGGATCGCGAACACCGAAAACCTGTTCGTGCCGTTCTATACGACCAAGCCCAAGGGGAGCGGCGTAGGCCTGGCGCTGGCGCAGCAGATCGCGCGCGCGCATGGGGGCGAGATCCGGCTGATCAATCGCGACGATGGAAACGGGGCGAGGGCGACGATCCGGCTGCCGTTGCCGTGAACACCACAGCCGTTATCCTCCTGAGCCCGGAGCGCACCGTGCCGGCGACTAAACGATACGACGCACGCCCGGTAGACGAACGAGTGGATCGGCAATCAGCCAGCATGCAGAGCACGCGATTGCACCGATGACGGCGAACTTCACCATTGCGGGCGCTATCCACGGATGGAGCAGGAGACTGATGGCCACCAGTACCGGCGGATGGATGATGTAGACCGCATAGGCACGGCGATTGATCCACGTCCAGAACGGAGACGGGCGATTCATGTATGCCCGAAAGATCAGCAACCAGGCGGCGATCAACCCCCAGGCGACAAGTGGTTCCCAGAATGCATAGAGAATCGCGGGCCAGGTATGCCCGCCGCCAAAATTGGCTTTGCCGGGGCCGTACAACGCGTGGGCAACGACGATTGCGACGGGCATCAGCGGCCAGGTGATCACCAGGCCGATCACCATCAGTCGTGCATGTTTCCATTCGAGGCGGCGGAGCCAGTCGTGGCGCCACGCGGCGATGCCGATTGCGAAGAGAAAGACGTAGGAAGCAAAGTAGCCGAGCTGCAGGCCGATGATGTTTACACCCACGGGAACGAACTGGCGAATGGCAAGCGCGGCGGCGCCGACGGCAAATGCGCCGGCGAGCCACCAGCGTGAGGATGGAATGGGTGTGGTGCTGCGCTCTGCGCGCTTGAGCGGGGCTCCGGCGAGAGCACGCCATGCGCAATACCCAACGCTGAACATGAGCAGCGCCTGGGCGAACCACAGAGGCCCGTTCATCCAGTAGATTTCGTGGTGCCAGAACCAGGCGAGCGTGGCCAGGAATCCCTTGCCCTCATGCCACTCCACGATTGCCACCGTGAGCGGGCCCAGGAAGAAAACGAACGCCAACAGCGGAAGGCCGAGGCGCAGGAAGCGGTCACCCAGAAAGCGGGCATAACCTTTGCGCTCCAGCGAGCCGGGCGTAAAGTATCCGGCCATCAGGAAGAAGAACCCCATGAAGTAGGCTTGGTTGGTGGCCACGAAGAAGGTCAACAGCAGAGTGGTCATGGATGCCGAGGGTTTGAGTTCGTTCCAGAACCAGCCGCCGGGCGCGCCGTAGGTAATGGCGGTGTGATGCAGGATGACAAACACGGTCATGAGGCTGCGCAGCCGATCGATGTATAGCTCCCGGGCCGGTGGTTGGACGGATGGCTGCGGAAAGACCGGCGTGACAGGTTGCGCGGTCTGGACGGTGCTCTCGGTCATGATTCATGGTACGTCGAAGCGAGGGGAATGGTTCGCGGCCAAGCCAGTAACTCGACCAAGACTTCAAACACACAAAACGGAGATCAAACCATACGGCGAAGACCGGGAAGGCGGCCCCAGGGGATGGGCCAGAAGCCAGCACCCCCCGCAAACCAGCGGTCCAACGCCCCACTTCAACAGCGATGGCGCCATCCAACTCCGGAACAGCAGGCTGATTCCCACCAAAAACCACAGGCGGATGATGTAGACCGCGTAAGCGCGCCGATTAAGCCACGACCATCGCGCCGAGCGACAAGACGCTAATACTTCACGATGGCGGTGAAGGAATCGGGCTTGAGGCTGGCGCCGCCCACCAGGGCTCCATCGATTTCTACCTGGCTCAGGAGAGCGGTGGCGTTGTCGGGCTTGACGCTGCCTCCGTAGAGGATGCGCATGCCGGCGGCGATGCCGGCTCCCAGGAGCTTCGCGACTTCCGCGCGGACGATGCGATGTGCGTCGGCCGCCATTTCGGGCGTGGCCGTCTTGCCGGTGCCGATGGCCCATACCGGCTCGTAGGCGATTACGATGGGCCTGGCCATCTCCGGGGTGATGCCCGCGAAGGCTCCGGTGACCTGGGTCTTCAGCACCTGTTCGGTCTTGCCGGCTTCGCGCTCTTCGAGCACTTCGCCGACGCAGACCACGGGAAGGATGGCGTGCTTCAACGCGGTGTGCAGCTTCTTGTTGACGATGGCATCGGTTTCGGCGAAGTACTGGCGGCGCTCGGAGTGGCCGATGAGCGTGTGGGTGCCCCCCACCGCGATGAGCTGGCGGACGGAAGTCTCCCCGGTGTAGGCGCCCTCTTCGGCGAAATGGATGTTCTGTGCGCCGATGGCGACTTTGGATCCACGGGCGGCTTCGATGACGGTGGGCAGCAGTACGGGAGAAGGAAAGATCGCAATTTCGTCGCGGTCGTGGCCGGCAACCAGGGGCAGAAAAGCGTCAACAAAGGCCCGGGCCTCGGCAGGTGTTTTGTACATCTTCCAATTGGCAGCGATCAGAGCTTTACGGGACATATTTTCGGGATTCCTCGAATCGATTCTAGAGGATGGAACGGCGGGGGAAGGGTGACGACCGGCACATGGGCGGAGCGAAGCCCGCCAGACTTTTGGCGATGGTTACCGAAGTCCGACGATACGCCACTTTCTGATTGATGTACTAATTCGATTGTGGCATCCTCTTGGCAAGCCAAGCTTTGTAGCTAAATATATTTCCCCGACCCTAGATGGAGATGATTATGCCCTTCCCCCTTAGATTGTTAGTGCTTCTATGTGCCATGTTGGCGGGAGTTGCATTCGCCCAGTCCCCGGCGAATTCAGCGGCAAGCAAGACCAAGGGCCCCATTTCCTTCAGTTATGACGCCCAGCACGACCAGGTTATCCCCGCCGGTGTCCAACTAAGACCCGCAGCGATCAGTGACATATCGATTACTCCAACTACCGGCACTGTTGTCGTAACCATTAACATTCACGCGGTGTCGCATTTCAAGAGAGATACCAGCTATCACTGCGCGCTTACAGTTTTGGGCGGTGAACTGGATACGACGAACGCGATTGTATCGGGTGGAATTGACACTGCAGCCGGCTTGGCGAAACGGAACGGGAGCGATTCGCTGAGCTGCACGCTGACCATTCCGTATGAGTGGACCATCCTTCCCGATCCGGCGGCAACGCGCGGGGCGGCACTGGCGTTCGGCGTGGCGGCGATGGATGAAGGAACGGTGGTGCGGTCCACGTTGCAGGTCGACGGAGTGGAGCCGCTCCCGCCCAATGGGACGACGTCGACATTTGCGTTTAACGTGACGCTCTGACGTGGTGTAAATCGCGGGAATTGACGATTATCGACCGAACGAGGTTACGGCCGGCGGTCTGACGTCCCTTCGCGGGGCGGGACGCTTGTGATCTCCCTGTTTTCCCAGGGTCTCGCCTGTGACTACCGTCTCGCGCCCGCTTCGCGGGCCTTGTTCTCTGCGAAAAAAACTCGAGATCTTCTTGCAAACGGAAACCGTGGCCGCATCCAAGTAGTCACGACGGACTCTGTGCGGGTGTACGGATTCCCGGTGGACCACCCGCTTTCCGCCTCCAAAATTCCAACTGGAACGGAGATGACCTATGCGAATCCCTCATGGATCTCTAGCGGTTCTCCTGTGCGCCCTTTCCGCGGGCGCAGCGTTGGCCCAGTCGACGGCAACTTCCGCGGTCACCAAGACTCCGGGCATCACCTTCAGTTACGATGCGCAGCACGACCAGGTGATTCCGAATGGTGTGCAGCTGAAGCCCGCTGCAACAGGAGCCGCGATTACACCGACCACCGGAACCGTGGTGGTCACCATTAACATCACAGCGGTGTCCCACTTTCCGAAGGGCACCAGCTATCACTGCTCCGTGGTAGCGGTGGGCGGCGAACTGGATACGACGAACGCGGTGGTTTCCGGAGGGATCGACACCGCATTTGGGGTGGCCCATTCGACCGGGGCCAATACTTTTAGCTGCAAACTAACCATTCCCTATGAGTGGACCATCCTTCCCGATCCGGCGGCGACGCGAGGCGCTCTTCTGGCGTTCGGCGTGGCGGCGGTGGAGGACGGGAACGTGGTTCGTTCCACGTTGCAGGCCGATGGGGTGGAGCCGCTTCCGCCCGACGGAACCACGTCGACGTTTTCGTTCAATGTGACGCTTTGAGGCCCAGGTGTCCCAGGTCCCAACCCCTTGGGACACCTGGCCCGTCGCTTACTTGTCCGTGAGCGCTTCGACGCCGGGGAGCTTTTTGCCTTCCAGGAATTCCAGAGACGCGCCGCCGCCGGTGGAGATATGGGTGATCTGAGCGGCAACGCCGGCCTGGTTGATGGCGCTGACGGAGTCGCCGCCGCCAATGATCGAGGTAGCCGCCTTGTTGGCGGCGACGGCCCGGGCGATAGCGTTGGTGCCGATGGCAAAACGCGGAAATTCGAACACGCCGGCGGGCCCGTTCCACACGATGGTGCGCGCGGTGAAGACAACGTCTTCAATGGCCGCGACAGACCTGGGGCCGATGTCGAGACCCTGCCAGCCTTCGGGGAAGTTCTTCGACGAGTCCCATACCTGGGTTTTGGCGTCGTTGGCGAAGCTGTCGGCGATGATGTTGTCGGCGGGCAGGAGCAGGTTCACGCCTTTGGATTTGGCTTTCTCCAGCGTGTCCTTGGCCAGGTCGATCTTGTCCTCTTCGACCAGCGACTTGGCGGTGCTGACGCCCAGTGCGCGATAGAACGTGTAGGCCATGCCGCCGACGATCACCAGCGTGTCGACCTTGTCGAGCAGGTTCTGGATCACGTCGATCTTGCCGGAGATCTTCGATCCGCCGATGATGGCCACGAAGGGCTTCTCGGGCGATTCGAGCGCCTTGCCGAGATAGGTGATTTCTTTCTCCATCAGCAGGCCGGCAACGGCGGGCTTGAGGTAATGCGTGATGCCCTCGGTGGACGCATGGGCCCGGTGCGCGGAGCCGAATGCGTCGTTTACATAGATCTCGGCCAGCGAGGCCAGGGCTTTCGAGAAGGCAGGATCGTTGGCTTCCTCCTGGGCGTGAAAGCGCAGGTTTTCGAGCAGGAGAACCTGGCGCGATTCGAGCTGGCGGGCAAGTTCGTTGGCGATTTCGCCCACGCAATCGGGGGAGAAGGCCACGTTGACGCTGCCGCCCATTTCCTTATCGAGCAGTTCGCGCAGGCGGTCGACGACCGGGCGGAGCGAGTATTTCGGATTGGGCTTGCCCTTGGGACGCCCGAGGTGTGAAGCCAGGATTACCTTGGCCTTGTGCTGGAGGGCGTACTTTATGGTGGGCAGCGTGGCCACGATGCGCGTGTCGTCGGTGATCTTCGAGCCGTCCTCGGTGAGCGGCACGTTAAAGTCAACCCGGATGAAGACCCGCTTGTTGGCCAGTTCAATATCACGTATGGAGAGCTTGGACATGGGAAGAAAGCCTTTCTGAATAAACCTAGGGACTAGGGACGGAGGGCTCGGCAGACGCGATCACGGCGTCCATTTCGATTTCAATGCGCCAGGCTGGATTGAGAAGCTTGGCGACGACGACCATGGTGGCGGCGGGACGGACGCCGGCGAAGAACTCGCCGTGAACCCGGCCCACGGCTTCCCAGTCTTCGACATGGGTGAGGTACATGCGGGTGCGGACGACGTCATGGAATGAGGCGCCGGCCTTAGCCAGGGCTTCCGCCGCGATGGCGAAGATGCGGCGGGTCTGGGCTTCCGCGTCGCCACTGTCGGCGCCGACCGGGCCGGTGCCCGCGAGGTGAACGATGTTGCCCACGCGCACCGCGCGGGAGAAGCCGATGATGGGTTCGTAGGGGGATCCGCCGGTGATGTTGGTTCGGGTCATCTCATGCCTTCACTTGAGCATTGCATCTCGGGCAGTGGAGTTTGTCCTTCATGCGGCCGAGATACGCGTCACAAATCGGACAACGATAAATGGCTAACTGTACGGCGAACGCGATGGAAAATGCGGAATACCCGATCATTTGCAAAACGAATGACGCGAGCCGAAGGTGGGAGTTTGCATGATCGAAGCCGATCCAGAAAAGGTACAGGATCGCTCCCGCGCCAATCCATAGTGCGGCAGCCACGGCCAGGTAGCGACAGACCCGGAAACGCTCGTACACCTGGCGTATCACTTCGGCCGGGGCCAAGTCACGGTAAGTGGAACTCTCGGTCGGGTTGATCATGGAATGGCCTGGGCGAGAATCGATCCGATTGTTCGGGATCGTCCCACCCTCCCCGCAAAGACACGAGCGCGGCGAGGGTGGGGCAACGGAGGTGCGGGTTACAGGCCCTTCTTGGCCAGGAAGCCGATCAGGTCGACGACGCGGTTGGAGTAGCCCCACTCGTTGTCGTACCAGCTGAGGACCTTGACGCTGTTGCCGATCACCTTGGTCAGCGGACCGTCCACGATCGAGCTGCGCTTGTCGCCCTTGAAATCGGAGCTGACCAGCTGGTTCTCATCGTAGCCGAGGATGCCCTTCAGCTCGCCTTCCGCGGCGGCCTTCAGAGCGGCGTTGACGGACTTGACATCGGTCTTCTTTTCGCTGATGAAGGTCAGGTCAACGATGGAGACGTTCGGCGTAGGAACGCGGAGAGAGAAGCCGTCCAGCTTGCCGTCGGTCTCGGGGATCACCAGCTTCAGAGCCTTGGCGGCGCCGGTGGAACTGGGAATCATGTTGATCGCAGCAGCGCGGGCGCGGCGCAGGTCCTTGTGCGGGAAGTCGAGGATGACCTGGTCGTTGGTGTAACTATGGATCGTCGTCATGATCCCGCTGACGATGCCGAATTCCTTGATCAGAACCTTGACCACGGGCGCCAGGCAGTTGGTGGTGCAGCTGGCGTTGGAAATGATGTTGTGCTTGGCAGGATCGTATTTCTCCTCGTTCACGCCCAGCACAAGGGTGATGTCTTCGTTGGTGGCCGGTGCGGAGATGATGACCTTCTTTACCGTCGGTCCCAGGTGAGCCTTGGCGACGGTGGCATCGGTAAAGCGGCCGGTGGACTCGATCACGATCTCCGCCCCCACATCGGCCCAGGGGAGCTTGGCGGGGTCCTTTTCCGCGTAGACCTTGATCTTCTTGCCGTCGACCACTATGAAATCCCCGTCGACGCTGATGGTGTTGGGCAGGTTGCCCAGGATGGAATCGTATTTGAGCAGATGAGCCAGAGTGGCCGGGCTCGTCAAGTCATTGACGGCGACGAATTCGATCTCGGGATTGCCGAGCGAGGCGCGCAAGACGTTGCGGCCAATGCGGCCGAAACCGTTGATGCCAACCTTAACAGCCATGCGTAAATTCTCCTTCGTACGCTTTCAAAAAAGCGTGACATCGTGAAATGAACTGTGTCGTTCGGCGTGCTGGGAGAGGCTTAGAAGGCAATTCCACCAAACCCTTGATCGTAACACTCGAACCAACCCGGGCCAAATGGCCTGGCCGCGGATTCCCGGTCCGGCGTCCCCCAAAAAGAAACCGCACAACGCTAGTTTGCCGAAATGGGAAGACGATTGTATGTGACGGGCTGCACACGATTTGCAGCGCCTTCGGGTGGTGTGGTATCCCGGTAGTGATCGTGGAATCGCATTTTTCGGGGGATCGGGACGGTGGAAGACGCTGATCGTCGCAATCCAGCCGTAAGCGTGATTTGGGATCGCGCCGTAAGGCCCTTAAAGTAGGTTCGATCATGCCGCAGGTGCTGAACAGGGAATGAGAAGACGCTCAAGACGCGCTCCAAACTTGTCGGAATCCACAGGGAAAATCGGCCAGGAACTGCCGTCGAATCAGCCGGCTCCGCTGGTGCCTTTTTATCCCGACGAACCGCTGGCCCCGCCGCAGTCGGGACGCCCGTCGCAGGGGCAAGGGACGGGGGCGAAGCCATCGCAACGTTCGCCCGAACAGCGGGCGGCCCCGCAGGAGCGGCCGCCAAAACCCGATCGACCGGCGCGGCGCGAACCGCAGCCGGCCTGGGATGAACCGCCGGACTCGGGGCGTCTCGAGGTCGAGACCCAGCCCGAGATTCCGTCGGTGCCCCCTCCGGAGGTTCAGCCGGCGGACCGGTCGCCCCAGGCGCCAAAGGGCTATGTGGTTCTGGCCATAGGCCTTCCCGGATCGGGGAAGACCACATGGTTCCGTCGCCGCGGGGTCACGCCGCTCTCCAGCGACCTGCTGCGCAACATACTGTTCGACGACGTGGAGGAGCAGCGGTACCAGGGCCTGGTCTTCGCGACGTTGCGGTCGCTGCTGCGGGCGCGGCTGATCGCGCGGATGCCCTGGAACTACGTGGATGCGACCAACCTCTCCATTCACGAGCGGCGCCAGTGGATCAAGATGGCCAAGAGCTTCGGCTACGAGGTCCAGGCAGTTTTTTTTGATGTTCCCTTGGAGGTCTGCCTGGATCGCAATCGTTCGCGCGATCGCTCGGTAAGCGAAGACGTGATGCGCAAGATGGCGGAAAAGTTGAAACCGCCGGCGTTTGAAGAGGGATTCGCGAAGATCACGGTGGTAAGGGTGAAGGGCGCCGGATAGGACCAACGCGAAGTCTCGTGGTTGGTGCCGAAGGCAATCGCAGGATACTCGCTGACAGCATCCCTGTCGGGTAATGGCCTGCTTCTGCGAGGCCGGTAATCCTCAGCCTGGAAATATTCGAGAAGTTCCCACATGAGCGATTCGACTACGCAGGCTCCGTACACCGAACCCTGGCTTCGTGGCACGCACAGCGACGTTTCCCCGGTGGTACGCGCCGTTCTTCACGCCCTGGAACTCGCCGGCGACGACGCGCATCGCTGGACTGACGGCCTGACCGATCTGGAGATGCAGGCCCAGCCGTTCGGCCTGACGTCGGTGGCGTCTCAGCTCAGGCACATCGCCGGTTCGACCGACCGCCTGCTCACGTATGCGGAAGGCCACCAGCTTTCCGAGCAGCAACTAAGCGCCATGAAGGCGGAGCAATCGGGGACGGAGACGCGCGAGGAGTTGCTGACCCGGCTGGAAACCGCGCTCGGTCGGGCAGCGCAACGGGTTCGAGCATTGGCTTCCGCCGATCTGAACACGGAGCGAAGAGTGGGCCGGAAGAACCTTCCGACCACCCTGGGCGGGGCCCTGATCCATGTTGCCGATCACACGCAGAGGCACGTAGGCCAATTGGTGACCACCGCGAAACTGGTGAAGTCGATGCGCGGCGCGGGGGTGCCGTAATCGGCATTGCGTATCCCCATCTCAGAATCGAGCCCCGGAGCACCCGCCAGCACTTCTCATCGAACCGGCACACCCGGTTTTTTGATCACCCCCACACTTCATGGGCGACATCGGCGACGAGCTGCAGCTTCGACCATTGCTGTTCTTCGCTGAGCAGATTGCCTTCCATGGTGGAAGCGAAGCCGCATTGCGGGCTGACCGCGAGTTGTTGCAGAGGGATGAACTTCGCAGCCTCGTCGATGCGCCGCAGCAGATCCTGCTTGCGCTCGAGGGCAGGGTGTTTTGAGCTGACTAGGCCCAGCACTATGGTTTTGCCCTTAGGCACCAGCCGCAGGGGCTCGAAGGTGCCCGATCGCTGGTCATCGTATTCGAGCAGGAACCGATCCACCGCCAGTTCGTGAAACAGCCGCTCGGCAATCGCATCGTATCCTCCTTCGGCATACCAATGGCTGCGATTGTTGCCGCGGCACAGGTGAATGGCCAGGGTGACGCCGGGGTGGCGCGCGGCGGCAAAGCAGGTGTTGTCGGCGTTCAGGGAGGCGGTCAGCATTTGCGCGGGATCAACGCGCAGTTCCTTCTCCATCCATGCGGTCCATTTGGGATCGAGATAATAGCTGTAGCGTGGAGCATCGATTTGCAGGTAGGAGATGCCACTTGCTGCAAGCCCGCGAATATCTTCGGCCATGATCACTGTGACGGCGGACAGCAGCGCGTACGGGTCGTGATAGATCTTGTCGGTGATGCCGTACTTGAACGAGATAGCCGGAAACTGCGTGGCGCTGGGTAACGTGATTTTGATGGGACCCGGAGCATGTTGGCGCAGGAAGGGAAGTTCGCGCCCGGTGAGCGGCCGGCGCAGCTTCAGAGGGGACGTGACGATGCCGCTGACGCGGCTGACCGACGCCGGCGCGCCTCCGCTCGTGGGGTCGTCTTTCCAGGCGCGCGCCACGGCATCGCCGAAGTCGAATCCTTCCACAGCGTCGGTAAAGTCGCTCATGAAGTTGGTGCGCCGAAATTCGCCGTCGGTGAATCCTTCGAGCCCGATCTCCTTTTGCCGCTGAAGAACGCGAACGATATGACGGTCCTCAATCTCCTGAAGATCGGAGACGGGCGCCTGCGCGCGCCGGGCGTCGAGTAATTCAGCAGGCCGGAGGAAACTTCCTACGTGGTCGGCGCGATACATCGAGGTCATGATCACTCCTTCCTGGGGACCGGCGGAGGGGCCGGTCCCGGAAACACAAGATCAGCGCAGCCTGGCCGAGGCCAGTGCCGCGGGTGAGCCGTGAGATCATCGTCTCCAGTACCGGCTGAACGATTCCGTTCTGTGAGGATTGTAGCCGGACGACGCCGCCACCGCAGGAGGAACTCGAGGTGCTTCGCGACTTGAAGGCCCGGACCGCGGCGGCTCACGGCGTGCAGGGGGAGGCAGCGTGAGGCCGGCGTTCATCTGTGATGCGGTACGCACGCCGATCGGCCGCTATGGCGGCGCGCTCGCCCCGGTGCGCACGGACGATCTGGCGGCCATACCGATTCGCGAACTGGTGCGGCGTAATCCGCAGGCGGACTGGAGCGCGCTCGACGATGTGATGCTGGGATGCGCCAATCAGGCCGGCGAAGACAATCGCAATGTGGGGCGCATGGCGCTGCTGCTGGCGGGCCTTCCGGAGACGATTCCGGGAACGACCATCAACCGTCTGTGTGGCTCGGGAATGGATGCCGTGGGGACCGCCGCACGAGCGATTGCGTCGGGAGAAGCGGAGTTTGTTATCGCCGGCGGAGTGGAGTCGATGTCGCGGGCGCCGTTTGTGATGGGTAAATCGGAATCCGCGTACCAGCGCTCGGCGGAGATATTCGACACTACGATCGGGTGGCGCTTCGTCAATCCGCGCATGCGGGAATTGTTTGGAACCGACTCCATGCCGGAGACCGGAGAGAACGTGGCGCGGGATTGCTCCATCGAGCGCGCGGCTCAGGATGCCTTTGCATGGCGAAGCCAGGTGCGGGCGGCACGGGCGCAGCAGGAAGGGTTCTTTGCCGAGGAGATCGTGACAGTTGAAGTCCCAGGCAAAAAAGGGTCCACAATGGTGAACGTCGATGAACATCCGCGCCCCGACACGACTCCTGAGAAACTGGCTGCACTGAAGCCGCTCTTCCCGGGAGGCACGGTGACGGCGGGGAATGCATCCGGAGTGAACGATGGTGCGGCGGCGATGATCCTTGCTTCGGAAGAGGCGATTGGCCGGCACGGCTTGCGCGCCCGCGCGCGCATCCTGTGTATGACGACGGCCGGGGTGCCGCCGCGCATCATGGGCATCGGCCCGGTTCCGGCGACACGGAGTCTCCTGTGCCGGTTGGGGAAGAGCATCGCCGACTTCGACTGGATTCAGATCAACGAGGCATTCGCAAGCCAGTCCCTGGCTTGCCTGCGGCAGTTGGGGCTGCCCGACGACGCCGGGCACGTGAACGCGACGGGAGGAGCGATTGCAATGGGACATCCGCTGGGAATGAGCGGCGCGCGGCTGGTGATGACGGCGGTGCACCAGTTGGAGAGGTTCGGCGGCAACCTGGCGCTGGCCACCATGTGCATCGGAGTAGGGCAGGGAATCGCGATGGCCGTGGAGCGTGTTTGAGGAGGCGCTATGATCGAGCCGACGAATATGGAACTTGCCGCGCCGGGAACGCAGCCGGAATACTGTTTTCCACCTTATGTTTCTACGATTGCCCGGTCGCCGCGCATGCCGCTCATACCGCTTCCAAGGACGCGTTCCGAGCGCACCGGCCCGGTATTTGGGCATGGAATCATCGGCGAGCACGACAACGATCTGACCGCGCAGCACGAGGGCGACCCGGTGGGTGAGCGCATTTATGTGCACGGCCGTGTATTGGACGAGGATCGGCGACCGGTGCGCAATGCTCTGGTGGAAGTCTGGCAGGCCAATGCGGCAGGAAGATATCGGCACAAGGTGGACACCTACAACGCGCCGCTCGATCCGAACTTCACCGGGGCGGGACGGGCACTGACCGATGAGCACGGCTATTACTGGTTCAAGACTGTGAAGCCGGGACCGTATCCATGGGGGAACCACCACAATGCGTGGCGCCCCTCGCACATTCATTTCTCGCTGTTCGGCGTGGGAATTCTTTCCCGTCTGGTGACCCAGATGTACTTTCCGGGGGACCCGCTGCAGCCTCTCGATCCCATCTTCAACAGCATCCCCGACGAAGCGGCCCGCATGCGTCTGGTTTCGAGACTGGATATGCAGCGCGCCGAGTCGAATTACGCACTGGCATACGCATTCGATATTGTGTTGCGCGGCCGCGGTGAGACGCCCTTCGAGGAAAATCATTCATGAGTGCCGAGCCGAAACTCATTCCCAGCAGCTCGCAGACGGTTGGCCCGTTTTTCCGGATCGGCCTTGAATACCTGATCGATGGCGCGCCGTCGCCTGCCGCTGGTGAGGGCGAAACGGTGACCATCCGCGGCCAGGTGCTGGATCGGGACAGGGCGCCGGTACCGGACGCCTTGCTGGAGTTCTGGTGTGCGGCGGGGGGGGCAACCGTGAATGGAAGGCCGGCGGATTTCCCCGCGCGGTTCAGGCGTGTGGCGACGGACTTCGACGGCAGGTTCTCTGTGGTGATGACCCGGCCAGAACCGGTTCCGATGGACGACGGCACTTTGCAGGCTCCCCATATGGTGGTGCTGGTTTTTGCGCGGGGCCTGCTGCGGCACCTGATTTCCCGCGTGTACTTCGATGGCGAGGCCGGGAACGGTTCCGATGCGGTGTTGAATGGGATTCCCGCTGAACGCCGCGCAACCTTGATTGCGCAAGCCGATGGGAAAGACGTCTTCCGCTGGGACGTGATTCTGCAGGGAGCCGATGAGACCGTTTTCTTTGCCTGGTGAGAGGGCGCTGAGATGATCGATAGCCTGAACTCGTTCCTCTTCTCCACGCCCGAGATGACGCGCGTGTTCTCGCCGCAGGCACAGCTGCGGGCGATGTTGAGCTTTGAATGGGCACTGACATGCGCCCTGGAAAAGCACGGCCTCGCCGAGCCGGATTCGGGGGACATTGTGCGCGCGTTCCTCGATGCAGAATTTGTGGATGGGGAGTCGCTTGAGCGCGAGGCAAGAGATGCGGGGAACATCGCTATCCCGTTGGTTCGCCAGCTTACCGCGGCGGTGAGGGGCCGATCGGAGGCCGCGTCCAGGTCGATCCACCTGGGCGCGACAAGCCAGGACGTTCTCGACACTGCCCTGGTGTTGCAGATCCGCGATGCAAGGATGCTGCTCGAAGCTGCGATCGACCGGCTGGATAACGCTCTGGGGATGCAGGTGCGCGAGCACGCGGAGACATTGCTCACAGGCAGGACGTGGCTGCAACCGGGGCCTCCGACAACGGTGGGACTCAAGTTTGCCGGAACGTTAGCGGCACTGCGCCGCGCCCGCGGGCGTCTCCAGGCTGCCGCGCAGCGGGCGCTGGTTCTGCAATTCGGAGGCGCGGTGGGCACACTGGCAGCACTGGGCGGAGCGGAGGCGGGGGTTTCGACTGAGGTGGCCCGGCTCCTGGATCTGCGCGAGCCCGAAGCGCCCTGGCACACGCAGCGAGATCGATTCACAGACGTCGTGCAGGCGCTCGCGCTTCTTACCGGTTCGCTGGCAAAGTTTGCGCGCGATGTCGCGCTCCTGATGCAGAGCGAGGTGGGAGAAGCGTCGGAAGGCGGCGAACGCGGCGGGTCATCGACCATGCCGCACAAACACAACCCTGTAGGCTGTGCTGCGGTGCTGGCCGCGCATGCCAGAATGCCGGGCCTTGCCGCCACCATGCTGAATGCCATGGTCCAGGAGCATGAGCGGGGACTCGGCTTGTGGCAGGCCGAGTGGGAGACGGTGCCGGAAGCGTTCCGCCTGAGCGCGGCGGCGCTGGCATATTCGATTGAGATCGCCGAGGGGCTCGAGGTGGACGCGGTGCGCATGCGGGTTAACTTCGACGCGTTGCTCGGCGTGACGTTGTCGGAAGCCGTGAGCGCCGCCTTGGCTTCAAAGATTGGGCGGTCCGCGGCGCACGCTCTCCTGCAGGAAGCCACCCGTCGCGCGCTTCATCAAAAGCGGCATCTCGGAGATGTCCTGAAGGAAATGCCCGAGGTGATTGAGCATTTGCGCTGCGAAGAGATTGAAGCCTTGATGGATCCGCGGGCTTATCTGGGGAGCGCGCAGCGATTCATTACACAGGTTCTGGAGGGCCCGCATGCCGACAGTTGATCGAGGCGACATGCGCATCTATTACGAGCTGAGCGGAGCCGGAAATGGGGAGTTACTGGTGCTCAGCAACTCGCTGGGTTCGAGCGTTCGCATGTGGGACAAGGTGCTCGCGGCCCTGGAAGGCCAGTATCGGGTTCTGCGATATGACACCCGCGGCCACGGAAAGAGCGGCATTCCGCCCGGTCCGTACACCCTGGATCAACTCGCCGGCGACGTTCTGTTCCTGCTCGACCATCTCGGCGCAGATCGCGCGGACTTTTGCGGGCTGTCGCTTGGCGGAATGGTAGGCCAGACGCTCGGGATCCATGCCCCGCACCGGGTGCGCCGCCTGGTGCTGGCCAACACCGCGGCGCGCATCCTCACACAGGACGTATGGGATCAACGAATCGCATACGTCCGGCAGTCGGGCATGGCCGAGTTGGCAGCTACGACGCTGGGACGATGGTTCACGACGGAATACCGTGATGTGCACCCGCAGGAGATGGAAACAATCCGGGGGATGATCGCGTCGACGGATCCAAGCGGCTACATTGCCTGTTGCGGGGCGTTGCGCGACGCCGACCTGCGCGGACAGATCGGTGCCATTCGGGCGCCGAGCCTGGTGATTTCCGGCACGCATGATCCGGCCACGCCTGCTGCCGACGGACGCGCCCTGGCTGCGGCGCTGCCCAATTCGCAATATGTCGAACTGAATTCCTCGCACCTGTCCGCCTGGGAGCGGGCGGACGAATTCGCGCATGCAATACTCGCATTTCTCGAGACAAGGAAAGGAAACCATGGATGATCGCGAACGGCACGATGCGGGGATGCGTGTGCGGCGAAGCGTGCTCGGCGATGCGCACGTTGATCGCGCAGAAGCGAACAAGAACAGTCTGGATGCGGACTTCCAGGATCTGATTACGCGCTATGCGTGGGGCGAGATCTGGGCGCGTCCCGGCCTTCCGCCGCACACACGCAGCCTGCTGACCATCGGGTTGATGGTGGCGCTTAACCGGGGCGAGGAGTTGCGGCTTCATCTGCGAGCGGCCCGGAACAATGGCGTGACGGCGGATGAGATTCGCGAGGTGCTGCTCCACTGCGCGATTTATTGCGGAGTGCCGGCTGCAAACCAGGCGTTCCATGCCGCCAGAGAAATCCTCATGCAAGGTGAGGAGGAGCAGCGGTAGGACCATGGCCCGGTTTGAGACCCAAGTCGGAATCGTGGGCGCCGGACCTGCGGGCTTGATGCTTTCGCACCTGCTGCATTTGAACGGCATCCACTCCATCGTTCTCGAGGCGCGCTCGCGCGGCTACTGCGAGGAGCGCGTCCGCGCCGGCGTCCTTGAAGATACGAGTGTCGAACTGCTGCGCGAAGCGGGTGTCGCGGAACGGCTCGATCGCGATGGACTTCGCCATGAAGGAATCGAGATCGGCTTCGATGGTATGCGTCATCGCATCCCATTTGTGGAGTTGACTGGAAAGTGCGTGAGGGTATACGGCCAGCAGGAGGTGGTCAAGGACCTGATTGCGCGGCGCGTTGCAGATGGCGGCGATTTGCGGTTTGAGTGCGGCGAGGTCTCGCTCGAGCAGATCAAAGGCCCGCGGCCGCGGATTCGGGTGGAAAAGGATGGACAGGTCGACGAGATTGATTGCGACTACATCGCCGGCTGCGATGGGTTTCACGGCATCTCCCGATCATTTGTCCCCGGAGGAGTGCTTACGGCTTACGAGCGCAATTACCCCTTCGCGTGGCTCGGAATTCTTGCCGAAGCGCCAACGTCGCGGGAAGAGCTTCTCTACATGCATCATGAGCGTGGGTTTGCCCTGTACAGCATGCGCACGCCTTCGATCACGCGGCTCTACCTCCAGTGCCGTCCCGCCGAGGACCTGAACGAGTGGAGTGACGATCGCATCTGGAATGAGCTCGACACACGCCTGAGGTGCGCGGATGGATGGAGTCCCGCCGAGGGCAGGATTCTGCAGAAGGGCGTGACGGGAATGCGCAGCTTCGTGATCGAGCCTCTGCAGTACGGGCGCCTGTTTCTGGCGGGGGATGCCGCGCACATCGTCCCTCCTACGGGCGCCAAGGGTATGAACCTGGCATTTGCGGACGTATACCACCTGAGCCGCGCGCTGGATACGCATTATCGCCGGAATGACGGCGAAGGGCTGCGGAATTATTCCGAGACATGCCTCGGGCGCATTTGGAAGGCGCAGCGTTTTTCCTGGTGGATGACGTCGCTGCTACACCGTTTTCACGACGAGCCGGCGTTCGACCACAAGCGGCAGCTTGCGGAACTGGCTTACGTGACCAGTTCGCGCGCCGCCGCAACTTGCCTGGCTGAGAACTATGTTGGGCTTCCGCTTTGTTGAAGGCTTGGCGCCTAGGGGTTTTGCGCTTTTTTGTCGTCTACTTTTCCTTCGATCGTGACTCCGCGTCCATCGATGGGGACCGGGTTCTGTTTCGATTTGCGATAGACGTTGGCGACCGCAAGCGTCCAGAGGGGCACCAGGTCGACACCGGGCACGAGCTTGGCAAGGAAGGATGGGAGGAATTCCCAATGCCAGCCCAGAAGCCAGCTCAGCACGCCGGCCATGCCGAGATCGAGAAAGTCGTCGGCAGGGGATGCGGCGCCTTCCACGAAAAGGGGGAACACGACCATCTGGAGCAGATCCGCGGCGATTGCGAGCCCAAGCGCGGCGCGCATTCGAAGTCGTGGGGGAACGGTGAGTGCGCCTTGATTCACGGTTGGCTCCCGGTGTGGTGAGCAGGTCCTTCGGTTTGTTTGTTCGGTGGAAAGCCTTCAACTCACGAGCAACTGCAGATCCTTCGACTACGCCTGTCGCCTGCGCGACGGGCTCCGCTCAGGATGACAAGCTCTTGATTTGCCGCGAGCGGAATCAGTGGCTCACCAGCTCATAGTGCCCGGCATTCTTTAGTACGATGACGGTGCGTGATCCGTTCTCTGCGGCTTCCCCGGTTTGTTGCGCTCCGTTTACGGTGATCGCTTGGCCCGGGGCAGAAACGGGCAGAGACACGCGCGCGATGGTGCCGGGGGGCATGTCGATGGTGGTCTTATAGCCACCGTCCTTGCGGATGTCGACTTTGAGCATCCCGCGCGGGGTCGGCTCGCCGCCCTCGGCCCACGTGAGATCGAGCAGATCGGGGCGGATATCGACCTGGCTAAACCCGGCTCCGCGGGACTGAATGCCGAGAACCTGCTCCATCAGCCACGGAGTCACGCCGCTCGACCATCCGTGCGCAAGGCTCGCCTGGTACCCTGCCGAATCGTCGGCCAGGAGAGCCGCATGAAAATCCTGCTTGTACCAGGACGGGTCATATCCCTCCCAGAAACTGGTTGCGCCCTCGTCGATCATGCCGCCCCAGTATTGCCGGATCCAGTCCAGGGCTTCGGCGCGGCGGCCCATCTTTGCCATGGCGCTGATTACGTAGTAGTTGTAGTACGGCGTGATGATCAGCGCGTTGTATTTGATGCGGCCTACGCTCGAAAGGGAGTTGCGCCAGATGGCGTCGTATTGCGATGGGCCGGCGACATCGGAGAGCACGGCGTAGGCGTTTGTCTGCCAGCGCGTACCGAAGGAGCCTGAGGGGTCGAGCAGGAATTTCTGAGCGGCGGATTTCAACTCGTCGGCGCGTTTTTGGAATTGATCGGCATTTTGCGCGTCGCCGAGTTCGCGCAGCAGGTAGATGCCGTCGCGGAAGCCATCGTAATACTCAAGCTGGGTGGCGCGGCGGAGTTCCGGCGTGTCGGCTTGGAGTTCCGGGGACCAGTCGACAAAAGGAAACGCCTTGCTGGAGTTGACGTACAGGTTGCGATCGTCGAGTTCGGTCTCCATGTAATGCATGAGCTCGACGAGCCGGTCGTGCACGCGTTCGAGCTGCTTGCGCGAGCCAGTGTGCCGGTAGTACTCGGTTTCACCCGTAATCCAGAACGCCGAGTAGCCGGCTATGCCATCCACGTGATGCGTGACGGGTGCTTCGCCGAGCAGGCGATCGAGGGTCTCCTCCATGAGGAAGTGATCGTCGAAGACGTCTTCGATGGTGCGGCCGCTGACGTCGAGGTCGCCCATCCAGCGGCCGCGATCGCGCTTGGGGGCGTCCCAAACATCATCCTGCATGCAGAGATGGGCGGTGTAGGCGCCCACCATCCACATGCGGTTCAGCTTGTCATCGGAAGAGCGAAAGAAGCCCTGGTATTTCACCGGATAGTAGATGCCGTCGAGGCGGATGGAACGGAAGCGGATGTTCGCGCCGCGCTCAAAGCGCAGCAGGGCGTAGCGGAAGGCTCCTTTGGGCCCGTGGGCGGTGGCCCGCGGCGCGATGTGCAGGGAATTGGTGCCGATGTATGGCTGGTTCAAGGCCTCCTGTTCCGACTCGCCGTATTGCAGGTCGATGTCGGCGGGCTGGTCGGAATCGGACTCGAACTCCAGCCGGCCGTTGACTTCGCGACCGAAATCGAGCATAAGCTGCGGCGGCGCTGGGGGAGAAACCGGCTCTGAGGCTGCGCTGACGGTGAACTCCGCGGCGCTGTTGGGCGTGGTGAGGGATGCGGTATTCTCGAGGGCTCCGGAGCCGGCATAGACATGCATGAGGGCGACCGGCGTGAGCTTGAAGTGGGCCAGGAAGGGCGAGATGCCGTGATATCCCGGCCACGCGTACATGCCGGTGTCGCCATTCCATTGATAGAACTCCATGGAACTCTCGATGCCGCCGAGGCTGTCGGCGGCCTCCCATGCGCTGTCGTCGAAGGCGGGATCTTGCCATGCTGTTGCGGGGCTTTCGGCGGTCTTCCACCTGGCGTCGCTGATCAGCAACGGAGAAGCCTCGATGCCCTGCGCGGCCGGCACGATCTTCACGGCAAGGATTCTGCCGGCGGTGAGCTGCACTTCGCGGCGGCTGTTGCCGCTGGAGCCGACCTCGGGCCCGCGGATCGCTTCGATCGCAATCACATTGTGACCCGCTTTCAGGGCGCGCGCCACATCGATGGCGACGACATGGGCTCCGATGTTGGTCTCCATCGAGGCCTGGTAGTGGCCCACGCGTTCTCCGTTGAGAAAAACCGTGGCCGTGCCCGGCCCCGCGATGTAGAGCGTGGCGGCCTGGGGAGGCGCGCTCATCTCAAAAGAGCGCCGGAAGTAGTGCGGATCGAGATGGGTGTTTCCCTCCGAAGTCCAGCTGCCGTTGATGTTCGGTTTTTCCGAGATCGCATCCTCGCGGGTCCAGATGTACTGCTCGGGTAGCGGCTGGTGCATGGCCCACTCGAGTTGCGGGGAGGCGATGGTGCGCGCGGGATCGAGGTCGGCGTCGGCAATCGGAGGGATCTTGGGGGCGGTGGGAGCTGTCTGCGCGGAGGCGGCAATCGCGATCAGGCAGGAGGCGAGCAATCCCTGAATGGCTTTCACGGGAGATCTCCAGGTGAATCGAAAATGGGTGGCCGCGTGCGGCTTCATAGTAATTCTTCACGGGCATGGCGATCGCAGCATTATGATTTGGGTCGAGAGGGCAACGCATCATCGAGGTCAATGGCTTGAAGGCGTATCGTATCGCAATCATCCCGGGCGATGGGATTGGGAAAGAAGTGGTGCCGGCGGGCCGGCAGGCGCTGGACGTGCTTGCCCGTGCGCTGGGTCAGTTTGAACTGCAATTCGAGGAGTTCGACTGGGGCGGCGACTACTACCGCCGCCACGGAATGATGATGCCCGAGAACGGGCTCGACCTGCTGCGAACGAAGGATGCGATCCTGTTCGGGTCGGCCGGCGACCGGCACATCCCGGACCACGTCACCCTTTGGGGGCTGCGGTTGAGGATCTGCCAGGGACTGGATCAGTATGCCAATGTGAGGCCGGCGCGCATTCTGCCCGGGATCGAAACGCCGCTCAAGCGCTGCCGTCCGCAAGATCTGGACTGGGTGATCGTGCGCGAAAATACCGAGGGCGAATACTCGGGCGCCGGAGGCCGCGTTCACCAGGGGCTGCCGATCGAGGCGGCTACCGATGTTACCGTCATGACGCGCGCGGGGGTGGAGCGCATCCAGCGCTATGCGTTCCTCCTGGCGCAATCGCGGCCGCGCAGGCATCTCACGGTGATCACCAAGAGCAATGCCCAGCGGCACGCGATGGTGATGTGGGACGACATCGCGGCGGAGGTGGCGCGGGAATTTCCCGATGTGAGCTGGGACAGGGAGCTGGTGGATGCAGCGACGGCGCGAATGGTGCATCGCCCTGGGTCGCTGGATACGATTGTGGCCACAAATCTGCACGCCGATATCCTGAGCGACCTGGCGGCTGCGCTGGCCGGGGGACTGGGCATCATGCCGACTGGCAATCTCAGTCCTGAGCGCACCAGCCCGTCGATGTTCGAGCCCATCCACGGTTCGGCATTCGAGATCGCAGGAAAGGGATGGGCCAACCCCATCGGCACGTTCTGGTCGGCGGTGATGCTGCTTGATCACCTGGGCGAGGAAGAAGCCGCGCGGCGGCTGATGGCGGCCATCGAGTGGGTGACGGCCGACCCGTCGCTGCACACGCGCGACCTGGGCGGGAGCGCTACGACGGTAGAAGTGACCGAGGGGGTATGTGCGCGGTTGATCGAAGAAGTGAAGGCCGGCTGAGGCTCCCCGGTCCCGACTCCCCGATCCCGACCCGGGGGACCCTTTGACAAGCTCAGGGCAGGCTCTGGGGCACCCGGGTTGTGTTGTTCTGTCAGCGCATCGATGCACCTGCCCGGTGCCCCGGGTCGGTCATCTGCTGCTGCGCCGGATCGATCGGGAACAGGCGGCCCGCATACGTGCCTTCTTCTGGAGTGGCCACGGCATACGCGGGGAAGTCCTTCCATTTCATGCCGTCCTTGGCGATGAACGTCAGGGCGACGTGGTGGTTTGCGAACCAGGCGCTGGCGTCGGCATCCATGGCCGCCGCCTGTTGCGAACCGATCCGGGAGGAAAGGCCTTCCAGGTCGTTGGAGACAATCCGGCGCGCTTCTTCGCCGCCCTGCAGCACCGCTACGCGGTAGTGATAATAGGCCGCCCTGGGATCGACCGGCACTCCGGCGATGCCATCGCGCGAGAGCAGCCCCAGGGCCACCGACGATCTCCATTCCCCGGCCTCGGCGGCTTCCTTCAGCAGCGTGGACGCTTCGTCCGGCGATGAAGCAAGTTGCGGATTTTTCACCAGGGTGATGCCCAGTTGATGCTTGGCATTCACCAGTCCAGCTGCGGCTGATTCGCGCAGAAGCTTGATGGCTTTCCGGGCGTCGTTCAGATCGTTCTGCCGGCGCCAGATCAGGGTTGCAAGGCGGAGTTCGGAGCGCGGGTCATGAAGCTTGGCGCCGGCTTCAAACCAGCGCTCGCCCGCCGCCTCGTCGCGCTGTACTCCCGTGCCCTGGGAGTACATTACTCCCAGGTAAAAGGCGGCCACACCATCCCCCTGCGCGAAGGCCTGGCGGAACAGGTTCTCGGCGAGCGCGGCATCTTTTCGCACGCCGCTGCCGACGAGGTAGGCGACTCCCAGGTTCACCTTGGCGGTGACAAGGCCTCCGGCCGCCGCGCGCTGAAACCACTTCGCAGCCTTGGCGGGATCGCGAGCCACGCCGGTGCCCGCCTGGTAGAAATACCCGATCTCCATCTGCGCCCAGGGATCCCCGGCATTGGCTGCCTTCTCAAACCAGTAGGCGGCTCGCTTCTCATCCTGCGCGACGCCGTGGCCGGAGAAATATGCCGAACCCAGTTCGACCTCGCGCTGGATCGATCCGCGTTCTGCCTCGGCCTGCAGGCGAGGGATGTCGGGATCGACTGCTGCGCGGACGTTGGGCGGAACCGAGAGAAGGACAATTCCGACTGCTAAGGTAATCGATTGGCAGCGATAAACGACATGCCGGCAAGCAAAGGTCTTCACGACTCCAACCCTCGATTTCTGCCACCACGTTGAAAGCCTGATTCAGGCAAATGAGCGACTTATCTGCAGCCTCTGTTTGAGCTGCAAGACGGCTTCGTTTGCCTGGAGGTTATCAGCGAAAATGCTGCAGAATCGGGTGGTTAACCGCGCGGATCCGTTGAAGTGGCACGACAATCCCCGGCCTCGTCACCCGGCCAAAACCATTCGTCACATGTCATGGCGAGAAGGGAAAAGTGACGATTGGTGTCGGAGTGACTGCGTGGAGACAAACGGCGATCGGATCGTGTGCGGGGTCTGCAAACGGGGTGGCCGGGCCGGGTGCAACGCGATTGCACAGCCCGGCCGAGGCTGATTGAGATGGCTATCACTCTCTTCGGCGGGCACCGGCAATGGGAATGGCTGAGGGTCTCAGGAAACCGAGACGGGCGAGGGGATCGGTTGCGTGCAGTGGGCGCAGCGCCGGGCGGCGATGGGAACCTCGCTGAGGCATTCGGGGCACTGCTTGGTTGTGGGCGCGGCCGGGGGCGGGGCCTTCATGGTTTTGACGCGGATCAGCAGCCAGTTGATGGGGAGCACAACCAGGAAATAGACGACGGCCGCGATGATCAAGAAATTGATCGTATGGTCGAGAAAGTCGCCAATCTTGAATTCCCCCTTGCCGAGATGGAAGGTAATGAACGTGAGGTTGGGCTGTCCGACGGTGGCCGAGATAAGCGGATTGATAATATCGCTTACCAGGGCTGACACGATTCCTGTAAATGCAGCGCCGATAACGACTGCGACTGCCAGGTCCACCACGTTGCCACGCAGAATAAAATCGCGAAATCCTTTGAACATCGGTGTGCCCTCCTCGCACTGCAGCCTAACAGGCTGCCTGGGAGATGACCAAGAGTGTATTTGTGATGCGCTTCAGGGGTAGAGGAAGAGGACGACCGCCATGGCCAGGATCATCAGGTCGGTGGAAAGCAGCAGAAGGACGCCGGCGTCATACAGGGTCCATCGCCGCCCCAGGCAGCGCGCGGTTTCCACCATACCCCAGAAAGCAAGGAGTGCGGACACGATTTGCCAGGGCGACGCGTGGAGAGCATTGATATGGGGAAATCCTCCCAGGCGCAGACTGACCCCAAATGCCACCAGGGCGAGCACGATTCCGCGCAGCAGGGAACGCCGCCGCAACTGAAAGAATGTCGTGCGAATCTGGGCCATTCTTCTCACTGTAACGTACCGGCATCTCTGAAGCAGCCCTGAAGTGCGCGCTAGAATCTGATACGAAGGGACGGTGGCATGCGGGCGATCGATCGGGTTTCTACAGTGACCATCGCGGTGGCGGATCAGGACGAAGCTGTGGCCTGGTTTACGGAAAAACTCGGCTTCGAGAAGAAAGTGGACGCGCGCTCGGCGGAGTTCCGCTGGCTGACGGTGGCGCCGCCACAGCAGGTGGACGTGGAGTTCCTGCTGGCCTCCTGGTTCCCTGACCGCATTGGCAAGAATGCCACCTGGGTGTTGTCCACGCGCGATTGCCAGGGCGGCTACGAGGAGCTGAAGGCCCGGGGCGTGGAGTTCAGCCAGAAACCCGAGGTTCGTCCGTGGGGAATCGAGGCCATCTTCTCGGACCTCTACGGGAACAAGTACGCGCTGGTACAGGAAGTGGCACAGGTAGTCACGGACGAGGCAGAGGCGGCTGCATTGGGTGTGGCGAAACTGGGCCGCGCGTAGTCAGGCCGCGCATTACGCCGGCCGGACTCCATTCCCCGCGCACCCAGAAGGTCCAACCGCCGACACAAGAGACTTGGGCTCTCTTGTGAACCTCATCCCACAGGTACTGGACGCGCCAATTCCATCTCCCGTAAGGACTCCGCATAGGGCGCCCGCAGGACGCCCCGCTCGGTGATGATCGCGGTCACATACCGGGCCGGGGTTACGTCAAAGGCCGGGTTGCAGATGCCGACTCCGTGGGGAGTGAGCTGTTTACCGCCGTGGTGGGTCACTTCTACCGCAGATCGTTCTTCGATGGGGATTGCGTCGCCCGAGGGGGTGGCCGTGTCGATGGTGGACCAGGGTGCGGCGCAATAGAACGGAATGCCGTGCTCGCGGGCGAGAATAGCGACGTTATAAGTGCCGATCTTGTTGGCAAAGTCGCCGTTGGCCGCGATCCGATCCGCACCCACGACGACCGCCTGGATCCGCCCGGCGCGCATCAGGCTGGCAGCCATGTTGTCGCAGATCACCGTGGTCGGGATGCCGTCGGCCATCAACTCCCAAGCCGTGAGTCGAGCGCCTTGCAGGAAGGGACGCGTCTCGTCGGCATAGACGTGGATTTGTTTCCCCTGTTCCACGGCGGAGCGAATCACTCCCAGGGCCGTACCATATCCGCACGTGGCCAGAGCGCCGGCATTGCAGTGGGTCAGAACTCCGCCTTCCCGGGGCAGCAGGGCTGCGCCAAATGTCCCCATGGAGCGGCAGGCGGCGATGTCCTCGTCGTACATGGCGTGGGCTTCGGCCAAAAATTTGTCCTTGATCTCGGACATGGCCGCACGGCTCGCACGCAGGGAGCCAAACAGCGCCTTCATCCGGTTGATGGCCCAGAACAGGTTCACCGCGGTGGGCCGCGTGCCCGCCAGGCGGCTGCAGATACGCTCGAACTCCGGAGCGAACTGGTCAGCCATTGTGGCCGAGCTCCGGATCGCACCCAGCGCCACGCCGTAGGCGGCGGAAACGCCGATGGCCGGGGCTCCGCGAACCACCATGGTGACAATCACGTCCGCCACTTCCTCATAGGTGGTGGCGAGCACATAGGTCTCCTCGAGAGGGAGCCGGGTCTGGTCTAGAAATCGGACGCCCTCGGGGGTCCAGGTCAGGGTAGGAATCATGCTCTTCCAGTCTACCTTTTCCGGGCGTGATGTGGAGTTATTGGCAAAGGGACACGGTTGGGAACACCGTGGGTTCAGACCTGAAAACGTTTGCAGAATCTACTGGACGGATTCCGGTTTCAGTTCGTAAAGTTGTGTGCGGTATTCTCGTCCAGACCTCCAATGTTCTTAACTGTCCTAAAGGAGCCGCTGCTTGAAATTGACGTCGGTTGATTGGCTCATCATGGTGCTGTACTTCATGTTCGTGCTGGGCATCGGGTTTGCCTTGAAGCGCTACATGAAGACCAGCAAGGACTTCTTCCAGGCCGGCCGGGCGCTGCCCGCCTGGATCTGCGGCCTGGCGTTCATCAGCGCCAACCTGGGGGCGCAGGAAGTGATCGGGATGGGGGCTTCGGGCGCCAAGTACGGCCTCGAAACCGCACATTTCTATGGCATCGGCGCCATCCCCGCCATGATCTTTCTGGGCATCTTCATGATGCCGTTCTATTACGGGTCCAAGGCCCGCTCGGTGCCGGAGTTTTTGCGGCTGCGATTCGACGAAAAGACGCGCGCCCTGAATGCCTGTTCGTTCGCCGTGATGACGGTGTTCAGTTCCGGCATTTCCATGTACGCCATGGCCAGGCTTATTCAGGCGCTGCATGTGTTCGACAGTCTCTTTGACAACCTGGGCTTGGCCAAGGGAGGCATCTTTACGTTCTCGATCGTGCTGTCGGCGGTCATCGTGCTGCTGTACATCTTTCTCGGCGGCCTGACGAGCGCGATCTACAACGAGGTACTGCAATTCTTCCTGATCATTGCAGGGTTTCTGCCCCTGGTGCTGCTGGGACTGAAGAACATTGGAGGATGGGCCGGGCTGAAGGCGTCGGTCCCCCCGTTCTACATGCACGAGTGGAAAGGCGTCATGCACTCGAGCACCAATCCCATGGGCATCGAGATCATCGGCATCGGAATGGGACTGGGTTTTGTGCTGGGCGCGGGCTACTGGTGCACCGACTTCCTGGTGATCCAAACCGCCATGGCGTCGCAAGACATTGATGCGGCGCGACGGGTGCCGCTGATCGCCGCGATTCCAAAGATGGTTTTTCCCTTCCTGGTGATTCTCCCCGGCCTGCTGGCCATCGGCATGCCGACGCCGCGCACCGTGACGATGGTGACGAAGAATCCAGACGGCTCGATCATCCACAACATCCAGGTGGTTTCGCCCGAAGCGGAGGAGGGCAGGGGACTGGTGCCGGCCAAGGTGAACCCGGTGACCGGAAAGGCGATGCTGGATGCGAGCGGCAAGCCGTTGCTCGATTACGACATGGCCACGCCGAATATGCTGCTGCATTATTTTCCGACTGGCCTGCTGGGGCTGGGACTCACCGCGCTGATGGCCAGTTTCATGAGCGGCATGGCCGGCAATGTGACCGCATTCAACACGGTGTTCACGTACGACCTTTACCAGTCGTACATCCATAAGGGCGCGAGCGACCGGCACTACATGGCCGTGGGGCGGTGGGCGACGGTTGGCGGCATCCTGTTCTCGATTGGCACTGCATTCGCCGTCATCAGCTTCAACAACATTCTCGATATCCTGCAGCTTGTTTTTTCGGTGGTAAATGCGCCGCTGTTCGCAACGTTCCTGCTGGGCATGTTCTGGAAGAGGACCACGGGCCACGGAGCGTTTGCGGGCCTGCTGGCCGGAACTGTGGCGGCCCTGGTGCATCATGGCCTGACGCTGCCTATCGAAGCGCGTCCCGGCATCCATGGCGGCTGGATTGCGGTGGTACACCACTATCCCAGCGATATGGCGCAGAATTTCTGGGGGGCGATCTTCGCCTTCAGCATTAACGCAATTGTCGCGGTCGCCGTAAGCCTGATGACCAAAGCGAGGCCCGAGTCGGAGCTGGTGGGATTGGTTCATTCCCTCACTCCCAAGCCGCCGCAGCACCACCTGGCCTGGTGGCAGCGGCCAGAAACGCTGGCGGTGGCGATCCTGATCGGCGCCATCGCGCTGAACATTTTCTTTGCGTGAGTCACGCTGAAAAGCAGGTCCTTCGCTGCGCTCTGGATGACAACCGAAATATGAAGGACGGCGGGAGAACCAAGGAGTACCGATGAGTCTCGATTTACGCATCCCCATGGGTTTGCTGTTCACGCTGGTCGGCATCATACTCACGGCCTTCGGCATTGCCACGCGGAGCAACTTCGATCTCTACGCGCGGAGCCTGGGCATCAACGTGAACCTGTGGTGGGGAATCGTGCTGCTGATCTTCGGCCAGATCATGTTCCAGTTGGGCCGCGCGGCGCAGGTGAGGCTGTCGAAGCTGCCGCCGCCCAAGCCAGACCCGGATGCGGAAACGCGCCGCGGGCATTGACACACAGCGCGTTTGAGCACAGGCTGGTTCACGTGCCCAATCGGGCAACCTTTTCCCCAGCGACAACAACAACGTAAGTAGCTGGTTGCATCCGGGCAGAATCGGGCCGGGAACCCCTCGCCGGCCGGCCCTGGATTTGCCTGTTTTTCACGTCAAAAATTGCCTGGCCGCCCCGCGGCACGGATGAGGCCGCTCCGCCGCGGTTCGATGCGGGGCCAGTACGCGCATCCAGCCTCTCACCCGGCGAAAACGAGGGACCCCGATGAGAACGAGAGCTTGTTTGCGCTTGTCCACGATATTGGTCGTGGTGGTATGTATGGCGCCTGCCGCGTTTGCGGCGGAAGGACCCTATGGCGGAACGCCCGCCGCAATCCCCGGCACCGTGCAGGCCGAAAACTATGATACCGGCGGCTCGGGAGTCGCCTACCACGTGAATTCGGTCAACGGTTCTGCCAACAATTACCGTTCCGACGGCGTGGATATTGAAGCCACCACCGACACCGGCGGCGGCTACGATATCGGCTGGACAGCGGGCGGCCAGTGGTTCAAATACACCGTCAACGTGGCTACGACCGGAACCTATACGCTCACGTTTCGCGTGGCCGCCATCAACGCGGTCACCGACGCGTTCCACATTGCCAACTCGTCGGGAACCAACCTGAGCGGCAACATCAACGTGCCGGCCACCGGCGGATGGCAGAACTGGACCAACGTAACGCTCAACATCAATCTTCCCGCCGGAACGCAGACGCTGACTTACAACCAGGACAACGCCGGCTGGAACATCAACTGGTTCTCGTTCACTACCACGTCGGGAGAAGGGCCTTTTGGCGGAACCGCGGTGGCGATTCCCGGCACCGTGCAGGCGGAGAATTACGACACCGGCGGATCCGGGGTCGCTTACCACGTGAACTCCGTGAATGGCTCGGCGAACAATTATCGATCCGATGGCGTGGACCTGGAGACGACGACCGACACGGGCGGCGGCTACGACGTGGGCTGGACCGCGAGCGGACAGTGGTTCAAGTACACCGTCAATGTGGCCTCGGCCGGAAGCTACACGGTCAATTTCCGGGTGGCTGCGCCATCCTCCGTCACCGATGGGTTCCACCTCGCCAATTCGTCGGGAGCGAACCTGAGCGGCAATATCAATGTTCCGGGCACAGGAGGATGGCAGGACTGGACCCCCGTGTCGGCCACCGTCACTCTTCCGGCGGGTGTACAGACACTGACGCTCAACCAGGACAACGGCGGATGGAACATCAACTGGTTCTCGTTTACTTCGGGCGGCGGCGGCACGGGATCGTGCTCGGGCGTTTCCAACATCACCGTGAATGGGACAACCTATGTGCCGCAATGGTGTCAGGAATTCAACGGCAGCGCGGGGCCGCCCGACACCAGCGTGTGGACCTTTGATCTGGGCAACAACGGCGGTTGGGGCAACGGGGAAGCCGAGGTGTATTGCGGGCCACCGGGTTACCCGAACAATCCTTCGCAGTGCCCGACGACGTTCAGTACCTCAACCGCGCCGGTGTACATCGACGGAAGCGGCCACCTTGTGATCCAGCCCAGAAACGTGAGCGGAACCTGGATATCCGGGCGCATGAACACCTCGGGCAAACAGCAGTTCACCTATGGGATTCTCGAGGCGAGCATCCAGGCGCCCAACACCACCAACCAGGGACTGTGGCCGGCATTTTGGACCCTGGGCAGCAACATCGGTACGGTCGGCTGGCCCACGTGCGGTGAAGCCGACATCATGGAACTCTGGTCAACGCAGGTGGATAACGGCCCGGGTCCCGGAGGCAACAACTCGACCATCCACACGGCGAAGACGGGCGGCTCGGGGATCGGGTCGCGGTACACGTTTCCCAGCGGCCAGATGAATGACACCGCGTTCCACACCTACGGAATCGTGTGGTCGCAAAACGAGATGCAGTTCTTCGTCGATAATGCATCCACGCCGTTCTTCACGGTCACTCCCAGCAGCCTTCCGTCGGGCGACACGTGGCCGTTCAATCAAAGCATCTTCACCATTCTGAATGTGGCCGTGGGAGGTACGCTCGGAGGATCGATCAGCGGCTTGTCGAATCCCGGGCCGATGACGGTGGATTACGTCCGCTGGTATACACCGCAGTAGAGCGGGGCGGAATTCGGTCTGACGGCGGAACTTTGTCCGCCGTCAGACCGGCGCGGTCACCATGCCATCGCGAGCGTGAATGCACGGTCCCGTTTCGGCCGCGGTGAATCGTTCCTCGCGCGGAGTTCATCAAAGAAACACTCGTGGAGGATGGATGGCGGCGTTTTGTGGATGCTGTGGAGCCGAGATTACTAAAAAGAGTGAATCCTGCCCGGTTTGCGGTACGCCCACACACGGGATGCTACCGTCAGGCGACCCTCTGCCCATGGAGATCGACGGAGAAGCTTCGAGCAATAAAGAGTCAGGTTCCTGGTTGAGACGATGTGAGGTCCATCAGGCGCGAAAAAACGCCGGTGATTAAGCTGCGAAAGCGCCGATCATTGGTCTGGTGATGCGCGGATCCGGAAACGCATGTTCTCGTAGTCGAACGTGTACCCGCGCAACTGGTCGAGTGCATCCACTCCGAGGACGCCGTAGACATCGTCGAGCGCTGCCGAGCCTACCGGCTGGGTGAGCACTTCGATGTAATGTACATCCACCCTGGCCGATCCGATTTGCAGAGGAAGAGTCTCCGCCGTGTAAGCGGGCTGCGGGGCCACGGGACGCGCGGTCGGGACGGTGAACGTCTCCGTCTTTTGGCGCGCAAATTCCGCGGCGTGCTCATCGTAGTATCGCGACGTGAAGTAAGTCTGCTGACCGGCTGCATCCACAGCGAACATCTGCTCGTTCGGCGCAAGCCCGAGTGCGACGATGATCTGGTCGCCATCGAGGAAAAAGCGCGCGCCCTCGTAATTGGACGCGGGCTTGTTCTGCGTTTGCACCTGAACCTTGGGCCGAAGCTCCAAGGTCGCATTGTCGGAAATGGTCAGGCTGCTGAGAGCCGAGAGCGCCGGGTACCCGAGCACGCCCTGCACCTGGTAATGGGACTTCGGGAAGCTGTAGTCCGCATCCTCGAACACGAAGGCTGTCATGTTGTGAAAGGTGAGGCGTCCGCCTACGGTGAACCGCGGGATCACTGTGGAGTGTACCTGCATGGGGCGGCCGGTCAGGGTGCGGATCGTGGCCAATTCGTCAGAGACCTTCAATCCGACCTCGCGCGCCAGCGAGCGGGCAATCAGGTTGAAGGGCGAGGTCGGGTCCAGCATCCACGTATGCGGGCGCGCGTCAACAAACACGGGAATGTCCGTAAGCCCCAGCGGATTGCGGCTCACCAGTTGCACGAACGCGTCGCATGGATCCACGGTCATGGGGGGGTTGGATGCCGCCAGCGGAAGCAGCTTGACCGGCATCTCGATCTCATCCTTCTCGTCGGGCGTCAGCGAGCTTTGGAGCCGGGTTTCCAGCTTTTGATATTCCGTTGCTGCCTTCGACAGATCGCCGTCGCGCAGGTAGTCCTCGGCCAGCGCCTTGCGCGCGAGCTTCTCGTGCACCGCGTCGCCGCTGGATGCGATCTTGTCGACCAGCGGCTCCAGCAGCTTGATGGATTCACGGGGATCGTTGTTGCGATTGGCCAGAATGCCGCGGTAGAACTGGGCCTGTTCGGGCGGCAGATGATCCAGTTCCGACTGCACCTGGAAATACTGGTGATCGGCGAGCAGATTCTGGATGCGAATATCGCCGGTGAGTCCGCTGCTGGTGCCGGTGTGCACCTGCGCCCCGGCGCCCGGCTGCTGCTGGCCCGGCGGCTGTTCCTGGGCTGCGAGCGCCACCGCCATCGCGGCCCACGCCGCGGCTCTCAAAGTCCCCCTGTGTACTGCTCCCATTGTTACTACGAAGGTAACAGATTGCCGCTGATGCGGGGAGCCGGCGCCAGCTCTGAACAAGTCACGGAAAAACAGGGAGCTACAGCGAAATCGGCGTGAATCGGGCGTCGACGGGGTGAACCCCATGATCATTCGCCGGTATTTGCGGCACGACTAAAAGCCGTGCCCGGTTACAAATCCTCGAGTTTCTGCGTTGAAACGCTCTTGACGAGTGGTCGGTACACTGGAAGCAGTCCGCATGAAGCGCAAGACGATCGAACATTACGAATTCGTCCGGAGGCTGGGCGCAGGCGGCAGCGGGGTTGTCTACCTTGCCAACGACACGCTGCTGCAACGCCCGGTCGTGCTCAAGATTTTGCGCTCTGGTCTGATGACGGCCGAGCAGTTACGCTCCACCATCCTTCGCGAAGCTCGTCTGGCCTCGGCCATTGAGCATCCCAACGTCTGCGCCATCTACGAGGTTGGCGAAAGCAGCGAGGGCGGCTACATCGTGATGCAGTACGTGCCCGGCCAGTCGCTCGATCAACTGATTGCCAAGGGCCCGGCCCATCTGCAACTGGTCCTTTCTGTCGGCATTCAGGTCGCCGACGGGCTGCAGGCCGCTCACGCTCTGCGGATCTTCCATCGCGACCTGAAACCGCAGAACGTGATGCTTACCGAGGGGGGCCTGGCGAAGATCCTCGACTTCGGTCTTGCTCGTCGACTGCACCCCGAGGACGCGAGCTTCGATCCGACCAAGCCCGCGCTTGCCAAGGATGCCTCGCTGGCCGCCACCTACACCGCGCGCGGGGGCACGATCCGTTACATGGCGCCGGAGCAGTTCGTCACCGGGCATTCGAGCGTGCAATCGGATGTGTGGGCCCTGGGCGTGATCCTGTACGAACTGGTCAGCGGACGGTACCCGTTCGCCCGCGCCGATGCGGAGGATTTCCAGGTGATTCGCGCCATCCAGTTTTCCGATCCGCCCGACCTGGGCGAGATCGTCCCCGGCATCTCCGCCGAGTTGAAGAGCGTGATTGCGACCTGCCTCGAAAAGAACCCGGCGGCTCGGTACGCTTCCGCCGCCGGAGTCCGCGAGGCCCTGAAGACCATCATGAAGGCGTCGCAGATCGAGACGGGCAGCATTCCCGGCGAGGCGGCCGCCAACCTTCCCACAACCGGGCCGGAAGCCGAGAAGCGCGCCACCGGGTTTCTCTCCGTGCTGGCGGAGCGGTTCCGCGAATCGTCGCCGGACCGCGCGCAGCAGAATTCGCTCGTGGTGCTGCCGTTCACCAACCTGGGCGGAACGGAGGCGGCGCCGCTGTACGGCTTTGCCCTCGCCGACGCACTGGCCGCCCGCCTGGCGCGCATCCCCAGCCTGGTGGTGCGCCCCTCGAGCGCGCTGATGTCGCTTCCCCTGGCGCAGATGGATCCGCTTTCCCTGGGCCAGCGCTTGCTGGTCTCTTACGTTTTGACGGGAAGCTTTCTTCGTTCCGAAGAAGGGTTCGACCTGAACTGGCAACTGCTCGATGTGGTCTCGCACAGGGTGCGTTCAGGCGGCGCCATTCGTGTCGCCTCGCTCGACCTGATCGCGGTGCAGACAGAAATCTCCAACGAAGTCTTCGCCGCACTGCACGGGCTCAGCGCCGCCGACAGCCTCGAAACCCCGCAGGCCGAGGTACCCCGCACCGGGGCTCGGAATGGCTCATTGCCGGGGCCGGTCAGCGAAGAATATCTCCAGGCACGCGCCCTGCTGAGCTCGTTCACGGTGCGGACCAGCGCGCGCGGCGATCTCGACCGCGCGCACGCGCTGTTTACCGGTGTCACGAGCAAGGATCCGCGCTTTGCCCCGGGCTGGAGTGGCCTGGGCATTGCCGAGTTGCAATATGTGCGCCACGGATTCGGAGGCCAGATTCACGTCATCCACGCGCGCCGGGCCTTTGATGAAGCGCTGAAGCTCGATCCCAATTCGACGGAAGCCAATCTCTACCGCATCTACATGCTGTTGTCGCGCGGAGAAAAGGAATCGGCACGCCACGGCGTCGCCAACCTGCTCACCATGTCGTCGAACGACTGGAATGTGCCGATGGTCGCGGGCCTGGCGCTGCGCGGCGACGGCATGTACGACGAGGCGCTCGCCCAGTTCAACCGCGCGCTCAAGCTTAACCCTGCCAACGCCGCCATCCTTTACAACCATCGCGCGCGCGTCTACCACTACCAGAACCAGCTCGAGCTGGCCGGCGACGAACTGGAAAAGGGCCTGGCGCTGGAGCCGCGGCATCCGCTGCTGCGCACCTCGTCGGGTTATCAGCAGATGCGCGAGGGGAACCTGGAGGCCGCTATCGCGATCCTCGAGGGAGTGATTCGCGACGACGAGCTGATGCGCATCGCGGTGCCGACGCTTGCGTTGTGCTATGTGCTGGCCGGCGATCGGGCGCGGGGCGCGGCGCTGCTGGCCGATGACACGCTCACCGCCGCGGAGGCCGACAGCGAAATGGCCTACCGGCTGGCGACCTACTTTGCGGTTGAAGGCGACTCGAGCGAAGCGCTGCACTGGCTGCGCCGCGCTATCTACCTGGGCAACGAAAACTATCCGTGGTTCCAGAAAAACCCGGCGTGGAACAACCTGCGCACCAACGCCGATTTCGACCGCATTCTCGAAGACCTCAAGAAGAGCTACCGGAAGAATCAGCGCACGTGGAAACGGCTCCTTGAGCAAGTGCCGCCCGATGGCGATTGATCGCCGTCGTGCAGATGGATTCGATCGAGCCATGACTTTACGATTTACGGGTTCGCGTGCGGGTCGCGGATGGCATAATCTCTCCCATGCTGCAGTTGGCTGCTTACATCGTGCTCGGCGTGTGTTGGATTGCGTGGGCGATGGCCTTCGTGAAACCGCAGCGCAGTGCGGCAGGTCAGAAGGAAGCTGCGCTAGCGCCGTCCTCCCGGTGGGGCATCTTTCTGGTCATGCTGGCCTATGCCTGCGAATGGGCGTTCATTCGGCCGCGAGGGTTCCACGAGCCCGAACTATCTCTGATTGCATCCATCGTCGTGGGGCCGCCCTCGGTCGTCCTGGCCTGGATGGCCACGCGCCACCTCGACAAGCATTGGCGGTTCCAGGCGGCGCTCAGTGAGGACCACGAGTTGATCCGGACGGGACCGTATCGGCGGCTAAGGCATCCCATCTACGCGTCGATGTTCGGCATGTTGCTCCAGACCGGGCTGGCCAACGCATGGTGGCCCATGTTGATCGCCGGGCTGGTTTTTTACCTGATCGGAACCGAGATTCGGGTGCACGCCGAAGACGGATTGCTGGCCGCACGCTTCGGGGAGGAATTCGCCCGCTACCGGCGAAGCGCATACGCCTACCTGCCGTTCATTCGCTGACGGCGGCGGGGGTTCGTTTGCGGAACGGCTGCACAGGTGCGGGCTGCCCGGAACCCACCTGCCCTGCTTTGATGTCCGCCACAAAGTAGTTCTCTCCGCGGATCGGCGAGCCGGCCAGGCGGCGCAGCATGGCCAACTGGCCCACGTGGGTCAGCGCGTCGGCGATCGGACCCTGGAAGAGGGCCTCGGCCGACGCATAGAGGGGCTCGTCCGAGGCGAGATAGGCGTCGAAGGCATGGAGCGTGGCGAAGAAACGCTGCTGTTCGGTGACCCAGGAATGCGGCTTGGCGGTGTGCCAGCGCTCGTTGCCCTGGACGGCGCTCAGCGCCCACTCGAACAGGTCGCCCATGTGGGCGAGGACATGCACCGGCTGGCGGCCTGCTTCGTTAAATTCCGCGAATTGCGCGGGAGCATCCTCAATGGCGCGGGCCGCACGGTAAGCCAGGCTGGCGACGGTGTGCCGGAGCAGTTCACGTTTCTCGTCCATGCCCCGAACTATAGCCCACCAGCGCCTTGCCGCGACGAAAATCTGATCTGCTGGGACGTTCGGTCCGCGAGGAACTTCGATGTAGCGGCGGACCGGCCAGTCATTTGCAATTCATGCCGCCGGATGCGACTTAATGGGGCTCACTGGCGAGCGGGCCCGCTTTCCCTTTCGCGTCAGGGAAATGCCCAGATGCCGGGTTGGGCTTCCGTGTGATTCGAAGAGGATCAAGCGGCTTTTGGTCCATTGCGTTTTCGGCCTTAATCACGCTCAATTCAGCAATGAGGTGAATGGCGAACTGGCGAACCCATTCCGCATCCTGGGATGTCAGATCGGGTGATTTCTGGACCTTTTCCATCGCCACAGAAAGAACTTCCTGGACCTTGGGGGAAGAGTTGGTCAGATGCTGGCTGGGCGACAGCCTGGCCATCGGTTCGTTCGCCTCTCCTGCCTTCGCGACACTGAATTCGGCAATCAGGCGGATGGCGAGTTGGCGAACCCGGTCCGCATCCGCAGGGGTCAGGTCGGGCGATTTCTGGATCCTTTGCAGGGCCACAGAAAGGATTTGCTGGACCTTGTTTGAGGCCTGGGGCATATAGGATGTCCTTATTTATGGCGCCTGGCGCCTGGAAAGACTGCTCGCAGTGGGATGCGAACAACGGACTTTTTGTTGTCTGGGCGACGGAGACCACCTGGCCTGTCCGGTTCCCGGGACACGATCCTCGATTAGGAAATCCGGCTACTCCTCTGGTAAACTTGAAGTTCTCGGCAACCCCGGCGACGAAGCACAGTCACCCCGGGGACCGCGTGAGTTCAATCGCAGGAAGAAACCCATGTCCATCCATCCCGTTATGCAGCGCCTGGCCGACAAGCTGAAGCGCACCGATCTCCCCGACTTCGTGCCCGGCGACCAGGTTCGCGTCCAGGTCAAGATCAAGGAAGGCGATAAAGAGCGCCTGCAGGCGTTCGAAGGCCTGGTGATCGCGATCAACAAAGGACCCCAGGGCACGTTCACCGTTCGCAAAATGAGCTTCGGCCAGGGCGTCGAGCGCATCTTCCCGTTTAACTCCAAAGTTGTCGACAAGGTGGAGAAGATCCGCAGCTACAAGGTGCGGCGCGCCAAGCTGTTCTATATCCGCGGGTTGCGCGGCAAGGCCGCACGCCTGAAGGAAGTGGACCGCGAGACGGCCAAAGCGTAGGAATCGAGCCGGGTGCCCCGTCCAAGCTAGCTTGGGCGGGGCTTCTGTTTGTGGCTGACCGCTGCGTCGCGGAGAGGCCATTTCGTCCGTGGGTGTCGCGCACCCTTCAAACTCCGCCCGTCAAAAAACTCCGTAAAATCACGATTCGTCGTCCGCTTTTGCAACCGCCGGCGGACGTAAGACGGATCTGGACGTCTAACTTTTGCGCCACAGTACCCGGCACTTCGCAAAAATCGCGTGGAGTCAGGCTTGCGATTCATCCCTTTGCGAGAAATTCGCTACGCTTCGCGGGTTCTGCTCAAGAGCCCGGGCTTCGCCCTGACAAGCGTTTTGACTTTGGCCCTAGGCATTGGAATCACTTCTTCGATCTTCAGCGTGGTCTATGGAGTGCTTCTGAAGCCGTCTCCTTACGCGCGTCCAGACCATCTGTGCCTGCTCTGGAAATCCGTTCCGAAAAAGAACCTCGATCGCGACTGGACCTCATATCCGACGTACCAGGATTGGAAGCATGATGCGACCAGCTTCGACGATCTCGCCGCCTTCCTGCGTCCCGATGGCTCCATCGTCAATCTCACCGGTAGAGACAGCGTGGAGCAGGTTCAATCCACCAAGGTCTCGGGGAACTTCTTTTCCTTGCTCGGCACACCTGCTCTGTACGGGCGAACTTTCACCGCAAGCGAAATCCCGGACAATCCTCACCTCGCGGTCCTGAGCTACGAGTTCTGGCGACAGCACTTCTCCTCGGCGAAGGACGCTGTTGGACGGAAACTGGAAATCGACGGCGTTTCGTTTGCAGTCATCGGGGTGATGCCCGCCGGATTTGCGTTTCCGGCCAAAGAATCTCAAGCCTGGTCTCAGGCCAGCGATACGCAACTTTGGCTGCCGATCGAGTCCGATGCGCGGTGGGCCGCATTTCAGAGATTCCGGATCGCCGATGCCTTCGGCGTTGTGGCCAGGTTGCGTGGAAGTACGAGCGTCGACCGGGCGCAAGCCGAAATGACTGCCATTGCCGGACGGCTTGCCCGTGAACATCCCGACACCGATCGTTCCCTGGGTGTTCACGTCGTACCCCTTGCACTCTATCTGGTTGGGTCGCGGGTGCGTTTGACGCTGGCGCTGTTCATGGGTGCGGTGATCGTGGTTCTGCTGATGGCATGCGCCAACGTTGCCGGCCTCTTCGTAGCGCGCACCTTTGCGCGCCGGCAATCGATTGCCATTCAGATCGCGCTCGGCGCAGGCCGCTCGGACGTTGTCAGGCAGGTTCTCACCGAAGCCATCCTTCTCGCTCTGATCGCCGGATCAGCAGGCCTCGGCCTGGCGGCATTGGGAGTGAAAGCCCTGATCCTTCTCGCCCCTTTCGATCTGCCCGGTCTTCAAGATGTGCGCGTGAACGGCTGGGTTGTCCTGTTTACCCTGGTGGTCTCGGTGCTTACGGGAGCGCTCTCCGCTTTCAGGCCTGCGTGGGAGTTTTCAAGAGCCAACCCGCAGGATGCCCTCCGTGAGAAAGGCGAATCGAATCGCCGTGCCAACGGGATGCATTCCTTTCTTGTGTTTATGGAGTGCGCTCTGGCCATCGTGCTGCTTACCGCGACCGGACTGCTGCTGCGCAGCGCCATTCGCCTGGAAAGCGTCGATCTGGGGTTCCGTCCGGACCACCTGGTGGTGGAGAACCTCGTTCTGCATGGGGACAAGTATGACAAGGACGATGCAGGCATCCGCTCGTTTGTGGATGAGTCCATCCGCCGCGTGACCGCTCTTCCCGGCGTGAAGTCCGCTGCTGTCGGCTCCGTCTTTCTTGGTCGTCTTCCCAATTCCCGGCTCGAGGTAGAGGGCGGCGAGGGGTCAACTTCAATCCTCGACGATGAACCCGCAACCTGGACGTATGTCAGTGAAAGGTTCTTCGAGACACTCGAGATTCCGATACAGCGCGGACGGCAATTCACTTCCGCGGATGGGCCGGCGGCCTCGCCGGTGGTCATTGTGAATCAGACCATGGCCCGGAGGCTGTGGCCGGGACGTGATCCCATAGGCAGGCGCTTTAAATACGACGTGCCGGGCTCCGAGGCAAAGGACTGGCTCACGGTTGTCGGAGTCGCCGGCGACACGGTTCGCAATGGGCCTGAGACGCGCCCCATTTCGGTCATCTACTTCCCGGTGCGACAAAAGGTGTGGGATGTGCTCACTCTCATGGTGCGCACTCAGTCAAGCCCCTCGTCCATGGAGGCGGCCGTTGACAACCAGATCCATCAGGTAGACGGATCGCTGCCTCGTTCTACTCCCTCCACCGTCGAAGGGCAACTCTGGAATCTGGGCGCCCAAAGACGCTTTCAGATTGAACTGTTCAGCCTGTTTTCTTTCCTGGCAGTGATTCTGGCGGCCGTGGGGATCTACGCGGTCATGGCCTACGCGATGGGACAAAGGACGCGTGAGATTGGTATTCGCATGGCGCTGGGCGCGCAGCCCTTCAACGTCCTTCTGTTGATGCTGCGCCAGGCCCTTCTGCCCGTTGTGCTGGGACTTGTCGCCGGCCTGGCCATGGCCCTGGCCATCAGTCGTGCATTCGCCGGTCTTCTCTACGGGGTCACTTCCACCGATCCGGTCAGTTATGCGACGGTCTGTTTGCTCCTGCTCACGGTCGCCGCCGTCGCCGCCTACATTCCGGCGCATCGCGCGACCAGAGTCGATCCGCTGGTTGCATTGCGGTACGAGTAGAACGACTGCGAGCGCTCCGGAAATACGCAGGGGGCCATAAGCCACGGGGACACGGCGCCGATGAGCACTCATGAGGAAAGATTGACCAAAATGCGAGCCCGCAGCCCACAACAGCCCGCCCCGGGCCGCGGTGATCGCCCTTACGCGAAATAGCCCCGGGTCTGGACCGGGGCTATCTGCCTTCTGGGAGGAATCTGGACTAGACCATCACTGGGACCGGTTCCACAACCCTGACGGGCACGCTGGCGGTGGCGGGCACTGTGGCGGCGGGGGTGCCGGCGCTGCGGGTCAGGCGATGGACAAAGTGATACGGCGGCCACGGCCCGGAGACCTGCATCTGGCAATCGCGCAGAGTGGCGCTGGTAGTGGCGAACTTGTTCTGGTAGCGCTCCACGCACTTGCGATCGATCAGGTGGGCAATATCCAGGACCATCTTGCCGCTCTCAGTGAGCCGGCAGCTGACTTCCTCATCCAGGGGATTGAAGAGCCGGTGCATCTGGAAACTGATGGCCCGTGCCCGTGTCTGGCGCTCACGCTGCCGCACAGCATTCTCTCTGAGGCTGGTCAGGTACTCGCGGCCGACTCCCTCCGCCGGCATGTGCTTGGCGACTTCGTGCGCACAGCAGTCGTCCACGAAGATCTTGAGGTGCATCTCGGTCTTGCCGCGGAGCTTTTCGATGTTGGTCTGGAATTGGCGCTGGTTGGAGCGGATGGACTTGCGGAGGCTCTCGTCATCGTTGAACACCGTTCCGAAACGGAACGGAAGGACGGTGGAATGCTGGAAACAATCAGCGATTACCCGGGCGTGATCGATACCAGATTTTTGACTGAATTGTTCGGTGGGATTGTGCTCGCTGACGATGACGGCCAAATCACTGGCGGGATAAAGAAAAACCTGATTGCCGCTTACGCCGTGGACGGTTTCGAGGGGGACTGGTTTGCGGTGACGGGCCAATTCAGGAAATGCTTGCTTTTCACCGATGCAGTAGGCATACCATGCCATAACAGGACACTCCTGCGCGGAAGCAGGTAAGCTCCGCTCGTTGGTGGGACCTCTGTGAACTCGGGAACAACTGCATGCTGGCGTACTTGAAAACCCCGGATCGTTGTGTCAACCCGGTCGAACTGTTCGGAATATAGGCCTCTGAAAACACGATTGGCAATGGTCGTCATCACCACAATCGCGAAAAGGTAGTTACCCCGGCGAAAATCGTGTTTGTTTCAGATCAAACTACTTTCATGCCATGAAAAACATAGGTAACTTGGCATACCAGAGCGCAAAATCGGGGAAATAGGGTGGATGATTCGGCGGAGGGGTAGCGGGGGCGATAGTTTGCTTCGTTCGCCTGGGGATAAACGGGAATTGTCGCTATGTGGAGGAAGCTGGCCGGCCTGGGTCGAGGGCGCTCCGACAAGACGGAGTGGCGCTGACGAAACCCGCATAAGCGAGCGTAAAATCCTGCCAGTGTCGTCAAAATCTGCTGCCGGGAGAATTTCATGAGGTCAAGGCTCGCCGTCCTGACCCTGCTTTCGGGGATGAGTGTATTGGCCGGGTTGGCCCAGACCGCCGCCCCGCCCGCCCCGCCCGCGCCGTCCGACAATCCATCGAAGCGCGTCGACGATCTGTTTCAGAAGATGGACACGACGGTTTCTCCCGGCTGCGCGCTTTCGGTGATACAGGATGGCCGGATCGTCTACGAGCGCGGGTACGGAATGGCCGATCTCGATCATAACGTGCCAATTGCGCCCACGACCGTGTTCCATGTCGCATCCATGTCCAAGCAGTTCACGGCCGCATCGATTCTGCTTCTGGCCCAGGACGGAAAGCTCTCGCTCGACGACCCGGTGCGGAAGTACATTCCCGAGTTGCCCGATTTCGGGACGCCGGTGACGATCCGGCAATTGATTCACCACACCAGCGGCCTGCGGGACCAATGGGACCTGCTGGGGCTGGCCGGCTGGCGCTATTCCCTCGATCTGATTACGGACGACGACGTCCTCTCCGTGATCTCTCGGCAAAAGGACCTGAACTTTACGCCCGGATCGAAGCACCTTTACAGCAATACGGGCTATACCTTGCTGGCGCAGATCGTGAAGCGCGTAAGCGGGCAGTCGTTCCGCGAGTTCACCACCGCGCGGATTTTCGAACCGTTGGGTATGAAGAGCACCCATTTCCGCGACGACCACGCCGAGATCGTGAAGAACATGGCCTACGGGTACGAGCCGGCCGGGGCCACCTTCCGGATCAGCATCACCAACTTCGACACAGTGGGGGCGACCAGCCTTTTGACCACGGTGGAGGATCTGGCCCGATGGGATGAGAACTTCTACCATCCCGCGGTCGGCGGCGATTCGCTGATCCAGAAGATGCTGGAGCGCGGAAAGCTGAATAACGGTGAGCAATTAACCTACGCGTCGGGCCTGGATATTGGGACCTATCGCGGCATGGCGACGGTGGATCACGGAGGCGCCGACGCGGGCTACCGCTCGGACATGATCCGCTTCCCGGATCAGCATTTTTCCGTGGCGTGTCTTTGCAACCTGGCCTCGGCCAATCCCAGCGATCTGGCGCGCAAGGTGGCGGAAATCTACCTGGGCGACAAGATGAAGCCGGAGGAAAAACCGGCCGGAGATTCGGTAAAAGGCGTAACCCTGACCGCCGAGCAATTGAACATCAAGGCCGGCACTTACCTGAACCCGGAGGACGACCAGGTCCTTCGCCTGATGGTCAAGGAAGGCAAGCTGGTGGTGGGGGTTGGCTCGGACGGCGAGTCATACGAATTGAAGGCGCTGAGCGAAAACCAGTTTCGGTTGTTGCTCGCGCCGGTCGACCTGACGTTTGAAAAACCCGAGCCGGGCGGCCCTCTCCAGTTTGCTTTAAAGAGCGGGGAAGGGAAGCCGGACCATTTCGCGTCGGTTCCGGCCTTCGCCCCTTCGGCGAGCCAGTTGGACGACTATACAGGCATCTACAGCAGCGACGAGATCGAGCCCCTTTACGACATCCGGCTCGAGAAAGGCGACCTGGTGCTGCACCGGCTGCGCAACAAGCCGGATACGCTGCATCCGGTCACACTCGATCTTTTCGCTGGGTCGATCGGCAGCGTCCGGTTTACGCGCAGCAGCGGCGGGAAGGTGTCAGGGTTCACGCTCAGCACCGGCCGGATCAAGAACCTGCGCTTCGAAAAGGGCCGGCCGGGGATACCGGCAAACCAGTCGGTCGCGAACTCGCATTAGGGCGGGTGGTTCCCAGGTCCAAACCGTGGACCTGGGGCACCCGGTCCATTTACGCGGCGCGTTCGTCTTCAATCACCCTGGAGGCATCCGAGCCGTGCTGCTTGACCAGCTTGTTGTAGATTCCGAGCAGAAGAAACGGAGCGGCCCATTGGCCTACAAACAGGGCTTCGTGTTTTCTGCCGCTCAGGTGGAGCCCCAGCGACACGCCCATTGCAGCCAACGCGCATCCCAGGAACGCGCTGGAGGGAACCTGCGCCGTCATTTTTTCCATGGCGGCTGACACCTGGTCTTCCCGGGCATCACCTTTGTTTACGCGATAATCAGTCAAATGAGTTCTCCCTTCGCTTGCAGTAAAATTTGACACTCGCGATGAGATGCACTGAGAAAGGCAGTGTCTGCCCGGAGGGAATGTTTCCGCGACCGGATCAAAAGCCAGGGACGGAAATTGTCGGCAGGTCAAAAGATGGAGGAATAAGGTGACAGCGAGCGGATCAACCGACGTAGTGAAGCTGTTTCTCAAGCAGTCGCGCAAGGAACTGTTTGGCGAATGCTGGCCGCGCTTGCGGGCGACGGTGGAGGGACTCACGGAAGAGCAGCTTTGGTGGCGGCCCAACGAGGCCAGCAACAGCATCGGGAACCTGTTGCTGCACCTGAGCGGCAACGTGCGGCAGTGGATCGTGACTTCGTTCAACCGGGTCGAGGACCGTCGCAATCGGCCGGCGGAGTTTGCAGAAAAAGCCGGAGGCCCGGCCGGCGAGGTGCTGGCGAAACTGGGCGCGACGCTGGACGAGGCGGAAGCGGTCTTTGCGCGCCTCACCGAGGAGGATTTGCTGGCTCCCATGGATATCCAGGGCTATCACGTGACCGGCCTGGAGGCTGCGTATCACGTGGTGGCGCACTTTGGGATGCACTACGGCCAGATTCTCTATATTGCCAAGGCCCTCGAGGGCAAAGACCTGGGCTTCTATCGCGAACTCAACAACACAGGAAGAAGGGAGGAACAATCAACGCCCAAGTGAAATCAGTGAACGAGTAGCCTCACTTCTTCAGTCTTTCCCTCTCTCACCTGCCGCCGAGCAACAGCTTTCCCAGTTCCGGCACCGGCAATTCGCCAGCATCCAGGACGCGATCGTGAAACTCGGCGAGGTTGAAGTTGTTGCCTTTGGCAGCCTGGTAGGCCTTGCGGAGTCGCCACCAATCGCTGGTGCCGACAAAATAGGTGGGCAGTTGCGTCGAGGTGAGCTTGGCCCTCTGCAATTTGCCTTCGGCCTCGGCCTGGGTCTGGAACGCATCCTTTGTCATGAACGACATGGCTTCCTCGTCGGTCATGCCCATGGTCTGCATACGGACATCGAGGATGGTGTTCCCGATTGCGCGCAGCCACACCTTCAGGTAGCTGATGCGATAGCGCGGGTCGTTGTTGGCGAAGCCCTCCTGCATCATCACCTGTGCGATGTACTCGGCCCATCCCTCGACATAGGCTCCATTGCCGAACAGGGCGCGCACCAGGCGCCGCGACGCGGGCTGGATGTCGTTGGCGTGCTCGGACTGTACGTAGTGGCCGGGCAGAGCTTCGTGGATGCAGAGCCACTTCAGCACCCAGTTGTTGTATTCGCGCAGTTTCGATTCCGCCTGGGCGTCGGGGGTCTTGGGATCGATCGGCGTCACCCAGAATTCTGCCTCGGCATTGGGGTCGAGCGGAGGGGCGCCGTGGAAACCAGCCACCGAATACACCCCGCGCATGAAGGGCGGGGTGGGAATGACCTTGAGGTTGTCGCGAGATTTGAGCGAAACGACCTTTTTATCAAGGATGAACTGGCGGATGCCGACGAGGTTGTCTTTCACGGTCTGCATCAGGTCGTCGCGCCTGGGGTGATCGTCGGAGATTTTCTTCAGCACTTCGCCGATAATCGTATTCTCCCGCTCTTTGCCGCTCAGAGAAGAATGGTCATCATGGTCGGGAAAGTATTCCTTGTGGAGCGGCAGGGCAATCTCCAGCATTTCCGCGCGCGTTTTGGCCAACGCGCTCTCAGCTTCGGCGAGCGCCTGGTCGGGGGTGACCGGAGTCTCCATCACCAGGTGAAATTTCTCCCCGTACAGTTCTTTGCCGAGGCGCCATGTGCGATCGGTTTTGCGCTTTGCCAGGTCGGTCTGGAGCCATGCCGAAAAATTCTTCAATGCTTCCACGGCCGGAGGTGCGGCTTTGTCGAACCGGGCTTTCAGCGGCGTGCCGGGGTGGATCGCGGCGCCGATCGTGTTTTGGACCAGGTCGACGTTGCCGTCGTTTTCTTCGATGGCTACCTTGATGAAGATGGGGTCGGCATCCACCAGTTGCGCGCGCGCCTGATCAAGGAACCGGGGAATGGCTTCCACGCGCGAAACGACATCGCCAAGCCGCACATCCTCGGACGCGTAGTCATCCGTGATGGGCTGGAAAAGCGCCCCGCCGATCAGTTCGACGTATACGGTTGGATTGTGCTTGTAGCTCTGGATGCGATCGAACTCCAGCAGATTCAGGCCGATCTGATCGTCGATGAGGCGCCAGTCGGCGGCGTCCTCCGGCCCCAGCGAGGCAAGCGGCGTTTCGGAATGGAACCGCTCGTGCCATCGCATATAGAGCCGGCGTTGCTCGGCGATGCCGGCGGGGCTCATGTCGTCGAGAAGCGCGTCAAGGGCGATCTTGTTGCCGGTCTTCGGGTCGAGATGAAAGTGATACCCGGCCTGGGATGCGCTGGCCGGGGAAATCGCCAGAGACTGGTGAATGAAGTCTTCGGACATGGCGGCGAATTTAGCGGACGAAGTGGGCGACTGGGCTGGCAGCGCACCCGGGAGTAATCCCCACAGCGCAAAGAAACTTAATGACTTGACGTGCATTCTGGCCTCGATGGTTTTCCCGACAAAGTGTAACGCATGGAGGAAGGACCGCAATGCCGGAGCGCGGGGCGGTGCCGTTCGGCGGTCTCAAACTCGAGAGTTGGGGCATCCAGGCGGAAAGAATTAACGAAGGCGCGGGGGATCCGTCCTATACTTGTCCTGTCGTCGGAGGTTCGTGATGCACGTCCGGCTGTTCTTCCTTCCCCTGGGCATTCTATCCATCGCCACCATTGCGCTGAGCCAGGATCAGGCGCCGAGGCAACCCGTCGTCCGCCAGCCCGACGGCGCCCTGGGCCAAGTGGTGCGCCGCGTAGATGGCGGAGCCGGCGGGCCGATGCAAAGCATCTTCATCCCCCCCAAGGCGGGCGCGCCGTTCAGCCTGACGCTGGACACCGAGTGGACGCGGTCCATGGACAACGGCGGCACGTTTACGCTGGTGAACGAGCGCCACATCGTGCGCGACAGCAAGGGGCGCATCTACCAGGAGCGGTGGATCCTGGTGCCCAAGGGCGGGAAAGTCAAATCGGAGATGAACGTCTTCCAGATCACCGATCCGGAACTGCACACCTGGTTCAACTGCGAAGTCCGGACCAAGGTGTGCGAGTTACTTGAGTATCGCCTGACGACCGCCGACATTTATCAGCCGCCAGTCGGGCGCTCGGGACCTCTGCCCAACGGCAACGGCTTCCGCACCCATGAGGATCTGGGCGCGAGCACGACGCTGGGCGTGAATACGCACGGCTACCGCGAAAGCACGACCATCAACGAGGGCGTGATGGGCAACGACAAGCCCATGGTCAGCATGCGGGAGTTCTGGTATTCGCCGGACCTGGGATTGAACCTGATCTCGATGGTGGATGAGCCGCAGAGCGGCAAACAGGTGTTCACGGTGAAGGATCTGACGACGTCGGAACCGGATCTGAGCTATTTCCTGGTGCCGTCGGGATACACGGTGGTGGATCACCGCAGCGAAAAAGAATAGGATGCCCGACACCGCCGAATATCTTGCCCGAATCCGCGGCCTTGCCCAATCAGAAGACCCATTGGAATTGCAGCGCCGGACACCGGAACGCATTGCGGAACTGATCGCGAGCGCGGCCCCGGAGAAGGTGACTGCGCGTCCCGGCAACGACAAGTGGTCGATCGGCGAGATTCTTGCGCACCTGGCGGAAGATGAGATCGCGACGGCGTGGCGGTATCGCCAGATGGTGGAGCATGACGGGATCGACCTGGCCGGGTTCGACCAGGATCTGTGGGCGCGGCTGGGCAATTACAAGGCTCGGGATCCCCAGGAATCTCTTGCCCTTTTCCGGCTGCTGCGCGAGGCAAATCTGCACTTCCTCGAGCAACTCTCCCCGGAGCAGTGGGGGTATTGCGGCATTCATGCCGAGCGGGGCCGCATCACCGTCAGAGAGCTGGCCGCGCATATGGCGGGCCACGATGCGAATCATCTCGAGCAGATCCGCAGAATCCTGGGGGAACGCTGAACTGGATTGGTGACCGCGCAGTTCCCGGGGGAGACTTGTGGAGGGCCGGAGTCCATGAAGACGGCTCAAGTTTTCAGCCGTTTCTCCGATGTGGTGAGTGTGGTTTCTACCCACCAGGAGAGCAAGTGGACATCAATTCAGCCATTCAGGCGCACGTGAACTGGAAGACAAAACTGGCGATCTACATCGCGAGGCCCGACCATAGTCTGAAAGCGTCAGAAGTATCCCATCACGAACAATGCGAACTGGGCCGTTGGCTCGCCGGCGAGGGACGAAAGTTTGCCGCCATGCCCGAATATACCCAGCTTGCCGCGGATCATGCCCGATTCCACCACGCCGCGGCGGAGGTAATCCGCAAAGCCGATGCCGGCGAGCGCGTTCAGGAAGATATCGCGCTGGGAGGAAAGAGCGAATACGCGGCAGCATCCAACGCGGTGGTCACATCGCTGATGAAAATCAAGGCGAAGATCAAGTCGGCGGCATAGGATTCCAAGCCCCTAAGTCTCTCGGCAATCGCAGGAAAGCGGGCGGAGTTCTATAACCCCGCTCGCGTCTCTTCCGCCATGTAATCCACGACGGCTTTCAGGTCGCCGCCTGATTCTTCGAACACTTTGAGCTGGCGGTCGGCGCCGGTGCCGGTTTTCAGTATTTTGCGCACGCCTTCGATGGCATCGCGGCTGCCGAGTTCGTCGACCATGGGATCGATGAGCGCGAGGTATTCCTCAATGAGCTCGCGCTCCGGAACCTCCTGTTGCTTGCCGAAGTCGATGAGCTGGCCGTCGAGGCCGTAGCGCACCGCGCGGAATTTGTTTTCCATCAGCAGTGGGCGGGCGTACTGGCGGAAGTCCTGGTTGCCTTCGTGCAGCCTGCACAGATACGCGGCCGTGGCCTGGATGAGCGCGGCAATGGCGACGCTCTCTTCGGCCCTCAGCGGGATGTCGCAGGCGCGCACTTCGACGGTGTTGAAGAACGGGTGCGGGCGGATGTCCCACCAGATTTTTTTGCCGTTATCGATGCAGTTGGTGCGCACCAGCAGGCTGACGTAGCTTTCAAATTCAGAGTAGCTGGAAAACGCGTCGGGAATGCCGGTGCGGGGGAAGTTCTCGAACACCTTGGCGCGGTAGCCCTTGTAGCCGGTGTTGAGGCCGAGCCAGAACGGTGAATTGGTGGCCAGCGCCATGATGTGGGGCAGGAAATACCGCATCGCGTTCATGATGCGGATGGCCTCTTCGCGGTCCTCGATACCGACGTGCACGTGCAGGCCGAAGATGAGGTTGGCGCGGGCGACCAATTGCAAGTCCTTGACCACCTGGTGATAGCGCGGGTCGGGATAGATTTGCTGGGTGCGCCAGTCGGCGAAGGGATGCGTGGCGCCGGCCACCAGTTCGAGGTTGTGCTCGCGGGCCAGCTTGATCATTTCACGGCGCAGTTCGTAGAGATCTTCGCGGGCCTCATCAATGGTCTGGCAGACGCGCGTGCCCACTTCGACCACCGAGGTATGCATCTCGGCCTTGACGCGCTCCTCGAGACGCATCTTGCCCTGGGCAAGCATTTCGGTTTCGATATGGGAGCGCAGATCGCGCGTGACCGGGTCGATGGTCTGGTACTCCTCTTCAATGCCTAGGGAGAAGGATGGCCGCATGAGAGAGCTCCTGGGGACAGCTTGTGGGCCATTGTAAGGCAGACGCCCGCGCGCCAATGTTCCCGGCACGCACTCCGGCAGTTCCGGCGAATTCGCGGCGGGCATGGATCTGGACGCCGGCGGTGCAGGCGCATCGCGAAACCAGGCTCAGGTAGTTTGATTCGACCTCGCTCGGTCGGCATACAATCGCGCGTGTGGGCGAGAGGATCTACCAGGACCGGCGGGACGCGGGGCAGGTGCTGGCGCAGGCGGTGCTGGATGCCGGCGTGCCTGATCTGCAAGGCGCCGTCGTGCTGGGGCTGGTGAGGGGCGGCGCGCCCGTGGCGTTTGAAGTGGCCATGGCTCTCGATCTGCCGCTTGACGTGATGATCGTACGCAAGATCGGAGCGCCCGGAAACCGGGAGTTCGCCATGGGCGCGGTGGCTTCGGGCGGCGCGGTGGTGCTCAATCCCGAGGTTGTGGCAGGGTTCAGCGTAAGTGAGGAGAAACTGCGGTGCCTGATCGAGGAGCAAAGAACCGAGATCGAGCGGCTGGAAAAGCTCTATCGCGAGGGACGTCCGCCGGTGGAGTTCGGCGGGGGCGGCGTCATCCTGGTGGACGACGGACTGGCTACGGGGGCGAGCATGCGGGCGGCGATTCGGGCGGTGCGGCCGCGAGCCCGGCGGGTAACGGTTGCCGTTCCAGTGGCCGCGCGGAGTACGTTTGTCGAGTTAGGAAGGGAAGTGGAGTCCATGATCTGCCCCATGACTCCTGATCCGCTGGAGGCGGTGAGCCTGTTCTACCACGATTTCGGTCCGACAAGCGATGAAGAGGTGCGGGCGCTGCTGGTGGAAGCGAGACGGCGCCAGGGAACAGGGAATTGAGAACCCCGAACAGGTTAGCGGTCCTGGTGGAGCTACGCCGAAGCCGATACCCCCAGCCTGCGTTGCATTCGCTTACGTTCCCAGCGAAAGAGCAGGTAGCCCAGAACGCTGAAGAAAATACCGAGGCCCGACAAGACCAGCGTCACAAACCACAGTTGCCGGGGCGTAGCGACCCTGGCTGACTGCGGGTTGGACCTCAGGTACAAGACGCGGATTTCCTGTCCTTCCTCGAATTCGGGTGGATCCGACGCAACGCTCGCGGCAATCGTATAGGCGTGCCCGTTGCTCGCGGTAAATGTGAATACAGGAAGATAGTTGACGGAGCCATCGTCCGGGTTCGTCCTTGGCTCCAAACGGACAACTCTGCCCGGCGCGGAAATGCTGCGTGAAAGAAAAATACCGGTGTAGACCGCGAACCCCAAACCAACTGCGAGTGCGCCAAGCCCAGTGACCAGCCAGCATCGCGATACCCACCAAAGAATCCAGCTTCCAATCGAACGCCGAGCCATCGAGCCACGTTAGCACACCTGAGGCGAATCGGCAGAGCATCAACCAGCACTCTACGCCGGTTGCGGTTCCGCTTTCTGCCCGACCTTTGCCGGAGCTTCCTTCGCCCTCGATGCCTTCGAGCCGGTTTTTTTGGTCGCGGACTGTTTTGCCGATTTGATAGGTGGCGCGCCATTCAGGAACGACGCCCAGTTCAAGCCAGGCATTTGCGGGGCCAGCTTCGCCTTGGCGATGGCCAGGTCGGCGACTTCGCGGACGATCCATTCGAAGTTGGCCTCGCCGACGGAGTGGCGATCGGCGTCGGGCGCGGGATTCATGAAGTCGATGGCGTAGGGGATGCCGTCTTCCACGGCGAACTCCACGGTGTTGAGGTCGTAGCCGAGAGCCTGGCAGAGCTTCAACGCGTCCTGCTCCACGCGATCGAGCAGCTTCTTGTCATAGGCTGGCGGGTTCTGAATATACCGCTCGTGGTGCGGGTTGCGCGGCTCGTAGGGCATGATATGCACCTTCTTCTGACCGACCACGTAGCAGCGGAAGTATTCGTTAAAGTTGACCGCCTTCTGGTACATCATGGCCAGGCTTCCGGTCTGGTCGTAGGCGCGGAAGAATTCGTCGCGGTTGTGAATGTGGTAGACGTCGCGCCAGCCGCCACCGTGGACGGGCTTCATAAAGCCGTGCTCGCCGACGTAGGCGAAGACCGCCTCCCAGTCGAGCGGGAACTCGAGGTTGCGCATGGAACGGTCGGTGGTGCCTTCCGGGTATTGCTTGTGGGGCAGGATGACGGTGGGCGGGACGGCCACGCCCAGCTTTTCCGCGAGGGTGTAGTTGAAGAATTTGTCGTCGGCCGACCACCAGAACGGATTGTTGATGATGATGGTGCCGTGGAGGGCGGCGTGTTTGAGGAAAGCGCGGTAGAAGGGGATGTCGTGGGAGATGCGGTCGACGATGACGGCGTAACGCGGCGGCTGGTTGAGGTGCACCGCGCCGGTCTGGACGAATTCCGCGCGGATGCCTTCGATATTGCGCGCGTTGATATGGTCGACCAGCGCGGGGGGAAAGCTGTTCTCCATGCCGAACAGAACGCCGATGGTTTTCATGCCGCGGACCTCCTACTCGGTGGCCTAAGGCGCCACCAACTTCCCTCCCAGGTCCAAAAACGGGGGACCTGGTGCACCCGCGTTTACCTGGGTGGGGTAAGCAGAACCAAATCTCCAACAGTGTACGGCAGGAATTTCAATGTTGCGATGCGGACCCGGTACGGGTGCTCTGGGTGACGACGGACAGGTCGGTTTCAAACGAGATGGCGGCGATTTCGGCGTCCAGGCGGGCGCGGGCGGCGTCGCGCTGCGTGACCAGCGACGCGTGGTCTTTGCGGTTGGCCTGGATGTCGTCCTCGGCGCGGCCCAGCTCATCCACAAAGCGCCTGGCAGCCTCGTTGCCCTTGAGCGCAGTGACGTTTTCGCGGGCGCGGGCTTCGTCGGCGGAGAGCGTTTTCTCTTTCTGCTCGTTTTCGAAGATCTGGACATTCAGGTTTTGGAGGGCCGCTTCGGCGTTCATGAGGGGGCGGAGCTTCTCCTCCAGTTCGGGGGTGTACTTGCTGACGTTCACGAGGTATTCGTTCTGGAACTGGTTCGGGTTGATCTCGACACGCTCGGAGAGATTGGCTTTTTCGCCGATGTGGAGATCGACCGACTTGTGCGGCTCGACAGGGACGCGGAAGCGGTAGGCGGCGGCGCTGGTTTCGGCGGGCTTGGTGTCGGATTCGAGCTCGGCGCCCGGCCTGCGGGGGTGCTCGACGACCACGGTGCGGGCTTCGTCGGCGCCGTTGGTGACAGTGTAGGTGTTTTCGGTGACCTCGCTGGTGGTTTCCACCATCATGCCGTTGTGCAGGGCGATATGGTGCAGGGTGCGGGTGTCGGCAAAGCCGGCGGGATGCACCTTGACGGCCTGGTCGGCGGCGTAGGAAAGCAGGCGGCGCTCGCCGGGATGGATCGGGTCAAGGAGGCCTTCGCCCGCGAACTCGCCGCTCTCGAAGATGGAGAAGGAACCGGAGTCGAGGGTGAGTTTGGAATCGTTCTTGAGCCAGATGGCGCGCAGGGAGCGGGGCTGCTTTGCGCTCCACAGGGTGACGTGCTCGGCGGGAAGTTCCTGCTGCAGGATGGGGACCATGGCCGATTCGTTTTTATGGATGGTGACTGGCTGGGTGAGTGCGTATTCGAAGAAGTCGTCGAAGGCGTTGGTGGAAACGTCGCCTTCCTGGAAGGCGTCGGTGGTGCGGTAGACTCCGCCGCCAAAGCCGCCACCGAACCCGGTCCCGATTCCGGCGCCCGCAATTGGACCGGCCATGGCCGCCGGCGGGGGTGGGCCGGCGTTAACCTGAACGGATTCCGTTTGCGCGAAGTTGTTTTGCGGTTCGAGGCTTTGAATGGCGCCGTGAAACCGGTCGGCCTTCTTTGCGTTTCCCATCTGTTCGTATTGGATCAGGTTGGCATTTTCCGCCGCCTCGTGCGTCTGCGGCGTGGTCTGCGCGGTAGTGCTGATCGGGATCTCCGGCCGGCGCGCGTAGAGCGGCTGCGACAGCGGCTGGATGAAACTCTGCGGCGCGCCGGCTACCAGGGCAAGCTGCACGTTGTCCCAGTCGGCGCCCACGGTGTTGTCCACCACCGCCCAGCCCTGTAGCACGGCTTTGCCGCCGGCTTCGCGCGGGAAGACGATCCGATAAGTCGACTTCCATACCGGCACTTCGCTGATGTAGCTGACGCGCACATCGCGCTGGCCCTGGCCGATGGCGTTCAGCGTGAGATGGCGCAGGCCGGTGGCGCGCGTGGAACTGAGGAGTTCAAGATAGCGGTCGAGCTGTCCTTGCAGGTTGGCATCCACAGGGCGCACGCTGAGGGCCGGCGTAACTTCGATGACGCGCACACCTCCGGTCGCAGTCACCAAGGTCAGGTAATACCTGTCGATGGTCGTGTCGTCCTTCTGTCCTTTCTCCGTATGCGTCTCGATGGAAACGAGGCGCCCGGAAATGGGGCCGCCCGGACCGCCGGTCACCTCCACACGCTGGCCGCGCAGGGCCTGAAACAGCTCGGTCGAGGTGGGGTCGTCGCCCATGCCCAGCGTGAGCGATTTGAGCTGCTCGGCCAGCGGCGTGGTGGAGTTGTAATTCACGCCGCCGATGCGACCGCCTCCTTCGTCCAGCACGGTGAGCGACTGGAGCACATCGTTCAACTGGGCCGAGGTGAAATCGACGGCGACCCGCTGGCTCCCGGTGACGCTGCCGGCATGCTCGAAGTAGCCCACGCCGTTCTTGTAGAGGACAACCTTGCGTACGGGCAGGTCCTTGATGACCGGCGGAATGGCGGCTGCAGCCACGGGGGCGGGCGTTTTGGGTTTTGCCGTTGGGGCCGCGGGCGGCTCGGCGGAAAGAGCGGCGGTGGAGACGGCAAGGCAAACGACGATCAGAAGGTTGTGCACAAGTCCTCCTCGGCTGCGGGAACAACATTCCCTTGGACCAACGTTGAACGGAAAAGGCTCCCGGTCTTGCAGGGACGGCGCCTTTCCAGGTCTTAAGGCGAAACCCGGGGCGCCGGCCCCGCGACAGATGTGACGTGCCACACAGCCAGCGGAGGGCGGAGCAGGGGGACAATCGAGTTTGGGTTCCCACCGATTTCTTCATCAGGGAGAAGTATCCATGCACGGCTCTCGGATCAAGGTTCTTGCCATCAACGGAAGCGCCCGCAAGGGCGGCAATACTGCCATCCTGCTCCGCCATGTCCTCAGGGAACTGGAGACCGAAGGCATCGAAACCGAGCTGGTGGAACTGAGCGGGATGAGGATTCACGGGTGCCTGTCGTGCCGCCGGTGCTCGGCGAGGCGGGATGGGATGTGCGCCCAGACGCACGACATGGGCAACGCGCTCATCGAGAAGATGGCGCTGGCCGATGGGATCCTGTTCGGGTCGCCGACATATGTTTCCGATGTTTCGCCGGAGATCAAGGCGCTGATGGATCGCGCCTGCCTGGTGGCCAAGGCCAACGACGGGATGTTCCGCCACAAGGTGGGAGCGGCGGTGGTGTCAGTGCGGCGCGCCGGCGCCATTCATACCTTTGACTCGCTGAACCACTTCTTCCTGATCAACGAGATGATTATCCCCGGCTCGTCGTACTGGAACATCGGGATCGGGCGCGAGATCGGCGACGTGGAACTGGACGAAGAGGGGATCGCGACCATGAAAACCCTGGGCAGGAACATGGCCTGGCTGCTGGAAAACCTGAAAAGCCCCATGGCCATGCCGGAGCTGGCGGAAATCGTGTCGCAGTAAAGCAGGGATCAGGGGCGAGGGGCCGGAGGGTTCCTTTATAACTTCTGCCGGGCGTAACTTTCGGCGGCGTCCCAGCGAATCTTGTAACGTCACCCCACCCAGGGTGTCTAATGGATGCGGTGCGTGTTTCCCCACGCGAGGTCAAAATTCATGCTGATTCGGAAACCGGGCGACATCCCGTCGTCGCTCATTACCCCCCAAGACCAGTACATCAACAGGCGCCGGTTCCTGAGGGGAGCGGCGATCGCCGGGGCCGGGGCGCTCGGCCTGGACAGGCTGGCGAACGTGGTTTCGCCGCGCGTGCGCGCCCTGGCCGGAACCAAGCTCGAAACTGTCAAGAGCCCGCTAACCACCACGGGCGAGCAGCTTACCTCGATGGAAGACGTCACCCATTACAACAACTACTACGAGTTCGGCGTGGACAAAGGCGACCCGGCGAAGAACGCCGGCGGCCTGCCGACGCGGCCGTGGACGGTCAAGGTCGAGGGTGAGGTGAAGGCCCCCAAAACTTTCGACATCGACCAGCTTTTGAAGCTGCGGCCGCTGGAGGACCGCGTCTATCGGCACCGCTGCGTCGAGCGCTGGAGCATGGTGATCCCGTGGGTGGGCTACTCGCTTTCCGAGTTCATCAAGCAGTGCGAACCGCTCTCGACGGCCAAGTACGTGCAGTTCCTCACCTACTTCGACAAGCACGTAATGAAGTGGTACAGCGAATCGAACATCTACTGGCCCTATACGGAAGGCCTGCGCATGGATGAGGCCATGCATCCGCTGACCCTGATGACGTTCGGCATGTACGGCGAAGTGCTGCCCAACCAGGACGGCGCGCCGGTGCGCATCGTGGTGCCATGGAAGTACGGATTCAAATCGGCCAAGTCCATCGTGACGGTGAAATTTGTCAAGAAGGAGCCGCCGACTACCTGGAACGAGCAGGCGGCCAACGAGTACGGGTTCTACTCCAACGTGAACCCCAACCACGACCATCCGCGCTGGAGCCAGAAGAAAGAGCGCCGCATCGGCCTGCCGTTCTACCAGCAGACCCGCGACACGCTGATGTTCAATGGCTATGGCGACCAGGTGGCGTCGTTGTATTCGGGTATGAACCTGGATAAGTACTACTGAAAACAGGGGTCAGTGGTCAGTGATCAGAGGGAAGAGATGGCGCGGACAGACGATCCCCAGTTGCAGCTCGCGGGATTCATGGCGAAGTACTCGCCGGAGATCGCGGCGCTTGCCGAGGCTGCGCGCAACCAGATGTGCAAGCTGTATCCGATGGCGCTGGAACTGGTGTACGACAACTACAACGCGCTGGCGATCGGGTACAGTCCGACGGAACGGACGTCCGACGCGATCTTCTCGATTGCCCTCTATCCGCGCTGGGTGAGCCTGTTTTTTCTCCAGGCGCGCGGATTGCCGGATCCTTGCGGATTGTTGAAAGGGAGTGGGACGGTCGCGAAACATATTGTCCTGCCATCGCCGGCGTTGCTGCATGAGCCGGCGGTGCGCGATCTGAGAAACGAAGCTGTGGCCCGCGCGAAAACGCCGTTCGATCCGCATATGCAGCACAGGCTCATTATCAAGTCGATCTCCAAGGTGCAACGGCCGCGGCGGCCGGCAGGCGAAACCAAAGCGCGAACGGCGCGTTCGAAACGGCCAGTCGCGCGCACTGTGAAGGCAAAAGTATGACCAGCTCCGCTAACCACGCTGGCTCCGCTAGCTCCGCTCAGGACTCATGACCCGATCGAACATCATCCAATTGAAGACGCTGACGTGGTTGGCATGCCTGTGGCCGCTGGGGATCCTGATCTGGGGCGCGGTGATGAACCGGCTCGGCCCCGATCCCATTGCGACGATCACGTTCTCTACCGGCTCGACCACGCTCAACCTTCTCACCATCTCGCTGGCGGTCACGCCGGTGCGGCGCACCGTCAAGCCTCTCGGGTGGATTGGTCCGTGGCGCAAGATCATCGGCCTGTTCGCGTTCTTCTATGCAACGCTGCACCTGTTTACGTGGATAGCGCTTTATACCCAGTTCAATCTGCACGCCATGGCCGAAGATTTCGTGAAGCGGCGCTACATCACCATGGGCCTGACCGCGTGGCTGCTGCTGCTGCCGCTGGCGGCCACGTCGTTCAACTGGGCCATCCGCAAGATGGGCGGCAAGCGGTGGAAGCGGCTCCATCAGCTGGTGTATGTAGCCGCGGTGTGCGGGGTGATTCACTACTGGTGGCAGGTGAAGCCGGGGGTGCTGGCGCCCATCTGGAACACCATTATTCTCGCGGTGCTGCTGGCGGCGCGGCCGGTGCTCGACTGGATCCAGGACCGGAAGATGCGGGCGGCGTATTCGCGAACGTGAGGGACGATCTTCCCAAAGATGTGATTTGTCTCACGCATCGGCTGGTGGCTGCCCCCGGAGGCTGGCTGCCATCCGGCTGGCCGGCGCCAAGATCCACGAAGAAGCCACCGGTGAGCTTGATCGAATCGTCGTCATCCGACGCGCATCATCCCACGTCCCCGAGCTCCAGGGCCGAATCGAAATCCAGCAATTGCTGCGCCACCGGGCTCCAGTTTCTGCGATGGAGGGGCGTGGGGCCGAGGCGGGCGAGGGCTTTTCGGTGCTCCGGCGAGCAGTAGCCCTTGTGGCTGGCGAGTCCGTAACCGGGATACTGCGCGTCGAACTCCACCAGCAGCCGGTCGCGGTACACCTTGGCGAGGATGCTGGCGGCGGCGATCGAAAAGCTGGTCGCGTCGCCGTGAATCACCGACTGCTGAGGGCAAGGCCAGTCGATGGTGTCGCACCCGTCGATGAGAAGATAGTCGGGCGACAGCGCCAGTTGCGAGACGGCGGTACGCATGGCCAGCAGTGAAGCGTTGCGGATGTTGATTCGGTCGATGGTCTCGACGTCGATGGCGGCGATGGCAAAAGCAACTGCCTGGGCGCGGATCTGGATGTCGAGCTCGTTGCGCTTTTTCTCCGGCACCTTTTTCGAGTCGTCGAGGCCGTAGATGCGGCACCTGGGGGCGAGGATTACGGCTGCCGCCACAACCGGCCCGAACATCGGGCCGCGGCCCACTTCGTCGCACCCGGCAATGCGCAGAAAGCCCACCTTGCGCGCGGAGCGCTCCAGCTTGAAACCGCACACCGGTGCCTTGGCCATGCATCAAGTATAAGAACGAAGTCGCTCAGGGTGTACCGGATCGAAGGCCTCCGTTGTGCAAAAGGAGGGCGAAATCGGGAGAGGTCCACCCTGGTGGCAAAGGCAATGCGTAGCGCGGGTGGAGCACCCGGTTGCCCGGCAGCTTACTTGACCTCCAGCAGCGTTTTCAGGCGGATGTCGCGGGAGGACGCGCCTATCTGGATTTCAAAGGTACCTGCATCCAGGGCCCAATCCCTGGTCTGGGGATTCCAGTAGGAGAATGCGTACCGGTCCAGCGAAAACTCGACGGTTTTGGTTTCGCCCGCTTTCAATTCGACGCGCTGGAAGGCCTTGAGTTCGTGGGCAGGGCGGTCGATTTTTGGGTGGTCCTGGTGAACATAAAGCTGAACCACTTCGGCGCCGGGGCGATGGCCGGTGTTGTGGACGCTTACGCTGACGACTGTTTTCTGACCGGCGTTCGCGCCGGAGAACGTGGCCGTATCGTCGGCTTTCAGATCCTTGTATTCGAACGTCGTGTAGCTGAGCCCGAAGCCGAACGGGAACTGGGGCGCGACGTTCTTGGTGTCGTAATAGCGGTAGCCCACGTAGATGCCTTCGGCGTAGTTCACCTTCAGGTCCTTGCCCGGATAATTCGCGGCAGCGGGCGAGTCTTCAAACTTTTTGGGAAGGGAAACGGGCAGCTTGCCGGAAGGATTGGCGGCTCCGAACAGAACGGCGGCCAGCGCATTGCCGCCCTCTTCGCCGCCGTACCACATATCGAGAAGGGCGGGGGTGGTGTCGATCCATTTGCCCATGGTGACGGGATCGCCGGTGTTCAGCACGAGGATGGTGTGCCGGTTGACCTTCTCGACCGCCTGGATCAAATCGTCCTGGCCGGCGGGCAGGTCCATGGTCTTCAGGTCGAATCCTTCCGACTCGATCTTGTTCGACCGGCCGACGATCATCACAGCCACATCGGCATGGGAGGCAGCATCGACCGCTTCCTTGAGGGCCTTGGCGCGTGCATCGGGAGTGTCCTGATCGGCATCTTCACCCTCCATGCCGACGCCCAGCGCGTAGGTCACCGTGAACGCGGCCCCGGCCTTCTCCTTAATGCCGTCCAAGGGTGCAACGGCGGATTTGGTCCGCACCAGAGAGCTTCCGCCTCCGCCGGTGCGCGCCACCGCGGCATTGGGGCCGATCACGGCGATCGTTTTGACCTTCGTCTGGTCGAGCGGCAGGAGTCCGCCGTCGTTCTTTAGCAGCACGATGCCTTCGGTAGCTCCCTGGAGCGCAACGGCGCGCTGCTCCGGCGTGTCCACTTCGCCGCCGCCGGGATGCGGATGATCGAACAACCCGCTGGCGAAGATCACCCGCAGGATGCGGCTGACATTGTCGTCGATAAACGCCTGGCGGGTATGCCCGGCCTTTAACTCGGCGAGCACTTTGTCTGCGGTGAGCCATGCACCGCTATTGCCGCTCTCGATGGAGCGTGGGCTGTTGAGCATGGCCAGCGCCGGCGGGCCGCCGGGCATTTCGAGATCCATCCCGGCGTTGAGGGTGGGCGCGGTGGAATAGGTGCTGCCCCAGTCGGAGACGACGAACCCGGTGAAGCCGAATTCGCGGTCGAGGGCATCGCGGAGAATGTAGGGGTTCTCGGCGCAATACTTTCCGTTGACCTTTTCGTAGGCCGACATCACGGTCCAAACGCCGGCTTCCTGTACGGCGGCCTTGAACGCGGGATAGTAGATCTCGTGCAAGGTGCGTAGATCGATGCGCTCATCGAGGCGGTGGCGCTCGAATTCCTCGTTGTTGGCCACGTAGTGCTTCACGGAGGGGATCACGCCCTCGCCCTGCACACCCTTGATATAGGCCACGCCCATGCGCGAGGAGAGATACGGGTCTTCGCCGTAGCCCTCGAAGTTGCGGCCCCACAGAGGCACGCGGTTGATGTTCACGGTAGGCCCGAGGATCATGTCGCGGCCGAGTGCTTTCACTTCCTGGGCGATGGCCTGGCCCTCCTTCTCAACCAGGGTGGTGTCCCAGGTGGCGCCCATGGCGATGCCGGAAGGAAAGGCGGTGGAGAGGACCTTGGGAGTGCTGGCGGCGTTGGTGACCGCGGAACTGCCATACCACGCGCGCACGCCCAGGGGGCCGTCGGCCATCTTGATAGCGGGAATGCCGAGGCGTTCAATGGGCATGGACTCCATCCAGCCGGAGCCGGCCAGCATGGAGGCTTTTTCCTCCAGCGTCATGCGGCCGAGCAGATCTTTCACCCGGTCCTCAACGGGTGTGCCGGGATTTTTGTAAGGCGCATCGGCGGGAGCCGGAGGAGCCGGAGCATTCTGGGCGAGCAAAACGGCGGAAACAAGGGTCAGGAACACGGGCAGCATGAGATGGATGACAGAGATGCGGCGCATGCGAGAGGACTCCTCTGGAATTCGAAGCCCCATCGTAGACGAATCGGCCCGCTGCCACAAAATGAAGAAGATTTTCCGGACCTGGTGATCAGCCCCACCCGACGGAAGCAGCGGTTTTTTGCTTTGACACACCCTGTTACCGGGCGTAGGATTTCGCTCGCCCCGGGCCTGACCGGTAAAAAAGGAGGTCAAATTAGAAAAATGGCAACCGCAGAAGTTTCCCCTCAAATGGAACCCGCGAAGCTTGACGCCTTCATGGGTAAGGCGGTGGTGGATATGGGCGCGGCGTTTCATGCTGCGCTGGTCGTGATTGGAGACAAGCTGGGTCTCTATAAAGCGATGGCCGGCGCCGGCCCGATGACATCCACCGATCTGGCGCGCAAGACCAATACATCGGAGCGGTACGTCAGGGAGTGGCTCAACGCCAATGCGGCGGGGGGCTTCGTGACCTACAACGCTGCAACGAAGGAATTCACGCTGCCGCCGGAGCAGGCGTTTGCGTTGACGACGCTTGACCTGCCGGGCGCGTTTCACATCATCTCCGCGTGCTTCAAGGACGAGCCGAAGATCACGCAGGCATTCCGCACTGGCGAAGGCGTGGGATGGCATGAGCACGACGCCAACCTTTACTTCGGAACGGAGCGGTTCTTCCGGCCCAATTACGAGAACAACCTGCTGGGCAACTGGATTCCGGCGCTGGAGGGAGTGCAGGAGAAGCTCGCGCGGGGAGCCACGATTGCCGATGTGGGATGCGGGCATGGATCCTCGACAATTCTGATGGCCAAGGCGTATCCCAAATCGCGCTTCTGCGGGTTTGACTACCACAGCGGGTCGGTCGAGTATGCGCGCCACCTGGCAGGCCGCGACGGACTGCTGGACCAGATCAACTTTGAAGTGGCGAGCGCGAAAAGCTATCCGGCCAACGGCGGGTACGACCTGGTAACGTTCTTCGACTGCCTGCATGACATGGGCGACCCGGTGGGGGCATCGAAGCACGTCCTTTCGTCGCTAAAGCCCGACGGCACGTGGATGATCGTGGAGCCGTTTGCCAACGACACGCCGGAAGCGAATCATAACCCGGTGGGCCGGATCTACTATTCCGCATCGACGATGCTGTGCACACCGGCTTCGCTGGCGCAGGAAGTGGGGGCGGCGCTGGGAGCGCAGGCGGGCGAGGAGCGGATCCGGGAGGTGGTGCTGTCGGCGGGATTCACCAGATTCCGAAGGGCGGCCCAGACCCCGTTCAACCTGGTGTTCGAAGCCCGGCCATAAGACAAATTCACTTCAGCGCGGTGATCCCAGGGTCCCAACACCGGGGACCTGGAGCACCCGGGGTGGTCCCTGCCGGGAGCGGACCGTAGGCTACAATGGAGGTTAGGCCAAGGCCAATCTTTCTGCGTACTTGAACGCGAACCGAGCAAGGAGCATTACCTCTATGGCGATTCCCGCCACTCAAATGCGTCCGGGGATGATCATCAAGCACAACGATCAGCTTCACCTGGTTTTCAAGGTGGAACACCGTACGCCCGGCAACCTGCGCGCCTTCATCCAGGCCAAGTTGCGCAACCTTCGTTCGGGCGCCATGTTCGAGCACCGTTTCCGTTCCGGCGACGCCATCGAGAAGGTGACGGTGGATGAAATCTCGATGGAATACCTCTACAACGACGGTGACGACTACTACTTCATGAACCCGGAGAACTACGAGCAAACGGTTCTGAAGGCGTCCACGCTGGGCGACGCGGTGGAATACCTGACCGCCAACTTGCAGATCAAGGTCAGCTACTTCGATGGAAACCCTGTGGGCATCGACCTTCCCTCGTTTGTGGAACTGACGGTGGTGGAGACCGAGCCGGGGTTGAAGTCGGCCACGGCGTCGAGCGTGACCAAGCCGGCCAAGACGGAGACGGGGCTCGTGGTCCAGGTGCCGCCGTTTATCAACGAAGGCGAGAAGATCCGGGTGGACACCAGCGAGGGCGCGTACCTGAGCCGGGCCTAGACAGGGAATGCATGCATGAAAGAGGGCGTCCTGCGGGACGCCCTCTTTCATGCGCATTTAAGGGCGCCCGGGTTGACCTCGGCGAGGGGGATAGGGTATTCGGTGTGCAACGGGTTCCATCTCATTTCCTGCTCTGGAGGAGCGCAGCCATGCCCACCCCTGCCAGCATTTCCCAGGCCGCCGAAGACTATCGCTTCAACAACAGTTTTGTGCTGAATACGGTGAAGGACTTGTCGGCGGAGGAATGGCTCCAGCAGCCTGGCGGGTCGTCGAACCATATTGCGTGGCTGGTGGGGCACCTGTTGTGGACCCGTAGTCGGATCCTGGCGCGGCTGGGCGCCGACTGGTCGGCGTCGTGGCTGGATTTGTTTGGCAGGGGCTCGAAGGTGGAAGGCGGGGCCGCGTATCCTTCGCCGGATGCGCTGATGGATGCGTGGTCAGAGGCGGGAACGGTGCTGAGCGGCGCCCTGGATAGTGTCTCGGAGGAGACGCTGGGCAAACCGGTGACCCCGCCCGCGCCACCCACGGTGGACGGAAAGGTCAGCGGCCTGATCCGGTTCCTGGCTTGGCACGAGACGTACCACGTGGGCCAGATCTGCTATGTACGCAGCCTGCTGGGCCACAAGGGGATGATGGGCTGAGCCAGCGAGTCCGCACCGGATCGGCCAGATCGCTGCGCAAATGCGGGTTGAATACCCGGGGACAGGCTCGCGCATGATGATCCCTCTTTGTACAACGTTATGCCACCAGTACGAGGCCAGGGAGTGTACTGAATGTCATCCACGCCGTAGGCGTGCGGCAGGCCGCCGCCGGCCTGGAATCTCCGCCGGGTTCGGCCCCGGTGACCTGGCTCACTCGAAACTTCCGAATCGCCCACCACACGACCAGAACCCGCCGACGAACGCACTGGTTGTGCCAATTATCACTGTTGGTGTCTTCTTCAATGGCTATAACGGCAAGTATGGTTTTTGCCAACGCTAAGGACGCATGGCTGGCGATTCTTCTATGTTGTTTCGGAGTTGTGGCTACCGGATTGTCGATGGAGAGCTTTGCTTACAGCCTTTCCATTGCAGCCGTATTATGCGTGGGGCTACTGGCCTACGGAGTTTCAGTTTGTCGTCCGCGCATTGGAGCAGCTTGGCTCCTTGCCTTAGCCTCAGCCGTCCTTGTCGCAATCTTCGTGCCACTCCGCGTGGGATTAGATAAGAGCTTCCGGCACTTCCCTCTATTTTCGCATTGGCCACATCGGATTTACCGAGTGTGGTGGTTATCCGAATGTGCGGCTATTATCGTCGCGCTCATGGCGCTCGGCGTTCTGGCGGTTGAAGTCGTCGGCTCTATCACGGGCGATACGGCGCGGAAGCGATTTCAGTGGTCCGTCACCGCAGCCGCCTCCATTCTTGTCGCCGTGAATGTCGGTAGTCTTCTACGACCGGTCTCGTGTGTCGATTGTTTCTTTCCATACGGCGTGCCATTCACGTTTTACACCGAAGGCGGATATGGAGGGGGTGCTGGATTTGTGTGGCATGGAATTGTAGGCGACGCTGCACTGGTCTTCGCATTCGCCACTGGCTGCACGCTTCTTTGGAACCAAATCGAGAAGTACATGCTGAAAAGTCAAAAAGGCTCACATTGATGCGTTCCGGGAGTATCACCGCCCAACCTTCCCTAACCCCGGCTGGGTCTTCCCCCCGGTGCCGGGCCGGGAGCGCGGAAAGGCGAAGGGGTGGCATAGGGACGAATAGCCCACGATGCGGGCGTAGACTAGTCTTCATCCTCAGAAAGGCACGGCCAGCGCAGTGACGAAGCGTTCGCGATTTCTTCTGGGCATCCTATTTGGACTGGTTGCCGCAATTGGCATCGCAGCATACTACGCGTATGCAACCTTCTGTAACCAGATTTTAGAGAAATCTGCGATGACGCGGGTTACGGTGGAAGAGCTCAATGGGACTCATCCTCTTCAGCTAAAAATCACCATCCAGTCTTTGAACAGTGGGCAGGATATCCGAACCGTCACCACGAAAAGGCAGGGGAAATCAGTAAGCGTTCGATACCACCTTGCGTTGGCTGGCCTTGTGAAACCACAGCTAGGTTGGCACGAACCTTACTTTTTGACGGTTCCTGATTCAGTAGACGAAGTCCGGTTTGGTCGTGGTTCGCAAGTGATCTGGCGAAGGCCCACACCCTGAGTATTTGACAAACGGACCGTCGATCCGTCGTTCCGAGTGAGTTACCGCCAAACCGGAAGTGATGGTGATCCAGATCACGTTTACTTCCGAGTTGCCCACGACACGTCCAGAACAAGGCGTAACCCATCACGTTTGTGTAACCTATTCTCAAATGGCGACTGCAATGAAGAACTCTGGACGAGCGCGTGGTTTCCTCCGCCTGTTGAGTGTGGTGGGAGTCGTTATCGTGGGCTGGCTCTGCTTTGGACTTTGGTTTGCCGTTGCCTCTGACTACTGCGATGGCGTGGTATCCGGCACTTACCATCTCGCCCGCAACGGCGAAACATCCACACTGACTCTCAAAGCCGACCACACCTTCCAACAGGTGCTTGACCGCTCAGGCACCGTTCAACATGCCCAAGGAACTTGGAGACATGTAGGGGCATTTGGCGGTGTCGCGTTTTCCAAAGAGTTTCTGGTCGTCACGGGACAGGAACTTGGAGCGAACGGGTTGGCATACGGCGACCTCAATAAGCTGTTCGGAATAATCCCCCGCTCGATCACCTTATCAACCTACGACATCGAGTGGTATGGCAGGGCCTCATCAACGCCCGGCGAAACGGCGTCAGGCATCTATGCCGGAGATGAGGAAGGGGTACCAGCGACCCTGAACCTCAAGCCAGACCACACCTTCGACCAAACGGTAACTCACAGTGGAATCGCGAAGAATGCCCATGGAATCTGGACCCTCAGCCCGTCGGGGGATATCGTCTTTTCAAAATCCTTCATTAAGAGCACTGGGGAATCGCTTAGGGAGGATGAGACGGCGACCACAGTCGGAGGGACCGGAGCGAGCATCCAGATCGAGATTGCAGTCAATCACAAGTTGGGTGTGCCGATCTTCCGAAAGAGGCTATTCACTCGGTAGAAGTAAGCAGGGCCAAAACGTCTATGGTAGCGGTCGAATGACCGCCGATACTTCCCTTTGAAATCCCTTCGCCCCTCCCGAAGGGGACCGGCTGGGCGGCGTTGTGATCTGGATCACGGTAGGGGAAGAGTAGTCCACTATCCGGGAACTAACGGCCACCGCCGCCGGTCCCTGCCGCGTTCAGCGCCTATAATTGCGCCAACTAACAAGCAGGAATCTGTGGCGATGTTCGAGCAATTGACGGGGTCTGAAGAACCCAACGAGCGAAAGCGGACGGACTGGTCGGGCACGATTATCGGAGCCGCATTGCTGCCTGTGTTCTTTTTCTTTGTCTATTTGGGCAAAGCAGAGATGGGATTCACCGTTGTCCTCGTCTTGGGGATGGTTCTGATCGCCATCAGGCTTCAGTGGAGATTGCGGAAGCATGTCTGGTTCTGGGCGACTATCGCTATCGTTCTCGCGCTCCACGTCCCGTTGTTTTTTATCATTCGATGGCCAGACACCAAGACCCCAACGATTGCCTATTCGATGCCATTAGGAATCGTAGATTTTCTGATCATTTCTGGAGCGATTCAACTGTCAAAAAGGCTCTTTCTGAAGGGCTCGTCAGCGAACAACGCCGAGGGATGATCCGTTCCGCACGAATTACCGCCTTCGGAACCTACCGTTTTGCATCCCACCGCATTTTTTTGCTCCTGCCTTGCAGAAAATTATCCCCTTCCGGCGCACAATGGATGCGAGGATCGAGTTCATTCATCCGAAAACCTGTCCGATGACCCGACCTGCGGGAGATCCGCCTTTTATGCCCAAATACACAGGGCCAAATGCCCCCTAACCCGTTGGGATCGTGAGGCTTGGATGCGGAGTGACTCGGTGCGCCTCGCTTTTTGCCACTGTGTGACTGTGTATTGGCTCTAAGTTCCTGATCATGCATTCGTTAGAGCAACACCCGCCACACAGCCACACAGTGCCCAATCCCAGTGAGGCAGATCACAGAAATAATCCCGGCAAGTGCGCCGCATCACAGCCAGAGAAAGCCGCCCCATCGCGCTCGCTCAAGGTCCTGAGCGCCGAAACAGAATAGTTAAATGCCGAAGTTGGCAAGCCTTACCAGCTTTACTTCCAGTAACGCTTCAATGGCGAGGAGGCTTTCCAGAACTGGCGCCGGCACTGGCGGATCGACCTGCACGACTGCCAGGGCATGGACTGGCCGGGCGCCGGAGCGATCGCGGCCGAGGGCGAAGTTGGCGATGTTGACGCCGTGCTCGCCGAGGATGGTGCCGATCCGTCCGATGACGCCCGGCACATCGACGTTGCGGCAGACCAGGAGGGTGCCCTCGAGCGGAGCTTCGACATCGATGCCGTCAAACTCGAGCAGGCGGGGCTGCTCGCCGTGAATCACGGTGGCCGTCGCATCACTCGTCCCGTCAGCGGTGTGCAATTTGATGGCCAGCGCAGTACCGGCGCCTCCGCGAACGTGCTCCTGCTTATCTTCGTGAATGCGAATGCCGCGCTCTTCGGCTACCGCGGCGGCGTTGATGCGGTTGACGTGTTCGGAGCCCTGAAGCAGGCCGGCGATGGCCGAGTTGCGAACCAGGTCGGTCTTGGCCTCGGTGAGCGTGCCGCCGTAGATGAGGTGAATGCCTTCAATGCCGCCCTTCCCGGCCTGGGCGAGAAACGATCCAAGACGGCCGGCGAGGTCAATGTAGGGCGCAAGCTGGAGATACTCTTCGTGGGTGAGTGATGGCAGGTTTACGGCGTTCTGCACCACGCCCAGCTTGAGGTATTCGCGGACCTGGCGGGCGATCTGGATGCCCACGGCTTCCTGGGCTTCTCCCGTGGAGCCGGCGATGTGGGGCGTGAGAATCACGTTCTCGAGGTTGGTGTAGGGGGAGTCTTTGGGCGGCTCTTCGGCAAAGACGTCGAGCGCGGCACCGGCCACCTGGCCGGATTGGAGAGCTTCGACGAGCGCGGCATCTTCCACCAGTTCGCCGCGCGCGCAGTTAATGATGCGCACGCCCTTTTTCATGGCGGCGAGGTTTTTAGGATTGATGAAGCCGGTGGTCTGCGGGGTGAGGCCGACGTGGAGGGTGAGATAGTCTGACCGCGCCAGGAGATCTTCAACGGAAACCAATGAAATGCCGCTTTCCCGGGCGACCGCGGCGGAGACGAAGGGATCGCTGCCCAGGATTTCCAGACCGAAGCCACGCGCGCGGCGGGCGACTTCGAGACCGACGCGGCCGAGGCCGAGGATGCCCAGCGTCTTGCCCTTTAACTCTGCGCCCTGGAGATTCTTCTTCTCCCACTTGCCGGCATGCATCGAGGCGTTGGCCGCCGGAACTTTGCGCGCCAGCGCGAGCATCAGGCCGATGGTCAGCTCCGCGACGGCGACAGCATTTGCGCCGGGGGTGTTCATCACCACGATGCCGCGGCGGGTGGCGGCCTCGGCGTCGATGTTGTCGACACCCACGCCGGCGCGGCCGATGACCCGCAGCTTGGGCGCTTTTTCCATAAGGGCGTCGTCCACCTGCACGGCCGAACGCACAATCAGCGCATCGGCATCGGCCAGGGCCGCGGGCAGGCCGTCGGGGAGCTTGTCGTGGGTGAGGACTTCCCACCCTGGCTCAGCCGCAAACACCTGCACGGTGGCCGGAGACACTTTCTCCGCCAGAACAATCTTCATGATTTCTCCCCGTTTTTCGGAAGCGGCGTACCCGTCGAAGCGCACGCCCTCCTTCTCGCACAGCAAGTCAAACATGCGCAGCACCGCGGAATGCGGTTTGCCCTCGCCGCGCTCGTATTTCACGATGGAGTTGGGATGCACGCCTAGCCGCTCCGCTATCTGGTACTGGTAGAGATCGAGTTGCTTGCGGGCGATCACGAGTTTTTCGCCGAAGGTGAGGTCAGGCATAGAGCTCCGAATGGACCGTGATCAGTGGACGGTGATCAGTGAACGGAGAGGACAGCGTTCACTGTCGAAAGGTGCATAGGCGTAAGGATGACGCGCCTCCGTTCACTGTTCACTGTTCACTGCCTTTGCGTACACATCCTGCGCCGCTGCGACCGCCGTCCCGAAGGTGACCGGCAGGCCGAGCACGTCTTTCGCGATGTGCTCCATGGCGGCGAGGAAGGCGACGGTGTCGAGGTAATCGAAGAAGCCGAGGTGTGCAACGCGGAAGATTTTGCCCTGCATCTCGCCTTGGCCGTTGGCAGTGATAAGGCGGAAGCGGGATTTCAGAGCCTTGACCACGTTGCCCGAGTCCATACCGTCGGGAACAGCGACGGCTGTGGCGGCGGCCGCGGGAGCGGTGGGAGCAAACAGCGGGAAGCCGAGGGCTGTGAGGCCGGCGCGCGTGGCCTCAGCGTTCACCTCGGCGTTGTTCACCAGCGCGACGCGGCCCTTTTCGAGATCGCCATCGGCCTGGCCGGCAATATAGTCGAGTGCCGCGCCCAGCCCGGCGACCAGCGCGACGGCCGGCGTATAGGCGCTCTCTCCCTTGATCGCGTTCTTGCGCTCCTTGCGCAGATCGAAATAGTAGCGGGGATTCCTGGCGCTCTCCATGGCCGCCCAGGCCTTGTCACTGATGCTCAGGTAGGCCAGGCCGGGCGGGATCATTACCGCTTTTTGCGATCCGCCGATGAGGATGTCGATACCCCAGCCATCCACGTCGAAGCTGGTGGTTCCCAGGCCGGTGATGCCGTCAACCACCAGGAGGGTTTCCGGAGCAGTCTGTCGGATGAGCCCGGCGATGGCTTGGACGTCGTGGCGTACCGCGGTCGAGGTTTCCGTGGCCTGCATGTAGACGGCCCGGATTCCCGGCGTGAGGGCTTTTTGGATTTCGGCAAGCTCGAAGGTCTGGCCATAGGGCGCGGTCACCAACTCCACCTGGCAGGCAAAAGCTTTGGCCAGATCACGCCAGCGCTCGCCGAACTTGCCGGCGGTCAGCACCAGGACGCGGTCGCCGGGCGAGGTGAGGTTGGAGACCGATGCTTCCATGGCGCCGGTTCCGGAACAGGACAGCAGAAGCACGTCGTTTTTGGTGCCCACGAAGACCTTCAACTGGGCGAGAACTTTCAGGAAGAGGGCACGGAATTCAGGGGTCCGGTGATGGATGTCGGCGGCGGCCATGGCGAACTGGGCCGCGGGGAGCAGAGGGGTGGGGCCGGGAGTATAAAGGCGGGTTTTGCGGATCATGGATTCCCTTTCTGGGCGGGGATGGATTCGCTCACGATCACATAATACACACTTATGTGATTTATATGAGCGCCAGAATGTGGAAAATGTTCTTTTCCGGGTGTCGGCGAAGCGGTTTCGACGTGTCGTGGGGTGGAAACGGTGCCGGTGAGGAGAAAGGGCTTGGCCGTCGCATTCGCGCTGATCCGAACCATCGCCGCCGCCCATATCGCCGCGACCACATACACCCTTGGAGCCAATAGACGGAAATGGGATGAACGATTGCCGTCGTGCGGTTTTTGCCGATGCTGGTAAAGCCGTTTTTCGGTCATTTCACCCGTGTGGTGCATGTTGTCGAGGTTGCTTCAGGAACGCTTTGCGGGGCGGCGGACTGCGTGTGCGGGCGCGATACACTTGAATCGTCTTTATTGGCCCCGAGCGAGGTGTTCATGACGGAAGCAGGCGCACTGGAAACGCGCATCAGCCAGGAGATTGTGATTGCCATGAAGGCCCGCGATCCCGAGCGCACCGGTACCCTGCGGCTGATCAAGACGTCGCTGAAAAACAAGGCCATCGAGAAGCGGGGGCTGCTGGAGCCTTCCGAAGAGCAACAGACCCTGGCCACGATGATCAAGCAGCGGCGCGACTCGATCGAGCAATTCACGAAGGGCAACCGGCCGGAGCTGGCGGCAAAAGAAGCCGCGGAGATCGTGGTGATCGAGGAGTTCCTGCCCAAGGCGCTGGACGCGGAGGGGCTCGGCAAGCTGGTGCTGGAGGTGGTCAACGAGCATGCGCAGGCTACGGGCCAGAAGCCTGGGCCACGGGACATGGGCCCGGTGATCAAGGCGGTGCAGGCGCGCCTGCAGGCGTCGGGCGTGCGCGCCGAGGGGCGCGTGGTGAGCGAGGCGGTCAAGGGTGCTCTGGCCGGGTGAAGCCGGTCGCATCATTGCGACAAAGCGTTGCGCAGGTGGGGCGTCGCCAAGACAGATGGAATCTGACCACGGATCATGGTTCAGTCTTTGAGGTTGCACATGCCGAATTCGCGGAGCTTGCGGCTTGTCTTGCCGGTGCTGGCCATGGCGGCCGTGATGCTGCACGGGCAGTCGTCATCGCCGGCGGTACACACGTTCATTCGCGTGCTGGCGCCGCCTTCGGATGAGCCTGTGAGCGGCCGCCTGTTGATCTTCCTCAAAGCCGGCTCGGGTGATTCCGAAGTCAACACCAGCGAAATACACCCCACCGATACCTGGGTGTGCGCGCGCGAAGTGCATAACCTGGCGTCGGGCACCGCAATCGAAGTGGACGCCGACGAGATCGCCTTTCCCCGGCCGTTTTCCTCGCTGCCAGTGGGAATCTACGAAGCGCAGGCGGTGCTGGATGTGAACCATGTTTTCAACTACCGGGGACGGGTGCCGCAGGACTGGGTAAGCCCGGTCGTGATGCTGGCGGGGTGGAAGCCGGGGGCTGCCGAGGAGCCGGTGCTCAACCTGGAGCGGCGCGTCGTGGAGGATCCGGAGCACGCTGCCGCATTTGCCAAGCTCAAAGAGGCGGCCACTGCCGACGTCGCGCAGTACGAGGAATGGGAGAGCCCGCTGCTGACGGGGTTCTGGGGACGGCCGGTGGAGATCAAGGCGTGGGTGATTCTGCCGCCCGGCTACGGCCAGTCCTCGCAAAGCTATCCGACGGCCTACTGGACCCATGGCTTTGGGGGGGACATCAATGGCGGGCTGGTGTTTGGGCTGCGTCTTTATGAACGAATGAAGACTGGCAAGATGCCGCCCATGATCTGGGTGATGCTGGACGAGTCTGTCCCGCAGGGCACGCATGAATTCGCGGACTCGGTGAACGACGGCCCATGGGGCGCGGCGCTGACCACGGAGTTCATTCCCCATCTGGAGCAGAAATTCCGCATGGATGCAAGGTCCTCGGGCCGGCTTCTCAACGGGCACTCGAGCGGCGGATGGGCGACGCTGCAGCTCGAAGTCAATTATCCGAAGGTTTTCGGCGGCACATGGTCCACGTCGCCGGACCCCAGCGACTTTCACGATTTCACCAACGTGGATCTCTATGCGCCCCATGCCAACATGTACCGCAAACCCGACGGGTCGCCGGTGCCCATCATGCGCGAAAACGGCAAGATGACGGCGACCATGGGTGACCTGGCGCGGCTCGAGGAGGTCATCGGGCCGTATGGGGGACAGCTAGCCTCGTTCGACTGGGTGTTTTCGCCGAAGGGTCCAGGCGGCGCGCCGGAGCCGATGTTCGATCGGATGACCGGAGAGGTGCATCCCGACGTGGTCGCCTACTGGCGTGATCACTTCGACCTGGCGCACATCGTGGAGTCCACGTGGGCGCAGCGCGGCGCCGACCTGAAAGGACGGATTCATGTTCTTGTGGGAACGGCCGATACTTTCTATCTGGATGGAGCGGCGCATAAGTTCGAGGCGGTGCTGAAACGCCTAGGCGCCGACCCGCACTTCACCTATCTCCCCGGCCGCACCCACTTCAACCTGTACCAGGAAGGCGAGGACAAGATGGCCCTGTTCGACACAATTGCGGCGCAGATGTGGGAGGTCGCGCGGCCCGGAGTGGCATGGCAGCAGCCATCCTCAACGCAGACCCAAAAGAAACCTTGAAAAGGGAAGCAGAGCGAGAAGGAGAAACTGCGGACCTTCCTGCATTCTCCCGTGGTTCCCTTGGATGAACGCATTGGTTTGCCGGCGAACCTGGAGTACTCCATTTCGCGATTGGCTGATCCAGCCCAGCAATGCCTGAGAATCACCCTTGACATCTAGGGGAGACGGATTCTACTCTTCTTCCCACCTAGTCATCTAGGGAAAGAGAACCTTCGATGGCCAAGAACGATCTCCAGGGCGCGCTCGATCTTCTCGTCCTGAAAACCCTCTCCCAACTGAGCTCGATGCATGGCTACGGCATCATGATGCATATCCGCCGCGTCTCCGGCGAACGGATCATTGTCGAAGAGGGTTCCCTGTATCCGGCGCTGCACCGCATGGAGCAGAGCGGCTGGATATGCGCCAGCTGGGCCGTGACCGACTATGGGCGGAAGGCAAAGTATTACGCGCTGACGCGGACAGGGCATCGACAGCTTGCCGAGCGGGAGAAGAACTGGGAACTGGTATCGAAGGGGGTGCAGGCGATTCTGCGCCTGGCTTGAGGTGGATATGGGCTTTCTGCGGCGCATTCTGGCGCTCGGCAAACGGGCCCGGCTGGATCGCGAAATCGAGACCGAGCTGCGCGGGCACATCGAGATGTGCATCGACGACCACGTTGCCGCCGGCATGAGCCGCGAGCAAGCAGAACGCGAAGCGCGGCTGCGCTTCGGCAACGCAGCGGCCACTCGGGAACGCATTGCGGAAGAAGATGCGGCTCTCGGTCTCGAGATCCTGATACGCGATCTGCGTTTCGCAGTGCGCGGATTCGTGAAGACCCCGGCCTTCACCGCCGTCGCCATCTTCACCCTTGCCGTCGGTATCGGCGCCGCAACCGCCATCTTCAGCGTCGTCAAAGCGGTTCTTCTCGATCCGCTGCCCTTCCGCGAGCCACAGAGGCTGGTTCACCTGTGGGAGGGGATCGGCGGCGAGCGTTACCACATGGGGGATGAGGCATACTTCAGTTCCTCACGGCCTGGCAACTTTTTCGGATGGAAGCTGGGCAGCCAGAGCTTTGACGATATGAGCGCATACTCCTGGCGAACCATGCTTCTCAGCGGCAAATTACGCGCTGACCTGGTAACGGCACACGATGTCTACGCGCGATTTTTCGAAACGCTCGGCACGCCCGCACTTTTGGGCCGTACCTTTCAGGACTCCGACTACACGCCCGTAGCGGGCCACGTCGTTGTGCTGAGTTACACGATGTGGCAGCAGCGCTTCGCCAACGATCCCCGGGTGCTCGGGAGCCGCATCGTTCTCGACCGCCAGTCGTATGAAATTGTCGGGGTTATGCCGCCCGCTTTTTATCCGACTCAGTTCGCTTCTCCGGAACTGTGGACGCCTCACCTGGCCCCTCAGAAAGAGCTCGACGATTTCTCCACGTGGGGCTTGAATGTGATTGGCCGCCTGAAGCCCGGTGTGACGTGGGAACAGGCGCAGAGCGAGTTATTCGTGCTCTCGGCACGCATTACGCGGGATCGGTCCACTCTGGAAAAGGTGCACGCCATCGTGGTTCCGATGAGCGCGCAACTGATCGGAACCAGTTGGAAGCTGCTTCTTCTTCTCTCGGCGGGCGTGGCCCTGCTGCTCTTAACGGCTTGCATCAACGTCGCCAATCTGTTCCTGGCGCGCACCGTCGATCGAGAACGCGAATTCGCAGTGCGGACCGCGCTGGGAGCACGCCGCACCCGACTGATCCAGCAACTGATCGCCGAAAGCCTTGTCATCGCCGCGGCTGCCGGCCTTACCGGATTGGGCTTCGCATGGGCGGGCATTCGCACAATGCTCGTTCTGCTTCCGCAATCCACTGTATTGCCCCGCCTCGACAGCGTGAGAGTCGATCTGGGCATGCTTGTCTTCGTCTCTGCTCTTACGCTGCTGACCAGCCTGCTGTTTGGATTCGTTCCCCTGCTTCGCACCTCGAACGCACGTCCCTACGACCTGCTCAAAACTGCCGGGCGCAGTCTTTCCACCAGCAAAACCAAGCGCCGACTGGGACAAACATTCGTGGTGTGCGAATTTGTGTTTTCCCTGGTGCTCCTCATCCTGGGCGCAACGCTGGTCGAGAATTTTCTCCAGCTACAACGCGCCGATCCCGGCTTCGACCCAAGCCATTTGCTGGTGTTCCGTATCCCGGTTCCGGACGTGAGTTACGGTAAATACGTTGATGGCGAGTACAGCCCCCAACGAGAGCGGCTTTACGAGCAATTGCAGCGCGTGGTGCTGGAGGTACCGGGAGTCGAGTCGGCCGGCTTCACCGGACGTCTGCCGCTCAAGTCCGAAGTCAACTCGTCACCGGTGCAAATCGAAGGGCATGACATTCCACCCTCCGGCAGCGAAGGCGAGACCAGCACGGAGATGGTCAATCCCGCTTTTCTGCGTGCACTCCGGCTGCGGCTTCTGCGGGGCCGTTTTCTCGAAGAGGGCGATAAGACCGGTGCGCCGGTTGTCGGCGTGGTCAACGAGTCCTTCGTTCGCAAGTTCCTGCCCAATGAAAATCCCATCGGCAAGCACGCAAATGTGTGGTTCGCAAATGCGCAAATCGTTGGCGTCGTTGCCGACTTCAAATTCAATGCACTTGACCGGAAGCCCTTTCCGGCAATCTTCTGGAGCATGCGCCAGGCTCCTCCGCGCAATGTCTGGATCATGGCGCGAACGGGAGCCGACCCGTCGTCCGTGGCAGAGGCGATTCGACAACGCATCCAGCAATTCGATCCCGACCTGCCCGTGCTCGAGATGCATCCGATGAGCGAAGTCGTGGCCGAATCGTTGTGGTTGAAACGCGTTTCGGCCGATCTGATCGGGCTGATCGCCATCTGTGGCCTGGTCCTGGCCGCCACCGGCATCTATGGCATCACTTCGTACGCAGCGGCCCAGCGAAAAAAAGAAATGGGCATCCGCATGGCCTTCGGTGCGGATCGCAAGGATGTATTCGGCCTGGTGATGAGGGAGACATGCCGGCTGGCCCTTGCCGGTTCCATCTTTGGCTGCATCGCCGCCGCCGTGGCCGCGCACCTGGCGACCAACATCTCGTACCTGTCTCCCGGTTTGGCATCCACCCAATCCCGGGATGCTCTGCACCCCGGGGTCTTTGTGCTCAGCTCACTGTTTCTCTTTTTCGTTGCTGCCGCCGCGACCTATGCCCCCGCCCGGCGTGCGCTCAACACGCACCCTGCCGACGTTCTGCAACACGAGTAGCGGCCGGCTAACCGACGCTGAACCCGCCGACGCAAACCGGCTCAATCGTGCAGCGCGGAGCGGCGTTGCTCGAGGGCCTGGCGGACGGACGGGTCTCGCTCCAGGCCGATAGCGATCTCGTAGGCCGCAGAGGCAAGGCGCGAAGCGCCGGTGCGGGCGAGCAGATCGGCACGGGCCGCCCAGTAGGGCTGATAGGCGCGCACGCGTGAATCGGCGCTGACCGCATCGAGGGCGGCGAGGCCGGCATCCGGGCCTTCGACTTCCGCCAGGGCGACGGCGCGGTTGATTGCCGCGACTGGAGAAGCCGTCAGCGCGAGCAGCCCGTCGTAGAGCTTGACGACCGCGGCCCAGTTGTTTACTCCGTCGCGGCGACGGGAGATGTGGGCGGACTGGATGGCGGCCTCCAGCTGGAAGCGGCCGATGAGGCCGGCAGCGCGGGCCTGAAGCAGGGCCGCTTCCGCTTCGGCGATACGCTCGTGATCCCACAACGCCGTATCCTGCTCGGCCAGTGGAATGTAGGCGTCTTCGGCGCTGCGGCGGGCCCTGCGGCGGGCTTCGGCATAGAGCATGAGGGCCAGCAGGCCAAGCGCCTCGGGCTCCCCGGGCAGCATCGCGACGATGAGCCGGCACAGAAAGATTGCCTCTTCGGCCAGGTCGCGGCGGGCCGCGTCGGTTCCGGCGGGGTCGAGCCAGCCCTCGGAAAACACCGCATAGATGGCGTCGAGGACGGTTTCCAGGCGTTCGGGAAGTTCTTCGCGTTCCGGGATCTTCAGCGGGATGCCGGCCTGCCGGATCTTGGTCTTGGCCCGCACCAGCCGTTGACCGATAGCCGCAGGCGACATGAGAAACGCCGAAGCGATCCGCGCGGCGTCAAGGCCGAGCACGGCCTGGAGCATCAACGGAGCGCGGATGGCGCCATCAATGGCTGGATGTGCGCAGGCAAACATGAGACCGAGGCGCCGGTCGGGAATTTCCTGTTCGACGACCGCCTCGGCGACAGTTTCCGTGAACTCGTAATCTTCCGCCGGCGTTTCGTTTTTGCGGCGTCGGGCGCTGTCGATGAGTTTTCGGCGGCCTACGGTGAGCAGCCAGGCTTCCGGGTTGGATGGGCAGCCTTTTACTGGCCAATGTTCGAGCGCTTCGGCGAACGCTTCGGAAAGCGCGTCTTCGGCGGCGGCGACGTCGCCCGAACGCGTGGCGAGAAAGGCGACCAGCTTGCCATAGCTGTGGCGCGCCACGGCCTCGGCCGTTTCCTGGACCAGCGCGCCACTGCATGGAGTGGTTGTCACGGGATTTACCTGGCGGCCGCCACTGCTTCGTGCCGGGCATCCTGCTGCTGTGGCGCCGGGCTCATGTCCCAGATGGCGCGTACTTCGATCACGCCGTGGCCGACGCCGGGGCACTTGCTTGCCCAGGAGAGCGCGGCATCGAGATCCGGCACATCGATCAGGAAGTAGCCGCCCAACTGCTCTTTGGACTCGATGAAGGGACCATCGAGAACCTGTACCTTGCCGTTGGTGGTGCGCAGGGTGGTTGCGGTGGCGACAGGACGCAGGCGGTTGGAGCCCTTGTAGACCCCCGCTGCCTGCAAGGCCTGCGTGTATGCCATATACGCGGCCATACCCTGTTGCTTTTGCTCCGGTGTCATGTGGTTGAAGCCGGCTTCGTCCGCGTAGAGAGTGAGTAGATATTGCATGTCGATCCTCCGTTTTGGATTGTAGGCGGCATTGCCACCCGGGGTATCAGGTCTTCGTTCGTGGGTGGTTTGCCGTCACCACCATGACGCCCGGGCCCCTCGGCATTTCGACATTGTCTCCGGAACATTGGAAAAAAAGTTCTTTCGGACTACTTGACGTCGTACACTGTGTGTTATACAGTGTGTGAAGTACAGGATGCGAGACACAGTATGACCGTGGCCGAAAGCGTGTTTGAGAATCTCCGGCTCGAACTTCGGCGGGGGTGCCTGACTCTGGCGGTGCTGGCCCAATTGCGGCAGGAGCATTACGGATACACGCTCCGCAAGGCGCTGGCCGAACGAGGGATGGTGATCGACGAAAGCACCCTGTACCCGCTGTTGCGGCGGCTGGAGTCGCAGGGGCTGCTGGTGAGTGAGTGGCGCGAGGAAGACAAGCGCAACAAGCGCTTCTACCGGCTGTCGCGTGAAGGCGAGGCGATGTTCGCGCAACTGCTGGAAGAATGGAACACCATCAACCAGGCCATTGAACGGATTTTGTGAACCAAGCAAGGACGAACGCCATGATGCAAACACAAGTGGATCTCTTTGAGCGCTATCTGCAGGCCATCCGGAAGCATTTGCCGTGGGGTCGACAGGACGACATTCTGGCCGAGCTGCGCGCCAACCTTGAGTCGCAGCTCGAGGACAAGGAAGAGGAGCGGGGGCGGCCGCTGACCGAAGGGGAGATGATCGACTGGCTGAAGCAACTCGGATCGCCGATGCATGTGGCGATGCGCTACCGGCCGCAGCAGTACCTGATTGGGCCCGCGATTTTTCCGATGTACTGGTACGTGATTCGGCTGACGCTGCCGTTGACCGCGGCCATCTACACGGTGGTGAACGGATTGCTGATCGGGTTGCAGACCAGCGGCGCGCCCTCGATCGGGGAGGCGATCTCGAAGATGCCGAGCGTGCTGATGATGGTGGCGGCCTGGATGACAGGAGTGTTTGCCGGGCTTGAATATGTGATCAACCATTATCCCAATGTCCATTTACCGATATCCGGCTGGTCGCGGAACTGGAACCCCAGCGAACTGCCGCCGCTGGAAAAGGCGCCGCCGAAGGGGCGCAAGCCGAAATCCTATTCCCAGGCGGTGGCGGAGGTGATTTTCGGCTTCCTCTTCCTGGTGTGGCTCACGCTGATTCCGCATCACCCGTCGACGCTGATGGGCCCGGGGGCGGCCGCCCTGCACGCTTCTCCGTTCCGGCTGGCGCACGTGTGGTGGGATTTTTATCGGTTGGTGGTGATTGTGAACTTCATCCAGGTGGGATGGAACAGCTACCGCTTATGGGACGGCACGTGGCAGGAGCCGTCACTGGCTTTGCAACTGGCGAGCAAGGCAATGGGGATCGTCACCCTGGGGGTGCTGATCGCGGCGCCCCAACACGCTTACCTTCTGCTGAGGAGTCCGGCAGCGGATGCAATGCAGTACGGACCCACCGTGGACACGATCAACCTGTGGGCATGGCGCGGCATATGCGTGATGGCGGGGATCGTGGTTCTCCAGTTGATTGGGGAGGGCATCAAGGCAGGTATCGACGCATACCGGCGCCACCCGGACGCGGACTGAAACGGTGGGCCTGTCACCCTCGGTGGGTGCCCCTCATGGCTCTCGCCGGGCGGGAAACTCAGGACAAGCGCGCAGCACCTGCCGGCGCAGCCTTCAGCAGTCCAAGCTCGCCGGCGAGGCGCTCGAGCCGTGCGCGGGTGGCGCTCATGGGGGGCACCAGGGGCAGCCGAACCGCGTTGCTGCATTTACCCATCAGGTTCAAGACGGTTTTCACCGGCCCCGGATTCGATTCCCAGAAGTTTGCTTCGAACAGCGGGCCATAGTGGCTTTCGAGCTCGCGGGCCGTGGTCCAGTCGTTCTCGAGGGCCGCTGCAATCATGCGCGTTACTTCGGCGGGGACTTCGTTGGAGGCCACGCTGATGAGGCCGTGCGCGCCGATGCCGATGGCCGCCAGCGCCAGACCGTCGTCGCCGCAAAAGACCTTGAATCCCTGGGGCACGCCATGCACCACCTGCGCGATCTGGGGCAGCTTGCCGCTGGCTTCCTTGATGGCCTGGATGTTGGGAGCAGCTTCGGCGAGCCGAATGACGGTTTCGGGCTCGAGGTTGGCGGCGGTGCGGCCGGGCACGTTGTAGAGACAGACGGGCAGGGGGTCGACCGCTTTGGCAAGCGCCAGGAAATGCTGGAACTGGCCCTCCTGGGTGGGCTTGTTGTAGTAGGGATTGGCCGACAGGACTGCGGACAGGCCCTTGACTTCGCGCAGCAGCCCGGCCTGGCGGACGAGCACGCGCGTGGAGTTGTGCGTGCAGCCGCCCCACACCGGCACCCGGCCGGCCGCAGCTTCGAGCACCACGCGGACGGCGTGGAGCCATTCGTCTTCATCCAGGGTGGCGGCTTCGCCGGTGGATCCGCAGGCGACGATGAAGTCGATGCCGGATTCAATTTGCCAGTCGACCAGGCCAATGAGCGCCCGGTCGTCGATCGATCCGTCCGCCCGGAAGGGCGTAACGATGGCGGTACCGCAGCCCGTGGTGTTCATCACAGGCCAGTATAAAGGCAGGGAACAGGAATCAGGGAACAGGACCCAGATGCTTCGCTCGCTGCGCTCACTCAACCTCTACATTGACCCAGGTTAAAGCTGGTCAAAGACTTCGCGGAAATCCCAGGTGCCGGGAGGCTGATGGGCGAGCCATTCGGCGGCGCGAACGGCGCCGATGGCGAATCCGCGGCGGCTGAAGGCGTCGTGGCGGAGTTCGATCTCGTCGACGTGGCTGACGGCTTTCACTACGTGCTCGCCCTTGGCGTCGCCGGCGCGATGCGAGGTGATCTCCACTTCATTGCCGGGCCGGGCGGACTGGATGATCTGCTGGAGAGTGATCGCCGTGCCCGACGGCGCGTCGAGCTTGGTGGTGTGATGGGTCTCGGTGATGGAGAACTTGTAGTCGTCGAGCTTCGCCAGGTCGGCCGTGAGGCGGAACAGCTTCTGCACGCCGATGGAGAAATTCGTCCCGTATAGCAGGGAAGCGCCACGGCGCTGGGCGAGGGCCTTCATGGCGTCGAGCTGCGCGTACCAACCGGTGGTGCCGACCACGATGCGGCAGCCGTTGGACAGCACGGCACGCATGTTTTCGACCGCGGCCTCGGGGTTGGTGAAGTCGATGACCGCATCCACGCCCGCCAGCGTGGGCGGGGTCAGGCCGGCGGCGCGGGTGTTCTCGTTGATGTCCATGGCGCGCACGCCGTGGCCGCGCTCGCGGGCCACTTCGGCCACCAGCGATCCGGTCTTGCCCATTCCGAGGACGAGGAACAGCATGTTTAGCTCCTGGCTTCTAGCGGCTAGCTTCTAGTTTTGGCAAAAGTATGCAGCCAACTCAGGTCGCAGAATCGAGACCCGGCGCACCGGGCTCGAAGTTGGTCATCATGCCCGGCCTCTTCATTCCTGGAGAAGCAGCAGAATCCCGCCGGTGAGCAACAGGGTACCGACTATTCCGAAGACGAGCTTGCCCCATAGAGGAGAGACTTCTTTCTTATTGCGGTATGGCATACCCTCGGCATCCGCGTTATAGAAGCGTTTGCCCCATATCGCAATCGCAATTGCGATCAAGCCTCCGACGATGAGTGCCACGTTCAGCATAAGACGTTCGCGGCGCAACAAAGCGACAAGCTATCAGCTCGAAGCTACCAGCGGCTTTCGGGCTTCCACGTCGAAGACTTCCGGGTCAGGGTTCTGGAAGAAGGTCGCGTGGAGCGAGCGCACCGCTTCGTCGGCGTCTTCTTCGTCGATCATGAAGCTCATGTTGATTTCGCTGGCACCTTGCGAGATCATGCGCACGTTGATGTGGCGGATGGCGGTGAATACCTGCGCGGCCATGCCGTTGCGTCCGCGGATGTCCTCGCCGACCATGCATACCAGCGCCTTCTTGCCCTCGTATTTGACGTCGGCCAGTTTGCTCAGATCGGCGGCGATCAGGGGAAGCTTGTCGTTCGAGTCCACGGTGAGCGAGACTGAAACTTCGCTGGTCGAGACCATGTCCACCGCGGTCTGGTGCTTGTCGAAGATATCGAAGATGGCTTTCATGTAGCCATGGGTCATGAGCATGCGGCTGGCGACCACGTCGATGATGCTCAGCTTCTTTTTTACCGCGATGGACTTGAAGGGGCTTTTACAGTGCGGCGCCAGCGACATGATGCGCGTGCCTTCGTTGGCGGGGTTCTTGCTGTTCAGAACCAGCACGGGAATGTTTTTCTTGACGGCCGGAAGGATGGTGGCCGGGTGCAGCACTTTGGCGCCGAAGTAGGCCAGCTCGGCGGCTTCTTCGAAACTGATAATCTTCACCCGCAGGGCGTCAGGGCAGACGCGCGGGTCGGCGCTCATGATGCCGTCCACGTCGGTCCAGATCTCGATGGCGTCGGCATGCAGGGCGCCGCCGATGAGGGCGCCGGTAAAGTCAGATCCGCCGCGGCCCAGGGTGGTGGTGATGCCGGCGTCGTTGGAGCCAATGAAGCCGCCCATCACCGGTACCTTGCTGTCTTCGACCAGCGGCCGCACCTTCTCCCCCGCGCGCTTTTCAATCGCCGCATCGAGGGGAATGGCTTTCTGGAACGATGAATCGGTCAGGATCACCTCGCGCGCGTCGACGTGAGCGGCGTCGAGGCCGCGCTCCGAGAAGGCGGCGGCGATCATGCGGCTCGACAGGCGCTCGCCGTAGCTGACGATGAGGTCGGAGATCCGCGGCGTCAGCTCGAGAATGGCGGCAAGGCCGCGGAGGACTTCATCGAGCTGATCGAATTTCTGGTCGATCCAGTTGACCAGCACAGCCGATTCTTTCTGGTTCTTGATCAGGGCGGCGGCGGTGTCGCGGTGGCGGGCACGCAGGCGCGAGCTGATGGCGAGGGCGCCGGTGCGGTCGCCGGTCGAAGCGGCAGCGGCGGCGCGCAGCAGGTAGTCGGTGACCCTGGCCATGGCGCTGACCACCACCACCGGGTGCTTGCCCATCGACACGCGGCCGGAAACGATCGCCGCCGTCCGCTCGATGGCCGCCGGATCTTCCACCGACGTGCCCCCAAATTTCATCACTACAAGGCTCATGCCGAATGTCCCAGGTTGAAGACCCGACCCTAAGGGGCAAGCCCTGACTTCTTTACGGTGTACATCGGCACGACTGAAGTCGTGCCCCTGTTACAGGGTACCTGCGCAGTTGTTTCGCTATCCGAGGAGTGCACTCAAACCGGCCGCAATGGCATCTCCGACCTCTATCTTCTTCTTACGTTCCAGCGAGCCTGAACGGTCGGATGGGGGGTCCGGATCAAGCTTGCCGAGGACCCTGAGCAACTCCGCGTTCAAGATGGCTGCGCCAGCCGCGCCGCGAATGGTGTTGTGCGAAAGTACGGTGAACTTCCAATCGAGCAAGCCGCACGGCCGCAAACGGCCCACAGTCACGCCCATGCCACGGCCGCGATTGCGATCGAGCCGGGGCTGGGGGCGATCGTCCTGGGGAGCAAACTCAACGGGCTGCTCGGGCGCCATGGGCAGATGCCGCCCGGCCAGCGGGCGAAACTCCGCCCACGCAGCCAGCATGTCTTCTTTCGTCACAGGCCGGCCCAGTTTGTTGCCCAGTTTGATCGAGACGCTCTCGGTGTGGCCGTCTTCCACCGCGACGCGATTGCAGTGCGCGGTCATGCGCGCCGCGAGCGGCTTTACTTCGTGCCCTTCGAAGCGGCCGAGCAGCTTCAGCGTCTCGGCTTCCATCTTTTCCTCTTCGCTCTTGATGTAGGGGACGACGTTGCCCAGGATGTCCATCGACGGCACGCCGGGATAGCCAGCGCCGGAGATGGCCTGCATGGTGGCGACGAAGATCTGCTCGATGCCGAAGCGTTCCTCGATGGGCTTGAGCGCGACCACCAGGCCGATGGCCGAGCAGTTGGGGTTAGTGACCATGTAGCCGCCCGACTCCCTGCGCCACGACTGCTCCTCGATCAGGTGCAGGTGGTCGGCGTTCACTTCGGGAATCACCAGAGGGACGCTGGGATGCATGCGGAAGGCGCTCGAATTGGAGACCACGGCACAGCCCGCGCCGGCAAAGCGGGGTTCCGTTTCGCGCGCGATGTCGGCATCGAGGGCGGCGAAGATGATCTTCGGCGCCCCATCGGGCTCGGCCGGCGAAACGGTCATGCGCGCGATGCGCTCGGGCAGCGGCGTGTCGAGCCTCCACCGGGCCGCGTCGCCGTACTTCTTGCCGCTGGAGCGATCGCTGGCCGCCAGCCATGCGACTTCAAACCATGGATGGTTCTCGAGCAGTTGGATGAATCGTTGGCCGACCATTCCGGTCGCGCCCAGGATGCCAATGGGGTATTTGCTGTGCATGGCAGTAAACATTCCAGTGTACTAGAGGCAGGGATCAAGGGACCGGGGGAACCAGGCACCGATGGACCAAGTGAGGTATGGGGCATCAAGCATTATCGAGAGTTCAGGAATCGGCGGGAACCGGCCGGTGCGGGGCTGCGTAAGGATGGATGGGCAGATCGTAACTGCGGAGCTAGGAGAACCTCATGCGCAAGAACGTTGTGGTGGCCGGCATATCCCTGATTGGCCTGCTGGCGGTTGGGGGAGTGATGGCGAGATCGGCTACGCCTCCCAAAAGCAGCTCGGGTACCATCGTCATCGTTTTCAAGGACGGCCACAGGCAGAGCTTCAAGCTCGCGGATATCGAACGGGTCGAGTTCCCGGCGCCGGAACAGGTTGGCCAGAGTGCGACTCCGTCCAATCCGGAAGCGCCTCCTCGGGGGCATTACGTCGGCAGGTGGGAGTGCGGCGACGGCAATGGGGGCCTCTTCTACATCGATCTAAAGGACAGCGGGGACGCCCTTCGCTCCATCGGAGATGTGCGCGGCCGGTGGGAATATGTGAATGGGGAAGCGCATGTTACCTGGGACGACGGCGCGCAGGACGCGATTCGGAAGGTCGGGTCGCACTATCAGAAATCAGCCTACGAGGCTGGAAAGTCGTTCAGCGACCGTCCCGCGAACGTGGCCAGCGCCCGCCTGCTGAATCCGAAGCCGATCTGAGAGACACGGAACAGGTCTGATTCCCTTTCAGGGATTCACTTTTTCGCCGCTCTTGGGTTCCTGGCTGCGAGGCGGGACGGGATGCGCGACCGCCCATTTGGCCGCTCTCCTTTGCACCTTCGAGCGCTCGTAGAACCACAGTCGGGAGGCCGACTCGTCGCGATTCTTGGCGAATTGCGCCTGCAGGATACCGGCGGCGCGGGCGGCGGCCAGGTTCTCCCAGAAGTACGCCTCGGCGTAGCTTTGGGGAACGCCCTTACCCGCGTTGTAGAGGACGCCGAGATTGTTCTGGGCTGAAGGGTAGCCCTGGTCGGCAGCCTTTCTCCACCAGATGGCCGCCTGAACGTAATCCAGCGCAACCCCGCGTCCGCGATAGTAGTCGTAGCCGAGCTTGTATTGGGAAACCATGTCGCCCGCCTTGGCCTGCTCGATGACCGTTGGGTCGAGTTGCTGGTCGGCGGCCGACGCGGGAGGGGCTACGGCCGCGGCGGCGTGCTGAGGGTCAATCGGCGCGGCATCGCCCGCGGGCGGCGCAATGGGTTTGGTTTCCTGCGGCGCGGGAATAGCGGTTTCCGGAGGCAGGGCCGGTTTCGTCTCCTGTTGCGGAGCCGGCGCCGTGTCCTGTGGGGAGGCGGCGGAATCCGAAGGCAGGGCCGGTTTCGTGTCCTGTGCGTCGGGGGGCTTTGGGTCCTGAGTGGCCGGAGGCGCGGTTGGCTGCGGTGGCGCCGGTTTGGGGTCCTGCGGAGCAGCGGGCTTGGCGTCCTGCGGGACGGAAGACGTGATTTCGGGTGGCGAGGCGGGTTTCGGGTCCAGCTGGGCGGCAGCACTCGCCTCGGCTGAGACGGGAGGGGCTGTTTCGGGCGGGGTTGGCGGTTTCGGGTCCTGGATTGGGTTCTGGATCGGATTCTGGACCGTGGCCACCTTGATCACGCGCGGCGCGGCCGGTTTCGGATCCTGCGCCGACGCGGCGGGGTAGTCCCAGGTACCCTTCCTGCGGTAGTGCCGCTCCCAGTTGGGACCGAAAATCGTCATCCGGTCGCCATGCACGGAAGCCTCATATACGCCGATGCCCGCCGGCGAGGCTCCGCTGGCGGTGCAGTCTTTATAGGACGAACCATCGGCCTGAAAATCGCTGCAGACCACGGACGTGCTTTGCGGATAAACGGGGAACCCTTCGCAGCCCGCATCGAGAATCGTGGAGCAATGAAACACCACGCGCGTCGCATCCGGCATGATTACGATCACATCGAAGAACAGGCTGTAGTCGCCGCGATCCTCAGACGGCGCCGGGGCCCCATGAACGGGGGGACGGTTGCAGGTAGAGGCCAGGTCGCCGGCGTTGGTTCCGGAATCCCCGTTGCATCGGGTCACGGACGGACCGGCGCCGTCGGGATCGACCACGCTGCCTGCACCACCCAGCTTGATGCCGGTATGTGTCTGCACCACTTGGACCTTCAGGCGCTCCCCATGGCAGAGGAGCGCTCCTGCGAGCAGGAGGAAGATCAAGCACGATGCGGTCCGACGGTGCATGCGTTGTCCTGACAAGGCTTCGAGGGGAAAGTTGTTCCGATTCTTCCACCATGCAAAATCATTTGCAAGGTGAAATTCGTAATCGGTCAACACTTTCGGGACCATGGATTCAGCATAAATTGCGACTGGGCGCCGTGGCAGCTAAACCATGGCGGCCAGTACCGCATCCGCAAACCCGGTGGTGCCGGCAATGCCGCCCACATCCCGGGTCAACGTCTTGCGCTCTGAATAGACGGTCTCGAGGGCCTTTTGCACCCTGTCGGCGGCCGCATCCTCGTCCAGGTGGCGCAGCATCAGGATGGCGGACTGCAGCAGGGCGGTGGGATTGGCGATGTCCTTGCCCGCTATGTCAGGCGCCGACCCATGAACAGCCTCGAAGATGGCGCAGTTGGTACCCAGGTTCGCCCCCGGCACCAGGCCTAGCCCCCCGACAAAGGCGGCGCACAGGTCGCTGACGATATCGCCGTAGAGGTTTTCGAGCAACAGCGTGTCGTACTGGTAGGGATTCATGACCAGCTGCATGCAGGTGTTGTCGATGAGGTGTTCGCCATACTGGATGTCGGGGAACTCCTCGGCCACGCGGCGGGCGCAGCGCAGGAACAGCCCGTCGGAGAGCTTCATGATGTTGGCCTTGTGAATGGAGTGGATCTTCTTGCGGCTGTGCTTGCGCGCATATTCGAAGGCGAAGCGGGCGATGCGGGTGGAGCCCTTGTCGGTGATGACCTTGATGCTTTCGACGATGCCGGGAACGACTTCGTGCTCCAGGCCCACGTACTCGCCTTCGGTGTTTTCGCGCACGATGATCAGGTCCACGCCGGGCCACTTCGATTCCAGGCCGGGCAGGTTCTTGATGGGGCGGAAATTGGCGAACAGGTCGAACTTCTTGCGCAGGGTGACGTTGATGCTCTTGAATCCCCCGCCGATGGGGGTGGTGACCGGCCCCTTGAGCGCGACCTTGTTGCGCTCGATGGACTCGTAGAGGGCGGCGGGAATGTATTCGCCGAAGATCTCGAAGGCCTCGGCGCCGGCGGCGTAGCGCTCCCATTCCCATCGCACGCCGGTGGCTTCGAGGATGCGGACCACGGCCTGGGTGACTTCGGGGCCGATGCCGTCGCCGGGGATGAGGGTGATTTTGTGGGTTTTGGATTCTGGCATGATTAGCTCGAGCTTCCAGCTCCTGGCTTCCAGCGTATCGCGCCGGTCCGTAGTTTCCCCTCGGAAGTACAATGCTTCTCGGCGAAGAACCAATATCCGAGACCGAGGAGGGCGCCGGAGAGGGCCAGGCAAAGACCTTGGCGTTCGAGAGCAATGAACGCGCCCTCAAAGAACGTCTGATCTTCGACGAAAAGGAACTTTGGTGAAAGGGAGGTTGCCACGCAACCGACAAGAAGCATCAGGATCGCCCCTGCGCAGGCGAAGTATGCGGCTGCTGAGCGCCGTATTCTGCGAAATGTCCAGACGACTACGATCCAGAGCGCGCTCATAACCAATAATGCCGCTGAGAAACCTCCGATCACGCAAAAGAACAAAGCTGCAAATAGCTGATCCCGTACGCTGCCCGGACTTGAAAATGAAGTTTCGGTTGCGATCCAACATACGTAGAAGATGCAAGCGAGCAAGGCACTGAGTGCATACCCTGCGACCCGGATCAAGATACGAACCCTCGCGCTGGCCACATTCATGGTGGGTTGCCTCGGTCGCGGCTACTTGGTTCCTTTGTTCGCGCGATTGCCTTCCAGAAGGCCTTCGAGCTCCTCCTTGAACTCGCGCACGTCTTTGAAGTCGCGGTACACGCTCGCAAAGCGGATGTACGCCACAGTGTCGATACCCTTGAGGTGATCCATGATCAGTTCGCCGATTTCGCGGGTGGTGCGTTCCCGCTCCGGGGCATCGATCAGGAAGGCTTCGGTGGCGTCCACGATGGATTCCAGCTTCTTGGAGGGCACGGGGCGTTTTTCGCAGGCGCGCAGCAGGCCGCTGAGTACCTTCTGGCGATCGAACCTCTCGCGGCGGCCGTCTTTCTTCACCACCATGTAAGGGATTTCGTCGATGCGCTCGTAGGTGGTGAAGCGGCGGTTGCAGCGCTCACACTCCCGACGGCGCCGGATGGCATCCGCTTCCTTGCTTTCGCGCGAGTCCACCACCCGGTCTTGCCCAAATCCGCAGTACGGACACTTCATGCTGGGATGATTCTAACGTGTCGGGCAGTAGGTCTTTTCCTGATTGGCAACGCTCATTCTGCCTCCACGCGGCATATTTCGTCGTTCGAAGCGTATTCCGGTTCAAAAACCCGTCCACGCTCAAGGATGGCTCAATTGCTCCTGGTTTTGATCGGATGTAAAATGCGCGCCGTTCGGTGCGGCCCTCTAAAAACCGGCAACGATTTTCGGTGAGTCTCGCGCTCAGCTCAGGGGGCCAGCAGGGTCTTGCCGACCACCGATGTCAAGCCGTCGAGCGTGTCCATAAATCCATCAGCCAGCTGTGGCACGGCCTCGACATGGTTGAGGAGTTCGGCGTTGTTCCACGCTGCCTCGCGTGCCGCGGTGATGGACCAGGCGGCGAGCGTATCGTCCAGGGCCGAGATGGCGGGTAGATCGTCGCCCAGAAGGCGCAATCGCAGGGTCGATTTGGCGACGTCGATCAGCGAGGACAGAGTGGCGTTGATGGAGGTGTAGTCGTTGTACTGCGGGGTGCGATGTTGCGGAGTTGCC
>CAVPNO010000007.1:0-22717 GCA_963706455.1 uncultured Acidobacteriota bacterium | reverse complement strand
ACGGCCTATCACCGGTCCGAGTTCGCCAATGCGAAGGAGAACTATTACACAGAAGGCGAGCGTGTCCGGGGCGTTTGGCAGGGCCAGCTTGCCGAGCGCTGGGGCCTCAAGGGCGAGGTCAACGAGGAGCAGTTCGCGCGCCTGTCGGAGGGCCAGCATCCGCAGTCGGGCGAGGCTCTGGTTCGCCGGCAGCAGGCCCGGGAATACGTGAACGACAAAGGCGAAACGGTGCGCACGATGGAGCACCGGGCGGGGTGGGATGCGACGTTCTCGGCACCGAAATCGGTGTCCGTCACTGCGCTTGTCGGCGGCGATGACCGGGTGAGAGATGCCCACCGGGAGAGCGTGCGCGTGGCTCTCGACGAGATGGAAAAGTACGCGCAGGCGCGGATCGGTGGCAACAATCCGGCCCAGACGACGGGCGCGTGGGCGGTGGCCAAGTTCGAGCATGACTCGAGCCGCCCGGTCGATGGATATGCCGCGCCGCAGTTGCATACGCACGCGGTAATCTTCAATGTCACGGAAACGGCCGAGGGCAACACGCGCTCGCTGCAGGCGCAGGAGCTTTACAAGACGCAGCAGTTCGCCACGGCGGTGTACCGTTCGGAGCTTGCGGCGCGGCTGCAGAAACTCGGCTACGAAATCGAGCGCGGCGCACATGGACAGCCGGAGATCAAGGGCTACACGCGGGAGTACATGGAGGCATCAAGCCCGCGGCGGCAGCAGATCGTGGAGCGCCTGGAGGAGCAGGGACGGCGGGGCGCGGGAGCGGCGCAGATCGCCGCCCACCGGACGCGCGATGCCAAGCAGGCGCTCTCGGTCGAAGAGGTCCGGGCGCAGCATCAGCGGCTCGCCCAGGAGCATGGAAGCCAGCCGCAGCACGTGATGGCCGAGGCCTCGCGGCGGTGGGGAGTGGAGCTTGATCCGGAGCGTTCGCGGCGTGTTGCCGAGGGTGCGGTGGACTATGCGCGGGAGCGTGGGATGGAGCGCGCGGCGGTGGTCGATGAACGGGTTCTGTTGCGCGATGCCCTGAAGCACACGATGTGCGAAGCGCGGTTGCCGGAGATCAAAACCGAGCTTGAAAAGCGCATCGCCAGGGGCGAGCTGATCGAGGTTCCGCGCCGTGAAGGAGAGGCGGGCCGGGCGTTCACAACCGGCGAGATGCAGGGCTACGAGCGCGACATCGTGCGGCGGATGCAGGCCGGTCGCGACGGCAATGTGATCGTCGATGGGTACACGCGGGAATGGACCTTCAAGCAGCATCCGCACCTGAGCCTGAGCCAGCATCGAGCGGTCGAAGACGTGCTCGAAAGCCGCGACCGGATGATGGGGCTGGAGGGAGTTGCGGGAGCTGGAAAGACTACTTCTTTAGCCGCCGTTCGAGATGCCGTGGTGCATTACGGATACGAAGTGAAGGGGCTTGCGCCCACGTCGCGCGCGGCGCAGAAGCTGGCCGAGACGGGCATGGAAACCGAGACGTTGCAGCGTCATCTGACACGCGGCCAGCAGCCGGAGGACGGGCGCGCGAGGGTCTATGTCGTGGACGAGGCGAGCATGATCAGCACGCGGCAGATGCACACGTTCCTGGAGCGGCTGAACCGTCACGACCGGGTGTTGTTCGTGGGCGACGTGCGGCAGCATGAGGCGGTCGAAGCGGGCCGCCCGTATGCGCAGATGCAGGAGGCGGGACTGCGCACGGCCAGGCTCGACGAGATCCTCCGGCAGAAGGATCCGGTGCTCAAAGAAACGGTCGAGCAGTTGGCGCGGGGCGAGGTAAAGCAGGCCATCGAGAGCCTCAATTATCAGGGCCGTGTGCACGAGTTCCAGGACCGCGCGGAACGCATCGGCGAGATCGCGCGGGAGTACGCGCGGTCGCCCGAGAAGACGCTGGTTATCTCGCCCGACAACCAATCGCGGCAGGAGATCAACCGGCACATCCACCGGGCCATGCACGAGGCCGGACACGTGACCGGAGCCGATCATCGGGTGCCGGTGCTGCACGCACGGCAGGAGCTGACCGGGGCCGACCGGCAGCACGCGCAGAACTACACCGAGGGCGATGTAATCCGCTTCTCGAAGGGCTCGAAGCCGCTGGGAATCGAGCCCGGTGAGTACGCGCGTGTGGCGCGTGTGGACGAGGAAAGCAACCGGGTGACGATTACGCGCAAGAGCGGCGAGGAGCTGAGCTACGATCCACGCCGGCTGCAGGGCGTGACGGTCTACCGCGATGGAGAGCGCAGCTTCGCCGAGGGTGACCGCGTGCAGATGACGTCTCCCTATCAGCCGCTGCATCTGGCCAATCGCGAACTCGGAACCATCAAGAGCATCGACGGTGACGGCAATCTGAAACTGAAGATGGACTCAGGCCGGGAGGTCGAGTTCAACGTGCGGCAGATGCCGCATCTCGATTACGGTTACGCGGTGACGAGCCATAGCAGCCAGGGCCAGACGGCCGACCGTGTGCTCGTTCATGTAGACTCGGCCGAAACGCGTGGCGAGCTGCTCAACAGCCGCATGGCGTATGTGTCGGTGTCGCGGGCGAAGTTCGATGTGCAGATGTACACGAACGATGCGAAGACCCTGGGCCAGGTGCTGAGCCGGGACGTGTCGCATCCCTCGGCTACGCAGCAGCAGATGGCGATCAACAACGAACTGGCCGGGCAAAAGATCATGCCGCAGTCGGTGGACCTCGACATCAGTCCGGGCTACGGGCTTGGCATCGGCCACTGACGTGGCCGATACCCTCCGCTGCGGTGGCCGTCAAGGGTCTCCGCTTCGCTCCGATGAACGCGCAAAATACGCGCGCCCTTGACTGCCATCCTCGCTGCGGGTGTTTTCCAATTATGAGAAAAATGTATTTTTCTCATGTTCCACGAACATGAAAAGTGGCGACGGTTCCGCTAGCGTTTTCGTGTTCGCTTCTTCTGAGAGCCACTTTTGGTCTTGGGAGCGTGCTCGTCCCGGAGGAGCTTCTGCGCTGCCTCCTTGAGCTGCTGCTCGAGCTTGGCTTCGTCCAGCGAATCTGTGTGTCCAATGCGAAGGACTGTTTCCTCGCGAAACTCGTTGCCACTATGAACACGACGGACGATCAGTTCCAGCGGATGGGATGGGGTGTCGCCCTTCTTGATCCCCTCGCTCCTGGCTTTAATAATCGCGACAATCAGATCAATGACGCTCTTCGCCAAACTGATGCCTGCTGTGGTCAGAGCCAAGTACACCAATATCTCGGGACCGCTTTCGTGTTCTTCGAACGCGAAAGGAGAGTCGCCCGGTGTCAGCTGATCCAGAGCCCGGTCGATCAGTTCATAAGCGCGAGGCGAATGTTCCCGGTGGAAGCATCCTGAGGTAATCCGTACTTTAATCGAGACTGCCGTCTCGCCTGACGTTGGCGCTAGCCTGGTCTGGAAACGATGCATGCGATGGCGAAATGTCTCCTGCCACTCGGTGTCCACCGTCCTGCCCTCCGAAAAATGCCCCGACGCCTACCCGCGCGCAGCTGCCCCGCGAAGCAGCGAGTCGAGCGCGGTGAGGATAAACGTCTGCTTGTTCTCCGGCAGCTGCTCGATCTGCTCCATGCGGCGCACGATCTTCAGGCTGGGCTTTTTCGCGGCCTTCTTCCTGACCTTCGGATGCAGGAGTTCATCGGTGCTCACGTCCAGAGCCAGGGCGAGATGCACAGCCATCTCTGCCGACAAAGCCCGACGATCCGTCTCGTAGGCGGTGATGAGGGTCTGTCTTGTACCGAGCTGTTCGGCAAGTTCGACCTGGGTAAACCCGCGCTCCTTGCGCAGCCGGGCGAGGCGCTGCCCGATGGTCTCTCCGTTGTAGTCCAGGGGCGGCTTCGTGATGGTTGCTCTCTTCGGCATCGGATGCAGTTTAAGCGGTATTTTTAATAACCGTGGACGTGGTAACACTTAGAGTGTTATTTTACAGAGTAATTTAGATACACAAAAACCACTTGACAAGGTTTTTGGGTGGAGGGCGAATGGCGCGAATCCCGGAGATAGAGGTCGAGCGGCTGAAGCGGGAAATCTCAGTACAACGGCTGGCCGAGGCGCGTGGCATCAAGTTGCACCGGCATGGCGCGGACCTTCTGGGGCTGTGCCCGTTCCATGACGACCACAACCCGTCGCTCGTCATCACTCCGGCGAAGAACCTCTGGCACTGCCTGGGGGCGTGCAACGCCGGCGGGACCGTCATCGACTGGATAATGAAGGCCGAGGGCATCAGCTTCCGTCATGCGGTCGAGCTTCTCAGAGCAGACCATCTTCCTTTAGCCGCCGCTCCGATCCAACCAGTCAAGCAGTGCACGGTGCCCAAGCTGCCGCCGCCTGTCAAAAGAGAGGATGGAGATCGCGAGCTGATGCTGGATATCGTCGGCTACTACAACGACACGCTGAAGCAGTCGTCGGAGGCGATGAGGTATCTGGAATCGCGGGGTCTCAAATCCTCTGAGATCATCGACCACTTCCGGCTGGGCTTCGCCAACCGCACGCTGGGCTACCGGCTGCCGGCGAAGAACCGCGCCGCTGGCGCCGACATGCGCGGACGGCTGCAGCGGCTGGGTATCTACCGCGCGAGCGGTCACGAGCACTTCAATGGCTCCGTTGTCATCCCTGTCTTCGATGCGACCGGCGCAGTGGTCGAGATGTATGGGCGCAAGATCACATCGAACCTGCGCGAGGGCACGCCGGACCATCTCTATCTGCCCGGCGAGCACAGGGGCGTGTGGAACGAAGAGGCCCTGGCCGCATCGAAAGACATCATCCTCTGCGAAGCGCTGATCGATGCGCTCACGTTCTGGGTTGCGGGCTTCCGCAACGTGACGGCCAGCTACGGCGTGAATGGCTTCACTGCCGATCATCGCGCGGCCTTCGAAAAGTACGGGACGGAGCGCGTGTACATCGCATACGACCGCGACGACGCCGGCGAACGCTCCGCGCTTCAACTCTCGGAACAGCTCATCGATATGGGGATCGAGTGCTTCCGCGTGCAGTTCCCGAAGCGCATGGACGCCAACGAATACGCGCGCAAGGTGACGCCGCCATCGAAGAGCATGGGCGTGCTGCTGAATAAAGCCGCATGGCTGGGCAAGGGACAGCATCCGGAGCCGCGCGTGTTCGAGCCTGTCATCATCGAGACCGCAGCTGCTGTGTCTGTGATCGAATCGGAGCCCGTCATCGAGCCGGAGCCAATGCCAGAGCCGGAAATCGAAACAGCGGCTAAAGAAAAAATCATCGAAGAGACTCCCGATCCCGAGCCACCCGCCGCAGCACTTATCCCCGCCGTCACTGAAGAGAATGTTTTTTCTTTAGCTGCCGATGCGGAGCCCGATGAGCCGACGCCGCCGGAGCCAGGCCCGGCAGCGCCCGCGCCGACCATCGATGTCCCTGTTGAGATGCGTGGCGAAGATATCTTCCTTCAACAGGGCGAGCGCCGCTATCGCGTGCGCGGCCTCAACAAGAACATGAGCCACGAACTGCTGAAGGTAAACTTGCTTGTCTCAGGCCGGACGCCGCGCAGCGAGTCGGCCTTCCATGTGGATACGCTCGACCTTTACTCGGCGCGGCAGCGCAGCGTGTTCACTAAGCAGGCAGCGGAAGAGCTGGGCATCAAGGAAGAAGTGTTGCGCCGCGACCTGGGCCGGGTGCTGTTGAAGCTTGAAGAGATGCAGGACGAACAGATCAAACAGGCGCTGGCACCGAAAGAAGAGACGGTGACCATGACCGGCGACGAACGGGCCGAGGCGATAGAGTTGCTGCGCGATCCGCGCCTGCTTGATCGCATCGTCGAAGACTTCGCACGGTGCGGCGTTGTGGGCGAGGAGACCAATAAACTCGCCGGCTATCTCGGCGTGGTGTCGCGGCACCTGGAAGCGCCGCTGGCGGTGATCGTGCAGTCGTCATCGGCTGCCGGCAAGAGTTCGCTGATGGAAGCGGTGCTGGCCTTCGTGCCCGAGGAGCAGCGCGTGCAATACTCCGCGATGACCGGCCAGTCACTCTTCTACATGGGCGAGACCGACCTCAAGCATAAAGTGCTCGCCATCGTTGAAGAAGAGGGTGTGCACTCGGCAGCGTATGCGCTCAAGCTGTTGCAGTCGGAAGGTGTGCTGACCATCGCATCGACAGGCAAGGACCCGGCCACCGGGCGCCTGCTCACGCATCAGTATCGCGTCGAAGGCCCGGTGATGATCTTCCTCACCACGACGGCGATCCATCTGGATGAGGAGCTGTTGAACCGCTGTCTCGTCCTCTCCGTCAATGAAGACCGTGAGCAGACGCAGGCCATCCATCGCGTGCAGCGCGAGGCACAGACGCTCGAAGGCCTGTTGAAACGCCGGGACCGTGAAGCCATCCTTGCTGTGCATCGCAATGCGCAGCGGCTTCTGAAGCCTGTCTTCGTTGCCAATCCTTACGCGCGGGAGCTGACCTTCCTCGACGCGCAGACACGCACGCGGCGCGATCACATGAAGTATCTGACGCTGATCCGGGCGATAGCACTGCTCCATCAGTGGCAGCGCCCGCATAAGACGGTCCAGCACCGGGGCCGCGCTCTCGAATACATCGAGGTCACGCTCGACGACATCGCGGTCGCCAACCTGCTTGCGCATGAAGTGCTGGGCCGTTCGCTCGACGAGCTGCCGCCGCAGACGCGGCGGTTGCTCCTGGCGATCGATGAGCACGTAAGCGCCGAGTGCGATCGACAAAAGATGGAGCGATCGGACTACCGCTTCTCACGGCGCGACGTGCGCGAGTTCACCGGCTGGGGCGATACGCAGTTGAAAATCCATCTGCACCGGCTCGAGGAGATGGAATACCTGTTGGTCCATCGCGGCGGGCGCGGCCATAGCTTCGTGTACGAGCTTGTGTTCGCGCGCCAGGCCGACAGCAGCCGGCCCGTGCTGCCAGGTCTGATCGACGTGGACGCGCTGCGCAGCCGCGCCTACGACAGAAAGAAGTCGGGGCCAGAGGCCGGGTTGTCGGCCTCAAGTCGGCCCCATGTCGGCCGGGTGTCGGGTGCGGTCAAAACCGCTCCGTCGCCAGTATCCATAAGGGTTCCAGATGATGCCGAGTTCGACATCGAGGAAAACACATATACGGGCACACGGCCAAACGGCCACTACGTCCTAACCATGGCAGGAGGCAAGTGATGGCGCGCATAACCAAAACCCGCAAGCCGCAGGCTGCCCCCGAGACGCCGCTCGAATCGCTGATGCAGGACCATCTCCGCGCCCTGGCCGTGCAGAACTACTCCGCGCACACGGTGCGCAATCGTCAGGTCCACATCGGCTTCTTCCTCCAGTGGTGCAAGGAGCGCGGGCTTACCCATCCGGTCGAGATCACGCGGCCCGTGCTCGAACGATATCAGCGCCATCTGTTCCACTACCGCAAGAAGAACGGCGAGCCGTTGAGCTTCCGCTCGCAGCACTCGTGTCTCGTTCCCTTGCGTGTGTGGTTCCGGTGGATGACGCGGCAGAATCACATCCTGCACAATCCGGCCTCGGAGCTGGAACTTCCACGGCTGGGCCGAGCCCTGCCGAAGAACATCTTCTCGGCCCAGGAAGTCGAGCGCATCATGCAGGTCTGCGACATCGAGGAACCCATCGGACTGAGGGACCGGGCCATCCTCGAAGTGCTCTACTCGACCGGCCTGCGCCGCATGGAGATGATCGCCCTCAAGCTATACGATCTCTCGCTCGACCGTGGCCTGGTTCTCGTCCGCCTGGGCAAGGGCCAGAAGGACCGCTATGTGCCCATCGGAGAGCGAGCCATCGCGTGGCTCCAGAAGTACATCCGCGAGGCGCGTCCGCAGCTCGCCATCGAGCCCGATGACATGACCGTCTTCCTCACTGCCCAGGGCGAGCCGTTCAGCCGCGATCACCTGAGCTTCGCGGTCAAGGAAAGGGTGGACGCCGCCAAGCTGGGGAAGACCGGCTCCTGCCACCTGTTCCGGCACACAATGGCCACGCTGATGCACGAGGGTGGAGCCGACATCCGCTTCATCCAGCAGATGCTCGGACACGAGGACCTGAAGACCACGCAAATCTATACCCAGGTCGCCATCCGAACCCTGCAGCAAGTTCATGCTGCAACCCACCCGGCAGCACTGCTCGAACACGGCCAAGAGCCGTCCCCAAAGCCCGCCGATCCCGACGCCGAAGCACTCTTCCAAGCCCTCACTCAAGAGGCCGAAGACGACCGCGAATAGACCCTCCATCCTTCTTCTTTTAGTAGCTGCTTTTAGCTGCTAAAGAAGGGCCGATCCCGACCGGAATCGGCCCCCGATCCCGACCGGAATCGGCCCCCGATCCCCACGATTATCGGCTGCTCTTCAGCTCTCGAATCCGCACCGGATCGACCACCTAATCGCCGGGGTAATCGGCCCGCTTCAGCGGGTCTCAAAGCGTACAATCGGAGCCAATGGAACCCAGCCAATCCCAGGTGCTCCGTGAGCCCCTTCTAGCTGCCATGCCGCGGCTAAAAGAAAAACTGCATCAGGGGGTTCCGAGTTCCGATCCTGCACCGTATCCGGGGCACGAAGTCTCTAACTCCACGGTCGCAATAGGCTTGCGAGCAGCGTTGCATCTGGAGCGCGTCAGGTCACGCTATACCGGCAAAGAACGAGACTGCCGAATCAGGCAACGACTACTTCGGGGCAAGGTACTACGCCTCAAGCATGGGTCGTTTTATCAGCCCCGATCCGTCGCAGTTGTATTACGCTAATCTGGCTGATCCACAGACTTTTAATCTGTATAGCTATGTCCTAAATAATCCTCTGGTCAATATCGATCCGACCGGTAGGGACTGTGTTAAGGATCTGGGAGATGGTACCTTCATCACTAATACCGGTGATTGCGCTAATGAGTCCGAAGCTGACATTAATGCAGAACATTATATCGATTTGCGATCGCTGCACTACAAACTCGGCCTCTGGCACCCTAGATCCAGCCACTGGCACGATGTTTCTTAACGACGCAAACGGTCAAGCGATTCCTGGAACAAATATTTCTGACTGGGCCGATCCTCAAGGAACACCACCTACGAACGTAAATGTTGGCGGAACCTCGTATGACGTTAGCTTGTCCGGCTATGGGGTTGGCTATTTAGAATATTTTCCTGCGGCAGCATGGCCTGGAACCTCGGTCATAGGCGAGCTTAAACCATGGTCAAGGTGGGACACAGTAAATAACTTTCTAATGAAATTTGGTGTAGCTATCGGGTGCTATGCTGGCCAGAATCCTGATAATATGCGGCCAGCCCGTGAACCCGACGGAGGTGGAGATTCGTCTGATACGCCAGATGAAGATCCTCATGAGATGACTAATGGCCAACGATACCTGCCTGGCCCAAACAAGAAGGGAGGAATAATACCATACAATAATGGCGGTGCTGATACCAAAGCTCCCGATGCTACTGCCGGGGTTGCGAGCTACGCGAACAATGTCGGTAATTGTCTGAACAACGCCACGCGGGTTCATCGATAGCCGATTTACCCGCGGTAATAATGTGAGGGGATAATGATCAGTTATGCGGCAGATTCAAAACGGCTGTTGCAGATTATAACTAATTGCGGAATTATCATTGTTCATGTCCTAATCGGAACGGTGGGCATTATTGTGTTCTGTGGATTTGTTATATTCTCGGTTTATTCGTTGTTCTATAGGTGGAACACCTATTTTACCTCTGCCAACGCAAGCTGGTTGCTCACAGAGATTCCGGGCTTCCCTGTACAGGCGAGTGGCGGGATGATTGTAGGAGTAGTACTCGGAAGATATTTACGGGCGCCATTGATGATATATGCGTGGATCCTACCCCTTTGTCTGTTCTCCTTGATGGCGGTCACCTCGCACTTCCATGGAATGTCCATCTTTTCTCACTTTATAGGTGGTGGATGCAGCCCCAAGTTTCAGTGTTTCGACCAATTTGTCGCAACCTTGCCACTCGTATCTTCACTCGCGTATTCAATAGGAGGAGGTTTCGGCATCTGGCTGAACCGAAATCAACACTAATCGAGATGCTCATAATGAGAAACAGGTGAAAGCTGTGTGCGCGGAGCAGAGATGATGGCAGTTGCCTCAGTAGGGAGTCACCGAACTCCTTTCGACTCAAGGAGCGTTCTGAACGCGTCCTCGCACTCTTCTCGATCACACCCGCTTGCCGCTGTCGGGCACACTCGGACCAAAAATGACAGAGGCTAAGGTTTCCGAGTGGTATGTATTGCTGCTCGCAGTGCTGTGCCCCGCAGCACAGGCCCAGTACGGCGAATGGACCTGGATGGGCGGAAGCACGCAAGAAGGGAGAAATGGCATTTACGGCACCCTCGGGACTTCAGCTCCCGTGAATGCTCCGGGCAGCCGCTGGAATGCGGTTGAATGGACAGACAAGCAAGGCAAGCTTTGGCTGTTCGGGGGGTATGGTCTTTCCACGGGAACTGCAGTTGAGCAATTGAACGACCTGTGGAGGTTCGATCCATCCACGAATCAATGGACGTGGATGGCCGGGTCGAATCAGCCCGACCAGCCGGGAGTGTATGGAACCCTGGGATCGCCAAGTCCCACGAACATTCCCGGCGCGCGGTCCGGTGCGTCCGCCTGGACCGACCAGTCCGGCAACTGTGGCTATTCGGCGGATACGGAATTGGCTTTCCGAACAACGGTAGCGTTCTTAATGACCTTTGGAAGTTCGATCCTTTATCGAATCAATGGACTTGGATGAATGGCACGACCGGAGACGCCTCTGTTGGTGTATATGGCACGTTGGGAACACCTGCTGCCGGAAACATTCCCCCCGGAAGGGAGAATGCGGTCACGTGGACGGATGGAAAAGGAAATCTGTGGCTTTTTGGGGGAGAATCGGATCCATTTCATTCACCTTCCAAGCTTTTCAACGATCTCTGGAAATTTGATCTCTCTACAAGTCAATGGGCATGGATGGGAGGGTCCAATGCATCGCCTCCGTCGCCGTGCGGAGGGCTCCCTCAGTGCGCGCAACCCGGCGTTTACGGGATGCTCGGAACGTCTTCCGCCGGTGATGTGCCGGGGGGCCGTCAATCCGCTGTCACCTGGATGGACAAAGCCGGAGATCTCTGGCTCTTCGGCGGGTACGGCTTTGACTCCACCAGCAGCCTCGGATACCTTAACGATCTTTGGAAGTTCAGCCCTACATCTGATCAATGGACATGGATGGGCGGCTCCAACTCGATCGGCCCTACCGGCAGCACTCTGCCCGGCGTGTATGGACAGTGGATGACTCCGGCGGCGACAAGCTATCCCGGCGGCCGCTCGGGAGCGGTTAGCTGGACTGACCCCAGCGGTCATTTCTGGCTCTTTGGTGGATTCGGATTCGATACCACACAATTTGCCGGCTTCCTGAACGATCTGTGGGAGTTTGACCCCGACACGAACCAGTGGGCGTGGGTGGGGGGAACCAATTCGTCGAACACCACCAGGGTGACCGAGCCGGGTCATGGCATCGGAATCTACGGCACTCTGGGGGTGCCCGATTTCCAGAACACGCCGCCGGGGCGTGATTCCGCCGAGAGTTGGGTAGACGGTAACGGGAACTTCTGGCTTTTTGGCGGCCGATTCTTCACGACTGTGACCGGCGACGCGGATCACAACGACCTTTGGGTGTATCGTCCCAACTCGGCCACGTCTGCAAGGGTTGCCAACCCCACTTTCTCGCCAAATGGGGGTACCGTATCACCCGGCCAGACAGTAACGATTTCCGATACGACGGCGGGGGCGAATATTTATTACGTCGTGGGCGAGAATGCACCGCCCAGCGCCTATACGGGACCCATTACGGTTCCGAATTCAGAGACCATTACGGCCTTTGCCGCCGCCACCGGGTATGCGAACAGCGCTCCTGCATCCGCCACGTTTGCAATTCCGGTGACGGCGACCCCGATCATCAGCCCGGGGTCAGGGACCTATGCAGATCCGCAAACCGTAAGCATCACCGATTCGACTCCCAACGCGAAGATTTATTACAACCTGAATTGGCTTATACCGACTACGAGTTCCACACTCTACACCGGTCCTATCAGCATTTCAGCCGGAACTCGAGTCACAGCGATTGCCATAGCGGATGGCTATGGACAAAGCAATATGGCGGTGACGCAATATGCGATCTGGCCCTCCGCGGCAACCAATGAATGGGCACTCATGACCGCTTGCAGCGGCCCTGGTATCTATGGAACGCCCGGTATCCCCAGTGTTGTGAACTGTCTCGGCAACCGGTCCCGGACCGCTCAGTGGAAGGACAAGGAGGGGAATCTCTGGGTAATCGGAGGGACGGGGTATGACGCCTATTACGTCAAGGGCTACCTCAATGAGCTTTGGAAGTATGACCCGTCCAGCACTGAATGGGCATGGGAGGGTGGAGACAGCCTGACGCCGGGCTGCGATCCTTATTGCGGGCAAGCCGGCGTATACGGCACCATCAACACGCCCGCCGCCGGCAATATTCCTGGAGGGCGCGAGGGCGCCAGCAGTTGGACAGACAGCCAGGGAAGACTGTGGCTCTTTGGGGGCGATGGTTACGACTCGGCATCCATCTATGGGGAGATGAACGATCTTTGGACGTATGATCCAGTAGCCGGCCAGTGGACGTGGGTGGGCGGAAGCTCAACGACGGCCAATTGCTTCTGGCTGAACCTCGGATACCATTGCCCCGGTCCATTGGGAGTCTATGGGTCGCTGGGCGTCCCCGCTCTAGGGAATTTTCCTGGCGCCCGTGAAGGTGCTGTCACATGGTCTGACGCGAGCGGAAATGTGTGGATGTTCGGCGGCTCCGGTATCGATCCGGCTCTGGGCGCCGCGTTCTATTTTAACGATCTTTGGCGGTTTGACGCCTCAACCGGGCTGTGGGCATGGATGAGCGGCGACGATAACGATCTCAATGTCTCCTGCATAGTCAACCCGAATTCCAACCTCGGCGTCGACTGTGGCCCTCCAGGGGTGTATGGGCAACTTGGAACTGCGGCGCCCGGCAACAAGCCCGGGGGGCGGCGGGGGCCGAGTACATGGATCGATAAGAGCGGAAATCTGTGGCTGTTTGGAGGCTTCGGATTCGATGCGGCGGGAAGTGTCAGGCAGTTGAATGATTTTTGGGAGTTCACTCCCTCGACCAGCCAATGGATATGGCGGGGCGGGTCAACAGTCGCTCCCGACTGTAGCATCAACTGGTCAGACCCCAATACTTGCGGCACAACGCCCTTTGTGCCTGGCGTGTACGGGACCATGGGGGTTCCCGACGTTTCCAACATTCCCGGACTTGGGATGGAGCTGCCAAGCTGGACCGACCAGGATGGCAACTTCTGGTTGCTGGGCGGCGCAAATTCCGATGCGGTCTGGGAGTTCAGTCCCTCCGCAAACGAATGGACCTGGCTGCTCGGGAACGGCCCATCGCAATACCCAGTTTTACCGTCCGGTGTTGCAGGAACTCCCGATCCAAAAAACACTCCTGGAAGCCGCAATGGATCCTCCGCGTGGACCGACAACAATGGATATTTGTGGCTCGCAGCGGGAAGCACCGGCCCCTTCCTTGATTACGATTTTCCAACAGCCCAATTATTGGCCGATGTTTGGGCTTTCCATCCATCGGCGCCAACTCCAGTGCCCTCCTTTGCCATAGCACCGCCTTCGTCTGTCAGCGTAGTGCAGGGTGGCAATGGCTCTCTGGCCATCACCAGCATTGTGGGTGGGGGATTCAATTCGCCAATAGCCCTCAGCGCCAGCGGTGAACCCAGCGGTGTGTCGATCAGTATCAGTCCTGCGTCACTGAGCGGCGCGGGTACGTCTCAGATGACTGTTTCGGCGGGCCCTGCGGTTACACCCGGAACATATTCGCTCACCGTCACCGGTTCCAGCGGCAACAAGACTGCGACCGCGAGCGCATCTCTCGTCATCGTTGCTGCGCCGACATTCTCACTAAGCACATCTCAATCGTCGATCACGGTTAATTCGGGAGGACAGGGCGTCGTGACGTTAACAGTCTCTCCCCAAAACGGCTTTAATTCCGCGGTTACCTTTACATGCAGCGGACTGCCCGCAACTGTGAGCTGCACCTTCAATCCCGGCACGCTCACTCCGTCGAGCGGACCAGTCTCGACCAACGTTACTTTTACAGCTTCCTCGTCGGCCTCGTCGGCGCCGCTCACTTCCGATCCCGCGGTACCGTATTTGACCTTTGCGCTTGTGGGGTTACTGTTTACATTCGGGAAGACCCGCAGGTTCCGCGGCTGGATCGTGGTTGCGCTCGTATTGACTTCGCTTGGCATGCTCACGGGTTGTAGTGGCGGAGGAGGTGGCGGGACGGGGGGAGGCGGAGGAGGAAATCCACAGCCCACCACATCTAAGGTTACGGTTACCGCGACTTCGGGTTCTGTGCAGCAGACCACAACCATTTCGTTGACCTTGAATTGAGTTCGTCGGCGTTGATGATGTATTCGAAATTGTGACGGTCAAAGCTGTGAGTGATCCCTCAAAATGAGACAGTACTGTCGTCGAATTTGCGACGGTCAAAGCCTCCAGAAGCATAAGACTTCAATAGGTTTCAAATTCATGCCCACAAACGGCTCAAAATAAAACACTTGGATCCCCTCGATTTCAACAGCTTTCAAAAAGCCGCCGGAACTGGTTCGGGACCAGATTCCCCACCTAACATACCTCCCGTAGAATCAATAGGTTAGAGGGATGGTGAGTAGGGTACTTAGTTGATTTGTGGGGAGATGGGTATTTACTTGACTCCCGTGACCACAACCTGTAGTGTTTTTGGCCGTGGAAGTCTATCCGCGGAACCTGCTGGACTTGGAGACACGCTTTTCTACAGAGGCGGCCTGCCGAGAATACTTGTTTCGACTTCGCTGGCCAGAGGGCTTCCGCTGCCCGCGCTGCGGCGGGAGAAAGAGCTGGCCGAAGCCTGAGGGACTGGTGCGGTGTGCCGGGTGCGATTATCAGGTTTCGGTGACTGCGGGGACGGTATTTCAGGACAGCCGCCTGCCTCTGATGTTGTGGTTCCGGGCTGTGTGGTTGGTAACCAGCCAGAAGAATGGAGTCAGCGCCATGGGTTTGCAGCGTGTGCTGGGCTTGAAGAGCTACAAGACGGCTTGGACGTTGCTGCATAAACTGCGCCACGCCATGGTACGGCCAGGTCGGGATCGGCTGCAGGGGCACGTGGAAGTCGACGAGGCTTTCGTGGGTGGCGAGGAAGAAGGAGTTCACGGCCGGCAAACGGAAACCAAAGCCATGATAGCGGTAGCGGCTGAAGCGGACGGACCTGGTATCGGCCGCCTTCGGATGCGGCGCATTCCAGACGCTTCGGCGGCAAACCTGATGCCCTTCATCGAAGACTCTGTGGAGCCAGGAAGCATCGTGCATACCGACGGCTGGCTCGGCTACCAGCCACTGGAAGGCAGGGATTACAAGCATAAGATCACCTTCCTGAAGGACAACAGCAAAACGGCATCGGAACTGATGCCGCGAGTTCACCGTGCTGTCGCGCTTCTGAAGCGTTGGCTGCTGGGAACCCACCAGGGCAGCGTGAGCCTGGAACATCTGGATGCCTATCTGGACGAATTCGCCTTCAGGTTCAACCGCCGCAAATCGCGGAGCCGCGGCAAACTCTTTTACAGGTTGCTTGAGCAGGCGGTCGCGGTCGAACCGGTTCCCTACAAAGCTCTGGTCAAATGTTCCGCACAACCAGACTTTTGAAACCACAAGATGTTGTGGTCACGGGAGTGATGTAAATACCCATCTATCTCTATTCAGGAAAGTTCACCTTGGGACTAAGCGCGGCTCAATCGCTCGTACGCGCAATACGTGGTACTCTCCCAACCAATAGAGTGGCCTCACCGTCAAGTGCAGCGAGTCGCCGCAGATCATCTTCATTGATCGCGCCGTCGCCCTATTACGGTCTTCAGACACATTACCTTCAGCCTGCTCAGGACCGGGGCCTGCATTTTAACCTTAGACTCATGTGACGCGGTTGTCACCTTTCTTGGTCCCCCAATTCCCGCGTTGTTTATGCAAGTAGCTCGCTCGGCGAAAAACCCGCGCTCATCAAAATCTCAATCAACGACGGCACCGCTGTTCAGCAATCGATCTCTGTCAGAATTGACAAAGCTTCCTGGTGAGGTCGATTCGTTTTCTTTCGCGATGTCGCCTGATAACTCTATCATTCTGCTGAGGTTAATTCGTGGCGACGAAATCTACGAACTGGACTGTCGCGAGTGATTGTTCTGTAATGTGACGGGAACCCGTGTACCTGATCAGACCGATACGATGTTGGCTCTTATGCCGCAAATTGTACCTCCCGGCCGACGTTCCATCCAGAAAATGGTCTTATCCGGTTCGGAAATCATGAGCTCCCTTTGGGTCTGCAAAGACGCTTCGCGTAGCTCTAGCATGTATTTCTTTATTGTTTGTCGGCAAACCCCGAGTTCATCCGCGAGTTGTTCGACCGCGTAGAATTCGAGACGCCCTGCCATAATCACTGCCATCTGTGCCAGGCGTGATGACAGACGCAACTGTTGAGAGGTTATGTTTGTGCAGAAATGCAGGCTATGGTGCCCCTGGGCGAACTCGATGCGAAGAGTAGATCGGAATTTTTTGGTGTAACGCAGCCAAAGGGCCACGCGCGCCTCTTCGTAGATGGGCGGCCAAAACTCCCGGAGCATGCACACCGCCTGCAAATCCCTGCATTTCGCCGCATCCCTGATTGGGCGGGGCATTTTTGACAGGACGACTATGTGCGGGCATTTCGATATCGCGTCCGTTGTTTCATGCCGGATGCGCTCGGCAACGGACCACGCATCGGCGCGCAGCTGATCGAGATTCACGAGAACCAGGTCGGGACGTTTTGCTCTTATCACGCCCAACCCCTCATCAATGGATTGCGCGTGATCCACGACACATCCCGTCGCCGCATTCAATCCCTCGATGAACACCTGCGTTGCGGGCGAATACTGTTCAACCATCAGAGCCCTCATTGAGAGCGACCTCCTTATTGCGTAGTTGCCAGTTGCGAGTCGGCTTCTCTTTCGCCGACAGCTTCGCCAAGTGTGGCATGCAATCTTCTTGAGGCAACTCATCGTTCATCTACAGCTTCTACACTTTCAGGGGAGGTCAGCGTGGCGGAGATTCATGTCGCTTTCAATGAACAAAATGTCAGATTCGGAGGTTCCCGCTGGATTTTCTCGCGTGTGCGGTTGATGCGTTTCGAGTGGCTTGCCTTGCTTGCGCTAAAGCGCTTCGACGAAGCAGCAGATCAAGGGTGGGTGAGCATAGAAGAGATCAGCCGGTTACCGAACTGGTCTGGCAGATCGCACCACCACGTAGTCACCAATGTGGGTCGTTACCTCCAAGCGTTTGAGCACCAGGGCATCAATATCGTGCGTGCCGAAACGCGATGGGCGGGACCTTATCGACTTGACGTAAAGCGGGACAACATTACATTTGATTTACCTGTTATCGAAGCCGAGCGGCGACTTGGCCTTTGGCATTGGCCGGCAATCTCGACACGTGAAACACTACTGCGATTCACGCCTCACTACGCCCGGGCGCAATGGCTTCTTTCTCAAGGAAGACTCGCTACGGCAGGTCCCCGCCTCCAGTTTCAGGAAGGCGCCTACCGGCGGCTGGTCGGGTTAGTGGAGGACGGAAGATATGGCCCAAGGCTGCGCGCAATAGCGTGGCTGGCAGCAGTACAGGTGCTTTTTCAACTTGGCCGGTTCGATCGTGCCCGGAGAACGCTCGGTGAATATCGCCGCCTTCTCCGACGTGCCCGCGACAATGCTTTGACTGCTCAGTATTTTCTTGCACTTGCATGGTCCCATCAACGGGCTGCGAGTGGCCGATCCGCAGACCGTGAAACGCTGGCGGCTCTTCGGAGCGCCTCGGCGTACAGCGAGCGCGCGACCGATCGGGAAGTCGCGGGAATCCTTGCGTACCGTAGAAGTGGGTATCTCACCAAACACGGGCAACACGCAGAAGCCGTTGCGGAACTCCTTCGCGCGCTTGAGGCGCACCTCGTCATTGGAAATTTCCAAAATGTGCAGGCGGTCTGCGTGGATATCGGGAGCGACCTCCACCGCCTCGGCGCAGGCTACTATCAGGAGGCTCGCCGCTGGATCCTAGCCGGGCTGACCATCTGCAGGTGGATGAATCTCGGTAAGGACAATTCCCACGGTGAAGCTATCCTGGGCAAGATGTATGTCGAGGAAGGCAGGAGGTTCGCGGGGCGACTATGGTTAACGCGAGCTCTGCGCATTGCAGCGCAGGCGAACAACGCGGTGAGCCTCGCAGACGCGCACATGGTCATGGCACTATGGAATCAGCAGTTCGGCCGAGAAATTGATACGATCGAATCGATTATGCAGGCGCTCACGATCTTTCGTCGCCTGAAGCATTTCGATTGCGCACAGAAGGAGGCGTATATGGCGCGCAAATTCCCCGAGGTCTGGCGCCTTGCAGTTTCAAAGGTTTCGCGGGATGATCAGTTATTTACTGGCTCTGCGCACCGTATTAAGCCGGGTAAGTCACCTCGGAACGCTGCATAAGTGCATCATTATTGAAAAAACCTTTGCTCATGCCGCAAGATCCTTCTGAACAGTTGAATAGGCTCACGGATCGCTGGAACCGACTATTCGGGGATCCGTTGTGGTATCTGTCTGTTGCGCCTGAACTGAAGGCATTAAGGGCACAGATTGAGGCGGCACCAACTGAGGTGCGGGACCGGTGCAAAGCAGCACTCTATGATTTTTTCGAGAAGCGGCTCCTCGCGGGCGTCATTGCGTTCGGAAACCAGACGGATGCCGATGCCGAACGAAAATCAATCGATACCGTCGTTTTTCACCACACAAGCAATCCGCCGGGCCTCCGCCCGAGCCGTCTTTCCGCAATCGAGCTCATACGGCTTTATGTTCCGTACTTCGCGACTCCCACTCATCCGGAGGATGCGCACTGGAATGGCCTACCCATCGCTTCGGGCCATGAGCGTGGCGGGCGGCAAGTCTTTTGGCCTTACCACTGGATCATCCGGCAGGACGGAACCGCCGAACGGCTGCTCGACGATGCAGAGATCGGATGGCATGCGGGCGATTGGGACATGAACTGCCAGAGCGTCGGAATCGTCTTCGATAACGACCTCGAGTGGATCGAACCGTCTGCCATCGCATTAGATGGAGCCGCAGACTTAATTGCAGAGCACTACGCAAAGATTCCGCTCCGCCGCATTCTCGGCCATCGAGAAGTGATTGCGAAGACAGAATGCCCGTCGCGACACTTTCTCCCTGGAGCTTCTGGCGCAGGCTGGAAGCAAAAACTCCTAACTCGTGTCGCCCAGGCGGAGGGCTTGGCGGTGCATAGGCTGCCCTGATCAGCGACAATTGAAATTCCCGGCGGTGATAATTATTTTTCCTATCTGGAGCGAGTTGATACAATTGTGCGAGTCGGATTTACTCAGCCTAACAGAGCTAAGGATCAGCTACCGACACTTTTCGTTCCTGCCACACCGAATTCACGGGTCGCGATGCATTCGATTCATGTGACTATGTCGCAGTCACAGCCATTTCTTCACAATTTGCGACGGCGCGAAGTTGCCTTCCTTACCCAATAAACCAATTGCCGACCGGATCAGCGATTCAGCAACGAACGACCGGCTCGCTTTTTTCTTCTTCGCAAGCGCCGAGATGAGATCGTATTCCTCCTTGTAGAGGCGAATACCGACGAGTTTCGTCTTTCGGCGTTGCTCTTTGATTTCGATTTCCATAATCAAACCTTAACATTCCGTTAATGGACGTCAAGGGGACGATTCTGGTCGGCTCGCATCCCTGCTTTTTCTTTTGCCATTTTGATGGTTCGGTGCCTGTAGATGATCAAAAACGTTGTTCCGCTATCGGAGCGGCTGATGGGCGGCTTGTAGTTGAGGCTACCATGCGGGCGATAGAGGTTGGTCGTAGTCGATCCAAAGCTGCAAGTGAGCATCTCATTGCTGTGAGTCGGGCCAGTGTTTTGCGTGGGCTCATCCGCGCAGTGCGGTTTGGATAGAGCGCTCGGCCTTTCCGTTGGCTCTGAGGGTGTAGGGTCTGGTCCGGCGATGTTTGATGGCCATCTGCTCGCATGCCCGACGGAACTGTCTGGATCGGTAGCTGGAGACGTTGTATGTCATCGGGCGCGACGCCGATGCTCTCATGGTGAATCGCAGTTATCTGATACCGGATATGGCCCGCGTCAATGAGACGTTGGATGAGCAGGCGCAGAGCGCGGTGGCTAAATTGTCTGAGCATGACGACGACAGTGATGCCTCGTGAAGGCCATTGCCCAGTAAACGCTGATGTTGTCTTGCTTGTGCTTTTCGCCGGGAGCCCTTTTGCTCCCCGGGCTCACGACCATTACCGTGGGAAATTAGTTCCCAGCGAGAGTCGGAACTCGTATTCGCCTTGCCCGGCAGGCACGGGACCGAGCTGAGAAACTTCGCATCCGCCGAATTGCATCGCCAATGATCGGATCAGTCGTAGCGAGGCTGGTTCCGGAGTACTCGTGAATAGGACGGATGTAGCGCTCGTGCGCTCAGCGAGGTCTCGAAGATACGCGGCGAAATACTCAAGAGCAAAGCCTCTATTCGGTGGGGCAGAAGCGACTTGCCAGATAGCGATACCGTCTTTTGGATTGGTGGTTGGCATCGCGAGGAGATAGCTCGTCAAGCTCCCGTTATCCGATTCAATAACCCTGGAATAGTCGGGATGGAAATGGAAAAAGAACCACAGGATGTATTCAGAGGGGATAGTAAACGTCGGAAAGGTGGCGGCTAATGAGCGGATGGACGCAAAGTCTCTCGTCTCCATGGGGCGAATGCGTGGATTGAGAAGTGGTGGCATTGCTTTGTGTATTCGTGTTTGCGCCGTCTTTCGTACCATTTGCGATACGGGCACTTACAATCTAGACTTGATGTTTTGAGCCGTCAAGTCGGCCATCTGGCTCGGAGCAGGCTAGGCTGAGTGCGGGCAACTCAGCCCTCAGGGTTCTGGCGCATCCAGAGCCACTCCAGTTGGCGAGCAACCGCCCTGGCGCCCGGACCCTTTGCATCAGAGCCGCCAAGTGCAGCCTCAAGTTCCGTAACGCACTGCTCCACGCCTCTTTCAACAGCGTAGAAGAGCCCTGGAAAAATCTCCGATGCTGGCCTTCGAAAAATCACTTCATACGCAAATGCAATTTGCAAACTTGGAAGACTCACCGACCGCTCGAATCGAGATATTTGGCTCGCGCTGGCAGCGCCCACGATCCGCGCCAAACCCTTCTGAGTGAAGCCGCTCTTGCGCCGAAGAAATTTTAAGTAAGTTCCGACCGATTGTGCTTTCATCTTCCGGAGAATATGGTTTTGACGACTCTTCGCATAATCTTAGCAATCGGGAGCGCTTTCTCAAAGGATAGCGGGTCTTCTCAGCCCACGGACATACTGAATATTCTTCCGCCGTCGAGGAAATCCCTTTTCCCAAAGAGTTGTAGTGTGCGCACAACGACAACCACTTTTCCACGGGTTTTCCACTCCGGATTCACGATCGGTGTTTTACATATTCCGAATTTTCGACACTTGAGAGTCTTTCATTGGGGAAAACTCAAAGTCATTATCAAAAGGTGGTGCCAAATGAAAATGCCGGCGTCTTGAGTGAATTGTCTCGTTTGCTACGCTAAAGGCAAACGTCGAACAAATCAGCGATCTTTTACACTTAGAAATGAGCACATCCCTCCTGCAATGCTATCTTCGGTCCCATCGTCTCAAATCGGGTATGACGCAGCGTGAATTAGCCGACCTGGTGGGCGTTATCGCGCACCACCAGGTCTCGCAGCATGAGCGATCTGCGGCCGTTCCCTCTCTGCTCTCCGCGTTATCGTACCAAGCAATCTTCGGGGTTTCGATCATTGAATTGTTTCCGGGCGCATACGAGGCCATCCGGGTAACCATTGAAGGCCGATTGGAACGTATCGAAAAGGCGCTTCAGGACAGCACAGTGCAAGGTCGCGCGGCGGTGGCCATTGCACGCAAACTTGAATGGCTCTCGGAGCGAAAGAATCCGTCTGAAATTGATTCTTGGAGTCATGAACCCTAATGAGACGCCCCCGCTAATCATGGCTTTCGATGCGCGCAGAGCAATTTTCGGTTATGCATTGTTCGAAGGGCCGATGCGACTTCTGGATTGGGGAAGGGGTGCGATTGCAGCATCCGCCACAAGCGATACGGCTCTGATAACTGGGAGTAAACGTATTGGGCGTATTTTGGATCTGTGCCACCCGGACATCATCGTCGTGAGGCATGGACCGAGCGGGCAAACAAGTCGAGAGGGCGATGGCTCGACGTTCAAAGCAATTCTGCGCGAAGCTGCAACCCGGCAAATTCCTGTCAATGCCTTGAGTCGGGACGAAATGAGAGTGGCGCTCCAGGTTCGTCGTGAAATCTCAAAACATGAGATCAATTGTTTACTCGCGGAGTTGTTTCCGGAACTACGTCCCCGATTGCCACCTAAACGTAGAGTATGGCAAAGCGAACGACGAGTCACGGCGATGTTCGATGCCGTTGCAACGGGCGTTGCGTATTGGGTAAGCCGCGGAGAACTACTCTTACCACCGCAATAGATCGATGGCGCAAGTCCCTTCCGCCGGCCCCTCAAACAGTTGGCCTAGGACCATTGAGTCCGCCAAATGAAACAAGACGAGGGG
>CAVPNO010000006.1:0-66806 GCA_963706455.1 uncultured Acidobacteriota bacterium | reverse complement strand
CTCCGGCCCTCTCTGCATCACAGTAAAGTTCCAGAGACTGTTTTGATAATCGCTGTGAAGCCGGAATGGGGTTATTGATAGGCCAAAAGCAGCGGAGCAATTTCCCATACTGAAATTCCAGTCCGATGAGTTTTAAAACGGGAACAGCAGTCAAAATCCCGCTCATCGACAGGTGGCTTCTCTTTACCTGACTTCCCTAGATTGTTCACATCCCCCATTTTCTAAGAGCAGGTGTCCTATGGTAGTCAAAGCACAAAGCAGAGGCAGGGGACTCTCGGGATTGCTGGTTGGCACGGACAATGTGCGGCGGTACTTTCCCAAAGAAGTCTCTTCCATCGAGTTGCAATTAGATCACCTTCGGATCCAGTGCGGACTGGCTCCGGATTTCTGGCAAGGTCAACCCGAAATATTTGATCCCAGGCTGTGCGCATGGCTGGAAACCAAGCACATGCATGCAAGCCGGGATCGTCATCCGGTAACCCTGAACATGATACCCGCGGGCAAGAACGCGTTTCGTCTACAGCCGATGGTGGTGGACGGGCAGGAGCGCGTACGAACCCACTCTCGAACCGCAGCTTGATCGATTCACCTGCGGGGGAGAAGATGAGAGTAGCGATGGGATTGAAATAGAAGGGTCCCGGCGCTACTCGAGCAAACCCGAATCGGGTTTGTACTCCGGTCTGAAAGCGTATTCATTCCTACCAAGATCTTCCTCCCATCCTGTAGAAAAATCCCACATTCAGCAAACAGCACCTTGCTTCGGGTTGGGGAATGTGTCGACATTCTCCGGATCATTTTTGTCGAGGCAGGCGAAGTCCTTTTCTACCGCGAGTTCAAGGGTGTCGCGGTCGATGGCGGCTTGTCCATAAAGGCCGACTTCGGGACCGTCTGCCCATTGCCGCGCGGCTGCGGAAGAGACGAGGATGCTGACTTCACCGGGGGCATAGCGCACGGTGAGGGCGGCGGCCGTGGGGGTAAATTCGACGGCGTAGGTGAGCCGCTCGTCCGGACCGGGGCCAAACCGGATGCTTTCTTCCAGGCGGCCGGTCTCAAGCAGACGCGCCATTTCCGAAGGCGTAATGCGCAGGCGCAACGAGTTTCCCTTGATACGAAGTTTCATGGTGCATCCTGTGGCGGAATGGGCAGGGCGATCATCCATGCCCGGCACATTGCTTCAATGCTATCGAATCCACTCCTGTTCCGCGCAAGGCACCGGGGGCGAGTTTTTAGCCTGTATGATGGGCGTCATGCCGCCCCGCTTGCTGGTGTTTGCCGTGTCGATTGGGATCTGGGTTGCGTGTTCTCCCGGTTTGGCCGGCGCGCAGATCGCGGAGTTTCATGCCAGGTTTGACGCTGCCCTGAAGCAGCATGGGGTGGTGGGCGGCGGGTTCGCGTTCGTGCACGGCGACGAACCGGCAACGGAATACTTCTACGGAGAGGCGCGGAACGAGACCCATCAGCGCGTCGACGCGGAGACGGCCTACAACTGGGCCTCGATCACCAAGACCATGACGGCCATCGCCATCCTGCAACTGCGGGACCGCGGACGGCTGTCGCTCGACGATTCGGCGGTAGAGTATGTGCCGGAGCTGCGCCAGGTACACGACGAGTACGGACCGGTGGGTGAGATTACGATTCGGCATTTGCTGACGCACAGCGCGGGGTTTCGCAATCCCACATGGCCTTGGGATTGCGATGATGCCGCCAACTGCGACTGGCAGCCATTTGAGCCGACCAAGTGGGCGCAGGTGGCGGCCATGCTGCCCTATACGCACGTGGCTTTCAAGCCAGGCAGCCGCTGGAGCTACTCGAATCTCGGGTATGTGTTTCTGGGGCAGATCATCGAGCGGCTCAGCGGCGACGACTTCGAAGTGTACGTGGACAAGAACATCCTGAAGCCGCTGGGTATGACGGCGAGCTACTTCGATCGCGCGCCGTATTTTCTGGAGAGCCATGTGTCGGCGAGCTATCTGCGCGCGCGGACCAAGCTTACGGCGCAGCCGTTCGATTTCGACACCGGGATCACCACGTCGAACAGCGGGCTGAAGGCGCCGATTGCGGATATGGAGAAGTATGCGCGGTTTCTGATGGGCGGCGGCGCGAATCCGGTCTACGAGGTAGTGCTGAAGCGAAGTTCGCTGGAAGAAGCGTGGAAGGGCGTGCTGCCGGTGGCCAATCCAGGAGAGGCAACGCCGCTGTATGCTTCGGGACCGCACGGCGCGCAGGCGACGATGGGGCTGGGGTTCTTCGTGATGGAGACGGCGGGGCACCATTACGTTTATCACGATGGGGACCAGGGTGGATTTTCGTCGGAACTGCTGATCGATCCGGCGGGAAAGAGCGCGAGCATCCTGGCGGTGAATACCACGGATACCGGCGAACCTCAGAAGGACACGTCGCATCCGGTGTCGAATACCGAGCCTGATACCCATACGGACCTGCGGCAGGCGCTGCGGGCGGTGCTGATGGAGAGCGTGTTTCCGGCTTATGCGAAGACGGAATAAGTCCGCGATTTCCCAGGTCCCAAAACCGGGGACCTGGGGCACCCTGGTTCTTAGCGAAGAGCACGTCCTTCCCCTTCGCGTTGTTTAGGGTCAGGATGACAACTCAAGCTACGCGGAGTCGCTGCTGTTGCCGATGTCCATGGTGCGGGGGATGGGGTTGGATTCGTCGATCATGCGGGCAATGCAATCGTTGAGGATGCCCTTGGCGTCGAGGATGAAGTCGATGGCGTCGCGGCCGGCGCCATAGCCGCCGCCGTGGGGCGTAATGTAGTGGGCTTCGGCCTTGACCTGGTCACGGGCGTTGGCCACGGCTACGGCGAGTCCGCATTCGCGCATGACAGGCAGATCGATCACGTCGTCGCCCACGTAGGCGATCTCGTCGAGACTCACGCCTTCCTTTTCGATGATGTCGCGCACGGCCTGCATTTTGAAGGCTTGGCCCTGGTAGACGAATTCGAGGCGCAGGTCGCGGGCGCGAGTGGCCACGGTCTCGCTGATGCGCTTGGTGATGACACCACACTTGAGGCCGGCAATGCGGGCCAGCGAAATGCCGGCGCCGTCGTGGGCGCTGTAGCCCTTGGCTTCCATCATGGTGGCGGAGTGGACGCCGAAGCCAACCTGGCCATCCTTGTCTTTGAGTTGCGTGTGCACGGCGTCTTCGCGCGCGGGCGCGGGAACCAGCCAGATGGTGCCGTCGGTGAGAACGCCATCCACGTCGAAGAGGACGATCTTAATGCAGCGGGCGCGTTCCTGGGCGGTCAGGGTCATGAGTCGATTGTAGATGGCAGCGGAGTGAGCGGGGCAACCGGAGCCGGCAAAGGCGCGATCAGAGAAAATGGAAACATGGCGGACACGGCGGCGCGGCTCGATCCTGAGGACTATTACATGGAAGGGCCGTACATGGTCTTTACCGAGGCCTATCACCTGAAGCGAGGATATTGCTGCGGGTCGGGGTGCAGGCATTGCCCTTATGGTCATGCCGCCGTCGAAGCAAAAAACTCTCAGCGGCCAGAGCCGGAACCGGAAGGCGCGCCGCCCGTTGAGGAAGGCTGAGCGGGCGCGGCGGGCTCGCGCACCAGCACCGCAAAGCGCGGAAAGGCGAAGCTGCCCGCGGCGTCGTCGATCACGTTCAACTGGCACAGGTAGGGGCCCGGCTTCAGGTCGGCTAGCGGCACGTCGAGTTCGATGGAGACGGCGTCGCGGCCTGCGACGTTGATGGCTTTGGCCTGAACCAGCGGCGTTTCGTAGACCTTGGTCGATCCCTGGATGAGTTCGAGGCTGCTGAGCAGGTTGATGCCGGGCTTGGTTCCCTTGGGCTGATTGTCGCCCGCCTTTTCGCGCGCGGGCGAGTAGACCTCGTAGAGCAGGTACATGTGCTGGTCCTGGCGGAAGACGTGGCTGATGTTGGGCACGTATTCCTGGCCACCGCGGACCAGGGGATTCTGCTCCTTCTGGTTCGGATTGCTGGGCTGGCGCACCGAGGCCAGCACGATGGAACTCATTTTGAGCGGAACCTTCTTCATCTCCGGCAGGGTGATGTCGGCTTCGAAGGAGCCCATGCGGCCGGTCTGGTTCTCGCGGACCACGAACTTGAGGTGATACTTGCCCGGCGGCAGATTGAAGCTGGTGGTGTACTGGATGGTTTTCTGGCGCACTCCGAGCGACTGGTCGAGATTGAGCTTGACGGTTTCGCGGGCGCGCCCGATGGGGCGCTTGATTTCGTCAATCACCGCGCCGATGATGTCGAGGGTCGCCTTGTCCTTGTCTCCGCCCTTGACGAAGGGGATCTGCGAGCCGGGGACGATGAGCGAAACGGGGACGTAGAAGTGGTTTTCGTCGAGGCGAAAGTACATCGCGTCGAGATAAAGGGCGATATCGGTGGCGGGCAGGTCGCTGCTTAACTGCTCTTCGAGATCGCGCTCGCGGTCTTCCTTGCCGGAGTGTTGGAAGTCGGAGGGTGCGTAGTAGCCGGGGCGGTACTCGAGCTTGATGCCCGGGCGGTTGATCTTGATGGTCAAGCGGCGGTACTTGCCGTCGCGCGCAAGATTCGTGGAGTGATAGCCGAGGGCGTACCAGGCGGAGGTATCGCGCTGAACCTGCGCGAAGGCGGGAGCGAAATCGTTGGAGTCGAAGAAGGCCTTGCCCCCGGTGTCGGAACTGAGGGTGGCCATCACCTCCTGGGAAGCGAAGTTCCCGTTCATGTTGTTCAGCAGGGCGCCGCCATTGTAGGCGCCGGAGCCGCGCAGGCTGCCGGTGGAGGCGTCGCCAAGCGGCGAGACGGCCTGCAGGCCGCGCGTGTCGACGCTGTAGATGGCGAGGTTGGCGCGGACTGCCGCGTTGATGGCGGCGCGCAGCGAGGCCTGGTTTTCGATGCCGTCGCGGGAGATGCCGCCGGAGAAGTAGAGCAGCGATTTCTTTTCGCTGATGCGCTCGAGAGACTGGGCGACGGCGCGGAGGGCGAACAACTCGCGGTCGGTGTTGAGGTCGTTGTACTCGCTTTCGTCGGGGGTATAGCCGGTGGTGTCTTCCACCTGGTTGGTGTTAGCGCCGGCGCCCTGCGCGTAGCCCTGGCCCTCAGTTCCGTTATAGATGCCGACTTCCTTTTCGAGAGCGTCTTTATCGGCGGTGAAATCCTGGTCGACTTTGAGCGTGTCTCCGAGCGACACAAGAGCGACGAGGTCGGCGGGCGCCATCTTCTTTTTGAGGAAGTCGCGGGCAGCCTCGACGCAGCGATCCAGGTCTTCAGGCTGCATCGAGGTCAGGTCGAAGAACATGACGATGAGGCGGTGGTTGCGCAGGTCTTCGGGTTTGGCGACCACGGCCGCTTTGCTTCCCGGGCCCTGCGCGCCGGCAGCAAGGCCGCTGACGGTGGCCTCGTTCAGGGGCGTGGCCATGTCGACGCTCTGGAAGTCGAAGGTGGCGATCTGCTGCTGCTTGCCGTTTTCGTAGACGGTGAAGTCCTTCTGCGTGAGGCCGCGAACCAGTTCGTGGGTTTTCGCGTCGCGGGCTACCACGTTGGTGAGCACCAGTTCGGCGTTCACTTTCATGGTGAAGGTGCTTTGGGTGGTCGGCTGGCCGGAAGACGCGGCGGGCGGGGATGGATTCTGAGCATACGACGAGTCGGCTCCCGGCAGGCTAAATGCCAATGCCGTTGATAGAGCGATGGTCCGTCGTAAGCCCAATCCCATTCAGTTCCTCTCATTCCTGCTGAGAAAAGCCACTGCAGATCCTTCGACTTCGTCCCGCTGCGCGGGCCTTCGCTCAGGATGACAGGCGCGGGAGCTACGATCATGTTCGACGATAGATCGCATCAGAATCGGAACCTCGCGTTGAACTGGAATGAACGCATGGCGCCGGCGGAAGTGATCTGGCCGAAGGGACTGTGAGTCGCCGATTCGACGCCGGTGAAAAGCGTGGTGTTCACGCCGGAATACTGCACCGTGTTGAAGACATTGCTGGCGGTGGCGCGCACCTCGAAGCTGCGTGTTTCGCCCAGTTGCATGGTTTTGGACAAGGACATGTTGTTCTGGATCGTGCCCGGGCCTTCGATCGAGTAGCGCGACGCCGTTCCAAAAGGGCCGGCCGGGACGGTAAAGGCTTGGGTATTGAACCAGTGCTTCAGGGAGCCGCCGCCTGCGCTCAATGAGACGCCGGGAACGCGATCGGGACGCTCGGTACCGGTAATTCCTTGCTGCACGTTGGCGACGGTTGCCTGATAACTGGGCGTGAAAAAGGAGCCGGTGGCGAAGGTGAACGTTCCGGAAATCGAGAGGCCCTCGAGGACGTGCGACCAGGGGCCGGCGGTCACCCAGAACTTATCTTTGCCGAAGGGCAGTTCGTAGAGATAATTTCCCGAGACCTTGTGGCGCACATCGAAGCTCGAGTTCCCTTCTTCAGCGAGGATGTCCTGCCAGTTCTGCGCGACGACTGTGGAGGTTCCGCCGACCGCGCTGGCATCGTCGATGGAGTGCGAGTACTGATAGTTGGCACCCAGGGCGACTCCGCTGGAGAGCCGTTTGTTGACGCGCAGCGTGCCGCCGTTGAAATGCGAGAACGCGGCTGACTCTTCGTAGCTGAAGAGGACGTTCCCGGGGTTAGTCTCGGGCGTGGCCGCCGAGTAGCGCGGCGCAATGGTGACATCGAGATTGCTGCCCTTGGCGCCGTTGTAGCCGGCGTTCATCACAATTCCCCAGGGAAGAGTCTTCTGGATATCAAGATTCCAGACCTGCACGTACGGCAACCGATAGTGAGGATCGACCGCATAGCTGCCGAACACATTGGGAGCGGGGAAACCGTTGACCATGCTGATGCAGGCACTGCCCGACGTAAGGCATGATTGCGAAACCACGTTGGTCTGCAGATTGGCAAAGGGAGGCTGAAGGGCCATGGTGTTGGCGAAATTGGCGTAGGCGCTGGTGGTGTAATTCATGCCATATCCGGCGCGCACGACCGTCTGTTTGGGCAGGCGCCAGGCGATGCCGAGGCGGGGCGCGAAGGCAACGCGGAAGGGATAAACGAGGGAGTCGGGCAGGTTGCCTTGACCGGCCTGGACCTGCATTACGCTGCTGAACGCGCCGCCGGGATTGGTTTGGATCGTCGACAGATGGTTGTACTTCTCGGTGTACGGCGCAAAGAATTCGTAGCGAATGCCGTAGAGGAGCGTGATGTTGGAACGTATGCGCCAGTCGTCCTGGGCATAGAGATCGAAGACGTTGTCGCGCAGGTAGGTCTTCGCCTCGGTGACATCGGTTGAGGTCGATTGCGGCAGGCCCAGCAGGAAATCGCCCAGCGAAGAACCGGTATAGAACCCGGTGAAGTAAAAGCTGCCGGTTGAGTTGAGTCCGCCGAGAAAATCCCGATGCACGCGGCGATAGTCGCCTCCCAAGCGGAAGTTGTGCTTGCCGTGTATCCAGGCCAGTGTTTCGGAGAGCGAAATGGTTTGCGAGACGGAAAACTTGGGCTGCTGCTCGGATATGCCGGTGAAGGAACTCAGCGTGACGTTGGGCAGGCCGTAATTGAGAGGGGTGGAGTTGAGCGGACCTCCGCCGGGGCCGAGAATGCCGACTTCCGTGGCGACATCGGCGCCGTTGGTGAAGTAGTTGATGGCGTGGCTGTCGACGCGGTTCCAGTTGGCGTTGGAGATGCTGGTGAACTTGTGAATGCCGAGGGTGTAGCCGGCCTGGACCGAATAGGAATCGGATGCCGTCTTGCCGCCGAGGTCGGGAAAGACGTTCACGTTGTCGGTGGCGGTATGCGACCAGTTGAAGTTTCCATTGATGCTCTGGCGCAGGCCCTGGGACGCCTGAGAAGAGCGGCCTCCACCGCCTCCGCCCCGCCCGCCTCCGAAAGCGCCGAAGGGCGACGCATTGTTGCCGATGCCGCGCATGTAGCGGATGCCCGCCTGGGTGGTGTTGGATTGCGCGGTGGTCAGCAGGTGGTAGTTCTGGACGTCGCCGGGCAGGTTGGGCTCGGGGATGTACTTGAGCAGCGCGGTTGCCGCGGGCACGGGCGTGATGGGATTGGCGAGGCCGGGGATGGTGCCGGAGCGCTCGGCGTCGGTGGGAACCGTGGCGTACTGGTCGATCGGGCTGGAGTTGCGCACGCCGGAGACGGTGAGAAAGACCGTGTCCTTGCCGCTGGGCTTGGTGAGATGGGGAATGTACGGCGCGCCCATGAGCGTAATGCCGAAGCGATTAGAACCTGAGGCGGGCTGCTGCTGGGGTTGGCCGCGCAGCGAGAAGGGCTCGGCGTTGAGGGCGGAATTGGAGCCCATCCAGAAAACGGCGCCGTGAGGCTGATTGGGATCGAACCTGCGGAAATTGCCGAAGCCGCCGCCTCGGCCGCCGCCTCCCCCAAAACCACCGCCGCCAAAGCCACCGCCGAAGCCGTCCCCGAAGCCTCCCCCTCCGGCGAAGATGCCGCCTGCGCCGGGTGCGGGCGCTCCGCCGGGACCCTGGCCGGGCGCCACCGGCCCCTGGCCGCCGTTCTGGGCACGCAGGGATTCGGCGAAGTCGCGCACGCGATCCATATCCACGCCGGCGAATGGGCTGACCGATCCCGACTGGCCGGTGATCGAAACTCCTTCGCCGCTGAAGTCGGCGTTGCCGGCGATGGAAGGAAGTGAGGCTCCGGCTGCGCCGGCCGTGCCACCGCCGGCATCCGTGTTGCCTCCTAGCGCGCTCATCAGGCTCAGGCTCTGGAGCCCGTTCGCAGCCAGTTGCTGAATCGCCTGTTGCCCCTGTGCGGCCTGGCCCTCCTGCTGCTGTGCCTGCTGGGCGGCGCGGGAGGCAAGCGAGAGATCGAAATTCACGGCCTGGTCATGACTGGAGGCATTCAGCAAGGCCTCCTGCGAGCCGGCAGCGAAGGCGGCAAATTGGGTCCGTATGACGTAGCGTCCGTTCTGCGGAATGGTCATCGACCAGGCGCCGGTGATGTCGGTGGTGGTGGTAAAGCGCTTGCCGCTAAGGGTGTTCTGGGCGGTAACGGTGACGCCGGGCAGGGGGACGTTGCCGCTCTTCACCAGGCCATGGAGCTTTCCGCCGGTCACGGTGGTGGCGGATTGAGAGGACGCCGGGGCAGCTGGAGCAGCAGGCGGATTCGCGGGCAACTGGGCCGCGACGAACGCGCCGGCCCAGATCACCAACATGCACAGGGCCGAGACTCTCACCGGAATCGTCAATGCCTCTCCTTGCCATCGAGCTCGTACTCATGCAGACGGGCATTGGGGCCGGAAGGTTTACGGCGGCTACGGCTGACGAGCATTATGGATGGGGTGGAGACGGAACACAATTCGTTTCGAATCGAGGAGATCACGGACGGGCATAGCGCGGTGCCGGATGCACGCGCGCTGCTGCTGGAGTATGGGCGGTTCGTGATTGCGCAGCCGGGGGTGGCGCGTTTCTGCTTCGGCACGCTCGAAAGCGAGGCCGCGCGATTGCCGCACAGCTACATCGAGCAGGGCGGCGGATGCTTGGTGGCCTCAGCGAAGGGCAAGGCGCTGGGATTCGTCGCCTGGCGCACGGTGGCGGAATCGGTGGCGCGCGACGCCTGGGAGTTGAAGCGGCTATGGGTGCGCAACGAAGGCCGCGGGATGAGACTGGGTCGAGCCCTCACGCAGGCGGTGCTCGATCGCGCGGTCGCGGCCAGGCGCGCGGCGGTGTATCTCGACACGGTTCCGGCGGCGATGGGGGCGGCCCATCGCCTGTATCTCGACATGGGATTCGTTCCCTGCGCGGCATACAACGATAACCCAGTCGAAGAACTTGCCTATCTCGTGAAATACCTCTGATTGCGATGCTCGGTAGCGAAAAGGTCACCAGAGGGTAAATAAGTACCCGGTTTTCCAGCTTGTGCCTGCAAGTTGCGCATGTTAACTATTGAGTCAATAGACCCACGATCGCTGCGTTGGACCGGTTCACCCGTGGGCAAGACGCCAATAGAAAGAGGCCGTGATGAAGATCGGCACCACGATTCGTGCGCACCGGTTGCAACGCGGGTTTTCCCAGGGTGATATCGAAAAGAAGACCGGCCTGCTGCGCTGTTATCTGTCGCGGGTGGAGAACGGGCACACGGTCCCGTCGCTCGACACGCTCTCGAAAATTGCCATGGCGCTGGACCTGCCCATCGCTCAGTTCTTCGCCGACGACAGTGTGAGCCGGCATTTGAGCGGGCAGAAGATTTCCGATGATGAGTTGCGATTTCTCACCCAGATCCGGCGCTACTCAACCAGCCTGAACGACAGCGACCGCAAGCTGCTGCTGGCCATGGTGAAGAAGTTCGCGACAGCAACGGTGCGGTAAACCGCTGGCGTCCCCGCCTTAGCGACAAAAAACGTCGCGAAGGTGGGGCCGGAAGATGGGGTCCTTTCTATACGTCGTTGCCCAGGTGGAAGATGGGCTCGACGCCGTGGCCCCCTGTCAACAGCGCCTGCGCTTCATGCGGCTCCAGCGGTTTGTAGTTCTGCGCGACATCCATGGCCAGGCGGAAATACTTTTCGTCGCCGGGCGGGATGGCTGCCGTGATGGGATGGCCCAGCGTCCAGCGCAGGCCAAGCGTGGCTTCATCGGGAAAGCGCGCCGGCTGATACCAGCACTTGGGCTCGGGATGGTTCTTTTTCTCGTCCGCGGGCCAGACGGTCTTGGCCATTGCTTTCAGCGCCAGAATGCCCATCTGCTTTTCCTGCGCCTTTTTTAGAATCCTGGGACCAAAGTCGGCTTGCGTGAAGAGGACCCAGTTCACGGGGAAAAGAATGGTGTCGAAGTTGTAGCGGTCGAGCGCGGCCAGCGCGGTTTCCTGGGAGTGGACCGAGAAGCCGATGTACCGGATCTTGCCTTCCTTTTTTGCGGCTTCCATGGTTTCCATGGCGCCCCCGGGACCAAGTACCTGGTCCAGTTCCTTCATCTTGGTGAACGCGTGGAACTGGTAGAGATCGACGTGATCGGTCTTGAGCAGGCGCAGCGACTCTTCAAGCTGCTTGCGGGAGTCGTCTCTGGTTCGGCCTTCGGTCTTGCAGGCCAGGAAGACGTTTTTTCGATAGGGCGCCAGCGCCGGTCCAAGGCGCTCCTGCGCGTTGCCATAGCTGGGCGCGATGTCGAAGTAGTTGATGCCGCGATCGACGGCCTCGGCCACGATGTTGGCGGCAGCATCGGGGCTCTCGTCCATCACCACGATGCCTCCGAAGCCGATCATGGAGAGGTTCTCGCCGGTTTTGCCGAGGGCGCGCCTGGCGATGGGACTGGCGGGCGTCTTCGCGGCGTGCAGTTGGCGGGCGGATGCGACGGTAGCAGCGGTCAGTGCCGCGGACTTGAGGAAGGTACGGCGTTCCATGCCTATCTCCTTCATGAACATAGAGTTGGAGCTAGCTTCAGCTCCTGGAGGTCGGCTTACACCGTCATTGTTGCACAGCACCCGGCGGATAGGACGCGGCTTGCTCCCGGGGCAACTGCGCCAGGTAAAACCCAAACAGAACCAGGACGGTTACGGTCATGGCAATCGCAATCCGCAAGCGCCGTGCGAACGCCGCGCGTTGCGCGCCAAGCCTGGGCACCATGGGCACCGCGAAGAGAAGTCCGCAACCCACCCCGCCGAGGTGAGCCATATTATCCACGTGAATTCCGGCGCCAATAACGCTGGTGCCAATTTCGATTCCGCCGCCGATGAGGAGGTTGATGACCGCGAAAAAGATGACCGAACGCCGGAGGCGCTTCACTTCCTGGGCAGGGACGGGAAGCCGGTGGGACCCGAGGAGCACGATCAGCGCGCCGGCGATTCCGAACACCGCACCGGAGGCTCCGACGCCGGCCGGGAAATTGCTGAGGCTGTGGGTCACCAACCACGCGGGGTAATAGGTCCACCAGTTCCAGAACGTGGAGAGCAGGTTGCCGGCGGCACCGGTAAGGATATAGGTAGCCGTCACGCCCAGGCTGCCCATCAAGGGCTCCGCCAACAAGCCGAGATTCCAGAGGCACCACATGTTTGTGGCCAGGTGGATAAAGCCGACATGCACGAACATGGCAGTGAGGATGCGCCACCAATCGTGATGCAGCAGGACATATCCGGCGCTGTTCGCTCCCCAGTGGTGGAGAAGCTGATCGGGGTCTGGGCTGAGCGGACTCACTCCGGCGAAAAGCATGGCGATGTACACGCCGCAGTTGATGCCGATCAGGACGTAGGTGGCGGGCGCAATCGAGAACCCGGGCCGACGCCGCCGCCGCGGAGGCAGAGGGGGAGCAGACTCCGGGGCCGGAGGCAGGACCTCGGGCAGGGTTCCGGAGCCGCCGCGGGCGGGTCCATATGAAGGCGGCCCGTACGGCGGCAAATTGGGATCAATGCCCATGTATTCCACTCTACCTGATTCCCCGGTTGCCACTTTTGCAGAGGACTGCGGCGGTCGGATTGCGGCGCCGGGTTGTAGTCTGTCAGGTAGCATCCAGCAAAAGCCGGGTCGGCGTTGCGGCCGCGAAGATTCGCGGTTTCCCAGGTCCCGAGAGCAGGACCCGGGGCACCCAGTTGGATGTCCGAAAACGGGAGTGCGCGGATTCAGAACCAGTCGCACGTTCAAAAAGCGAGGAGCGAGGAAGTGAGCGGTGTAAAGAAGATTCAGCGGGCTCTGGTCAGCGTGACGGACAAGTCGGGATTGGCGGAATTTGCCAGGTCGCTGGCGGGTTTCGGCGTGGAGCTGATTTCGACGGGTGGAACGGCTAAGGCCCTTCGGGAAGCCGGCCTGGCAGTGAAGGACATCAGTGAGCTGACCGGCTTCCCGGAAATGCTGGACGGGCGCGTAAAGACGCTGCATCCCCGCGTGCATGGCGGACTGCTGTTCGTTCGCGGCAACATCCAGCATGAGGCTGCTGCCGCCGCGCACGGCATCCAGCCTATCGACATGGTGATCGTGAACCTGTATGCGTTTCAAAAAACTGCGGAGCAGCCGGGAGTGCCGTTCGGACACCTGATTGAGAACATCGACATCGGCGGGCCCTCGATGGTGCGATCGGCGGCGAAGAACTTTGAGGATGTGGCGATCGTGACCAGCGTGGGCGATTACGCGGCGCTCACAGAGGAACTGCGTGCGAACGACGGAGGGTTGAGCCGGGAGACGCGATGGCGGCTGGCGAAACAGGCGTTCGCAACCACGGCGGCGTACGATACGGCGATTGCGAACACGCTGGAGCAGATTGCCGAAGCGCCTTCGCCGGATCAGGCGGCGGCGCGCGATACGAGCGCCTTCCCTTCGACGCTGCGTATCAACATGGCGAGGGCGCAATCGCTGCGCTACGGCGAGAATCCGCACCAGCGTGCGGCGCTGTATGCGGATGGCTCGGGGCTGGGTATTGCGGGAGCAAGGCAACTTCAAGGAAAGGAGCTGAGCTTTAACAACCTGGTAGACCTGGACGCATGCTGGGAACTGGCGCAGGAGTTGCGTCCCGGGAAAGGTGACTTGCCGGCCGTGGCGATTATCAAGCACACCAATCCGTGCGGCGCCGCGACCGGCGCCACAGTTCTGGAGGCTTACAAGAAGGCGCTGGAGTGCGATCCGGTGTCGGCGTTTGGCGGGGTGATCGGCATTAACCAGGCGGTGGACGGCGAAGCGGCGGAGGAGATCGCCAAGCTGTTCGTCGAAGCGATCGTGGCGCCGGAGTTCACGCCCGAGGCGGTGCGAAGGCTTGGGGCGAAGAGAAACCTGCGGCTGGTGGAGATCAGGCCGGCGCCGCCGCGGCCGGTAGTGAAGCATGTTTCGGGAGGACTGCTGCTGCAGGACGCCGATACGGGCCGACTGGAAGAGTCGGAGTTGGATGTGGTGACGTGGCGTCCGCCCACGGCAGAGGAGTTGCGTGCGCTGATCTTTGCGTGGCGGGTGTGCAAGCACGTGAAGTCGAACGCGATTGTGTACGCGCGCGACGGGCAGACGGTGGGCATCGGTGCGGGGCAGATGAGCCGCGTGGATGCGGCGCGGTTTGGGGCGATGAAGGCAGTGCTGCCATTGAAGGGAACCGTGGCGGCTTCCGACGCGTTCTTTCCCTTCCCCGATGGGCTGGAGGCGGTGGCTTCGGCGGGAGCGACGGCGGTGATTCAGCCGGGAGGATCGGTGAAGGACCAGGACGTAATCGCGGCCGCGGACCGACTGGGGATGGCAATGGTCCTTACCGGGATTAGGCATTTCCGGCATTGACGGATTCGCGGACCCCACCCTGGTGTCCCGAGTCTGAAGAGCTCTGCGTGGAGCGCACTTCGCACCTTAACCATTGCCGTCATCCGGAGCGGAGTTGGGTGCGTTTTCGCGCCAAACGCACTCGAAGGACCTGAATTTACTTTGGAACGGACTTCGGATTCACCACCCTGGCAGACCTACGATGGGCACCCCGCGAGGTTCATCGTCTCCCACCCTCGCGACTGAAAAAAGTCGCGAGGATGGGACACGGAAGCTGGTTCAGCTAATTCAGCGCTGGATGCGGGCGGAGCCGCCTTTGGCGAAGGCCCTCACCTGGTCCAATGTCGCCATGGTGGTGTCTCCGGGGAAGGTGGTCAGCAGCGCGCCGTGGGCCCAACCGAGTTTGACCGCCAGTTCGGGCGCTTCGCCCGTCAAAAGGCCGTAGAAGAATCCCGATGCAAACCCATCGCCGCCGCCGACGCGATCGTACACGTCGAGCTCGGCGGTGGGCGCCGAGTACGTCTTGCCGCCGACCCAGGCGACCGCGCTCCAGATGTGGCGATTCGTGGAGTGCACCTCGCGGAGGGTGGTGGCCACGATCTTTACGCGGGGCAGTTTTTTCACCACATTCTCCATCATGGCGAAGAACGCGCTGGGGTCGAGCTTCGATTTGGCGTGAACCTCGGGACCGGGAATGCCGAGGCCTTTTTGCAGGTCCTCTTCGTTGCCGACGAGCACATCGACGTTTTCGACGATGCGGTTGATCGTTTCAACGGCGCGGCGTTTCGCCGCCGTGCATCTTCCAGAGCTTCTCGCGGAAGTTGAGATCGAAGGAGGTCACGGCGCCGGCGTCGCTGCGCGGCCTTCATCATCTCCGCGGCGAGCTCGGCGGTGGTGGGCGAGAGCGCGGCGAAGATGCCGCCGCTGTGCACCCAGCGCACGCCGCCGGCGAAGATGGCCTTCCAGTCGAAATCGCCGGGCTTCAGCGGCGCGGCGGCTTCGTTGGAGCGGTTGTAGAAGACGACCGGGGCGCGCACGCCGAAGCCGCGATCGCTGTACACGGTGGCCATGTTCGGGCCGGTGACGCCGTCGTGCTTGAAGTGCTTGTAGATGGGCTTGACGCCCATGGCGCGGACGCGCTCGGCGATGAGGTCGCCGATGGGGTAGTCGGACATGGCGCTGACGATGGCAGTGCGCATGCCGAAGCAATCGGCCAGATTGGCGGCCACGTTGAACTCGCCGCCGCTGACGTGGATCCGGCACTCGGTCGCCTTGCGGAAGGGGACGATGCCGGGATCGAGCCGATGCACCAGGGCGCCCAGCGAAAGAAAATCGAGATCGCCGTCTTTGCGGATGTTCAATCTGCTCATTTGCGAACCTCAGGTGCTAAAGCCCTGATCGCCTTTTACCTTTTTCGGCACGACTGAATTCGTGCCCTGTTACAAGACCCATTAAGCGCCGGCGGACTGTTTCATTTCGGCCAGTACCTGGTCCACGGTCCAGTCATTGCCGGGGTAGAACTTCACAACCTTGCCGTCGGCCCCGATCAGAGTGGTGGACAGTGTGTGGGTGATGGAGCCATCCGCGGCCGGCGTAAGGCCCACATCGAAATACTGCGCCATCTTTGCCAGGGCGGGCTTTTCGGGGACCGCAAAATCCCAATGCAAGAAGGCGCTTTTCGTGTCGCTGCCAATATAACTTGCGCCATAGGCGCGCAGGCGCTCGGGCGTATCGTTGTCGGGGTCGAAGCTGATGCACAGCAGATGCGTGCGGGCGTACATCGCCGGGTTGGATGCAAGCCGGCGGTGAATGTCGGCAAAGTAGCGGGTGACGCGCGGGCAGAAGTTGGGCAGCGGGCAGCGGGTGTAAATAAAGGTGATCAGCAAATCCTGGCCGCGAAACTGGTCGAGATGTATGAGGCGGCCGTCCTGGTTGCGCAGGCGGAAGTCGGGTACCGCGTCGCCGGGCGCGGGGACGTGGTAGGAAACTTTGGGTCTGTAGTCGGGTTTGGCCTGGCCGACGACGACGATGTGATCGAGCAGCGTGTCATCGCCGGCGTTATGCGGAACAAGAAGATCGGCGGTGATCACGTCGCCGGGATGCAGTTCGCTGAGGATGTTGGCATCCTTGAGCTTGTAGGGCATGGTCATGGCATCCATGAAACCGGGAATAGCTTCATGGTCGAGCGTGACCTCGGTGGTGGCGGGGTTGGTCGAAACTACCTTGCCGCGAAGCTTGTAGGTCTGGTAAGCGGAACCGGCGGAGGAGGTCGCGTCCGGCCGGGGAGTGCTGCGACAACCGGCGAACGCCAGACAGCCAAGCAGGGATAACGCGATGAGGGAGCGAATCACTGCTCAGTTTACAACTTGAAGGCGGGACGAAGGACTGAGGGATAAAGGGACTAGGGACTAGACGCTGCGGCACGAGCGCCAAACATTCGTGGCCCAATTAGGCCTAGTCCCTTATTCCCTGCCTCTATTTGCTGCCTTCGGCGGCGGAGGCAAGATACAGGTCTACGTTGTTTTTGTCGACCAGCGAAGTGCCGGTGTCAACAAAGAGCGGATAGGGCGAGAAGGAATCGACGCTGAAATCCCTGTTCAACTGCTTGGGGGGATTGTGGAAGATCTCGTCGAGAGCTTTCAGTCCGACTAGGCCCATCGTGTAGGGCTTCTGCGCGATGGTGGAATCGATGGTGCCGCCCTTGATGCCGTCGAGCGTATCCTGGTTCACGTCGAAGGCGACCAGCACGCGATCGCTCGTATTGGTGCGCTTGATGGCATCGGAGACCATTTTGCCGGATGCCGACTCGAGACAGATGAAGGCATCGATCTTTTTGGCGCCGGTTTCGGGCAGCACTTCCTGCGCCTTGTCGAAAGCGGTGCGCGGGTCATTCTTGATGTCGATGACATCGACAATTTTGATATCCGGATGGGAGGCCAGGCCGTCCTTCAAACCTCTCAGGCGATCCTCGGTATTCGGCTGGCCGGCGATGGTGAACACCAGCACGTTGCCCTTGCCGTGCATCTTGTCGATAAGGCGCTTGGCTCCCAGAGTGCCCGCCTGCTGGTTGTTGGTTCCAATGAAATAAAGGCGGCGGCTTCCCGCGGCATCGGAATCTACGGTGATGACCGGGATGCCCTGGCCGATGGCGGCATCGATCTGGCTCTGCAGCACGGTGGCGTCGGCCACGGAGATGAGGATGCCGGCAGGCTTGGCCGCGATGGCCTTGTTCAGCTCCGCCAATTCGGCCTGGGCGTCATACCCTTCCGGCCCCACGACCTTGGCGGTCACCTTGTAATCGGCCGCAGCATGATTGAAACCCGATGCGGCCGTCTGCCAATAAGGCAGGGCCGAATTCGCCGTGACCAGGTAAAAGACTTCCTTGTTGGAGTGCCGTTCGCACCCGGAAATCAATCCAACTGCCAATGCCAGCAGCGCAATTCCAGCTTGCTTCCATGCTTTCATTCTTGCCTCCGGTCCAGACGTGAAATGATTTGCTGCGGATCCTGAAGTACATACAAAAAGGCCCCGCGAAATTTCCGCAGGATGGTACCACTGTACCCCCGGCGAGTGCATGAAGAATCTTATAGCACCGCGCCGCCGAGCGATTGTGACGAGGGATGTAATTGGTTGGCGTTTGCCGCCGGGGGTGTCGCGCACGATACTCTGGACTGCAACAGAGGCAGGATGGGATGCCGACGATGAACGCGAGCCACAGCACGGCGACCTTGCTGCCGCCCGGAATCGCGGTGGGCGGAGATCCGGGGAGCGAACTCACGCGGCGTGCGCATCGCGAAGGTCCGCATGCCTACCGAGGTGCATTTGCGCGCGACGCTGCGCGCGTGCTGCACGCGCGCGCATTCCGTCGCCTGGCCGGAAAAACACAGGTGTTCACGCGGCTCGCCAATGATCCGCCGGGCGACCACTTTCGCAGCCGGCTCACGCACACACTCGAGGTTGCCCAGATCTCGCGGACACTGGCGCTGGTGCTGGGATTGAACACCGAGCTGGCCGAGGCGCTGGCGCTGGTGCACGACATCGGCCATCCGCCGTTCGGTCACGCGGGAGAGAAAGCGCTGGATGGCGCTCTGCGCGCATATGGGCTGGGCTTCGATCACAATTTGCATGCGCTGCGGATCGTGACGTGGTTCGAGGAGCGATACCCGGCGTTTCGCGGCCTGAACCTGACGCTCGGGGTGCGCGAGGGAATCATCAAGCACTCGCGCGACTATGACGCGGGAGAGCACCCGGAGCTGGTGGAGTATTTTCTTGACCGGCGGCCGCCCTTGGAGGCGCAGTTGATCGACCTCGCGGACGAGATTGCGTATCTGACTGCCGACCTGGATGACGGAGTGGATTCCGGGCTGTTGAACCTCGAGCAGGTGCGCCAAGGCGTGAGTCTTTTTCGGCGCTTTCACGATGCGGTCTTGCACGAGTATCCGGGCGCCGGTTCCAGGGTGACGGCCGGCGAGGCCCTCAGGCGGGTGCTGAATGCGCTGGTAACGGATTTGCTGAACGAGATCCGGAGGCGGGTGGAGGAGGCGGAAATCACCACGCTTGACGCGGTTCGCGACGCTTCGGGGCGAATCGCCGGCTTAAGCGCCGAGATGGAGGCGGAACGCGCCCAGGCCAAGGCGTTTCTCTATGCGAATATGTATAACTCGCCGGGGATGGAGGAGGAGCATTGGCACGCGGAACAGGTTGTGGCCGGGTTGTTTGCGGCGCTGATGGCCGATCCGGGGTTGCTGCCGGCGGATCATCACGCGCAGATTCCCAGCCAGGGATTAGCGCGAACCGTCACCGATTACATCGCAGGCATGACGGATAACTTTATCGAGCAGGTATGGGCGCGGGTGAGCGGGCAGTGATCGGAGCGCCGGCGCGTTTGTGAAGTCCGTGCCTTCCCACATCTCCGGGCAAAAACCACCGGAGATATGGGGCATGCAGTTTGTCTTTCTGGCTCGCTTACTGCACCTTTCCCTGAGGGCGGAGCTTGCGAAGCTCCAATGCACAGTCAACCGCGTTCTGCGCGTAGAGGCGCAGATTGTCTGAGGCGACCCAGAGCCAGAGGCGGGAGGCCAGGTTAGGGTTGCGGGTGTCTCGGATGGCGCGCATGCGCACAAGGACCCCATTCTGGCCCGTGGCGGCAAGGTTGGACGGCGAATCGGTGTCTTCGAGGATGAGTTCGAGGTACTGGCCGCTGAGCGCGTCTTCGAGGATGGCAACGTCCAACGGGCGTTCCAACTCGACGGAAATAGAAAATGTGTGGCCGTGAAATACGGGCGCGGCAATGGCCTGGAGGGCCACGTGCGGCCAGCGCCCGGCGCCAAGGGCGAGGTAATGGCGCTGAATCCGCGCCTCCAGCCCCGAAAGGCTGATGGTTGCGCTTTCGCCAAACCCGGAGAGCATGTTATAGGCAGCCTGGGCGTCGTAGACCGCGCGCGGAATGGCCTGGAAGCTGAGCAGGTTCACGGTCTGCTGGTGCAGTTCGTCCATGGCTGCGCGGCCGAATTCGCTGGACGGGACCATCAAGGTGGCAAAAGCCGACCGCAACGGGGCAGCCTCCTGGAGGCGCTCCAGAAGAAGGCCGAGCGCGATCGCCGCCGGATGGGCGGGGACCACCGCAGGGGTGAACAGATCGGGAGCCGCGTGAGACTCGAGCCACGGAGCAAGCACCAGGACTCCCGGTTCCTGATCCAGTGCGCCGGAGAGGTCGAGGACCGTGGAACCGGCATGGAGCGCCTTCTGCCAATGACGGCGGGTCATGGCCTCGGACCCGCAGAAGAAGGTGAAATCGACGCGCTCGAATGCTTCGGGATCGATGGCCTGGACGAAGGTGATTTCGTCGCCGACCTGATCAAGCTGACCCAGACCCTGGTCGTCGTCGAGGAGGGTGAAGGTATCTCCGGCGAGGGTTGAATCGGAGACGGCGTCTTTCAATTCCCGGCCCAGCAGAGTGGAGGCTCCCGCAATGGCGATTTTGTACACAGGCTTTCCTTCTGATTGGAGAAGTATTCACGATCCGTGGAAGATGAAACTGGTTTTCCTCTTAGCAAGTTAGCGCCGCTTCGCGGCATGGCAAGTTAACAAGTTAGCGGGTTTGTTACTCGGCTAGAGATGGCGAAAGGCATCCGGATCGGCGTTGGGCGGTTCGGGAGCCAATGCGGGCCGGCGGCGCCGCCGCCGGGACCAGGAATAGGCAGCCCGCGCCCAGATGCCGGAAAACATGTAGACGAGAGCCACAAAGAACAGGACGCCCTGCGAGAAGCGGATGATCACGAAAAGAATGATGGCCACGAGCAACAGGATCTGGAACGGATGGCTGCGTGAAAAATTGATCTCTTTGCCCGACCAGAATCGCCAGGTGCTGACCATGAGGAATCCGCAAGTGCCCACGATGACCAGCCAGATAATCGATACCCACCAGGCCTGGTTGGGATAGCCGCCGCCGAAAAAATGCACCGTGGACGCAAGCATGCCGGCGGCGGCGGGAATAGGCATGCCCACAAAGTACTTTCGGCCCGGGCGCCCAGGGTTCCGCGGCTGGGCATCGTGGCTGATGTTGAAGCGCGCCAGGCGCGACGCGCCGCCGATGAGAAAAAGGAAACAGATAAAGCCGCCGGCATTCAGCAAGTCCTGCCGGAGCGCCGGATTGACCGAATCCCGCAGGAAATGAAAGCCCCAGATATAAGCCAGTAGGCTGGGCGCGACTCCGAAGGTGATCACGTCGGCCAGCGAATCGAGTTCCTTGCCGAAGTCGCTGGCGGTATTGGTCATGCGGGCAATGCGCCCGTCGAGCGCGTCGAAAGGAATGGCGAACAGGATGGCGATGGCGGCCAGGTCGAGATGGTGGCGCGCATCGGCATTGGCGGCGATGGCGGCGAGTGTCTGGACAATGGCGAAATAGCCGGCGGCGATGTTTCCTACGGTAAACAGCGAGGGCAACAGGTACATGCCGCGGCGCAGCCGCGCCTGGGCGCGGGCCCGGGCGACCGCCGGATCGTGGTAGGCCATCAGCGGACTCCTCGCGGCGAGCCAGGCTCGGCGCCAGTTCGTTGTCGCGATGAGGAAGCGCCCACCAGCAACTCGGCCACCGGCATCGCGGCCAGAATGCTGGCGCCCCCCTTGACGCGCTGGCCCTTTTTCACGCGCAATTCGGCTTCGGCGGGAAAAATGATGTCGGTTCGGGAGCCGAATTTGATCATGCCCACGCGCTGACCGCGTTCCAGGCCGTCCCCGGTGTGGGGGTTGAACACGATGCGTCGGGCGAGCAGGCCGGCGATCTGCTTGAAGGTAACCTCCATCCCCTCGCCCTGTACGGTGACGATGTTCTGCTCGTTGCACTCCGCACAGGCCGGGTTCATGGCGTTGAGGTATTTTCCTTTTTGATAACGGACGCCGGTGATCACCCCGGCGATGGGGGAGCGGTTAACATGGACGTCGAAAACACTGAGAAATATGGAGATACGCTGGCGGGGGCCGTCGGGAGTAACGATGCTCACGGCCTCGGTGACAAGCCCGTCGGCGGGCGAGACGATCAGCCCGGGGCCCGAAGGGATGGTTCGCTGAGGATCGCGGAAAAACCAGAGAAAGAAGCCGGCCAGCAAGAGCGGGACGACTCCCCAGGGCCACTGGCCAGTTAGCCAGGCCACCGCCACCGCGACGGCCAGCAAAGCTACGCCGTAAATGTATCCGTCACGAACCATCCGTCGCTATCGATTATACGGTTTGCCGAAGTCCCGGGACCGTTTGGCGGTTTGGGATTCCCGTGCGATCAATCGCATGCATTTCGTATCCCGGCCGAGGATCGTAGACCTGTCACCGTTGGAGCGGTGGATCTCCAAGGCCACGGGGACACGACCGGATCGCTCCGGGATGCGGGGAGTGTGGAATGGAATTATGAGGCAGATTTGCCATTCGGCGAGTGCACCGGACGCGCACACGCACCGCGGGAGGTTACCACGCACCCACCGTTCCGTCCTTTATGACCTGAAAACCTGCTCTACGCCATTACCGTGAGGCGGCGTTCGAGGGCGCAAATCAGGTCCTTGGCATGGAGTTTCAGCTTCTTCAACCGCACTTCCTCGAGCTGTTCGTCGACGGAGAGGTACGGCTTTCCAATCAAGTCTTCCAACCGCTGAGCGTAGCGACGGTGTTCGGCGTGCAGGCGGGCAATCTCTTCGCACAGCGTAGCGTCCTGAATTTCATCCATAGGCGCCTCCCGGTTTGGATTTTATCGAACATTTACATATAGCTCCGCGAAGATACAATCGGCAAGCGAGAAACGCAGACAATCCGTCGGGACTTGTGGAATTCGGGTGACAAGCCCAACATCAGTGCCGTAGATCACTCTCGTTGGGTGTCAAAAAGGACGGGGATCGCCCCGGTAGGACGCCATCAGCGATCGCTGCATCAGAATGGCATCTTCTTCCGGCTCAGAATAATAGCGGCTGCGGCTCCCGGTTTGAACAAACCCGAACGCTCGATAAAGGGCCAGCGCCGGAAGGTTCGACTCCCTTACTTCGAGCACGACTTCGGTGATTTGCCGCTCCTTTAAATCGGCAAAGAGCAACGCCATCAGGCGGCGCGCAATGCCTTGCCTCTGGGCAGGTTTTGCTACGACGATTGTCTCCAGTTCGGCCTGGGGAGGGATCAGAACCGTTACCAGAAAGCCGAGCACGCCGATTTCGGGGTCGTCGGCGACCAGAGCAATACGCGCCGGGACGGCAGCGGGGTCAACGGCGCGACGGTAGGCCTCGGTTGCCCAACGGGGCGCCTGGTTCACGTCGGCGGCGATCGCCATCACGGGCGGGATGTCGGCGAGCCGCATCGGCCGGGTGTTCACGATTTTTCGACCTTATTGCCAAAGATTTCGGCGTCGGACCGGCGCAGGTAGTGACCGTCGAGGAGAACCGTGTCGGCGAAGTTCCCGGCTCGGATATCGGGCGCGGCGAAGGACAGGGCATCGGCGGCCGTGGGCGCATCGACTTGTACCCGCCCTGCGGCGGGCCATGCCCGGCTGAGAAGAATTGGGGCCGCGTCATCGCAGATGGCAATTGCGGAAGGGGCGCTGATCTGGGCGAGGTCCGATTCTCCAGCCAGCAGTTCCCTCACCTGCTGGTTCTCATCGGAAACGCGCAGGAAGATCTCATGCCGATGCGCGTCGAGCGCGGCGCACAGAACCCCGGCCTTGCGCGCCAGCACAGCGAGACGCGAAACAGCGATCAGGGGAATGCCCGTTCCTTCGGCCAGGCCTTTTGCGGCGCTGAGCCCCACGCGCACCCCGGTGAAGCTGCCCGGGCCGTTGACGACGACGATGCAGCCGATGTCCGCGAGCCGGATGCCCTGGCCGGTGAGCAGTTCCTCAACACCGGATACGAGGGTCGCCGAGTAGGTGCGGCCCTCGAGGGCTTTCTGAGCAAGGAGTTCGGCGGGAGACGAGCCGGTGAGGCGCCCTAGCGCCACAGAGCCGGAGGGACCGCATGTATCGATAGCCAGAAGAAGCATCGTTTGACCGAGGCAGTAGCGGGAACTAAACCCCACGTTGAATTGGCGGCCTTTTCGGCAAAACTGAATTCATGCCCTATTACAAAACACGGTTCAAGGACAGCATGACACACCCGCACTTCGAAGTGGGAACGGCACCGATTCCGCGAGAATTCCGGTAATCTGGAGGACGAACCCTTCCGGATTCCAACGGACCACCTCCAGCATGACAGGAGCAGCCTTGGCCGCCGCAGCCGTTGCGACACCCACGTTCCATGATCTGTGGCGGCCGCGCGCCAATCCGTGGGCCATCGCAATCACGGTGACCATGGCGACGTTCATGGAGGCGCTGGACTCCTCCATTGCCAACGTGGCCATGCAGCACATCGCCGGAACGCTGTCGGCCAGCCAGGACGAGGCGACCTGGGTGCTGACCAGTTACCTGGTGGCCAATGCCATGGTGCTGCCCATCAGCGGGTGGATCGCCAACCGCATCGGGCGCAAGCGCTTCTACATGTCGTGCGTGTTCCTGTTCACGGTGTGCTCGCTCTTGTGCGGCATGGCGCCGACGCTGGGCCTGCTGGTCTTCTTCCGCGTGCTGCAGGGAGCGGCCGGCGGAGGACTCCAGCCCAGCGAACAGGCGATCCTGGCCGACACATTCCGCCCTGAAAAGCGCAGCATGGCGTTCGCCATCTACGGGGTCGCGGTCGTGACGGCTCCCGCGATCGGCCCCACCGTCGGCGGATGGATCATCGACAACTACTCCTGGCGCTGGATCTTCTTCCTCAACATCCCGGTGGGCATCGTTTCGATGTACCTCACCAACCGGCTGGTCGAAGACCCGCCGTACCTGGCCGAGATCCGCAAACGGCGGGAGGGCATCGACTACTGGGGACTGGGCCTGCTGGTGGTGGCCATCGGCGCGCTCCAGATCATGCTCGACAAGGGGCAGGAAGACGACTGGTTCAGTTCGCGCTTCATCGTCACTTGCGCGGTGATCGGGGCCATCACCTTTGTGCTGTTCATCCGGCGACAGCTCACGGTCGAGCACCCCATTCTCGATCTACGGCTCTACATGAAGCGCAACGTGGGCATGACGCAGCTGGTGCTCTTCATGGTGGGGCTGTCGCTCTATACATCTACCGTGCTGATTCCGCAGTTTCTGCAGGAGATCATGGGCTACTCCGCCCGGCAGGCCGGCACGGCCGTATCGTCCGGCGCCATCGTTCTCATGTTCCTGTTCCCTGTAGCGGGGAGATTCGCGCCCATGTTCGATCCACGCAAGCTGGTGGCGATCGGTTTCGTCATCACCACCCTCGGTTTGGTACGAATGTCCAACCTCAAGCTCGACGTCAGCTTCTGGCAGGCGGTAAGCTGGCGCGCATTCATCGCCCTGGGTCTGCCGTTCCTGTTCATTCCCATCAACACGCTGTGCTACGCGGGCATTCCGCAGCACAAGAACAACGAGATCAGCGGCATGTCGGCGCTATCGCGCAACCTGGGCGGGAGTGTGGGCATCAGCGTGATGACGACCATGCTGGCGCGGCTCACGCAGCGGCATCTGGCTTTTCTGGGAGCCAATGCTGCGCCGGGCAACCGACCCTTTGAACAGATGCGCTCGGGACTGGCTGGGGCGTGGCAGCAACGGGGACTGGCCGCGCCCGACGCGATCTATCGGGCGGGCGCGCAGATCTACTCGATGGCCCAGCGCCAGGCAAGGCTGCTGGCGTATGTCGATGTGATTTGGATATTCGTTCTGATCACCCTGATCCTGGTGCCCATGCCGTTCCTGATGCGGCGGCCCAAAAAGCCGGGCGTGGCGGCGGTGCATTGATCATCGCGATGGAGCGGAGATGCGCTCTTCCAGCAGGCGCGCGATCTCCTGTTGCTGGGCTTTGGCCGCGGGAGAGCCGGAGCCGCCTCGGCCGGAGGTCACCTGCGCCAGCCGGAGCGGCGTAGAGCCGCTTTTGTTCTTACGCGCCGGATCGGCTCCGAGATCGAGGAGAGTGCGGACAGCTGCGGCGCATCGGGATCTGACGGCGACATGGAGCGGTGCGACTCCCCGCTTGTTGACCGCGTTGGGATCGGCTCCGGCTTCGACCAGTACCGCGATCATCGCGATCTGCGCGGCTGGATCCCAGCGGGCGGAGTTGGGATTGCCGCGGGCGGCAACGTGGATCGGCCGGTCACCAAAGCGATTCCCGGCACCGACGTCGGCGCCGGAATGGATGAGCGTGCGAGCGATGTCGGACTGGTAAGCGGCAGCGGCCATGTGCAGGGCAGTGTCGCCGGCGACGATGTAGCGCCCGATGGAATTAAGATAGAACGCCGGCGCGTCCTGGCGGGTGGCTCCTTCCGCAAAGCGCGAACGCACCAGGTCAGGCGCGGCGGCGAGTTGGCGGGCTACGGCGGCAGTCTCTCCGGCGATGATGGCCGAGACGAATTCGCGCAGAGCTTTATCAATGTTGGTCATGATCTCGATCCGGCGCGCTTGCGAGAATGGACGAACCAATTAGCTTCTGGCCGCGCGGGCGACTTAAACCGCCGCCAGCGCCTGCCCGAGGTCAGCAATCAGGTCGGCTTTGTCTTCGATGCCGACTGAGAGACGGATAAGCCCTTCGGTGATGCCCACGGCGGCGCGCTCGGCATCGCTGAGCGCGGCGTGCGTGGTGGTGGCCGAATGCGAGGCGAGTGACTCGACGCCGCCCAGCGACTCCGCATTCAGGAACAGCTTGATGGCCGCGAGGAAGCGGGCGGCGGCATCGCGCGAGCCCAGATCGAAGCTGAGCATGGAGCCGAAGCCCCGCTGCTGCTTGCACGCCAGTTCGTACTGCGGATGACTCTTTAGGCCCGGATACGACAGGCGCTTGATTTTGGGTTGGGAGGAGAGAAACTCCGCCACTGCGCGGCCGTTTTCTTCGTGCTGCCGCATACGCAGAGGCAGAGTGCGAATGCCGCGCAGAACCAGGAAGGCCTCGAACGGAGACATGATGCCCCCGGCAGCTTTCTGCACCAGCAGGAAGCGCTCCTTGTGTTCGGGCGTGGTGCCGATGAGGGCGCCGCCCAGGCCGTCGGAGTGGCCATTGAGGAACTTGGTCGTCGAGTGCATCACGATGTCGGCGCCCAGCTTGATGGGGCTCTGCAGCGCCGGCGACATGAAGGTGTTATCGACGCTGACTTCGATGCCGCGCGCATGGGCGATTTGGGCGACCGCGGCGATATCGGTGAGGACCATGAGCGGATTGGTAGGCGACTCGACGTGGACCAGCTTTGTATTGGGGCGAATCGCGGCAGCTACGCAGTCGAGGTTGCTCATGTCGACGTACTGGATCTCGATGCCGTAGTTGCGCACGATCAGGTTGAAAAGCCGCGCGGTGCCGCCGTAGACGTTGTGCGAGCAGAGCACGTGGTCGCCCGAGTGTAACGTGGCCACGAGGCCGTAGATGGCCGCCATGCCGCTGGAAAAGGCGTGGCCGCTATGGCCGCCCTCGAGAATGGCCAGGGCGGTCTCCACCCGGGCGCGGGTGGGGTTGCCGGCGCGCGAATAGTCGTATCCCCTGTCGGAGCCGATGCCGGTGAGTTCGAACGTCGAGGTAAGGTAAACGGGCCCGTTGACGGCGCCGGTGAGCGGATCAGGGTCCTGGCCTGCATGAACGGCGAGAGTGGCAAATTTTTGATCAGGCATGATTAGCTGGTAGCTTCTAGCTCCTGGCTTCTAGCTTAGCGCGGCCGATCGCTCCGTCCCGCCCTTGCAAAGCCAGGGCGCGGTACCCGGCGTCTAGCTTCGTGGCGGGATATCTCAGGTGCCTACTTGCAGGCGGATTCGCATTTGCGGCTTGGCAAACAAGCTGATCGTCACGACGTGGTGTTCGAGATCGAATGCCGGAAATCGGAAGCTTAGATAGTGCTTCGACCCATACCTCACCTTGGAGAAGGAGAAGTGCCCGTTGGCGTCGGTAGTAACTGATCTCAAAACCTGTTTGAATTGCGGATCGCAGTCTTCAACCACAACGCCGGAAACCGGTTGACCGGTCATGTCGGTGACTATGCCGGCGAGGTTGCGAGCTCTCTCAGGCCGAAATTCTACCGTCTGATTTCCTTGTGCACCGACGGCAAAGGAGAATGCACCCAAGAGAAAAAGACCAACGAGAGGTCTAGCTTGCCGCTGCATATTTGATTTCGGATCACAAATCCGTCTTAGGTTAGTATCGCTCCGCCGATACGGAGGGCATCGCGAAAGCAAACCATCATTTCCGCAAAACCCGCGATATGATGATTTCGAAAGGCGGATTGAGCGCTGCCGGCCTGGTTTTGCGTCCGTCAAACAGAGGCGGCGGCGTCTCAGCCGTAGATCCCTTCAATTCCCTCCCAAGGAGTGTCGCAGATGACGTCTTCACGGTTGGTCGTTTTGGGTTCACTGGTGGTTTTGGCGCCGCTGGGGCTGGCGCAGGGAAAGAATCAAACCGAATCACAGCAGGACGGGTTGGCGGGCCGGGTGAAGTCGGTGGCCACCATTGTGGAGAGGCCGAACGTGGATTGGCAGCAGCCCAGCGGCCCGACGCTGCTGTATCCGGTCGTCTGCCACGACTGCCAATATTCGGCCGATGGATACCGGACCAGATCGGGCGAGGTGGTGGACGGCAGGTTCCTTGGCCAGAACATGACGCTTCAGCGGGACGCGAACGGGCATGTTGCGGAGATCGTTGGGACCGATGCGGTGAGCGGGGATGTGTTTCGGCGGTCGCTGGTGGGTCCCTTCGGCAAAACCCGGGAGACCTTTTACCGTGACGGAAAGGTCACGGTGGAGAATATTTTGCGCTACGACGCGGAGGGAAGGATGATCGAAACGCTTTCCCTCGACGGCGCCGGTTCCCAGACTGACCACGAGGTGACGAAATGGGGCAAGGCCGACCTGACCGAGAGAACGACGTGGACCAAAGAGCAGCAAATGTCCGCGCATGCGGCCGTCGAACCGGCTACGAACGAGGAGCGCTTCACCACGTTTGATGAGTCGGGAGCGGTAGCCGTGAGCTGGACCTACCGGCACGGGCAGGCGCCTTCGTACTGGTCGGCGTCGGACGCGCCAATCCAGTATGGGGCCGGGTTCGTCGATTTCGACGACAAGGCGAACCCGATTTCCTTCGCTTGCCACCGCGGCGGCGCCTGCGATGTGTCCAACATCCATTACGAGTATGCCGACGCGGCGAAACAGATTCCGTCAAGCGCGGAGTGGCACGATGCAAACGGGAACCTGCTCTACGGCGCTTACTACAAGTACCAGTTCGATCAACACGGGAACTGGACCCACCGTGAGGTTTCCGTGTGGAGTTTGAAGCTGGGCGCGCGGACCATGTATGAGACGGATGACCGGCTGATCACGTATTGGGAGTAGGTTGGATCCCAGGTCCCAAAAGCTGGGACCTGGGGCACCCACCTGCAACAGCCGGTTTGCGGTTACGCCAGGGCGGCGTTCATGTTGTCGATGGCTTCGTCGATTTCCTGGGTACTCTTGAAGCCCACCGTGGCACAGTCGACACCGGCATTCTGGAAGGCGAACTTCATGGCCTTCACCCGGTCATCGTGACTATGCTGGAACTGGCCGCCGCCGCACAGTTTCATGCCGATCACGCCCAGCCCATCCTTCTTTAACTTGTGGATGTGATCGACCACTTCGCTCACGTTGTCGGGGTGGTTGGAGTCTTCGAAGGTCGGACCGTCCATGCGCGCGCCGCTATGGTTGATGCGGATCAGTCCCACATCGAGCCAGGTGTTGCCCGGCATCTGCCGCAGCGCCGGCAGCCCATGCACTGAGGCGCCATGCTTGCGAATGATCTTTCTCTGCTGCGCCTCGAGGATGCCGTCCTGCCAGCGCTTGGTGGTCGCCGGCCAGTCGGCCGTGTGCTGCCAGTGGAGCAGCATGATGTCGAAGTACTCGGTCTGCGAGATGCGCCGCAACTCGTCGAACTTGGACTGCGGTTCGATGCCCTCGTGGAAGGTGGTCACCTTGGACATGAGCTGGTAGCTGTCGCGCGGCAGGCCCTTCAGCGCTTCGCCCAGCATGCCCGGGGTCTTGTATGCCTCCGCGGTCTCGAAGAAGCGGATTCCGTGATCGTAGGCATAGCGAACTACGCGGGTGAATTCGGCCTGACCGAGGGCAGCTTGCACCTGGCCGCTGTCGGTGCCGGTGCCGAAGGCAAGTCGGGTGACCTTCAGGCCGGAATTGCCGAGCGTGACTGTGTCGGTAGCAGTGCGGCGCTCGGCAAAGACGGAAAGATTGCCCGCACCGGCCAGCGCGCCGGCGGCGATGCCGGTCTTGATGAAGTCTCTTCTTGAGTAGCGACTCATGGAAACCTCCGTGGGGAATGGCTCAGGAGAAAAACCCAGTTGCGGAGATGGTACCACTTCCCGGTATCGGCGGGTGAAACGGTTTTCTGGCGGCAATGCTAATTTTTGTTGACAGAATGATCGGTTCGTGACAACTTACGGTTAGTGGACGCTTACCTACAAGCCGGGCTCGACGCACTGGGCGACGCCACGCGGATGGCGATTTTCCAAAAGCTGTCGGGTGGGCCGATCGCGGTGAATGAGCTGGCCCGCATGCTGCCGGTAAGCCGGCCGGCGGTGTCGCAGCATTTGAAGGTGCTGAAGGACGCGGGACTGGTGACCGGCACCAGGGCAGGCACACGTCGGCTGTACCAGCTGGACCCGGAAGGAGTGGCGCGGCTGCGGGCGCACTTCGACCAGATGTGGACGCGGGCAATGAATGCCTTTCAGGCGGCCGCAGAACAACCATCCCCAGGAGGAAAGCATGGCAAACACTCTCGAAGAAGCCGTCGTACGTAAAAGCGTGCGCGTGCAGGCCACGGTGGAGCGCGCGTTCCGGGTTTTCGTAGAGCAGATGGAAACGTGGTGGCCGGCGACCCACCACATCGGCGACACGCCGTTCGAGGCGATCTTCGTTGAGCCGCGCGCCGGCGGGCGCTGGTACGAGCGCAATGCCGAGGGTGCGCAATGCGACTGGGGCACCGTGCTGGCGTGGGACCCGCCGCGGATGGTGCGGTTTTCATGGCACGTGGGACCGGGACACGATTCACCGGATTGGAAGTTCGACCCGGATAGGTCGAAGGCCAGCGAGGTGGAAATTCGCTTTTCGCCAACCGGAACCGGCGCCACGCTGGTGGAGCTGGAACATAGCAAGCTGGAGCGGCACGGCGAAGGCCACGAACAGTTGCGCGCGTTGTTTGACGGACCGGGCGCCTGGATCGGGATCCTGGAGTCGTTTGCCAACCGCGTTGCGGGCGAGCATGTTGCGGAGTAGCCGGCGTATCGGCCGGCAAGGCTGAGGTCTGTGGTCTCCCACATCTCCGGGCAAAATGAGCCCGGAAATATGGGCAACCGGGATTTTAAAAAGGAGAGGTCGCATGAGGCCTGTCGTGTTTTTGCGCATCGCGTCGGTGCTGACGCTGATTCACTCCATCCTGCATACCATCGGCGGCGTTTTCAGCAGCCCCGACCCGGGCGTCAGCGCGACAACCTGGGCGGCCATGAAAGCGAACGAATTCACGGTCTTTGGATTGACGCGAAGCTACTTCCTGTTTTACCGCGGCCTGGGGCTGGGGATCACGATTTTCCTGACCGCGGAAGCCATCGTGTTCTGGCAGCTGGGGACGCTGGCGAAGAGCGACGCGGTGCGGCTGCGGCCGGTGATGGCGACGTTCATGGTGGCGTACCTGGTGTTCGCGGCGAACTCGTTTATGTACTTTTTCTACATGCCGGTGATCGTGGAGACCCTGATTGCTGCCTGCCTCGGCATCGCGATCGCCACGGCGAAAGCGGGCGAACCGGCCTCGGCCAGTCAACTGGCAGCGCGGCGGGCATAAGAACGATCAGGCAAGCCGCCACGCTGAATCGTCCTCTGCCATTCTCCCCCTCCGGGAAGGTATACTTGCCCCCGTCGTACTTTGGGGTGCGCGCCGAATCTCCGTGAGGTGAACAGGAAAATGAGCAGACGGACAGCTTTCCCAGGCCAGAATCTCGCCACCAGGAGAGGCTTCCTGGGTGGAACCCTCGCCACCGTCGCAACCGGATTCGGAGCCTCGCTCGTGAGTTCCGTTGCGGGCGCGGCCGATCCGCCAACATCCCTGAACGTCCTTGGACCCAGACCGGGCTACTCGCCCATGACCGGCACGTTTGTTTCGCAACTGACGTGGATGCGCGAGGGCAACGGCGTTCTGCGGGCGACCGAGAAACTGACCCAGGCCGATCTTGATGTTCTCTTCGACGCCAATGCGAACAGCATCGGCGCCCTGATGCTGCACCTGGCGGCGACCGAAGTCTATTACGGCATGCATACCTTCCAGGGAATGAAATGGGGCACATGGTCGGATGACATAAAGCAAAAGTGGGACGCGGCCATGGACCTGGGCGATGCTGGACGAAAGACGATCAAGGGCCACGACCGGGATTACTACGTCGGCATCCTGCACGAAGTGCGCGAGAATACGCTGGCCGAATTTCGCAAGAAGGATGACACGTGGCTGATGGCAGTAGACAAGGGCTGGCCGTGGGGTCCGACCAACAACCTGTGCAAGTGGTTTCACGTTTGCGAGCACGAAGCGCACCACACGGGGCAGATCGCGATGCTGCGGAAGCGGCTGCCGGGGGCAAAGTCGGGGAGCGAAGGGTGAGTTTAGGGATTAGAGGTTGGGGGTTAGAGGTTAGGGGTCAGGAAATAGCTTGTGAATGCTGCTTGACCACTAATCCCTAACCCCTAATCACTAATCCCTGCTTTTACCAGCTATGCAGCCACTCATCGTCGCGGCCGATGCGGACGGGGGTGTTGAACAGTTCGCTCAGCCGGGGCACGGTGAGGAGCTGTTCGCGGGGGCCGTCGCCCACGATACGGCCGTCGCGCATGAGAATGATGCGGTCGATTTCGGGAAGAATGTCGCCCAGGTGATGGGTGACGAGAACCAGGCCGGTGCCTTCGGCGGCGAGGCGGCGCAGGATGTCGCGCAGTTCGCGCTGGGCGGCAAGGTCGAGGGCGTTAGAGGGCTCGTCGAGCAGCAGCTGGCGCGGACGATGCACCAGGGCGCGCGCAATCAGGATGCGGCGCTTCTCGCCGGCCGACATTTCCCCCACAAGCTGTTGCGCCAGGTGCAGGGCCTCCATGCGGTCGAGCGCTTCCTCAGCGCGCTCGCGCATTTCTTCGGTGACGTGGAGATTCGGCCATAGTGTCGAAGCGGAAAAGAACCCGGCGATCACCGCGTCGAGCCCCGTCGTGACCGCGGTGCGCTCGCCCGGAAGCTCGCTGCCGAACGGGCCTGAGGCAACTACGCCGAAGTGTTTGCGGAGTTGCGTCAGGTCCCAGCGTTCGCGTCCGAAGATGCGCACTCGCATGCCGGGCTGCACGATGGGATAGATCTGGCAGGTAATGGTGAGGATCAGCGTGGACTTGCCGCAACCGTTGGGGCCGAGAATGGCGACATGCTCGCCGGCGCGGATGCGGAGATGGATGTCGTGCAGGACGACGCGATCCCCTCGCGCCACGTCGACGCGCTCCAGTTCGAGAAAGTTGTGCTGCTCGATCGCGGGCTGCTGGTCTGTTTGAGGAGCGTCCGTTCCGGTCATCCATCCTCCATTTGTTAGATTAAAGGTCTGTATCCAGTCCCTTCCGGCGGCGATCAGTGCGAACCGGAATTTCCGGAGACCATGAGCGATATTTCTCAGTTTTTGATACCCAGGGGTTTTCGTTTCGGAGCGACGAAGGCAGGACTGAAGGCCAGCGGGCGGACGGATTTTGCCCTGATCGCGGCCGATGCGCCGGCCAGCGCCGCAGCCGCGTTTACCGGCAATCGGGTGAAGGCCGCGCCGCTGGTGGTGGACCGGGAAAACCTGCGCGCGACCGGGGGCCAGGTACGGGTGGTGGCCATCAACGCCGGCAACGCGAATTGCGCGGCGGGGCAGGCGGGGATCGACGCCGCACGAGCGACCTGCGAGGGCGTGGCCCAGGTGTTCGGCTGCAGTCCCAGGGAAGTGTTTCCGTCCTCGACCGGGATCATTGGCGTGCCGCTGCCGGCAGAGAAACTGATCGCCGCGTTGCCGAGGCTTGCACAGCGGATGGGCGACGATGCGGACCACTTCCGGGAGGTGGCCGAAGCTATCCTGACAACCGACACAGTGGAGAAGGCCGCATTTGCGCGCGTGGAGGTCGACGGCGGAGAGATTCTCATTGCGGCGATGTGCAAGGGGTCGGGCATGATACATCCGCAATTGGTGCCGCACGCGACCATGCTGGTGTACATCCTGACCGATGCGGAGGCCACTCCGGCCGCCCTGGACGGCTATCTGCGCAAGTCCGTCGAGACAAGCTTCAATCGCATCTCGGTGGACGGGGATACATCCACCAACGACACGGTGCTGCTGCTGGCGTCGGGCGCGAGCGGAGTGACGATCGGGGCGGAGAACGCGGAATTCGCGAGCGCGTTGACCGGGGTATGCACCTCGCTGGCACGTCAGATTGTCGCCGATGGCGAAGGGGTGACACACGTGGTGGAGCTGCGCATCGCGGGCGCGGCCAGCGATGCTGACGCGCTGAAGGTGGCCAAGGCCATTGCCCATTCGGCGCTGGTGAAGACCGCATGGGCGGGATGCGATCCGAACTGGGGCAGGCTGGTGGCAGCGATCGGCTACTCTGGCGCGGAGATCGATCCGGAGCGCATCGATATCTGGTTCGGCGAGCAGGGCATCTGCCGTAACGGGGGCCGCGCCGCGGAGTTCGACGAGAAGGCCGCCCATGCCTACCTGCGCCAGGAAGAGTTCTCGATCTCGATCGACCTGAACCAGGGACCGGGCTCGTGCGTGTTCTGGACCACGGACCTGACCGCTGAGTATGTGCACATCAACGCGGATTATTCGACGTAGATGGCAAGAAGCGGAACCGAATGATCTCACGCGACAAAAACAAAAACTTCGCGAAGATGAGGCACCCAGGTTGCATTCAGGGCTTCTTGGTGGTCGTCGCTGACGGCGGGTAGGCCTTCTCCACGGCTGCCTTCAACTGCCGGACAAGCTGCACGGAGGGAGCGTCCAGTCCGCCTTCCATGGTGCGGTCCCACACAATCGACGTGAGTTTCCCGTCGTTCGGAATGTAGACGCGGAGCATGTCGTCCGGCTCGCCCACCTCGCTGCGGACACCTGCCTCGGTTCCGCGTCCCTGGGTGGGAAACTGGCCCGGAGCCTGGCCCGGTCCCGGCTGGGATCGTGAACCGTCGGAGATTCCTACATGCGCTTGCGCCGCAGCCGCACGGCCTTTTCGAATCACAAACACAAGGTCGGCCTGGGACGGGCTCAGCGCGATGGCGTAACGGTTCCACTGGCGAAGACTGTCCTGCACGTCGGAGATCGCCTGTCGATCCTCTGGAAACAGGCCGGGCTTGAGAATGTCCCCGTCGGCCGCCTGCACATAGACGTACTTGGCATTTTGGAAGACGGCGGGGACGTCAGGCTTTTTGGGTTTGCTTTGTGCCAGGTTGAGACCAAGCGCGACGAGGATGAGCGGAGCAGACATTTTCCAGGCTTTCATGACCCACCTCATTGAGCAAATTGTAACCAGTATGCGCGCATGAGAAATGAGCGCAGCATAACCAACCCGCAGCCGGCGTCAATTTACCCAATCCTTGGACGGATGGGCAAGGGCTCCGTTTAAAATCGCAGCCATCGAGTTTTTTGAGAGACAATCGAAGACGATGGCAAATCGGAAAAGGCGCAACGGCAAGGCTCCTGCGGGCGGCGGCGGCGAGTTCTCCCTGATTTCGAACGAGAAGCTGCTGGCGCTCTATTCCGGCCTGCTCGCGTGCCGTGCGATCGGAGTGCGGCGAAGGACAAATGGCCGATCGGCCTCGATCTGCGTTCACGAGGCGGCCCTGGTGGGAGCGACCATCGATCTTGGCGCCGGAGATACGGTTTGTTCCCGCGAGCATGGTGTGTTCACCGGGTTTTCGGATGGAACCGCAATCCCCACGCTCCTCCTGCAACCCGGAAATCACGCGCAAGGGACCCGCACCGGGAAGGCGGCACACAAAGCGGGCTTGAATGGCGCCTCGCGGTCGGCAGGCCCGGCCTATACCCATGCTGCGATCGGAACGGCGCTTGCCAATAAGACCAGGACCAACCGCAAGGTGGCGGTGGTGTTCTCGAACGAAGACAGCCGGGAGGCGCTGCGCGAGGCGGTGCATACCGCAACCATGCATGCGCTGCCCATGGTGTTCGTACATCAATCGGAGGATGACCGCGGGGAACTGGCCGTCCGGAAGCGGGAACGTTCGAAGAGGGAGCCTTCGCGACTCGAGACCCCGTGGTTTCCGTCGATCACGGTGGATTGCCACGATGTGGTGGCCCTGTACCGCGTGGCGTTTGAAGCCATCTCGCGCGCCCGGCTGGGGCGGGGACCGACGCTGATCGAATGCCAGCCGTTTCGGGTAAAGAACGGGAATGGGGCACATGCAGAGGATCCCATTCTCCACATGGAGCATTACCTGCGAGCGAAGGGGCTTCCGGTCCCAGGTGAATCGCGTGGCTTCTCGCCAGCCGTAGCGCGGCGGCCTCGACGATTGCGTCGATTCCTGTAGAGGACGTCGGGCGGATCGGCCTCGCAAACGCGCCTCGCGATTCGGCAACGTCTTAAGACCCACCTTCGTTCATGGACATTCCGCAGGATCAACCATGCTGTCGTTGCCTACTTCGCGCGTGGATGGGTCTTGTCGTACACCTGGGTCAACTGGGCGGTTGTGAGCTGCGTGTAGCGCTGGGTGGTGGAGAGGCGCTCGTGGCCAAGCAGTTCTTGAATGGCGCGCAGATCGGCGCCTTCTTCCAACAGGTGGGTTCCGAAGGCGTGACGCAGGGTGTGGGGATGCACATCGGAGGGCAGGCCGCGAAGGATCGCAACCCGCTTTACGATCCGCCCTACGCTGCGGGTGGTGAGGCGCGCTTCGCCGCCGGGCTTGTTGAGCCCGCGAAGCTGCAGGTTCACGAAAAGCGCCGGAGTGATGTGGGGTTTGTCCGGGCCGGGGGCGGCCAGCCGCGCGGAGCGTTCGACCAGGTAGGCGCGCAGAGCCTTGGCCGCAGAATCGCCGAGAGGCACGTAGCGCTGCTTTTTGCCCTTGCCGCGCACCAGGATCACCTCATGGGCCCAATGAATGTCCTTCATATCCAGACCGGTCAGTTCCGCATTGCGGATGCCGCATCCGTAAAGGAGTTCGAGGATGGCCTTGTCGCGCGCCGGCCAACTGGCGGCATCGTCCCTCACGTTGTCGACCACGCGATTCATCTCCTCAATCGAAGGCACGCGAGGCAGATGCTTCGGCAGGCGTGGGGTCGCGACCAGGGCCGCGACATTTTGCTCCACCCGCCCGGTGCGGGCGAGCCATTTGAACCAGCTTCGGATCGAGGCCAGGGCGCGGGCCGTGGAGGGCTTGGAGAGCCCGCGGTCATAAAGGGTTGCCAGGTACGAGCGGATGTGGGTGTGCTCGATGCGCGCCGGAGTCTGCTCGTTTCCGCAATTCGCCACGATGTACCTAGCAAACGAAGTCAGTTCGCGTTCGTAGGCGCGCAGGGTGTGAGCGGAGGCTCCGCGCTCGTTGGCCAGCACGCGGAGGTACTCGGAAACCAGTTGGTCGAGCGCCGAGGAGGCCGCTGGTTCCTCCGTGGGGCTCATGCCGACTCTTCACCCATGCCGGGATCGGGCGGCGGCGGCCCTTCCTGATTTCCGGCCCCTTCCTTTGATCCACGCCGAGGGGACCGCGCACGGGAAGAAGGGGACGCATGGGACGGGAATTCGACCACGTTGGATGGCCGCGCGGCGCCACGGGGATGGTGCTTGCGGTGCACAGCTTTGAGCCGGCCAAGTGCGACGTGGGTGTAGACCTGGGTGGTGGAAATATCGGCATGGCCCAACAGCACCTGAACGCTGCGCAGGTCGGCGCCATGTTCCACCATGTGAGTGGCGCAACTGTGGCGGAGTTGGTGCGGGCTGGCGGATCCGCTGGCCAGCTTCACCAGGTGCCACACCCATTGGCGGGTCAGCGGCATGCCACGGAGCGAAAGGAAGAGGCGCGATGTCTCGGCGCGCTTCACCTGGTTGCGGCGTGCGGTGCTGATGCGTGCCAGGTGCGGGCGGCCTTGGGAAAGATACGTATCGAGCGCCTCGAGCGCGGCGCGGCCCAGCGGCACAATCCGCTCCTTGTCGCCCTTGCCGCGCACTTGCACCCGGCCCAGGTCGAGCGCCAGGTCGCTGGCGTTCAGCGCGGTGACTTCGGAGACGCGCAGGCCTCCGGCATACAGCAGTTCGAGGATGGCACGATCGCGTAGCGAAGTGGCCTGGGCCTGGGGATGGTCGGCGGCCATGGCAGCGCGTTCCAGCATCTCCGTAACTTCGGGCTCGGCCAGCGATTTGGGAAGGACTTTCCAGGCCTTGGGCGACTCGATGTTGATGGTCGGATCGTGATGGATGCGGCGATCCAGGAGCAGCCACTTGTAGAATCCGCGCAGGCAGCTCAGCTTTCGCGCCGCCGAGCGCGAATCGATGCTGTGGCTGCGCAGATGTTCGAGGAAACCGGCCACATCCTGCTGTGTGGCGGTCAACAGCACGCCATGGCGGGTCTCAAGGAACTCGGCAAAGGTCCTCAGGTCGCCCAGGTAGGCTTCGCAGGTGAGCGGCCGCAACCCCTTCTCCACGCGGAGAAACGACTGATAGTCCCTCAGCAACGCCAAATTGGCGGACAGCTCCACACGTCGATTATGGGCGTCTTGCGACATCAGGAGAGGTGCTCGGTGTGTCCGGCGAACCTCGTTCTAAACGAATCAACTTCAGCAATATGTATAACCTCTGGCGTTTCAGCGGGTTTGGAGCAGGCGCCGGAGGATGGTTTCCATGGCGTCGAGATTGGTTTCACCCTGGTAGTGGGCCCGGATCACGCCCCGTCGGTCGATCAGGTAAGTGACGGGCAGGCCGAGGATACCGCCATAGGCAAGGCCGAGCTTTTCGTCGCCCATGACCACAGGGTAGGTGAGATGCAGCTTGCGAGCTACGGAAATAGCCAGTCCGGAATCGTCATCCATCGAGACGCCCACGATGGAGAGGCCGTCGGCAGAGTATTTGTCCCGCCATTGGACGAAGCGCGGCATTTCCACCTGACATCCCGCGCACCAGGTGGCCCAGAAATTGAGCAGGACGACGCGGCCGCGCAAAGCGGCCAAATCCACGCGCTCGTTGTCGAGGCTGGGGCGGGCGAGCCGTGGGGCCGGCTTGTTAAGAAGCGGCTCCTTCGGCGGCGCAGCGCCCGCCTTGGTCATCGCGAACACCAGTCCGAACAGGATGGCCACCCGAATCCGGGACAATGCGGCGTTTGAAAAGAGCAATTCCATCTGGAGCGGTGGTTGTGCCCGCCGAATTCTATTATCGGACAGCCATGGGTCGATTGGGGAGTGAGGGTTGACACAGTGCGGCATACGCAGCTACAACACGCTTTCACGAATTCATGATGAGGATGGCGCCATGAGCGAAAAGGATTTGCATGCAGGGCCGGCGACACGGCGAAAAATGCTGGGGGGAATGGTCTCGGCGGGAGCGCTGCTGGGCATTGGCGGAGTGACCGCGCCGCGCGCCGAAGCGGCGGAGACGTCGGCCGATGAGGCGGAACGGCTGCTGGCGCCGGCGAAGCTGCGCAGCTACAAGGCGCGGCGGTCGTCGAGCTGGGACCGGAGCGGCGGCAATGCCGATTCGGTGCCCGTGGAACCCGGCCAGAGCGCGACGATCCTCGACGTGCAGAGCGCGGGCGCGGTCACGCATTTGTGGTTCACCATCGCATCGGACGACCCGCATCACCTGAAAAACCTGGTGCTGCGCGCGTGGTGGGATGGCGAGAGCTCGCCATCGGTCGAGGCGCCCATCGGGGACTTCTTCGGGCTGGGGCTGGGTGAGTACTTCACCTACCAGTCGGCGCTGCTCACTGTGGCGCCGGTGAAGGCGCTGAACTCTTATTTCGCCATGCCGTTTGCGAACGGGGCCAAAATCACCGTGAGCAACGAAGGCAAGAAGAAGACCGACGCGCTGTATTTTGCTGCGGATTACGTGACCCTCCCTTCCTTGCCTGCGGATGTGGGGCGATTCCACGCACAATACCGGCAGGCCGCGCCCGGCAAGGGCTGGACCGATAACTGGGGCAACGAGTACGGGGACGACATCAATGGCAAGAAGAACCTGACTGGCGAGGGGAACTACGTGTTTTTCGAAGCAACCGGGCGAGGGCATTTCGTAGGCGTGACCCATGCCGTGGAGCAGAACCAGGAGTTCTGGTTCGGCGAAGGCGACGACATGATCTTCATCGACGGCGACACCATGCCCACCATCAACGGCACGGGAACCGAGGACTACTACAACGGCGCCTGGGACTTCAACGGCCAGCCATTCGCATACATGCACAACGGCGCGCCATACATCGTGGACGCGGAGCGGATCGGCGGGAGGTATTGCCTGTATCGCTGGCATACGGAGAGCCCGATCGCGTTTGAGAAGTCGATCAAGGTGACCATCGAGCACGGGCACGCCAATCACCGGTCGGACAATTTCTATTCGGTAGCGTACTGGTACCAGACCGAGCCGCATGGGCAGTTCCCTGCCCTGCCACCCCCGGAAGCGCGCGTACCGCGGATCTTCCATGTAGGCGGGGCGGGGGCGGCGGACCCGCCGAAGTAGGAACAGGGATCAGGGGTCAGGGGTTAGGGGTCGAGTATCCCCGCATCCTTGCCCGATATAGCGGCGCCGGGAATCTGGTCCTCTGGTCAGAAACTTAGTCGATCGGGTCGTCGGCTTCGGGGCCGCTGCGCATCACTGCCTCCATTTTCGAAAACGGCGTCATCTGGTACTCGAGCGGAGGAATGTCGCCGGCGAGATAGCGGACGAAATAGTCCCAGCGGCGGCGGGTCATATATTGCGAGGCCGGACCGTAGCCGTGATGGGCATTGGGGATCAGCAACAGGTCGAAATCCCTGTTTGCTTTGATCAACGCGTCCACCACCAGCATTGTGTTGTTCGGAGGCACGTTGTCGTCCATGGTGCCATGCGCCAGCAGCAGATGTCCTTTCAGGTTTTTAGCGAAGTTCTGGTTGGCCTGCGAATCGTAATTGCTGGTTCCGTCAGGCTTGTTTTCCTCCAGGCCTGACCACTTCTCTGCCCAGTCGTCTTCGTAGTCGCGCTGATCGTGGTTGCCGCTCTCGGCGATGCCGACCTTGAAGAAATCCGGGTAGTGGAACAGAGCCGCGGCGGTGGCGTTGCCTCCGCCCGAATGCCCATACATACCCACCCGGTCGATGTCGATGAAGGGATATTGTTTGGCGAGGTCGCGGATGCCGGACATCTGGTCGGGAATCGTATTGTCCCCAAGATTGGCGTAGTAGGCCTCGTGGAATGTCTTGGTGCGCCACGGAGTGCCCATGCCGTCGATGCACACCACCACGAATCCCAGTTGGGCCAGGGCCTCCATGTCGCGGTGCGAGGGGCTGAACTCCCGGCTGCCGCAAGATCCGGTCTGCGGCCCGGGGTAGACGAGATCGACGATGGGATACTTCCTCGCCGCATCGAATCGTGTGGGCTTGAACAGGAATCCGTAAAGGTCGGTCTTCCCGTCGCGGGCCTTCACCTTGATGGGGGTCAGCGGTTGCCAGCCGGCCGCCTGCAGCCGGGAAATGTCCTGCCGCCCCAGTTCCATCACCGCCTTCCCATCGCAATCGCGCAGAACCGCCACCTGCGGCTGTGTGGGCGTGGAGTACGAATCGACGAAGAACCGACCGTCGGATGACATGCGAACGTCGTGGTCGGCATCCTCGGGCGTGAGAAGCTTCAACTCGCTGCCGTCGAAGTGGACCCTGTAGAAGTGCCGGAAATAGGGATCGCGGTCTTTCTCCTTACCAACGCCGAGAAAATAGATGGTCTGCGATTTTTCGTCGACGTGCAGCACCTGGGTCACGTTGCCGGGACCGTGGGTGATCTGGTTCTTGAGCTGCCCGGTGTCGAGATCGTAGAGGTATAAGTTGCCCCAGTCGTCGCGCTCGCTGAACCAGAGAGCGTCGTTCGAGGTGGGCAGATAGTGCCAGTTGATCTTGCCATTGCCGCTCTCGAAGAATTTGGGGGCGGCTTCGGTCATCACTTCGCGGACCTCGCCAGTGGCCGCGTCGACCAGGCGCAGCCATTCCTGCTTGTGATCGCGCGAGGTCGAGACGAAGGCAAGATGCGATCCGTCGGAACTCCATTCGACATCGTCCAGGGTCGTGCCTTCGCAGGCGATATCGTCGCAGAGCGAGGAGCGGTGCTGGTCAGGCGGCATCTTCAGGCGGATCACTTTGCGGGCGTTCACGTCGATGATCACGCGCTCGATCATGGTCACGTTCTTGTCGCCTACCAGCGGATACTTCCAGGCCTTCAACTCGGGATGGGTGTTGGTGGTCGGGACCAGGTACATTTCGCCGGTGTTGCGCTGGTCCTGCTGGAAGGTGGCGACCTTGGTGGAATCGGGCGACCACAGCAGGATGGCGGCATCGGACGCTTTCCATCCGGCGTTGTCGGTGCCATAGCCGTAGTCTTTCGCGCCGTCAGTGGTCAGTTGCTTTTCTTCACCGCTCGAAAGATCGCGGACCCAGAGGTTCCAGTCGCGTATAAAGGCGCCCTTCTTCTTGTCCGGTGACAGGGACATCGGTGGATGGGAACCGGAATCGACGGGCCATCCGCCGGCCGAGGAAACCGCCGTGCAGGATTCAGGCTTCGGGGCCGGTTCGCAGCGATAGATCACGTCATGGACCGTGAGCGTCAAGACGCGGTCGTTGTCTGAGAGGGAAATATCCGAAATCACCAGGTGCTTCGCATCCGAGTGAATCGCGCCCTTGCTCGCTTCTTTGAGCAGGGCGGCAACTTTCTCCTGGTCGAACGCGTTCGCGCGCGTTCCCCTGGCGGGATCCACCAACACGTAGGAATTGCCGTTCTCGTCTACGGCCCGAAACCAGAAGCGGCCATCGTCGAGCCAGTGAGGGCGCACCACGCCCTTCCAGGCCAGCGGGTTCATGTTGTACGGCATGAACTTCTCGGCGGCGGCGTAGTCCTGGGCGGTGTACTGCCTTGGTGTTTGCGGAACGGCGACGGCGCAGAGAATGGTGAGCGCGGCAATAGCTCCAGCAGCGACGATATGGCGTTTGTTTTTCAGCATTCCTTGTTTCCTCGGGCAGGGCTCCGCCGGTAAAGAAAGAAGCCGGCGTAAATTCCAGGGGATTCCCAGCGGGTCAATTCTAAAATGCGGGACCCTTCCGGCAACGCAATCCCCTGACTTGGACCCTTCCCCAAGCTTCGCCGGGAAGGACTGCAAGGACAAAAGCGGCTTGCCGGATGACGTTTCCTGCAGGAAAGCCTGGCTCGGCTGGGCCGGCAGTCTCTATCGCCGGCCCATGATTCTCACTTTGTTGATAGGGGAATGCGCCGGAAATCCGACAGTCTTTAGCAATACTGAAGTATTCACTTGACTATTTTCCGGCTATGGGTGACACTGAAGTTGCTGCTTCAGTATGAGCGCGATATTCGAAACCCGAGATCAAGGAGGATCATCATGGAACAGAACAGACCGGTTCACAGCACATTCGTCGTGGAGCGCAAATTCCCCAAGCCGCCGGAAACCGTGTTTCAGGCATTTTCCGATCCAGCCAAGGCGCGACGCTGGTATGCCGAAGGAGACGGTCACGACCTTCGGGAATTCACCTCGGATTTCCGCGTTGGCGGAGCCCAGACCCTGCGGTATGTCCTCGGCCCCAACACGCCCGTAGCCGGAATGACGATCAACAATCAGGCGAGGTTCCAGGAGATCCAGCCCGACCGGCGGATCGTGATCTCGACGACGATGGACCTGGAACAACAGCGCATCCTTGCGTCCCTGGTCACGGTGGAACTGCTGCCCAACGGATCGGGAACGGACCTGGTGCTGACGCAACAGGGTGTCTACTTCACCAGCGGGCTGACTCCGGCGATGATCGAAGCGGGGTGGAAGGGGCTGATGGAGAAGCTGGCCGGGGAGTTGGAGAAGTAGAGGACCAGGGACTAGGGACTGCCATGGCAAAGCGCAAGATCGATATCGACCGGGTGTTCCACGCGCTGGGTGATCCGACGCGGCGTGCGATCCTCGACCGGCTCAGCAAGGGCCCGCTTTCGGTTTCGGCACTGGCGGAGCCGCTGGGGATCACGCTGACGGCGGTCGCCCAGCATCTGCAAATCCTGGAGGTGTGCGAGCTGGCCGCCACCGAGAAACTCGGCCGGGTGCGCACCTGCCGGATCGACCCGGCGGGGTTCGACGCGCTGGAGCAGTGGATTCGCGACCACAGGACGGTGTGGGAGCGAAAGCTCGACCGGTTGGGGGCATTGCTGGAAGATGAGAACGAATCCTGAGCGGCCGGACTGGTGCCTAGATCGAAGCCAGCGGAGTCGCGGCCTCCTGCAGTTGCGGCTCCGGCACGGCGACGAGACTCAGAAGCGCTTGCACCACATCGGCCGCGCTATAGCTGTTTCGGCCCGGAGCCAGAAACTGCGCGATGGTGTTGAGATCGTCGCCGATGGTCACAAGCGGCGGCTCGACGGCGCCGTTGGCGCGAGTCTGCTGGAGGCCGATGTTGGCCATGAGTGCGTTGCAAAGGCACTTGCGGCCGACGGTGTCTTCGATCTTCCCGCCCTTGGCGATATAGGTATTCGCGGGCTCGGCCGCGCAGCGATAGCCGATCCTGCCGCCGTCTGCGTAAAGCTCCCGCAGGTAGCCGAGGTCGCAGACTCGCTTGCGATCCTCGTAGGTTTTGAGCGCAGAAGAAGTGCCCTCGAGTTGGGCAACTTTGAACGGAAAACCGGTCGGCGAGGCGAGCGGGTCGGTAAAGACTTCTCCCCCAGCGACGGCTGCCAGGGATAGCAATTTCTGCTTCAGGTCAGTTCGCAGGCCGGACTCTTCGGCGGCCGCAAAAGCCGTTCCTGCCTGTATGCCGGCCGCGCCGTCGGCGACGGCATCGCGCAACTTTTCCGCGGTGCCGAATCCGCCCGCCAGCCAGAAAGGCACGCCCAGCGAGCGCATTTCCGAAAAGTTGACGCGATCGCGTTCGCCGTAGACCGGTTCGCCGGAGGACGTGATTTGCAGCTTGCCGCGCGGGGGAGCGTTGTGCCCTCCTGCGGTGGGACCCTCGACAATGAAGCCTTCGACCCGTCCGCTGGCGCGGCGAAGCATGGTGGCGGCAAGCGTGTTGGAGGAGACGATGGCCAGAAAGCGGGGTCGCTTGAGGCGCGGCAGAGGACCTTCGGCATAGTCGGCAGGATTGAAGCGCATGGTCGCGTCTTCCCCCTGGCCCGGAATCGCGCCGGTCACCGCGAGCTTGTATTCCCCGGGCTGGCCGGCGGCAAAGGCGTCGAGCACACCGGGAATGTGAAGGGGAATACCGGCTCCCATGAGCACATAGCCCACGCCCGCCAGCATGGCGCCATAGATCGAAGCCAGGTGCGGCAACTGAACCTTTTCCAGGAAGTTAATGCCGACCGGATTCTCGTGACCCTGGCGCGCAAGAAATACCTCGACAAAGTTGGCGACGATGCAAAGTTCAATGAGTTTGCGCGGCTCACGGCGCCGGTGCATGGGCGTGCCGGGGTACGGCGTTCCGCTCGGCTTTCCGCCGGGAACGAAGTACTCCTGCCAGACGCGGCGCACCATTTCGGGAAACGGGAACGCGTCCAGCCCGCGGCGCATGTGACCGCCTTGATCGCCATCGGCCAGACGGCGAACCAAAACCTGGTCAAGCGCGGTGCCGGAAACCACGCCGAGCTGGCCGAGACGGGAAACGGCTTGCGCGAGGCGCCAGTTGGAAACGCCGATTCCCATTCCGCCCTGAATGATTTTGGGTAATTGGATCACTTTACAGATTGTTTCACGCTCTAGCGTGAGTTCCACATTACTCGCGAGCGACTGGGAGGAGACGTGATGCAAATCACCGAACACTGAAAGGACGCGCGAGCTACAGCCTTTCGCGCAGGTAGCTGATGACATGATCGGCATACACGACGCCCACCATGCGGCCGATGGCATCGACCACGGGCAGGGCGCGGAGGTTGTATTTGTCGAACATCTCCGCCAGCTCATTCTGGTTCACGTCGGCGGGGCAGGACAGAGTGCGCGGCTCGGCAAGAACAGAGAGGCGGGCATCGGGCTGGGCCATCACCACGCGCGCCAGGGAAACGGCGCCGCGCAGAATGCGCTTCTCATCGAGCAGGTACACTTCGGTGACGCTTTCCGGGTCGCCATCGAAGTTGCGCAGAGCCAGGACGGCCTGGGCGACCGTGGCCTGCGGAGCCACGTGGACGAACTCGGTGGTCATGGAGCCTGCGGCGGAGTGCTCGTCGAATTCGAGGAGCTCCTCGACCTCTTGCCGCTCTTCGGGCTCCATCTCTTCGAGGATGGCGTCGGATTGTTCTTCCGGGAGCTCGGCGAGCAGGTCGGCGGCGGCACCCGGATCCATCTCCTCGACGATGTCGGCGATCCTTTCCTCGTCGAGTTTTTCCAGGAGCGCCTTCTGCAGCTTGGGATCGACCTCTTCGAGGGTCTCGGCGGCCACTTCCTCGTCGAGCGAGGTGAAGACGGCTTCGCGCTCGGCTGGCGCAAGGTCTTCGAGAATCTCGGCCAGGTCGGACGGATGCAGCGCGCCGAGGCGTTCGTACTCGATGCGGAGCTTGACGCGTCGGGCGGGGTCCACCTCGATGACGTCGACGAACTGCCAGGGAATGCCGCGCGAGGCAATGCGGCGGGAAAGAGCCTCGAGCTGGGCGCGGGGCAGGAGGCCCTTGAAGACGCGCCGCACGGCGCCTCGCAGGCCCACTTCCACTTCGGCCACACGCAGCAGGTGGGCCGCGCCGTGGCCCAGCCATTCCAGGTCGACGTCGTTGACTCGGACTACCTTGCGGCCGTGAATGTCGATGATCTGGCGGTCGATCAAGTCCTGCTGGAGGTAGATGTAGTTGCCGTCGTCCTTGAGAGGGGTGAGCGCGGCGCGGGAACGAAGCTCTAGTGTGCCCGACGGGGTTTCCATCACCTCCTGGGAGGGGACGATGCACAGGCCGGCGCGGGTTTTCAGCACTAGGCCTGCGACTTTGCCGGCATCCGGGCCGGTGGCTACCGCGATGTCCTTGAGCTTGCCGCGCAGATGGCCCTGGGAATCGGTCACGGGCGTGCCGAGCAGGGCGGTGAGACTGATGCGGGCGGAAGTGCGCGGCTGCGGCATGAGGAGAGTGTACCCGAAGGCCAGGTTGCGCTGAAGGCGAATCCGACTCTGATTCTTTCACAACTTGATTTCCGGGCACCAGCCTGGCAGGTCTAATCTTGGACCATCAAGTGAAAACACCCGCACTGCACTCGGTCGCAGAGCTCTGCAGATCGGCGCTTGCGCCTCACTGGCCGGGCCCACACCAACGTGCTGACACCGCGCACCGGCCATCTGGGTTGTCTAAGTCCCTACCCTTTTCGAATGGTCGAAGCGATGTTCCGTTTCGATCTCTCCTGAGCGCGAACTCAGTATCCGACACCGCGTCCAGCCCCTTTGGGCTCGGCGCTTGACACAATGAGCCTCATTCGTGAAACTTCGTCCAAGGTGGCTGAGGCGTGGGCGGGGGTTCTGAACCTCTGCGCGGGCGCCGGAAGAGGCGGGTTCCGTCCAGTTGAGCGAACCGAAAAAGGGCAAGCAGACAATAGCGCTGAAATCGACGATGGAGAGCGTCAACGAGGTGGAGGCCCTCGCCGACAAGATTGCCGAGGAGGCGGGCCTGGACGAGGACTCCCGCTTCCACGTCACCATGGCGGTGCGCGAGGCCGCGGTCAACGCGGTGATGCATGGCAACGAATACGACCCGGCGAAGCAGATCACCGCGACCTTCGAGAATACCGGCAAGGACCTGGTGTTCAGCATCGCCGATCAGGGCAAGGGGCTCGACCCGGATACGCTTCCCGACCCGCTGGCGCAGGAAAACCTGCTGCGCGGAACGGGGCGCGGCATCTTCATCATCCGCTCGTTCATGGATGAGGTACACTTTCGACAACTGCATCCCGGGACTGAACTAACGCTGGTGAAGCATCTGCCGGCGAGCGAGACAACCTAGGCACGGTCGAGGCGGACGTTTCGGGACTTGCAGATTCCTTCGTGCCTGCCCCTCAAAAGTGCTATAACCGTTAGGATTCGAAAAAGGAGGATTTTCCGTGGCACTTACGATTGCTTCCCGTCAAGTGGATGGCGTAACCGTAGTCGACCTCAGCGGGCGGATCACCCTGGGAGAGGGCAGTGTGCAGCTGCGCGAGACCGTTCGCGACCTGATCAGCAAGGGATCCAAACCAATCCTGCTGAACATGGGGGACGTGAACTACATCGACAGCTCGGGGCTGGGCGAACTGGTGAGCGCCTACACGACCGCGAAGAATCAGGGCGCGCAAGTGAAGCTGCTGAACCTGACCAAGAAGGTGAAGGACGTGCTGCAGCTGACCAAGCTCTATACCGTCTTCGACATCTACGATGACGAGGCGAGCGCCATTGCGTCGTTCAAGTAGCGCCTCCTGAAGGTCCATAGCGGAAGAAAGGCCATCCCGGACGGGATGGCCTTTTTGCTGCCTTCCCACCTTAGCGGACGAAAAGACGTCCGCGAAGCCGGGCACCCGGATTTGTCGAGAATCTATCCCGGTCTCAACATCGGGACCGGGGTCACACGGTTCGTTTTAGAACTTCACGCTGGGCGCGGTGCGCGAGCCTTCGCTGGCCTGGAAATACGCGTTGTCTGTTTGGAAGCCGAGCATTCCCGCCCAGATGCTATTGGGGAACTGTCGCACAAAGGTGTTGTAGTCCTGCAGGGTTTCGTTATAGCGGCGACGGGAAACCTTGATGCGGTTCTCGGTCCCGGCCAGCTCATCTTGAAGACGCAGGAACTGGTCGCTGGATCGCAGTTGGGGATAATTTTCGGTGAGCAAAAGCAGGCGGCCCACCGCGGAGTCGAGCCGGTTGCTGGCTTCGATCTTGCCCTGAGGGCCCTGGGCGTTCAACATGCCGGCGCGGGCATTGGCAATATCACCGAAAACGGTGCTCTCCTCCTTGGTAAAGCCCTTCACGGTCTCCACCAGGTTGGGGATAAGATCGGCCCTGCGCTGCAGGTCGGCGTCCACGTCCGACCACGCCTTGTGCACCGCTTCCTGTTTGCTGACCAACTGGTTCTGGGTGCTCTTGAAGCTGCCAAACACAAAGAGCCCTGCCACGACAATTACGCCGATCACCACAAGAGCCGCCATCGTTCCACGCCGCATACTCTACGTTCTCCTTCCGTAGTCCCTTAGTCCCAAAGTCCCTATTCCCTGTACTACCAGTCGCCGCCGGCTCCGCCGCCGCCAAAATCGCCGCCGCCAAAGCCGCCAAAACCCCCGCCGCCGCCGCCACCTCCTCCACCCCCACCGCCGAATCCTCCGCCGCCCCAACCGCCTCCCCGAAATCCACCGCTCAGGAGGTTCCAGCCCAGCAGCATGGCGAGGAACCGGAACCCGCCAAAAAACAAGAGAATGATGAGCAGGAAGATGATGCCGCCCAGGGGGAGGTGGTGGCGCACAGGCCGGTGGCTGAACTGCGGGACGGGCGGTCCCCGGTCCTCGTCTGGAAGCGATACGTTGGCATCGGCGGCAATCACCTGCGCAATCTGCGTGACCGCCGTGTTGATGGCTGTGTCGAAATCGTTGGCACGAAGATAGGGAACCATCTCCCGGCCGATATCGCCCAACTTGCCGTCGGGGAGTATGCCTTCCAGGCCGAAGCCCACATCGATGCGTCGCCGGTGATCCTTTACGGCAAGCAGCACCAGCACGCCGCGGTCGGACCCCTTCTTCCCCATGTGCCACTTGTCTTCAAGCTGGTTGGCGTAGTCGGCCGAATCTTCGCCCTCCAGCGTGTTCACAGTCACGATGGCTACCTGGGCGTTGGCCTGGCTGTGGTCGAGGAAGTTGCAAATCCTGTCCAGGCGGGCAACCGCTCCCGGAGAGAGCACGTGGGCAAAGTCGCTGACGTAATCGGCGGGCTTGGGGAGGTCCTCGACCCGTTCGGCGGGGAGAACCGAAGCGAAACTGAATAAAACAACGGCTGCCACCAGCCGGAAAAGGGTCATAGACGAGCGATTGTGAACGACCATCGCTCTCAATTGTACGTGGGGGGAGGGAGAAAGGTTCCCGAGACGAGCTTTCAGCTCTCAGCGATCAGCTTTCAACTCCGGCGGAACGACCAGAAAGCTGAAAGCGAATGGCTGACAGCTAAAATGGGGAAAATGAATGAGTCCCGGACACCCCAGCCCCCCGTCGCGCGCCAGGAGCACAAGGAGACCACCGTTCACGGCATTACGCTGGTGGACGACTACGCGTGGATGCGCGACAAGGAAAATCCCGACGTGGCGGCGTACCTGGAGGCGGAAAACGCATACGCGGATTCGGTGACGGCTCCGCTGGCCGGCCTGCGCGAAGACTTGTACCAGGAGATGCTGAGCCACATCAAGCAGACCGACGTCTCGGTTCCCTATCGCGACGGGATCTACTGGTACTACACGCGCACCGAGGAAGGGCTGCAGTATGGGATCCATTGCCGCAAGCGGGGCACGTTTTCCGGACCCGGGGAGAACGCGGCGGAAGAGGTCATCCTGGACGGCAACAAGCTCGCGGAAGGACACGCCTTCTTCGCCGTCGGATCGCTCGACACCAGCCCCGACAACCGATGGATGGCCTACACGGTGGACTACACGGGATTCCGGCAATATTCGCTGTTTATCAAGGATCTGGAAAGCGGCGAACTGCTGCCGGGAACGGTCGAGCGCGTGGGGTCGGTGGTGTGGGCTGCGGACAGTTTCAACCTTTTCTACACGGTGGAGGACGACGAGCAGAAGCGCCAATACCAGTTTTACCGGCACATGCGCGGGACGCCCTACGCGGCCGACGTGCTGCTTTACCAGGACGACGACGAGCGCTTCAACGTGGGCGCCGGCCGCACGCGCGACGGCAAGTACATCGTGATGGAATCGGCCAGCCACACCACCACCGAGGCTTGGGTGCTGCCCGCCACCGAGCCCGAGAGCGAACTCAAGCTCATCTGCCCGCGCGAGGACGAGCACGAATACTACGTCGACCACCGCTATGGGAAGTGGTACATCCGGACCAACGACCAGGGAAGGAACTTCCGGCTGGTGACGGCGCCCGTGGACAATCCCGGGCGCGAGCACTGGGTGGAGCGCATTCCCCATCGCCCGGACATCATGCTCGAGGACGTGGACCTGTTCAGCGCCTTTTACGTGGCGTGCGATCGCGAGGACGGGCTGCCGCGCATGCGCGTGTGGCGATTCACCGGCGATGGCCCGGAGGCGGAGGCGGGCGGGGAGATCGCGTTCCCCGAACCGACCTACAACGCGCATCCCCACATCAACCGCATCTTCGAGTCGACCGCGTTTCGCTATGCATACCAGTCGCTTGTGACGCCGAGTTCGATCTTCGAATACGACTTGAGGACCAGCGAATCGACCCTGCTGAAAGAGCTGGAGATTCCGGGCGGATTCGATCGCAAGCTATACGCCAGCGAGCGCGTGCACGCCAAAGCCGGGGACGGCACGGCCATTCCGGTTTCGATCGTCTACCGGCGCGATACGCGCGAGCCGGGGAAGAATCCGCTTTACGTATACGGCTATGGGTCCTATGGCTACTCGTTGCCGGTGGGATTCAACTCCAACCGGCTGAGCCTGCTCGATCGAGGGGCGGTGATGGCCTATGCGCACATTCGCGGAGGTGGCGAACTGGGCGAGCCGTGGCACGACGCCGGCAAGATGCTGGTCAAGCGCAACACGTTTACCGATTTCATTGCGTGCGTCGAGCATCTGACCGCCGCGGGTTATGGCGACCCGAAGCGCGTGGCCGCTGAAGGCGGATCGGCCGGCGGGCTGCTGATGGGCGCCATTGTTAACCTGCGGTCCGACCTGTTCCGCGTCATCCTTTCGCACGTGCCGTTCGTCGACGTGATGAATACCATGCTGGATGCCTCCCTGCCCCTGACGGTGCCCGAGTACGAGGAGTGGGGTAACCCGAACGACGATAATTACTTCAAGTACATGCTGAGTTACTCGCCCTACGATAACTTGAAGGCGGGCAGTTATCCGGCGATGTTAGTCAGGACCAGCCTTTACGACAGCCAGGTGATGTACTGGGAGCCCGCGAAGTATGTGGCCAAGCTGCGGACTTTGAAAACGGATGATAATCCCCTGCTGCTGGTGACCAACATGAAAGCCGGCCATGGCGGGGCCAGCGGGCGGTATGACTATCTGAAAGAGATCGCATTTGATTATGCGTTTCTGCTGAGGGAATTGCAATTGTAGTGGTACGATTTTCGCGCCTTCCAGGAGATGTCTGTGCGCCAACGCGTCTGGCTTTTCGTGTTGATGTTTGTGTCGTCCGCCGGCTGCGTCTATCCGCAACAAGCGGACCCGACGAACCAGGTTAAGGAGTCTCCCAGGAAAGTGCATGCTCCAATACCGGTATTTACACCCGACGCGGAATTCCCGGCGGAAGCGCGCAACAGCGGAAAAGAGGGCCTCTGTGACGTGTCGTTGATGGTCGACGCGAAGGGTATGCCTCAAAATCCACGGATCATTCGTTGCACTAATCCCATTTTTGCTGATAACAGTCTCATCGCGATTCAGAAATACATTTTCAAGCCGGCTCAAACCCCCGACGGCAACCCGGTTCCCGTGATGATCACGGTAGAAGTGAATTTTCGCCTTCACGGTGCCGCATTATTAAAGGGTCAAGAGCCTCCGGTTTCGATTGCATATGAGTTTCTGTCTCCCCCTGGAATGAAGGGCCAGGAACCAGACGGGAACGGAGTGTATCCGTTATCGAAGCAGCTTGAGTCGCCCAAAATGATCGAGTTCGCCAACAAGGGTTTCGGAGACGCCGCCCTTTCCCTCCCCGAAGGGGTAGGATGCCGTATTGTCGTGACGATTGACGCAAAAGGAAAGGCATCGGACGCGCAGGTTTCCGAATGCGACAAAGCCCGGCTGGCAAAGCCGGCAATTGAATCGGTACTGCACTCACGGTACAAGCCGGCCATGCTCAATGGTAAGGCAGTCAATATAAGAGTGACGGTTCACCTCACCTACAAGGGATTTCCCCCGGCGATGAATTGAACAACCCGGCTATTGGCTCGACTGCCATTGAACGATCTGCTGCGAAGGCTGGGACGTGTCTGCGGAAGGAATTGGCAGTTGTGGTACAGTAATCGCGTCGCAATCTTCATGCTGAAGGAAGGCGTGCCATGAGAAAGACGGCGTGGGTCGTGACGGTGCCATTCTGGCTGATATCCGCGGTGTCCACTTCCGATGTCTTTGCATCCATGGGGAAAGACAAATCGCTTCCCGAGCCCGCGGCGTGTCCGGCGAAATTCGACGATAGCCTGGAAACGGACGGCATTGTGGGCAATTTCAAGAATGGCGTGACGGCCCCCAAACCGACTTATCAGCCGATCGCCGAATTCTCGGACAAGGCCAGAAAAGAAGGCAGAAAGCATCATATTTACAACTTCGTCAGCGTGGTGAGCATGGTGGTGGGAGCGGACGGCGGTGTGCGCGACGTCTGCGTGGTGAAAGCCGCCGGCTACGATCTTGATGTGAAGGCTGCCGAGGCGGCATGGAAATACAGATTCAAACCTGCAATGAAGGACGGAGAGCCGGTTCCGTCGCGCGTCGCGATGGAAGTGGATTTCAGGCTGCAGTAAAAACTGAGATCCTTCGGCTACGCCCGCTGCGCGGGCTACGCTCAGGAGGACAAGTTATCTGAGGTGCGGCGCTCTCGTAAAAAACAGGTCCTTCGCTGCCCTCCGGATGACAACCCAAAATGGCAACCAGGTTACGCGGCGACAAGGCGCGAGCTATGCGCCCACAGGCCGAGGCCGGGATTGGCGATGTAGAAGATTTCCTCTCCGCCCACTTTGTTATAGCCGTGCACTAACTTGTCCGGGTCGTAGCGCTCTAACATCTCATCTAACTCGCCATAACTGAAGTTGACGCCCTCGATTTCCTGGCGGGTAAGCTGGCCGGGGCACCAGGTGATTTTGAACCGGCCTTCCGATGAGGAGTGAATGAGGTGGGCGGCGGCGCCGAGTTCTGCAGCCAGGTCGGAATTGGCCTCGACAGCGGCAATGGTCGCCGGCGTCCCGCGATAACCATATTTGCGGATCAGCTTGTCGATGGTCTTGTCTTCGCCGAAGGTGTCCACGCCGGGCGCGAGAATGATCAACTCGGCTCCGTCTGCCAGGGCCATGCGCGTGCGATAGACCGCCTTGTTGCCGATCCAGGTGGAGTGGAACTCATGCGGGTCGAGATAGACGACTGCCTTGCGGATGGGCTCGTCGAGTTGCTCGAAGTTGACCTTCAGGCTCAGGTCGGCGGCGCGCAGAAAGCATTCCTGGTCATCGCCAATGAACAGGCCCCGGACGGCGAGCGTGCCGTCGGGCCGGCGGCTGATTACGGTATGCACATAGACGATGGGCACATGGCGCAGGAAGCGGTCGGACGCGTAATTCAGCACAGCGCGGACCGGGTTCTCGGCCCGGCCCATGATGCGCTCCAGGCCATAGACGGCGCCCAGGTAGTGGCTGCGATTGATGCCTTCGCGGCCGCCCGTGCCCACCAGAATGTTCTTGTTGTAATTGGCCATGCCGATCACTTCGTGGGGCACCACCTGGCCAACGGAGAGGATCAGGTCGAAGCCCCCATCGAGGAGCGTGCGATTAACCTGTGCCGGCCATGCGAAATCTAGCTTGCCTTCGGATTGTTCGCGGATGATTTCGGCCGGTACCTCGCCGATGGTTTCGATATCCGTGCGCCAGTTGTGAACCCGGAACAGCGAATGGGGCATATCGCCGAACATGCGGTCGAGCTGATCGGGCCGCTGCGGAGCGTGCGTGCCCAGAGCGGGAAGTACGGCCCTGAGGCGATCCCCATAGTACTGCCACGCAAAACGGGTGAGCATGCCGGCCTGCGAATGAAGGCGCGTGATGTCCGGCGGGATGGCGAGCACGCTGGAGCGCGGCCCGAGCCGGGCTAGAGCCTCAGACAGGAGGTGCTTGAGTTGATCGGGAGGAAAATCGGAATGTTCGCTGCCGGCGGCGCAATAGAGGCTCATGGAAATTCTCCGACTCCCAGCCGACATTCATCGAACGCTTCGGCTGCTGCACCTTGAACGATAGTGGAAGGGGGATGGAGTGGGCAACATGTCATTAAAGTCCGAAAATCCGGACCTGGGGAGCGCGATTCGTCGATGGCAAACGCAGGTCCTTCCCCTTAAAACTGCCCGGGGTGAGGATGATTTCCGTTTAGGAGAGAACCTACACGGCCTGCCAAGCGCGGACATTCACATGCGCTAGTTCAGGTTCCGTCTTTTGGGGCTCAGACGCCGGTGAGGCGCTGACCGGCAGAAACACGCGGAAGCATGTCACGCTGCCTCTCGCCGACCGGTAGCTCCGGCAGGTCAAATTGCCGTCGTACTTCCGGACGATGCCTTTGCTGATCCACAACCCGAGGCCGGTGCCCTTGGTGGACTTGGTGCTGAAGAAGGGCTGGAAGAGCCTCTTCGCGTCTTCCGGGCGGATGCCGATTCCGGTGTCGACGACGGAGATGGCCGCGCCACGCCGTTGCCCGCGCCAATCCGTAGCCTCGCGTACGGACACGCGCAAGTTGCCGCCGGCGGGCATGGCCTGGATGGCGTTGCCGATCAGGTTGAGAAACACCTGCCGCAGCTCCACGGGGAATCCCTGCACCACGGGCGAGAGAGCATATTTCCGATCCACCGCGATACGGGATGAGGTGAGAACGCGGTCCTGGATCTCGAGCACGTCGTTCAGCAACTCGGTGAGGTTGACGGCGATGGGCTGCTTGGATTCGCGGTAGAAGCTCAGCGTCTGCCGGGTGATGTGGGAGACCCGCTGCAGCTCCTGTTCCGCGATATCGGCAAAGTGACGGGCGGTATCGTCGAGCGAAGGGTGGTTGCGCACCAGGTAGAGGGTGTTGGTGATGGCGGCCAGGGGGTTGTTGATCTCGTGAGCGATGATGCCCGCGACCCGGCCCATGGCGGCCAGTTTTTCGGTCTCGCGCAAGGCTTCCTCGGCCTGCATTTGAGAGGTAATGTCGCGATTGACCTCAAGCACCGCATTGCCCTCGTGGTTCATGGTCTTGCGGCTGGCGACGACCACTTCGGCTCCGTCCCTGGTCCGGTGCACCAGGTTGCCTTGCCAGGTCTTGTGCTCGCGCAGTTCGGCTTCAATTTGTTCAAGCGGTACGGGAAAAACAGTACCGAGCAGGTCGTGCAGGTTCCGGCCGATAACCTCGTCCCGTTTCCAGCCATACAGGTTCTCGGCCCCGGTGTTCCAGAACTGAATCGCGCCATCGAAAGCGCGAACCATGATGGCCTCGGTGGCCAGTTCCAGCAGGTCGGCGCGGACCCGCAGTTCCTCTTCGCGCCGATGGATGGCATCGGTGCGTTCGGCCACGCGGCGCTCCAACTCGTTGTTGAGCATCTCCAGCTGGCGGGTCTTGCGGTGCAGGTCGACGAAGATGCTGAGCTTGGCCCGAAGCACTTCGGGAACCACGGGGACGGAGATGTAATCAACCGCGCCACTGCGATACCCCTGGATTTTGTCGGAATCAGTGAGATGAACGCCGGAGATGAAGATGATGGCGGTCTTCTGAAACCGGGGATGTTGGCGGATGACATCGGCGAGTTCGAAGCCGTCGAGATCGGGCATGCTGACGTCCATCAGCACAACGGCAATGTCGGTCTTGAGCAGGATGCTGAGGGCCTCGCTGGCACTGGTGGCCTTGAGGAGATTCTCGCCCAGGTCGGAGAGGATGACCTCGTAGCTCAAAAGCTTGGCGGGCTGGTCGTCCACCATCAGGATATTGACTTTGTCATAAGCCGTCATTGGACGTGGTCCCCCGGTGCATCTGTACTCGCTTTCCCTCCCAAGAACACTATGGATGCGGATTGGCCGCGCGCCAATTCCGGATACCGCATCAGCGGTGCAGCCACATGCGTAACGCAGACAGCAGTTGCTCAGTGTTTACCGGCTTTGCCAGGTACTCCGAAGCGCCGGCTTCCAGGCACTTTTCGCGATCGCCTTTCATGGCCTTGGCGGTCAGGGCGACGATCGGCAGGCGCCGCAGTGCGGGATTCTGGCGGATGACTTGCATGGTTTCGTAGCCATCCATTTCGGGCATCATAATGTCCATCAACACAATTGCCAAGTCGGGCGTGTTCTCGATGGTCTGAATGGCCTCGCGGCCCGTGCCCGCGGAAAGAACCGTCATGCCGCGTCGCTCGAGGACGCTGGACAAAGCGAAGATATTGCGCACGTCGTCGTCGACCACCAGTACCTTGCGGCCCGCGAGCGCCTCGTCGGACTGATGCAGGCGGTCGAGCATGTCCTGCTTGGCCTTGGGCAGGTCGGCGACGATACGGTGCAGGAAGAGCGCGGTTTCATCGAGAAGGCGCTCTGGCGATTCCACGTCCTTGACCACGACGCTGCGGGCGAACTGGTGGAGTTGCGCGTCTTCCTCGGGTGTCAGCTCGCGGCCGGTGAAGACCACGACCGGAAGGTCCTGGAGCTTGGGTGTATCGCGCAGTTGCTGAAGGACGTCGAAGCCGGTCATGTCGGGCAGGCGCAGATCGAGTACCACGCAATCATAGCCCGCCGAATTGAGGGCCTTGAGGGCTTCCGCGCCGGAGGCCACCGTATCGATGTCGATGTCCTGGTAGCCGAGCAGTTCGCGGATGCTGATCTGCTCGGCGGGATTGTCTTCGACCACCAGCAGGCGCTTGCGGCGCGGCTGCGAATAATTGCGAATCCGGGTGAGAGCCACATCGAGGTCTTCGGTGGATGTGGGCTTTGTGACGAAGGAGAAGGCGCCGCGCGACAGTCCGTGATGCCGGTCTTCGTCGAGTGTGAGCATCTGCACAGGTATGTGGCGCGTCTTCGAGTCCTGCTTGAGATGGTTGAGGATCGTCCACCCCAGCATGTCTGGCAGGAAGACATCGAGCGATATGGCCGTGGGATTGTATTCGCGCGCCAGCGCAAGGGCCTCTGCGCCGGTATGGGCGACCAGCACCTTGAATCCCTTGTCGCGCGACAGATCGCAGAGCACCCGGGCGTAGTGCGGGTCGTCCTCGACGATGAGCAGGACGGCATCGCCATCCAGGAAATTATTGCGGTCGTCTTCGATGCGGGATTCCTGCTCCACCGACGCGACATTGGCGAGGAAGACGGGAGTGGCAGTGGCGACAGCGCCAGGCCTGTCGGTTTTGAGGATGGCAGGCACCACCGGACCAACGTAGGTCTGCGGCAGGTAGAGGGTGAAGGTGCTTCCCTTTCCGGGGACGCTGCGCAACTGGATCTCACCGCCGAGCAGGCTGGCCAGTTCGCGACTGATGGCCAGGCCAAGCCCGGTGCCGCCGTATTTGCGGCTGGTGCCGGCGTCAGCCTGCTGAAAGGCCTCGAAGATGATGCGCTGCTTCTCGGGCAAGATGCCGATGCCCGTGTCGGACACTTCGAAGGCAATCACCGACCCGGCGCCGGACAAAATGGGATGATCCGGGCTCCAGCCGGTGTTGACCGACGCAATGCGCAGGCTGACACCGCCATGCTCGGTAAACTTGAAGGCATTGGAAAGCAGGTTCTTGAGCACCTGCTGCAGGCGCTTGGAGTCGGTGACCAGGCTGCGACCGAGGCGGGCGTCGCTGGAAACTTCGAACGTCAACTTGCGATTCTCGGCCTCGTGACGGAACGGGCGGGCGACGGTCTCGAGCAGAGCTCCAAAGAAGATCTCTTCCGCTTCGACCGACACCGTGCCTGACTCGATCTTGGAGAGGTCGAGAATGTCGCTGATGAGATTGAGAAGGTCGGTTCCGGCGCCGTGGATGGTGCGGGCAAATTCCACCTGCTTGGGCGTGAGGCTGCCATCGGGGTTTTCGGCCAGCTGCTGGCCGAGCACCAGGATCGAGTTGAGCGGCGTACGCAACTCGTGCGACATGTTGGCCAGGAATTCCGATTTGTACTTGGAAGTCAGCGCCAGTTCCCGAGCCTTTTCTTCCAGCGCGCGGCGGGCCTGCTCGATTTCCTGGTTCTTGCGTTCGACCTCGTAGTTCTGCTCGGCCAACTGCTGCGCCTTCTGGGCAAGCTGCTCGTTGGTCTGCTGCAGTTCCTTCTGCTGGGTCTGCAACTCGGTGGCCAGCTGCTGCGACTGCTTGAGCAGGCCTTCGGTCTGCATCGTCGCTTCGATCGAGTTCAGCACGATTCCAATCGAGGACGTGAGTTGCTCGAGGAAGGCCAGGTGCGAGGCAGTGAACGCGCTCAGGCTGGCGAGTTCGATGACGGCCTTAACGCGGTCTTCGAAGAGAACCGGAAGCACGATCACGTTTTTGGGCACCGCCTTGAACAAGCCGGACTTGATGGGCGCGGCTTTCTTGGGCAGGTCGGTGATCAGCATGCGGCGTTTGTCCGACGCGCACTGGCCCAGCAGGCCTTCGCCGATGCGAATCTCGCGGAAATGGCCTTCGGGGGTGTCGGCATAGGTGGAGAGCAGCACCAGGGTGCCCTCGGGCTTGGTGGTCTCCGTTTCCATTTGGTAAATGACGCCGTGCTGGGCGTTGACCAGCGGAGCCAATTCGCTGAGCAGCATGCGGCCCACGGTGCCCAGGTCGCGCTGGCCCTGGAGCATGTTCATGAAGCGGGCCAGGTTGGTCTTCAGCCAGTCCTGCTCAGTGTTGCGGTCGGTGGTGAGCCGCAGGTTGTCGATCATGGTGTTGATGTTGTCTTTGAGCTCGGCGACTTCGCCGCTGGCTTCCACCTGGATCGATCGTGTGAGGTCGCCCTTGGTGACGGCGGTGGCCACTTCGGCGATGGCGCGGACCTGGTTGGTGAGATTGTCGGCCAGCAGGTTGACGTTGCCGGTCAGATCCTTCCAGGTTCCCGCGGCTCCGGGCACGTTGGCCTGGCCGCCCAGACGCCCTTCGACGCCCACTTCGCGAGCGACGGTCGTTACCTGGTCAGCAAAGGTGGCCAGCGTGTCGGTCATGTTGTTGATGGTTTCGGCCAGCGCGGCCACTTCGCCCTTGGCGTTTACGGTGAGTTTCTGGTTCAGGGCGCCATTGGCGACGGCGGTTACGACCTTCACGATGCCGCGGACCTGTTCCGTCAGGTTGGCGGCCATCACGTTGACGTTGTCGGTCAGGTCCTTCCACGTGCCGGCCACGCCGGTCACCATGGCCTGGCCGCCAAGTTTGCCGTCGGTGCCTACTTCGCGAGCCACACGCGTGACTTCAGCGGCGAAGGCATTGAGCTGGTCCACCATGGTATTCATGGTGTCCTTCAACTCGAGAATCTCGCCCTTCACATCGACGGTGATCTTGCGCGAGAGGTCGCCGCGGGCCACGGCAGTAGTCACTTCGGCGATATTGCGGACCTGAGCGGTCAGGTTTCCGGCCATGGCATTCACGGAATCGGTGAGGTCCTTCCACGTGCCGGCCACGCCGGGCACGTTGGCCTGGCCGCCGAGACGGCCCTCGGAACCGACTTCGCGGGCCACGCGCGTAACCTCAGCGGCGAACGAGCGAAGCTGCTCGACCATGGTGTTGAGGGTTTCCTTCAGCTGCAGGATTTCGCCGCGCACATCGACCGTGATCTTGCGGGACAAGTCGCCGTTGGCGATGGCCGTGGCTACTTCCGCAATGTTGCGAACCTGAGCCGTAAGGTTGCCGGCCATGAAATTGACCGAGTCGGTGAGGTCCTTCCAGGTGCCCGCCAGTCCGGGCACAACCGCCTGGCCGCCCAGCTTGCCGTCTGTGCCCACTTCGCGGGCTACGCGCGTCACCTCGCCGGCGAAGGTATTCAGCTGATCGACCATGGTGTTGATGGTGTTCTTCAGCTCGAGGATTTCGCCCTTCACATCGATTGTGATCTTGCGGGAAAGGTCGCCACGGGCCACGGCGGTGGTCACTTCGGCGATGTTGCGCACCTGGCCGGTGAGGTTCGAAGCCATCGAATTCACTGAGTCGGTGAGGTCCTTCCAGGTGCCGCCCACGCCGGGCACGTTGGCCTGGCCGCCCAACTTGCCCTCGGTGCCCACTTCGCGGGCCACGCGCGTCACTTCGCCGGCGAACCGGTTGAGCTGGTCCACCATGGTGTTGATGGTTTCTTTCAACAGCAGGATTTCGCCCGAAACGTTGACGGTGATCTTCTTGGAAAGGTCGCCGGATGCGATGGCGGTGGAGACTTCGGCGATGTTGCGCACCTGGCCGGTGAGGTTCGAAGCCATCGAATTCACTGAGTCGGTGAGGTCCTTCCAGGTACCGCCCACGCCGGGCACGTTGGCCTGACCGCCAAGCTTGCCGTCGGTGCCCACTTCGCGCGCCACGCGAGTGACTTCGCCGGCGAACGCGTTGAGCTGGTCGACCATGGTGTTGAGCGTGTCTTTGAGCTCAAGGATTTCGCCGCGAACGTCGACGGTGATTTTGCGCGAAAGGTCGCCGCGGGCTACGGCCGTCGCGACCTCGGCGATGTTACGCACCTGGCCGGTCAGGTTCGAGGCCATGAAGTTGACGTTGTCGGTAAGGTCCTTCCAGGTCCCGGCCACGCCGGGAACCTGCGCCTGCCCGCCGAGGCGGCCTTCCGTTCCCACTTCGCGGGCCACGCGCGTCACTTCGCCGGCGAAGGCGTTGAGCTGATCGACCATGGTGTTGATGGTGTTCTTCAGCTCCAGAATCTCGCCCTTCACGTCCACCGTGATCTTGCGTGAAAGGTCGCCGCGAGCCACGGCGGTGGTCACCTCGGCGATGTTTCTGACCTGCGCCGTCAGGTTGCCGGCCATGGAGTTCACCGAATCAGTAAGGTCTTTCCATGTGCCTGCCACGCCGGGCACGTTGGCCTGGCCGCCGAGCCGGCCTTCGGTGCCCACTTCGCGGGCCACGCGCGTCACTTCGCCGGCGAACCGGTTGAGCTGGTCCACCATGGTGTTGAGCGTTTCCTTCAGCTGCAGGATCTCGCCGCGTACGTCCACGGTGATTTTGCGGGAAAGGTCGCCGTTGGCAATGGCGGTAGCGACTTCAGCAATGTTGCGCACCTGGCCGGTCAAGTTTCCGGCCATGAAGTTCACGTTGTCGGTAAGGTCCTTCCAGGTTCCGGCCACACCGGGCACGCTGGCCTGGCCGCCGAGCTTGCCTTCGGTGCCCACCTCGCGGGCCACACGCGTCACTTCGCCGGCGAAGGCGTTGAGCTGGTCCACCATGGTGTTGATGGTGTCCTTGAGCTCTAGAATCTCGCCTTTCACGTCGACGGTGATCTTGCGGGAAAGGTCGCCGCGGGCCACGGCGGTGGTGACCTCGGCGATGTTGCGCACCTGCGCGGTCAGGTTGCCGGCCATGGCGTTTACTGAGTCGGTCAGATCCTTCCACGTTCCGGCCACGCCGGGCACCACCGCCTGGCCGCCCAGCTTGCCGTCCGTGCCCACTTCGCGGGCCACGCGCGTCACTTCGGAAGCGAAGGAGCGGAGCTGATCGACCATGGTGTTGATGGCTTCTTTGAGCTGCAGGATTTCGCCGCGGACATCAACGGTGATTTTGCGCGAAAGGTCGCCGCTGGCTACGGCCGTGGCGACTTCTGCGATGTTGCGCACCTGGCCGGTCAGGTTCGAGGCCATGGAGTTCACTGATTCGGTCAGATCCTTCCACGTGCCGGCCACGCCAGGCACCTTGGCCTGGCCGCCGAGCTTTCCGTCGGTTCCCACCTCGCGGGCCACACGCGTCACTTCCGAGGTGAAGATCTCGAGTTGCTGAATCATCGTGTTGACGATGTTGGCAGAACGGAGGAACTCGCCTTCCAGGGGGCGTCCATCCACGTCCAGCCGCACCGTCTGGGTCAGGTTTCCCTGGGCGACGGCGGCGATAGCGCGCGTCATTTCGTTGGTGGGCCGGAGTAGGTCCTCGACCAGCGTGTTGACCGAAACTTCCATGTCATCCCAGGCGCCGCGGCGCTTCTCGAGGCGAATGCGCTCCTTGGTGCGCCCTTCCTTCCCTACCGTCTGCCCGACGCGCTTGAGTTCCTGGGCCATCCGCTCGTTGGTGGCGACAATCTCATTGAAGTCGTCGGCAATCCTTCCCGGCAGACCTGTCCACGACACCGGCAGGCGCACGCTGAAGTCGCCGTTCTTCATGGCATTCATGCGCTCGAGAATGAGCGCCAGATATTCGGAGGCAGGGGGCTCGTGACTATTGGGTGGCAGGGGGCCGTTAGTTTCCTGGGCGACATCTTTCTGCTGAACCGAGGATGCCATCTTAGACGACTCCTGGAAGGGGGAATGCTGACGCGTGCCAACACCTTAGGGCCGTCGAGGAATCTCGATACGGCCGACTAATATACGGGCCCTCGGGAACATAATGCACGGGTCGGGGATTCTACTGTAATGGATTACGATGCGGGCAACCGGGTGGGAAGTTGCCTGAATCAGTTTATGTCGTGCAATTTGACACTCGGCCTGTCTGCGCCCGGGAAGCGTAGCCAAACGCCGGAATCTTGCTTGAGTCTTGCTTCGTTGACACGCAGAACTCTTCGATTCAGGCCCGGCGGGCTTCGGCTTCGGCCAGCCAGCCCCGGCGCAGCGCCTCCTGCGGAACGCTGGAAAGGTAGGGCTTGATATCAAGGATTGGCGTGCCGTCCAGCATATCGACACCGCGCACGCGAAGCCGCTCACGGTCCCGGCTGAGCAGCTGCACCACGGTCAGCCCGATGGGGTTGGGCCGGCGCGGCGATCGCGTCGCAAACACCCCGTGGGACCGGATATCCGACGGCGGACTGGCGGTGAGATCGAAACCGGTGGTCCGATCGAAGACCCAGAGGACAAACAGGTGCGAAAAACCCTCGATATCGGCCAGGCCGGTCTCAAATTCGGGAAGAACATTGAGCACGCCCTCGGCCTCATGCTTCACGCCGAGTCCCTTGGGAATCTCGGAGCTTTCCCGGTAAGGACTCTCGATGAAGCCGATGGGCTGAAAGGTGAAGGGCATGGAATACCTCTTGATTCAAATTCACTGTTGATCCTGCTCATCCTCTCCGTAGGTGGGATACGGCTTTTGTTCCGGATTGGTGGGCATCGTCTTGAGGGTTGCGAGATCGGCCAGAACCTGTTTCCAGCGTTCGGGCTCCTTCTTGGTGGTGATAGGCGCGTCGAGATTTGCGTAGTAGGCCTGGATATCCTCCTTGATCCCGGGAGGAATAGCCTGATTTGGCCGGCTGGCAAGCAGGTGCAGCAATTGGCCGTAAGTAGCATCGGTGAGCCGGTAGCCGCCGGGTTGCACCACGTTGCCCGTATCGAGGTCACGGTTCTTGAGCGGATGGCGCGGGTTGTGCGGGTCCTCCACGGGTACAGAACCCGCGGCGGGATGCGCCGGCGGTTGGGAATGCGCCCTGGCCAGGCTCTGCTCGTCGGCCGGCGTGCGCGAGGCCGGCGGCGTGAAGTGCGCAAGCATATGGCGCAGCGCCTCGGTGGAGACGGCAACGCTGTGGACGTACTCCGATTCTGTCGCCACGGTGGGCCCCTTCACCGCGGCCATCCTTAGCGGCCCGATCTTGGGAAGGATGAAGACCAGCGCGGCCAGCGAATACAGTCCGATGCCCGCCTTGTGCCGGTACTTGTCCCATTCGTTTTCCGCCGCCACGGCCGCCACTTCTTTGCGTAATTGAAGGATCTCGGGGGTATTGGGATCACCGGGCTCTACCTGCCGATGGAGGATGGTGATGGCGCGCGCGATGCGGGGAATGAACGCCCGTACGGCAAAGCGATAGGCGCCCACGTTGATGCGCTGCTCGCGCCGGCCCGAGAAACCCTTGGTCAGGCCGTAGGTCTGATAATAGGCCAGCGCAAGCTGCCGCACCGGAACCGCAAGGCCGATGTGCTTCTGGTATCGAAACGGCGCCATACGATGATGCGCGAGTTCGTTGATGTCGAACGCAAATTCGGTGCGGACATGCTGGGTCTTGCCTTCCGCGTAGTTGACGTTCGGTCCGTATTTCTTGCCGAGATTGGGAAACTCGACTGGGACGGCGCGGTTTGTGGCCAGCGAATGCCCTTCGGCATCGCCGATGTAGTGCGACAGCGCCCCGATGGCAAAGGCGAGTTCGTTGACATTCTGGGCATTTCGAAACAAGCTGACCACAAAGTCGCCGGTGCGCACGTAGTGGGTCAGATTAGAAAAGAACTGGTCGCCGAAGGGGTAGTAGCCGATGTCCTGGATGACGCAACCGGCGTAGGCGTAGGCGCGGGCGTGCTCGAGTTCGGAGTGGGTCAGATGGGGATACTGGCTGAGGAGCAGGGGAACGATGGAGTCGTTCCAGGTCAGGTCGATGAGTTGTTCGTGAGTAAGCAGCGAGTAGGCGGCCGCATCCCGCGCCGCCGGCCAAAATATGGCCAGAAAAATCACCGCCAGCCGCAGGCGTTGTTTCCACGCGCGCACTCATTCATAGTAGACGGTCCGGAGGGGGTTTGCCTCGAATGGATCCGGGCTTTCCCCGCCCATCGCGGTCGAATCGCTATTCGCCTAATTGCGGCTGGATCATGCCGTAGAGCTCATCGGAAACGTGCTCCACCTGGTTCACGATGAACTTGAACTCGGCCGCGTCGGTGATGCGCAGCGCGGCATCGATACGCACCGACAAATCCTCATCGCGGTCGAACTCGATCTTGACCCGGTCCACGTTGTGCGCCTCTTTCAGGAGCGCGCGCATGAAATCGGTGGTAATCGGCAGGCGCTTCTTTTCCGCTACGGTGACGAAAACCACCAGGCTGGTGTGGGGATCGTCGCCGACCGCAACCACTACCTTGATGTCCTTCATATGGTTACCGGGAAAGTGAATACTCCAGACCGTGGGAGAATTCGTGCTGCGGAAATCGAAGTTGTCGGCCCGCAAAAGGCTGAGCGCCTTCTCGGCATTCTGGTTCGCGGTCTCTGCAGAAAGATAGCCCGCAGCGGGGCAAAGCAGCAAAGCAAGGAACAGCAGGCGCATGGTGCGCCCGTTCACAGGGAAACTCATCGTGGAGACCTCCACTGGCTTTTCCGGGGATAATTTTTGATCCTATCTCCCCGGAATGGGTATCTGGAATCCCACGATTGGCGTACTCCTGCGGCTTCGTGGATGACGAGCCGAACGCAAAGCTGTACCATCGTATTCCAACATTGGGCCCCAGCTTTGCTTCGAGAGAACCTCCGATGACTCGCCAATCGGGCACTCAGTCAGCATTCAGGAATCACGAGAGAAGCTGTCCGAAGCTCATTTTTATTCCTGGGTAAATTGCCTTCGTCCCCCGACTGCAGGGAACTAAGTTCTCCGCCGGTGAAACGGGCCGCGAAGCGCATGCACCACTTCGTTGACCCGGTTTGCCTTCGGTTGCCAGGATCAAGCCGAATCACTCCGCCTGACTCGCATCCAGGACACAGGTCCTCATTTACCGAGGAGATGGACCATGAAGCGTGGCGCGGGAATCTTCGCGTTGTTCGCCGTTTTGATCACCGGCATGCGCCTGGCAAGCGGACCGGCAACCATGAAGGAGACGTCCGGGTTCAGCGGCCAGGGGAACGTCACAGTCGCGCCCAGACCGGCCACGACCGAAACTACTACCTGTCAGGCCTTCGAGTATCCTCCGCCGGGAATCGCCAATGGCGCGGATGAAGACGCCAACCCCAACAAGAACGGCGCGATTGCCCGGCTGATCGATCGGTATCTTTACGGGTCGGCGCAGAAGCAACGCCTGACCCCGGGCGAACTGCCCGCCGGCATCCGCCTGATGATCGCCACCATCCCCGATCCGCGGCACACGCACCTGAGCCTGCAATTCGATCGCTCGCTGGAAGCCATCCAGCAGGCGGCGCAGGACGAGCGGTATACCTACGACTCATCGTGGCTGCCGTGGAAGACCGAGCGAGTGGAATATGGCACCATCGCCGACCGCAATGCGGAGATGAAAGAAGCAGCCGAGC
>CAVPNO010000005.1:0-29068 GCA_963706455.1 uncultured Acidobacteriota bacterium | reverse complement strand
CGTGAGCACATTATTGGTCTCGCCGATACAATTCCCGATAGGCAGAGTCTTCAACTCGCCCGCCAGAAGCGCCAGCAACTCCTGCCCGCTCCGGCTCAACCGCGCGCTGCCCAGTTCGTAAAACGTCCCGTCCTTGTCTTCCAGCAACTCGATCCGCAGTCCCTCGGTCGTGAGCGTGATCTCGATCTGCTTCGACAACTGCTCCAGGTCCTTCTTCGCCTTGATCTCCTGTTCGATCCGCTCCTTCAACTGTTCCATCGGGGTCGCGGACTGCGCCGCTGTTATCGTCTCTCCGGTTCCGCTCATCGTCGTTCCCATCAGCGTCGACGTCCCCTTGGGATCGTTGAAGTAGCCCGCCACCGCCTTCCTGACCTTCTCGCTCGAATTCATCAGCCACAACACAATGAACAGCGACATCATCGCCGTTACGAAGTCCGCATACGCCACCTTCCACGCGCCGCCATGATGTCCGCCATGGCCGTTCTTTTTCTTGATAACGATGATCGGCTGCGCTTTGACCGCCGCCATGTTCACCCCTTTGCCACAAATCCGGGCGCCTCCGGGCTCGGCGCGTTTTTGTTTTGGCGCCCAACCTGGGAGGCGGCCCTTTTCCCGAAACAATCTTCCGATCGGAAGCTACGCCGCCTTCGCCGTCTCCGCCGCTCCCTGCTTCTTGCAGTGCGTCTCCATCTCATCGAAGCTCGGGCGCACGTGGCCGGGGATCGCCCTTCGACCCATCTCGATCGCAATCATCGGCGGCGATCCCTTCAAAAACGAAAGCAGCAGCACGCGCAGCACGTGCAGAAACTCATTGTGCTCATCGGCCGTCTTGGCCATGTTCGAGCTCAGCGGCCCCGCCACCCCGTAGCACAGCAATACGCCCAGGAACGTTCCCACCAGCGCTGCCGCCACCTTGTGCCCGATCTCCTCCGCAGGCCCGCCCAGCGCGCCCATGGTGATCACCACCCCCAGTACCGCTGCGACGATTCCCAGGCCCGGCAACGCGTCTGCCACGGTGGTCAGCGCCGCCACCGGATCCGTGGCGTCGTGATGCGTCACCTCCATGTCCAGCTCCATCATCTGGTCCATGTCGAAAGGCTCCACACCCCCGGTGATGGCCATGCGCAGCGTGTCGCACACAAACGCGCGCGCATGATGATCATTGACGAACTCCGGATAAGGCTTGAAGAGGGGGCTTTCGGCCGGCTTCTCCACATCGTTCTCCACGCTCAGCAGGCCCTCTTTGCGCACTTTATTCAGGAAGTGGTACATCATCTTGAGCGTATTCAGATAGCGCTCCTTGCCGAATTTCGAACCGCCCACCACTCCCGTCAATCCCGCCACGACGCCCTTGAGGATGTGCAGCGGATTGGCCACCAGCAGGGAACCTGTCGCTGCGCCTCCGATGATCAGCAATTCCGCCGGCTGCAGCAGCACCGCCAGGTGGCCCTTTTCCATCAGGAACCCGCCAATTACGCATGCAAACACGAGAACAATGCCTACGACGGCGAACATGACTGCCTCCGGGGCCCATCGGGGTGATCGACACATCTTGGTCGGCGGGATGGAGCCAGCGTTATGTGATTGCCGCCCGCATGCGCGCTCTCCTCCATCGCTGTGCGCGAGCGCTCAAGCAACTCCGTCAACGTCTCCTCCGCTTCGCCAGCCGCCGCTCCCACGCTCACCGTCAGGGAGATTCGATCGCCCCACCAGCGGAAGTCCGACGTGCGCGCCAGCCCGGCCAGCATCTGCGCATGCGCTGCAAGAGCCTCAGGCGCGTTCTCGTGCGACAGCACCAGGAATTCGTTGTCTCCCCAGCGCCCCACCTCTTCGCCCGGCCGCAGCCCATTGGCCACCGTGCGCTCCACCGTCTCCAGCATCGTCTCGCATGCCCGCTCACCGTGCGTCTTTCTCAGGTCCGCCGCCTGGTCCACCGCAATCCACAAAACCGACAGCGGCACACCCTCGTGGACGAACATCTCAAATTCGTTGGAGACCCGGTCCTCGAGCTCTGCCTGGCTTTCCCGCACCGCTTCCACTTCGCTGGTCTCGCCATGGGGCAGGGCAGTGAACTGCTCGCCGGGATGAAATACCGCCGCGGTGCCGATGCGTCCTCCGAGTCCGTCGCGCAGAACCACCCGCCGCGCGATGACCGGCACATCGCCCCCCAGCTTGTGTAGCGCATGCACCAGCGATCCCCGCCCCGGCTGCGGTCCGTTGCGCGGAACCGGATGCATCTCCCAGTCCCGGCCCAGCGCCAGCACTTCCAATGCGTCCGGCAGATGCCGGCCCACCACCTCCGCGCCCGGGTAGCCGGTCATCAGCTCCGCCGCGCGGTTCCAGAACACCACGCGCTCGTCCGGATCGAGCAGCGCCAGGCCCTCCGGGTATACATCCAGCGCCGCCTCCACCAACTCCCCACGATCCGCCATCGGTCCACCTGTCGGCCTTATCGGCAGAGAACCACGCCAACTTGATTTCAGCCTCCCCGCTCCGCACACCGCAAACCTCTCGTGTCCCATCTTCGCGACTTGCCGGGCTCCACGCACGATTCTTCGTCGCCGGGGTGGTAAGTCGTGAAGGCGGAAAACCACCGGCCCCCGACTGCGAGTGCTCACCCCTCCGCATGTCGGCAACACTCTTGGGAACTACGGAAACCAGAGAGGCTGCCCGATTCTTCCTGTCTGCCGAATTTCCTCGATATCGAATCGAGATTGGCCCCGCCAAATTGACTTGATAGAAGAACCTGTCGGATAATTGCGCGGCTGCGTTCCGCAGAGATTTCACCGGATAATCAACACCTGGTTGGGAGAAGCCATGCCATTGTTATCGGACTGTGATGCCACTTTCCAAAACCCGTTTGGGCAAGCAATTCCGGCTGCTCCGAATATCCTGCTGGCTCCGGCGCTGGCTCCTAATCAAGGTGACCACGTCTTTGGGGATGTGCTCGGCACAATCGAAACCGCTCTGCAGAGAATCTTTGGCGGAGGCCAGGTTTGGCCGACACGGATGGAAAACTACAGTTCCCTCTTGTCCAACGTCTGGACGGGTTTGCAGGCTGTTGATCTCGGTCATGGCGCAGCCGCTCCGTTGGTGACCCGGGCCGGAGCAGCGGAAACCGATCAACATTCGCACATGTTTGGCGGCTACTCCGCAAGGCTTCAATGGGAAATGGCGGAAATTGTTTGCACCGGCTTCGCGCCAAACGGCGGAGGAGAGCGCCGCCGCATCGGCGGTTATAAAAAGTCTTGGAAGAAAGCGGTATTGAAGCGATTTGACGAGCTGATGAACAACCTGGTCGACAGCACCGCCATCGCCTTCTACATCGCGACTCCCAACGCGATTCGTAATTCCAATGCCAACACGGTTCACGCCCCTTGGTCGCTGGCCCATGCCGTTCAGCAGGTGACCCCCATGAATGGACCGGGAAAGGGCACGATCACTCCCGTCCTGGATCGCTATGATTCGCTGCGCAATTCCATCGACGGCCTGCTCGGGCGTTTTGAATTGCCCACCCGCTCTCTCAACGTTAACAACAATACTTGGGCCTGATCTGCGTTCCGCATCATTGGGATATCGGGTTCACCTGTGAAGATGCGGACCGGGAAGTTGGTCTGCGTTTGGACCGGGACGCTTCTTGAAACTGGAACATCGGGCACTGCGACGCCCAACGGCCCTCACGCCTTGCCGTTCTTCTCTCCCGCCGCCTGGGTCTCCGCCGCGCTCTTCCGCGGCAGGCGCACGACGAATCGCGTATCGCCCGGCTTCGACTCGACATCGATCTTGCCGCCGAATTTCTGGGTCACGATGCGATGCACGATCTCCAATCCCAGGCCCGTCCCCGACCCCTGCGGCTTGGTGGTAAAGAACGCGTCGAAAATGCGCGGCAGCGTCTCCGGTGGAATCCCCCCGCCATGATCGCCGATGCACACCACCAGCCAGTCGGGCTCGGTCCACGTGGAGATCTCGATCTGGCCTTTCAGCGGAGAGGCGTCGGCAGCGTTATCGATCAGGTTCGTCCATACCTGGCTCAGCGCCGATCCCCGCGTGACGATGGTCGATGGAGAAGCATTGAACCGCTTCTCCACCGCGATCTCCTTGATGCGCAGCTTGTGTCCCAGGATGGTGAGTGTGCTCTGCAGGCTGTCGTGAACGTCCAGTTCCTTGGGAGAGTCGCCGCCATAGGCGAATTTCTTCACCGCCGAAGCCAGGTCGGAGATGCGCGAGATGCTCTCTTCAATGGCGCACACCTGCGAGACGCTCGAAACCAGCGCCCCCAGCCAGTTCAACGCATCGGAAAAAGACGACGGCTCGAAATACGAACGCGCGCAGTCCAGTTCCTGCTGCTCGAATCCGATCTCCACCAGCGACGGCGCGATCTGGTAAGCGTTTTCCACTCCCGCCTGAATGAGCCATTCCGACAGTGCTTCTTCGGCGTCGGCCTGCTCGATGCTGCTCAGCGCCTTGGCATGGCAGCCGCGCATCGCGTGCTCCAGCAGGCCCCGTATGCAGCCCAGTTGCTCCTCGGTCTTCGGATGGTCGCTGAATCGCAGGCTAAGCTGCTGCAGCCGCATCAGGTTCTCGCGCAGCAGCGACGCCGCGCGCTTGGCCGCGGCTCCCGGATTGTGCAATTCGTGCATCAGGCCCGCCGACAGCGTGCCCAGCGATACCAGCTTCTCGCGATGCAGGGCCTCTACCTGGTAAATCTGCAGCCGCTGCCCCATGTTGGCCAGCACCACTTTGCGGACTGAAGGGCAGCAGGACATCAACGTCCAGAACGCCTCTTCTCCGAAGCGCAACAGCACCGAATCCTCAACCGCGCGCACCCGGAAGACCGCCTTCATCTTGCCCAGCAGCAGCGGGACTTCGCCAAAACCTTCGCCGCGCGCCGCCGTGCCTACCATGGTCACGGAACCATCGGGCTCGGGGCGCTCCGCGTGGATTGTTCCCGAGAGCACCAGCCAGTACGAGAGCTTGTCTTCTCCGGGCTCAACCAGCACCGCCCCTGCCTGGGCGGTCACCCGCTCCACCTGGTCCACCCCGAAAAGTTCCTCCACCGCCGTGTCCGCGAACAACTGCGAGTTGTGCAGGTCGGTCGCGACCTCGCCGAGCGAAATAGACTCCACTCTCACTGAAGGCTTACCCTCTCTTCTCGTTTCGGTATCCGGAGTCATTATTCAGCTCGGGGGCCCTCCGAATTGAACTATATCGAAATCGCAAATCTCTACCTATTGAAATCCCTGTCGCGAACAACCCCAGGTACCCATGCGCCAGGTGCCCCAGGGCTCGCTTCTGAGACCTGGGAATCAGAACCCCGCCAGGTATTGGTGAACAAACTGCACCGCAATCGATCCCTCGCCTACGGCCGAAGCAACGCGTTTTACCGACCCGTGCCGTACATCCCCGGCCACAAACACTCCCGGCACGCTTGACTCCAGGAGATACGGTTCCCGGTTCTCCTTCCACTCGGGTGCGATCTTTCCGTCCACCCGCAGGTCCGGCCCAGCCAGCAGAAACCCCTTGTCGTCCCTCAGAATCCCCACGGGCAACCATTCCGTGCGAGGCGCCGCCCCGATGAACACGAACAGCGACGAAGCCGGCAGCACCGATTCCCCCTCGGGTCCGCTGACCCGGATTTGCTGAAGGTGATCCTCCCCCAGCGCCTCCAGGACCTGAGTCCCCGGTTTTACCACTATCTTGGATGTGCGTTCGATCTCATCGATTAAGTATTTCGACATGGTGGCGGTAAGTCCTTTTCCGCGCACCAGCATCGTCACGCTCCTGGCCACCTTGGAGAAGTGGAGCGCCGCCTGCCCGGCCGAATTTGCCCCGCCCACGACGAAGACCTCCTCGTCCTTGCAGGATTCCGCCTCCACAAGCGCCGCTCCGTAATAAATCCCCCTCCCTGTCAGCCGGTCGCCGCCCGGGATCTCCAGCTTGCGATACTGCACTCCCGGAGCCAGCAGAACCACGTGGCTCGAAACCTCGCGTCCATCCGCCAGGCACAGGAACCGGTACTGCCCGTCGATCCGCAGCCCGGTCGCGCGCTGGGTCACGAACTCCGCGCCAAACCGGGTCGCCTGGATGTGCGCCCGCCGTCCCATGTCCGCCCCCGTAATCCCCGCCGGGAAGCCCAGGTAGTTCTCAATCTTGGAAGTCGTGCCGGCCTGGCCGCCGGGCGCGTCCGGCTCGATCACCAGCGTCTTCAGTCCTTCGCTTGCCCCGTACACCGCCGCAGCCAGCCCCGCCGGACCCGCCCCCACAATGACCAGGTCGTAAAAATCCTGCGTCGCCTGAAGCTTGAGTCCAATTTTGGCGGCCAGCACCTCCGGCTCGGGATCGATCAGCACACTTGCGTCGGGAAACAGGACCACCGGTAATTTGTCCGGATCAAGCCCCTTCTCCTCCATCAGCTTCAGAGCTTCCTCGCCGCCGGCGATGTCGAACCAGCGATAGGGAACGTGGTTGGTGGACAGGAAACTGCGCACCGTGTGGTCGCGCAGCGACCAGCGATGCCCGATCACCCGCAGTCCCTCGAATGCCGGGCGGTACCCCGCCTTCCAATCGTCCAGCAGGTCGCTCAGCACCGGATAGAGCTTCTCTTCCGGCGGATCCCACGGCTTGTTCAGGTAATAGTGAATCCGCGCCGAATTGATCGCCTGGATCGCCGCTTCCGTATCCGCGTACGCCGTCAGCAGCACCCGGCGCGCTTCGGGATAATCCCCGCGCGAGCGCTCCAGGAACTCCACCCCGCTCATCCCCGGCATGCGCTGGTCGCTCACCATCAGCGCCACCGGTTCCTCCCGCGCCTTCACCTGCGCCAAGGTGTCCAGAGCCGCCTGCCCGCTGGCCGCGCGCATCACCCGGTATTCGGCTCCGTAATTGCGCCGCAGATCCTGCACCACCGCTTCCAGGACGTTCACGTCGTCATCTACTGCCAATATGATCGGCCTTGCCATAGCCTCCTCAGTCTAGGGCTTTCGCCCGCAGTTCCGCCTGCCCATGCCCGCACCTCGTCCCAAATGAACCGTGATGTGGCTCACAGATGGCCGATTTTTCAGCGTGTACCCCATTAGTTGCAGACAAAACGTTCCTTTTTGTGCACCTTTTTCGTTTCACTCCAGAGCTTTTAAGCTGTAAGCTTCTGGGTAGACATTCCCCATGTTACGGAGGTACGAACTAAACCGTTACCGGAGGAATGTTCAGATATTTTCAGCGTTGCAATTACGATCACGCGCACGGAATTCCCCTCCGCTGCCGATAAAGCCCTTGATTGGGCAGAAAGAATGGCCTGAGGTACGCTCCGAGACTCGCGCCCACCCCACTGTCCGAAGCCTGGCCGGCTCCGGCCGCGAGGTGCGCGAGGCAGGCGAGGCAAGCGATATGAATAAGATAATCCTGGCCGATTCACAAGCGATCTTTCGCGCCGGCACTGCCAAAGTGCTGGCCATGGATGAAGACTTCCGCATCGTTGCCCAATGCGCCGATCTGGAGCGCATGATGCACGCCATCACCACTTTCACCGGGGCTATCGTTGTCTTCGCCTCATCCCTGCGCCCCGACACCGGGCGTTTGCGCATGCTGCTCGAATCCGCCGGCAGCCGCGCCATCGTCATCGCGGAAAATAATGAGAGCGCCAACGCCTACCTCCACCAGGGCTTTCGCGGCGTGGTCTTCCGCAACGTCACCGGTTCCTCGCTGGTGGAATGTGTCCGGCGCGTGGCTGCCGGCGACACCTGGGTTCCACCCCAGCTGCAGGTCGCCGAAGTGGCCGAAGAGGACATGGTCGGCACCCGCGTCCGCGACCGGCTCACGCCCAAGGAAATGCGCATTGTCGCCCTTATCGTCCAGGGTTGCAAAAATCGCGAAATCGCTCAGCGCCTGAAGACCACCGAGCAGGTCATCAAGAATTACCTGCGCTCCATCTACGATAAAACCGGCGTCAGCGATCGTCTCGAGCTCGCTCTCTTCACTATTCATCACCGCGTGCTGGCGCAGGCCGCGGCCGAGATGGGCAGCCGGCTTGAAGCCGAAGAGCAGCAGTCCATCCCTGCAGCCGCCATCGTAGCGCAAACCGCTTAGCTCACCTTCCGAGCCCCCATCCTTGCGGCCAATTCGGCCACAAGAATGGGGGCTTCGTCATTGCGCCGAACGGCGGAGATCTGACCACTGTCTCACGGCACCGTAATCACAACCTTTCCCACCTGCTGGTTCGATTCCAGGTACCGGTACGCCTCCACCGTCTGCGCCATCGGAAACGTCTTCGCAATCTTAGGAACGAACCTTCCGTCCGCCAGCCGATCGAAGATGTAGGCCTTTGCCTTTTCCAGCCGGGCCGGGTCCTGCGTGACCTCAAACAGCACATAGCCGCGCACGCTCAGACCCTTTTTCAGCGCCTCGATCAGCGGGAACGGCGTCGGCTGCCCCGACAGCAACCCATACTCGATCACGATTCCCCCAGCCGCCGCAGCCTCGGCCAGCTTTTCCACTCCCGGTCCGGCCACGGGATCGAATGTCAGCCGCACTCCACGCCCGCTGGTGATTTCCTGGATGCGCGCGACGTAGTCTTCTTCTTCGCTCGCCACCACGTGATGGGCGCCCAGGGCCAGCAGCGCATCCCGCTTTTCCCTCGTGCGGGTCACGGCAATCGCCGTCGCGCCCGCATCGCGCACGATCTGTATCGCCGCCAGTCCCACGCTCGACGATGCCGCTGGGATGGATACAAAATCTCCCGCCCGCAGCGCCCCGATATCGACCAGCGCTCCGTAGGCGGTCAGGTACTGCATCCAGATCGCTGAGGCCTGCGTGGGTGTCAAGTTCGCGGGATACGCACCCAGCGCCGTCGCCGGAATCACCGCCTCCTCCCCCAGCGTGCCGTAGCGGTTCATACTGAACCCGGGAATTGTAGCCACGGGTTTCCCGATCCATGCGGTATCGACGCCCGGGCCGACAGCGTCGACGACACCGGCAGCCTCGTACCCCAGGCGGGCAGGGAACTGCGGCTGCTCCAGGTAATGGCCACGATAAAACATCGATTCGGCGCGGTTGAGCCCGACAGCCTGCACCCGCAGGCGCGCCTCGCCTTTCCCCGGCTGCTGCGAAGCGGTTTCCTCGATTTTCAGGTTTTCCGGCCCACCCAATTGATGGAAACGAACAATGCCAGGCATGCGAAACGTTCCTCCGCTGCGGCGGATGGCCGCCCAGAAGCTCCGGCGCAAAAAACTGCCTCCAGCCTCTATCTTTGCTGAGTGCCCCAAGTCTCGTTTTTGAGACCTGGGATCGGATGATACTTTAAATTCCCGTCGGCGCCGGCCTGTCCGTGAGCTTCTCCGCCACACTTTTGGCTTGCGTGAACAGGTACAGGTAATCCGGCCCGCCCGCCTTCGAGTCTGTCCCGCTCATGTTGAACCCGCCAAACGGATGCGCCCCCACCATCGCCCCGGTGCACTTGCGGTTGAAATAGAGGTTGCCGACATGGAACTCCGTCCGCGCCTGGTTCAGCCTCCCGCGGTCGTTGGTATAGAGCGCCCCGGTCAGACCATATTCTGTGTTGTTCGCCACTCTCAGGCCGTCCTCGAAGCTGTTCACCTTGATCACCGCCAGCACCGGCCCGAAAATTTCCTCCTGCGCGATGGTTGCGTCCGGAGCGATATCCGCGAACACGGTCGGCTCAAGGTAGTAGCCGCCCTCCGGCGTGCTGACTGCATGGCCGCCGGCCACCAGGCGTCCTTCCTTTTTGCCGGTTTCGATGAACGCCAGCATCGAATCCAGCGCCGCCCTGTTGATCACCGGTCCCATATAGCTATTTTCGGAAGGATCGCCGACCCTCAACTGCCCCACCCGTTCCCGCAGGCGTTCCACGAAGACGTCGTAGATCGGCGCCTCGATAATCGCCCGCGAGCACGCCGAACACTTCTGCCCGCTGAAACCGAACGCTGACGCCACCACCCCATCCACGGCCGTATCCACATCCACATCCGCACACACCAGGATCGAATCCTTACCCCCCATTTCGAGGATGGTCCGCTTGATCCAGATCTGGCCGGGTTGGGCCTTGGCCGCCCGCTCGTGGATATCGAGTCCCACCGCCTTCGACCCCGTAAAGGCGATGAACCGGGTCTTCGGGTGCTCGACCACCGCGTTGCCGAAAGTCGCTCCCGAACCCGGGCAGAAATTCACCACCCCGCCGGGCATCCCAGCCTCTTCCAGAACTTCAACGAATCTCGCAGCAATTGTCGGTGAGTCGCTGGAAGGCTTGAGGATCACGGTATTGCCGGTCACAATCGAAGCCGCTGTCATCCCGGCCATAATCGCAAACGGGAAGTTCCAAGGCGGAATCACCGCCCCTACCCCCAGCGGAATATAAAGCAACTCATTGTGTTCGCCTTGGTACTGAATTGGTGTTGTTGCACTTGCAAGCCGGATTGCTTCCCGGGCATAGAATTCCAGAAAGTCGATCGTCTCCCCCACATCCGCATCCGCTTCCACCCAGTTTTTGCCCACCTCGTACGTCAGCCAGGCGCAGAATTCGAGCTTCCGCTGCCGGATGATCTCCGCCGCCCCCAGCAGCAGCGACACGCGGTCCCCGACGGAAACCCGGCTCCAGGACTCGAACGCGCGAAGCGCGGCCTGCATCGCCTGCTCGGCATGAGCCCCTCCGGCCTTCTGATGCACGCCTACAACCTGCGCCGGATTGGCCGGATTCAGAGACCTGATCTTCTCCGCGGTCCGGAACCGCTCGCCCCCAATCACCAAGTCGTATTCCCGGCCCAGATTTCCCCGAACCGCTTCGAGAGCCACTCGCATCGCCCGAGCGTTCTCGGGGCTCTTGAAATCGGTAAACGGTTCATTCCTGAAGCGGCCCTGCGGAACGCGGGGTTGAATCGAAGTGGGCAAAGTCACGGTAGCCATAACCCCACGATTGTATTCCAGCGAGGAGAACCCGGGGAGCGGCGCTACCCGTGGATTTTGCGTCCACTCCCTGTCTATCCAGGCGTCAACTTTTTCGTCCAACATACGTAAAGCACATTCCTGGCAAATTTCCCGATATATTTGATTGCATCCGCGAAACTAATCCCAACCCCCAGGGTCAATGTCTCCAACCGCTGATTCTTCCCGTCCGGAACCTTACGCGCGCGGGACAGGCGGTGTTTGATTGCTGTGGCCGACTCGGACTCAAGATCCAAGGCTCCATGCCCGATCAGCCGGACTGGAAAAAATGATTTCCCCATTCGCCATCACCGGACCGACTCAGCCAACGCACCTTCGCTTTCCATTCAAGGCGCAGCCGCCTTTTTCGATTCCCAGCAAATTCGCAGTTGCCTTGGTTCTTCTCGCCTTGCCGGTGGCAATGGTCAGAGCCCAGCAGCCCGACGTGTGGCCGCAGGACGACGACTCCGGCACTCAGGCCCAGAACGCCCAGCCCTACCAGAACCCGCAGCCCTATGGGGAGCCCCAGCAGCCATACAACTACCCTCAATATCCGCAGTCGGTTCCGCAACAGGGTAATTACGGGCAGCCATATCAGCAGCCGGGCTACGCGCCCCAGCCCGATTACAACCAGCAGGCGCCTGCCTACATGCCGGCCCAGGCGCTCAATGCCCAACAACTCGAGCAGCTTCTTGCTCCCATCGCGCTTTATCCTGACGCCGTGCTGGCCCAGATCCTGGCTGGCTCCACGTATCCCGCCCAGATCGCCGCCGCCGACCAGTGGCGCCGTTCCATGGGCGCTGCTCCGCCAGACCAGGTCGCCGCCGGGGCCAATGCCCAGGGCGCCTGGGATCCCAGCGTGAAGGCCCTCACCGCCTATCCCCAGGTCCTCGACATGATGAACCAGGACCTGCAGTGGACCACCGCTCTCGGCAACGCCTATTACAACCAGCCCCAGGATGTGATGGAGACCATCCAGGTGTTACGCCAGCGCGCCCAGGCTGCCGGCAATCTGCAGCCAACTCCGCAGGAGCAGGTCACCACCGATCAGGGATACATCTCCTTGGCGCCCACCAATCCCGAGGTCGTCTACGTGCCCACCTATAATCCGTGGGTCGCCTATGGTCAGCCCATCGCGGCCTACCCCGGCTATCAGCCTATCGATACCATCGGGGCGATCGTCGGTGCCGGCGTGCAATTCGGGCTGCAGTTTGCCGTGGGAGCGTTCATGGCGCCCTTCAACTTGTTTGGCTGGGGCCTCGACTGGCTCGGCCACGCCATCCTCTTCGACCATGATGTGTGGTGCTCGCGTAGCGGCAGCGTTCACGACTGGGGCTTCCCCCATGGCGGTCCGCGGGCCTTCCGCGGCGGCGAATGGGCTCGTTACGGCGGCGGCTATGGCCGCGGCGGCAACGGGGCATACGGCCACGGCGGCATGAACGCCTACCGCAACCAGCCCGGCTATGGCGGAGGATATGGTGGAGCCGGACATTACCCCGTCGCCCGCCCCGAGCAGGGAATTCAGAACCGCTACGGCGGTGCCTACAACCGGGGCGCGAATGCGCCGGTTCGTCCCGGCGAGGGTGGCAATGGTTTCGGGCACGGCAACAGCGGCCCGGCCCGCGGTTTCCTCGGCTCGGGCGGCACGACGCACCCCGCCATGCCGGGTCAGTCCTACGCCTATAACCGCGGACAGGCGCCGACTCCCCTAGGCCGCCCGCAGCCCTATGGCGGTACTCCACATAGCTACGGCTACTCCGGATCCCGGCAGTTCTCCAATTACGGCCAGCGCCCCGGCGTGGGATCGGGATCTTTCCCGCGCTCCATGCCCGGGTATGGCGGCGGCCAGGGTTACCGGCCTCCGTCCGAGGCCTATCGCGCGCCAACACCCAGTTTCGGGCACGGCTTCAGCCAGCCCCCTGCGAGGACGTTTGCCGGCAACTCCGGCCACTCCGGCGGATTTCACCCCTTCGGCGGCGGGCATAACAGTGCGCCCAGCTACGGCGGCGGTCACAGTTTCAGCGGTGGGGGAGGGCACAGCTTCTTCGGGGGCGGCGGCCACAGTTCGGGTGGTGGTCACAGCTTCGGAGGAGGTCATTCCAGCGGCGGTCACTCGGGCGGCGGCCATTCCGGTGGCGGCGGCCACGGCCATCATCACTAAGTCGTCCCTATTCCTGTTTGCGTGCCCCAGGTCTCGATTCTGAGACCTGGGATGACACGCTCCCGATGCCCTCCGCTTCAATCCAAGCGTGAATGCCCGGTCCCCTGCACGACTCCGTAGCGATCCTCGAAGCCTTCCGCAGCGATGTCTCAAAGTCGCCCGTTTGGGCAAAATGACAACAAAACGCCCCGTGCAGAACGTCCCCCGCGCCCAGCGTATCCACCGCCCCGACCGCCCTGATCTCGATCTCGAAGCTTCTGCCCCGATCCCATCCCAGAATGGTTCTGGCGCCGCGCGTGATCGCGACGCAGGGTACACCCATTTCCGCAAACCAGTGGATGGTCCCGTCGGCTGACTGCCCCGGCACCGCAAAACGCTCGCTGCAGATCGCCACGCTCAGAAGGGGAGCCAACGCTTCCGTTCCCGGCTTCCAGCTTCCGCCATCGAGACAGATTTGCGCGCCGCCTGCTCTCAACTCGCAGAGCAGTGGCAGTGTTTCGCGCAAATGGAATCCATCCGTCAGCACGAGGCTGGGCAGAGCACCCCACGCCGCGTTCCACGCGCCCACCGGTCCAAGCTCCACCTCCCCTCGCGGGGGATTCACGATCGTGCGGGTTGCGCCTTGCTCATTGACCAGAACCGTGGTCAACGGAGTTTCGTAGGCCGTGCCTGCTGCCAGATCAATTACGTCGATCTCCAGCCGGTCGAGTTCTCCCCGCACCCCAGCCGCCCATGGCCCTGTGCCGATCGCCGCCATCAGAACCGCCCGGCCGCCCAGCAGCGCATGGGTGATGGCCGCGTTGGTCGCAGGCCCGCCCGGCGCCGCCCGCATGGCCCGCGCAAATACCTTCGTATCCTCGGCAGGGAATTGATCGAGCGAGTACATGACGTCGAGCGTAGTGCGACCTGCAAACAACACGCGATGAGAGGTCATTGATCCAGTGAGCGGCAGAATTCAAGCCACTTCGCCCAGCAGGTTGGCGACTGCGTGCGGATCGCGGTCGATAACGGCCAGGTACGCGCGGGCCGGTGCGTCGGGACGCTTCCGGCCCTGCTCCCAATCGCGTAGCGTTCCCACCGGAATGCGATAGCGCGCCGCGAACTCTTCCTGTGTCAGGCCAAGCCGGTCCCGAAGTCGCTTGGGGTTGACAATTTTCTTGAGTCCGATCTTCGCCAGTTCCTCCTCGGTTCCGCGAGGGATTGGCTGCGCGTCCGGATCGGAAAGAGCGGCGGCGTATAGCTGCTCCTCTGTGAGGGCATGGACCGCTTCCCAATCCGTAGCTGTTTCAAGCAGAGGATCGCCGGGTTTATGTTCTACCCAAACCATATCGTTCGACTTCACCGGGCTGCGCTTTCCTGACCGAGATGATCCGGATGGCGTCTTCATCGGCTTCTGTGGTGACGACATAGAGAACTCCATGACTGGTCAGGCCCAACGTGACAACTCGCTCCTCACCGTAATCGAATCGATCGTCGATCCATTCATCACGCTCCGGGTCCTCCAGGGCGAGGACTCCCTCGGCCAGACCGAGCCGATGCCTCTTCCGGTTCAAGGCATCTTTCGCCGTATCCCAGACATAGCGCACTCACGATACTACGGCTTAGCCGTACCTCCGTCAAGACTCCGACTAAGAAAACGGAAAGGGAGGCCACTTGGAACTTTTCACAGATCCCTGACCACTGTCTTCACCGCGTTTCCGTCAGCGCCTCCGTCTGCCGGCTCATCTTTGCCGTCCGCTCGAGCTTGTCCCAGTTGAACGGCTTGCCGTCGATCGCCCGCTTCACCGTCTTGAAAAGCACCACCGAGAACAACTGCCGGTAGGCGAATCGCTGCAGCCAGATGTGGAACAGAAGCCAGCGGTCGCCCTTGTTCGCCGGGTGCGGCCGCTCCAGGCTGAACGCCACCGACGACGTGAGGAAATCGATCACCAGGAACGCCAGGAAGTACGCCAGCAGCTTCTGGAAATTCGCCGCAGATGCCGCTTCGGGATGGTAGTGCAGGTCGATGAAGTAATGAAGGATCCCGTAGACGAACATGATGTCGATAAACGGCGACACCAGCGGCAGCAGCATCTGGAAGACAACAATATTCGGCAGCGCAAACAAGCCCATCGCCTTGTTGCGCACAAACGCCGCGCGATGCTTCCATACCGCCTGCAGAATGCCGAACGACCACCGGAATCGCTGCCGCATCAGACCCTTCGGGTCGATGGGCGCTTCCGTAAATGCCAGCGCGCGGTCTTCGTACACCACCTTCAGCCGGTGTTCGAGCAGGCTCATCGTCAGGTCGGCGTCTTCGGCCACCGTGTTGATCGGATACCCTCCCGCCTGCTTCACCGCATCGGTACGCCACGCCCCAATGGCTCCCGGGACCACCGTTACCACGTTGAACAGGTCCATCGCCCGCCGCTCGAAGTTCTGGCTGGTGATGTACTCGAGGGCCTGCCACCGCGTCCAGGTGTTTACCCGGTTGCCAACCTTGGCGTTGCCGGCCACCGCGCCGATCCCCCGATCCTCAAAGTGCGGAACCAGCTTCGAAATCGCATCCATGGCGATCACCGTGTCGGCGTCAATGCCAACGTAGATTTCCTCATCCACATAGTCCAGCCCATAGTTCAGTGCGGCGGCCTTCCCGCCATTTGCCTTCACCAGCACTTGCACCAGCCCCGCCCGGATCTCCTTCGCATAAGCGTCCTGCGCCACCTCCGCCGTCCGATCCTTGGATCCGTCATCGATCACGATGATCCGCAGGTTGGTGTAATCGGAATTCAGCACCGAGCGGATGGTGCGGACGATGACCTTCTCCTCGTTGTATGCGGGAATCAACACCGCAACGCGCGGATTGAACCCGGGAGTGGCGCCCCGGTGCGGCCGCCGCATGCGGTCGATGATGGCAAAAATCCCCACCAGGATCAGGCGCGCGCTCATCAGGACATCGCCCAGGAAGAACACCATCACGACGAAATTAAAGATGATGGAAAGCGCCGAAAATGCCACCGAGTCGGGAATCGCCCGCACTCGCTGCCAGAATTTCAGCCGCGGCATCACGTCCGCGGTCGTCTTGCCCATCAGCGTCGAAGTCTGCACGATTTCATAACCGTGCTGGCGCAGCGTGTCGATCAACACCGGCAGCGCCGCAATGGTCACCGAACGGTCTCCGCCCCCATCGTGCAGGAGGATGATCGAGCCCCGGAACTGGGGCTTCACCTTCATTCGGTTCAACTGGTCCAGCACCAGCTGGGCAATCTCCGCCGGCGTCTTGCGCACGCGCTCGTCCCAGTCGTCGGTGTCGATCTTGTTGCCCACCACCGTCAGCCCGTCCTGCTGGATGCGGTAGACCGGCTCCGCCTGGTCGGCGGTGTCCGGCTCCTCGTCGATATCGTAGGGCGGCCGGAAATAGAGCGGCTGCACCCCCAGCTTGCTGGCAAACAGCCGCTCCGTCAGATCCACCTCGAGATCCAGCTGGCGCTGGGAGATTTCGCTGATGTCCGGATGCGTATAGGTGTGATTGCCGATCTCGTTGCCTTCGCGCACAATGCGCTGCATCAGGCCGATATTCTGTTGCGCCTCGTCGCCGATCAGCATGAATGTTCCATGGGCGCCCTTGCGCTTCAGGATGTCCAGAATCCTCGGTGTCCACTTCGGATCGGGCCCGTCATCGAACGACAGCGCCACCTTGTTGGGATGGTACCCATACTGCTGGACCGTGTAGGGGCTGGGATAGACGTCCATGTGCTCGTCGATGATCAGCTTCTTGCGCGGGTCCGGTTCGTCGGTGTCGACCTCCACCGTTCGCTTGCCGTTCTTGGGCAGGCCGACCACGCGGATGATCTCTCCGTCCCCCTCGGTGTCGATGTCGTTTCCCGGTTGCACAATCGTCAGGGCGTGCAGCGCGTCGGGGTTGCTGGGACGGTCCCAGATGTTCCAGATGGAGCTGTCCTCTTCGCCCAAGCGCCACAGCGCGAAGGTCTGCAGCCCCAGCGCGCGCGCGCCGCGCAACTCGTTCAGCACCGTCACCGCGTCCAGAAACCACACCACGTGCCGCTGGTTCGAGTCCTCGTCGATGTATTCAAAGTGCGGATTGAGCGTGTCGTAGTCCAGGTTCAGGTCCGCGTCCGCGTCCGCCGCCCGCTTCCACACTTCGGAAACATAATCCACTTCTTCCGCATCGATCACCTTCGGCTGGGGATGCCGCTTGTCTTTCGGATCGGGAATCGACAGCGTCCAGTCGTACCCGTAGTTGCCGATGGCGCAGATCAGTTTCTCCTTCGGCACCACCTTCAGCACCCGCGCCAAATTGCCGATGAACCAGTCCTGCGCAGCGATCGGCCCCGGCTCGCCTTCGATTTCGTGCTGGTCGTAATTCATCAGCACGACGCCGTCGGTGTTGGGTGCGATCTGCTTCAGATACGCATCCTCCGCCGCTGCCGGCACGTTCACATACAGCCGCAGGTTGCGCGCATGAAGATCGCCGTAGATCTCGTGAATGAAGTTGATATAAGCCGGTATCGATGACGGGTCCAGGCTCTCGAAATCGAGTGACAGGCCGCGGTAGACCGGCAGCGCCGTGAAGAAGCGCACAATCTGGTCGCGCAGGTGCGCGCGCTGCCCATCGTCGGCGAGCAGTTTCCCGATCTCCGGATCCCAGACGCCGGTTTTCGCGTTGTAATTGTTCAGCTGCGGGAAGATTTCCGTATCTTCCTTCGTCTGCTGGATTACATTCTTGATCTTGTTCAGGTCGTCCGGATCGTGCACCGTGTTTCCGTCCACCACCGGGAACTCGCGCAGGGTGTTGTCGCCGCTCCTTGCCATGAGCCTGCCCGCCGGCAAATCCACGTGCAGCCATTGCGGAAAAAGCAGGTCGATCTGGTGGACATGCTCCTTGAACGACGAATAGCTGGTCGCGTCGTCGGGAACGTAGTAGGCCGCCCGCAGTCCTTCGCCCGTGTTCAGCGGAATCTCCGAAGGACGCCGGGTCGTCTTCCGTCGCGCCGGGCCCAGGCTGCGGTTGCGATGCAGCAGGGGCGTGCGATCGGTCACTGCCCGGTAATTGTGCTTGGGTGTCGGCAGAAGAAGCTCGGGCAGATGCTGCCCGCGCAGGGTATTGAAAATGAACCCCGCCAACACCAGCGTAAAGACCACGGCCGCGGTGTCAAGAATGCGCCGCAGGCGCTTCCACCGTTTGCGATGTGGGTCGAAGAATATCTGCTTCTCGGGCATGGCCTGTCGTCTTTGGGGCTGTGGGAACTCCGAATGGGTTGTGTCACCGCACGGCGTTTAGAAGGCAACGGAAAGATCCTGTTTTTGAAGCGGGACGGCTTCAGTTGTGCCGTAGCCGCCGCCAAATGCGCGAGCCCTTTAGCCCCTGCTGGATGTGTGCATTCCCGCTCACGGCGCCCCTTTGATTTTGATCCTCGACCCTCGCTGTTTCCGCACCTTGTCGTTGGCTCATGAACTTCCCGAATGCGCAGTCCTTCGGGCAGGTTGGCGGAATTGGCTGCTTTCCCTTAATGATACTGCCACGCGGCTCCGCGAACCCGCAGCAACCCGTCACCGGCGTCGAAGGTTACCCTGTACAGTACGAATCTATGAAAGCCGACCGCTGGCGTCAATCGACATCCCTGCCCGCCGCCGCAGGAAGAATTTCGGCCGTAATGGCTCTCATTGCCGGCGGGCTGCTGCGCGTTTGGATGCTGAGAAAGTTCTACGAGGTGAGCTTCGACGCCCAACTCTACGGCGGGATGGCGAAAAACCTCGTCCTCCACGGACAGTACGCCATTACCGACCGAAGCGGCGTCCTGCACTCCACGCTCATCCGCCTGCCCGGGTACCCGCTTTTCCTCGACCTCTGCTTCCGCATCCTCGGCATGGAGAACTACTGGGCCGCGGCCATGGTGCAGATCGCCCTGGCCCTGGTCGGCTGCGCTCTGCTCGCCCTGTTTGTCCGCCGCATCGCACCCGCCGGATACAAGGCATCCGCCGCCCAGGCAACGCTGTGGCTGGCCTGCCTTTGCCCGTTTACCGCCATTTACGACGCGTCCCCGCTGACCGAATCCCTCTCGCTATTCTGCCTCTCGCTCGCGCTGTGGGCCCTTGCCCGCTTCCACGATCAGCCCGGCTGGAGCAGCGCCCTGGCCTTTACATTCGGCGTAACCTACTCCGCCTTCCTTCGTCCCGACGGCGCCCTCGTAGGCCTCGCCCTCGCCATCCCAGTCCTGCATCGTCTGTTTGCAAAAGAACAAAATCGCCATGCCCCATCGAGGGTGGGAAACCACCGAATCCGGCTCGCTCTGGCCTGTCTCCTTCTCGCGCTGGCTCCCTTCGCCGTCTGGACCGGCCGCAACTGGCGCGTCTTTCACGTCCTCCAGCCCCTCGCGCCGCGTTACGCCACCGATCCGGGCGAAGACACCTGGCCCGGCTATCAGCGCTGGGTCAAAACCTGGTGCCTCGACTTCGTCTCCACCTACCAGGTTTACTGGAACGTCCCCGGCGGCCCGCTCGATCTTGCCGTTCTTCCCAGCCGCGCCTTTGACTCACCCGCGCAGTACGACGAAACGGCCCGCCTTGCCGCGGGATACGAAGACAACGGCGAACAGCTTTCCTCCGGTCTCGACGCCGGCTTCGCGCAACTGGCACAGGCAGCGCATCGCCGCCCATCCCTTCCGCTATTACGTGATCCTTCCGCTGGGTCGCGTCGCCGACATGTGGTTTCGTCCCCGCGTCGAAAACCTCAACATCGATCTCGACTGGTGGGTCTACCGTCATCACCATGTCGAGACCCGCTTCAGCTGGTTCTACGCCGGACTGAACGCTCTATATATCTTGCTCGCCGGGGCCGGACTCCTGCTGCGCCCGCGCCTGTGGCCGTGGATACTGGCTTATCTGCTGCTCCGCAGCGCGCTGCTGGCCACCATCGAAGCGCCCGAAGCCCGCTACACCATCGAAGGTTTTCCCATTCTCTGCGCCTGGGGTGGCATCGCCCTCGGCCGCCTTTACGCTCGGGTGCGACATCCTCGTCTTTAGTTTGTTTCTTATTTCAAGCCCGCGAGGTACCCGGCGGCCGGAGGCTGATCACTAACCCCTGATCACTCACCCCTGTTCCTTGCTTTTCACCGGTTGATGTACTGCGTCTTCGAATCGGTCTTGATCGTGAACGCATCCCTGGGCAGCGATGCATTGATTTTTATATCCGAATAGGTTGCCGTCCGCGATTGCCCCTGGCCCTCGTCAAAGTAGACCTTGATGCTCACGCCCCGGTCCAGATCCACCCAGATGATGACCTTGAGCAGGTTCTTGCGCACCTCGGGATCCTTGGCCACCAGTTCCAGCTTCTCGGTCTTGACGCCATTCACGGTCTCCGGGCCGTCGTCGGTGATGTCCCACTTGTCGGCAAGCTCCTTGCCGCTGGCCCCAAAGCCCATCATCACGTAACTTTCATACTGGCCGGCCTTGGTAATGGTCGTCACCTGGTCGATCAGCGGCTCATCGAGCCTGAGCTTTCCGCCGGAGTAGACGTACACCTTGGGGACCTTTTTGCCGTTCACCTCCGCAATATGGGCCGCCATCTGGAAGCTGTTCCCATTGCGCTCGTAGTAGGTGACGCCCTTCTGGGTCTCGCTGTCAGGAATGGGATCCGTCTGGACAGATTCGGCGACGAAATCGGCCTCGGCCGTCTTGAAGCGCGCGGCAGCCTGGTCCAGTTTGGCCAAGGGTAGCCTTCAAATCCCCCGCGGCCCATGCCGGCGTTGAACCCAGTAACAAGCCGGTCCAAAAAATGACAAAAAAACTTCGTGCACGCATAAACTCTCGTTCAGATCTTCCTTGCTGGTGTTTTTGACGCTGAATCGGTGGGAAAAGAAGTTCACCGTTCATAGTTCTTCGTTCACAGTCAGTTGCACCACCGCAACTGCGAACAATGAACTCCGAACTGATTTACCGGTGTGCCCACACCTTCCACGCCACCGGATTTCCGTTCTGGTCGCGCTCCAGTTCCCAGCGCTCCACGAACATCGCGTCTCCGAGTATCGGCTGCATGGCCTGTTTGAGCGCTTTTTTGATCGCCGCGTCCGACGATGCCGAAGGAACATTCACGTCCGAAGCCGCCAGCGACACGATCAGGCCGTGACCGCCGTCGCCCATCACCATCACGGGCTCGGTGTTGGCCGCCGTGCTCCGCGGCTTGTCTCCGTAATCCCACAGCCACGGCGTGATGAAGATAAACGCCAGGATCAGCGTTACCATCACGTCATACTGGACGCTGCCCCGCGAAAACGTCCAATAAAAGTAGTCTTTGAGAACCTGTTTCACCGATCCCTGGGGCCCATCGTCGGACCGGTCGGCGAGCCGAGCCGTGTCGTCTGCCGTCCGGGCAACCGCTAGCCCCTCGTGTTCCGATGTCAATTTAGCCCCTGAGGTACTCATGCTCCTCACTGCCCTTGGGATTTCAAATAATCTCGTCTGCTCTGCCGGTCAGGTCGCTTCGACGGCCAAATCCATCCTAAAGGCCTAGCCCCCTGGATTGGGGATCGAATTGTGGCGGTTTTTGTTTTGCCTCTGACTGTCACAACGCGTTTTCCTTTGTGATCCTCTCCAGCCCACCCATATACGGCCGCAAAGCCTCGGGGATGATCACCGATCCGTCCGCCTGCTGGTAGTTTTCCACGATCGCCAGCCAGGTGCGGCCCACCGCGAGCCCGCTCCCGTTCAGCGTGTGCACAAACTCGTTCCTGGCCTTCGGTCCTGCCGGCTTGTAGCGGATATTCGCCCGCCGCGCCTGGAATGCCTCGAAATTCGAGCAGGAAGAAATCTCCCGGTAGAGCCCCTGTCCCGGCAGCCACACCTCCAGGTCGTAGGTCTTGGCCGACGAGAAGCCCGTATCCCCGGTACACAGCAAGACCCGCCGATAGCGGAGACCGAGTTCTTCGAGGATCTCCTCGGCATTCCGCGTCAGCCGCTCGTGCTCGGCATCGGACTCCTCGGGGCGCGTGAACTTGACCATCTCCACCTTCTGAAACTGGTGTTGGCGGATGATCCCCCGCGTATCCTTGCCTGCCGCGCCCGCTTCGGCGCGAAAGCAGGGCGTGTACGCCGTGAGCGAAATCGGCAGCCGGCCCTCGTCCAGAACCTCATCCCGGTACAGGTTCGTCACCGGAACCTCAGCGGTCGGGATCAGCCAGTGGTCGTTGTCCTTGTACTCTCCGCGGCCGACCGCCTCCACATCCGCATCCGAACAGCGAAACGAATCCTCGGCGAACTTGGGTAATTGCCCCGTTCCGAACATGCTCTTGCTGTTGACCATGAACGGCGGCAGCACTTCAGTGTAGCCGTGCTTTTGCGTATGCATGTCCAGCATGAAACTGATCAGCGCCCGCTCCAGGCGCGCCCCTGCGCCCATGTAGACCGCGAATCGTGCCCCGCTCAGCTTGGCCGCACGCTCCAGGTCCAGGATTCCCAGCGCCTCGCCGAGTTCCCAGTGCGGCTTCGGCTCGAAGTCGTACGGCTTTTTCGCGCCCCACGTCTTCACCGTGACGTTGTCGGCCTCAGACGTTCCCACCGGCACTTCATTGCGTGTCAGGTTGGGAATTTTCGCCAGGGCCAGCCGCATTTCGTCATCGAGCGTCGCCGCCGACCCGTCCAGGCCGTCCAGCTCGTCCTTGAGCGCGCGTGTCTCATCCATCAGCGCGGTCGCATCCTGGCCCGACTTCTTCAGCGCTCCCACTTTCTGGCTCAACTCGTTACGGCGGGCCTTCAGCGTCTCCGCCTGCGTGATCGCCTCACGCCGCTTCCGGTCCAACGACCGGAAATCGCCCAGCAGCACAGCCGGGTCCGCCCCGCGCGCACGCAGTTTCTCCTCAACTAGTTCCAGGTTCCCCCGGACAAACCCCAAATCGAGCATCGCTTGGTTCAGTTTACAGGACGTACGTGCAGCTTCTCGCCTCTAGCCGTCAGCTTCCAGCTAAGACTCCGGGGAAGCGAATTTCTTCCAAAATCGAGATTTGCAGCGGAATATGATTCGCGGTCCGGGTTAAGGACGGGTCGATTTGAGCCCCCAGCTGGCGGCTAGAAGCTGGAAGCTGCCTTTCACGACGCCTTCCTCTCCGCCACCTCCCCAGCCGCTTCCACCGGCCCGGCCTCCGTCTTCTCTTTCCAGCCGGGGAGTTTCTGGTCTCCGGTAATCAGCCGTGCGCCGCGATTGAATGTCACATACGTCCAGAACCACGAAAACATCACCGCCAGCCGGTTGCGGAACCCGATCAGGAAGAAGATATGCACCACCGCCCAGGTAACCCACGCCGGCAGCCCGCTCAGGTGGGCCTTGAAGGGCCACACCACGTTGGCGATGGCCGAGTTGCGCCCGATCGTTGCCATGTCGCCTTTGTCAAAGTAGCGGAATGCAGGCCGCGGTCTTCCCTTGAGATCAGCCGCGATCATCCGGCCCACATGGTCACCCATCTGCATGGCGGGCTGCGCCACGCCCGGTACCTGGTGCCCGTCCTGCTCAAAATGCGCCAGGTCGCCCAGCACAAACACATTCGCCATCCCCGGCGGGTTCAGCTGATCATCGACCGGCACGCACCCGCGCTTATCCAGCGGCGCCCCCAGCAGTTTCCCCAGCGGCGAAGCCTGCACGCCCGCCGCCCACAGCGTTACCGCCGCGTCGATTCGCCCGATGCCCTTCGGTCCCCCCGTATCCACCCAACCCGGTCCTATGCCTGTCACGCTGCACTGGGTGTGTACCTCGACCTCCAGATGGGCCAGGATCTTCTCCGCCTTCGCCGAAAGATCTTCCGGGTACGCCGCCAGCACTCTTGGGCCCCCATCCAGCAGCAGCACCCGGCTCTTGCGCGGATCCACATGCCGGAAATCGTGGGTCATATATTGCTGCGCGATGTCGCTGATCGCCCCCGCCAGTTCCACTCCGGTGGGGCCGCCCCCGATCACCACGAAATTCAGCGGCGGATGCCATCCCTGCTCCACCATCTGCCGCTCCGCCAACTCAAACGCCAGCAGGATCCGCCGGCGAATCTCGGTCGCATCCTCCACCGTCTTCAGCCCGGGCGCCATCGGCGCCCATTCCTCGTGACCGAAGTAGGAGTGCGTCGAGCCGGGCGCCAACACCAGGTAGTCGTAGGGAATCCGCGCCCCGCTCGCCACCCCCACCATTCCCGCCCTGCCGTCGATGGACACCACTTCGTCCATCAGCACTTCCGTATTTTCCTGATTGCGAAGAATGGCGCGGATCGGCTGCGCGATATCGGCCGGCGACAGCACCGCGGCCGCCACCTGGTAGAGCAGCGGCTGGAAAGTATGGTGATTCTTTCGATCCACGAGCGTAACGTTTACTGCGACATGGCGCAAAGCCTTGGCGGCGTGGAGCCCGCCGAATCCTCCACCCACGATTACAACCCGTGGCCGCCCGCCCGGGCGTTGCACCAATGGTTCTGTCAGTTGGCTCAATTTCGACCTCGCTCTCCAACAACCTGCCAAAACTCGCTGTTTTGAAAGGGTACGGCTTTAGCCCTGCCACAGGAGCATCTGAATCACCGCGGCTTTAGCCGCTGAGGGACGTAGTTTCCGCGCATCCGTCCTCTCTTCACAGTTTCTCGCTCTCCCCTAATCAAGATGCGGCACCGGTAATAATGGTCTCGCCCACATTTTGTTTCTGCCCCCATCCCGCGGAGATAATCTCATGCTGATCGAACGGCTTTTCTCTACCGGAATCATGCAGATGGGTCCCTCGCGAGCCGATGCTCAGCGCCAGGTCGGCGTATTCAATCCGGCCGCCCTGGCCGGCCTGCCCGCACTGCGCGCCGCCGAACTCTCCAGGTTCCGCTGGATCGCCGGCGAGTGGACCTACGACAACGCCGTCCCCGCCACCGCGGTTTCCCCAGCCTACAGCGACACCGGGGCCGCCCGCTTTTCCTTCAACGAGAAGACCAACTGGATATGCATGGTTGGGCCAGATGGCGAGGAGATTCCCCAGATCACCTTTGACCCGTTCAGCCGGCAGTGGATCTATTTGTTAATCAAGGGCTCGTTCGGGATGCTCCGCTCCGCCGAGGGATGGAACGGCGACTGCATCGCGTTTTCAGGCTTGATGACCATGCTCGGCATCGACACGGATTGGCGCATGACCTGGACCCGCTACGGACCCGACCGCTTTTCCTTTATCAACGAAGAACGCGCTCCGAACGGTGCCTGGGCCTACATCGACGAATGGCGATTCCAGCGCAAATCCTGAGTCTCGTCGACGCGCAGGGCTCGGCATACAATAGGAGCCGACGACGGCAGCGTTCTGATCCCTGACCAGTGATCACTGAACACTGCGCAGGAGGCGCTCATGCTGGAACTCGCCAAGGCGGTTTCCTTCCTGGTCTGCATCCTCTCGCTGTACTGGGCGGCCATCAGTGCCTTTTTCGTTCCCGGCGCGCAATGGGAAGAGCGGTTGTGGATTGCCGCGTTCAAGCTCCTCTGCGCCGCCGCCATCTGCTTTTATAGCGGCATGGTATTCTCCTGGCCCTCCCGGACAAACCCTACGGCCTTTCAGCGCCTCACATCCACCATGCCGGTCCGCCTTTTCTTCTGGGCCCTGGCCTCGATCGCAGTCCTGTTCGTCATGTCCTGGTATCTGGCCGATGCCGAAACGCAGGCCATGTCCCTTGGTGGCTTCGGGCTGGCGCCCTGATCGACCCGTCCAACAAACACGTTGAGCAGGCCAACCCGGAGGCGGGCAGCCGGCAACTGGCCTTGTAAGCTTTCATCCGCGGTGGGGAGCGATCTGTCTACCGATGGGTTACCGGATGCATCCGGAGGCCTCCGGATGCACCCGAGGCGAACTACAAACCTGGATGAGAGCCAAAGGCCCGCGATCCCATCACTCGGCGCTGTCTCTCGACGACAGGAAGTCCGGTACCTCGATCCGCTTGTAGTTGGAAGGCATCCCGGTAAAGCAGTGCCATGTAAACGAGTGCACAAAACCGGTCCGGGCGCGATGGATCCTAAGAGCGCAATATCGGTCCACTGCGTGGCTGAACGAATCGAACGTTTCCGGTTCCCGTCGAAGGCTCCCGTCAATCGTTACCTCGCCCGTTCGATTGTCCCACCAGCCGTGAATCTCCTGAACCACACTCACCTCTCCGGAGATGTCCTGCAACGAAAGGGAGACGGCAAAGAACTCTACCATTCCTTCCGCGGTGGTTGGCTCGCTGGTCTTGAAGAGCACGTTTTGCATCGAGAATCGGTCTGCTCGCTCCCTGGGAAGGAAAGTGGTTGCCGGCATCCACGCTGCACGCAGATCCCATGGAATCTCCGGCCATTCCGGGGCGGCCAGAGGAAGAGGATCGGTTGTTTGGAGATGGCCCAGGCGTGCAGCATGGTTCCGGCACTCTCATGCTGACAGCAGGACCGGACCGCGGGTAGGTGGTTTTACAGTCATTTCACGGTTGCGACCGGTCTTCTCCTTTGTTTCCTTGGAGATGAAAGCGTGTGTTGCCCTGGTGTGAACCTCCGCGTCACGACCGTGAAGAGACCGCTCTCGGGAATGCATTGAATGATCTCTTTCTTGAGGCTAGAATCCACCGTTAAATGGACATCCGGGATCAGCGGGAAATTGCGTCGGACGCGTCGCTTGCGGATGATCCGCGGTGGCAGCTTGTCCAGCGAATCGTCGCCAGTCCCGGATTCGTGAATTCTCAACGCCTCGCCGCTTTCCTGTTGTACGTGAGCAGGCAGACGCTCACCGGCCAGGGCAACGCTTTGAATGAGCGCCTGATCGGTGAGACCGTTTTCGAGCGCTCACCCGATTACGATCCCCGCGACGATAATATTGTCCGCTCCCACGCCAGCCGGCTCCGGTCCCGGCTGGAGGAGTACTTCGCCCGGGAAGGGGCTACGGCGCCCATCAGGGTTTCTATCCCGCGCGGTAGCTATGCGCCCGTTTTCGAAGAGAGCAAGTCTGCCTCTGAGCCCGCCGCATTCGGGGAACCGGAGCCGGCCGCGGAACCAATTGCTTCGAGTCGCGGAAAGCGGCAGCTGCGCCCCGGGCTGAGAACGGCCCTCTGGGCCGTTGCCGGGCTCGTTATCGCGGCCCGGCATCATGGCTGGCTGGCTCCGCTGAAGAGTCGCGGTCGAGAGAGAAGTTCAGGCTTTAGACTACCGACCCGCGGAACATCATCCAGGTCACTGACGCTCAAGCCAGCTGACCGCGTGGTCACCGCAGCCGAGGAGTAGCCCATGACTGGCACAGGCCCGCTGATCCGTCCGCTGACGCCGGCCGACCGCTCGGCCCTCGCGGACTTCCCGAACCGGGTCTCGGCCGGAAGTGCCATCTTCCGATTTCACGGATCGGTCACCGTGCTCACGGACAAGACTCTGGACCTCCTGCTCGACCTCGCCGACGGCCAGAGGGAAGCCATCATTGCCGTGGATGACCGCGGCATCGCCGGCGTGACCCGGTTCGCGCGCGACGACCTGGACCCTGCCATCGCCGAGGTTGCGATCTTGGTGGCCGACGAGTGGCAACATCGTGGCCTCGCGCGCCAGATCCTGCGACCTCTCGCCGAGAGGGCTCGAAGCGCGGGAATCGAACGGTTTCGCGCCGAGATTCAGGCAGACAACACCGTCGCGCGGCGCTTCTTCCTCGGATTGACACCGACCGCGCGCGAACGGTACAGGAACGGCAACGTGGTCGTGCTCATCAACGTAGCGGAACTCCTTCGCATGCTGGATTGACGTTTGCACGCGCCCCAGGTCGGACCTGCGGAGCACCAATCTTGGTCGAGGTCGCCGGTACGCAAGCTGAGGAGATGTGGGATGTCGGCTAGCGCTGTTCGGGGTGGCTGGCGGAGTCCGCATGAGCACGGTCGCCTGAAGGCAATCCCGAGCGAAGCATCCGCATGGCCGGGGCAGAACTGACCGGGGGACTGCCGTTCACCATTCTCGTCGTGGGCCTTGCTGCGGGACCGTATACGCGCCCTGGCCTATTGGTCATCGCCAGGTCATGCTTGGCGCCGTGGCCAGGCATCTCGCAACAGCTTGTCACGATGTGAGACAAGAGCGAGTTGCCGTTATGCGAGGATCGAGGTACGAAGTCACGGGGCGGGAAGCCGGAACGAGGAGTCGTGGTCGGGACGGACAGGGCATCGCCGCAAGTGCCTGGGCTGACTGTTGCTCTTGACATGCCGTCAGCGCGGATTCTCGCCGATCAGGCGTCGATCATCCAGGATCTTCAATTCGTCATGGATTGCTGTAAGCGGCTGCTCACGGAGCTGGACAGACCTGAGGAAGGCCGGGACGGGATCGTGCCGCAGGCGCTCTGGTCGTCCGCTCTGGTGGCCTACGCTCGCTGTTTCAGCGAGGGCAGCCGTCTGGGGCTGGCGACTGAAGATGTACAGAACCTGCCCCTGCAGGGGGCGGTAATGAAATTCCATAAATGGATTATCGAGGAACGCGATAAGCTTACTGCGCATCCAGCGGACCCATTTGAAGCAGCCAAGGTCGGCGCCGCTCTTTCCTCACCTGAGCTGAAAGAGCGCCGGGTGCAAGGCATCGCGGTTTTCTCCGCGAGCCGTGTCCTTATCGATGTCATCGGCGTGCGGCAGCTGGGCGGCCTGGCGTCAGAACTGGCAAAGCAAACCGCGGAGAAAGCGCAGCAACAGCAGCACTCGGTACTCGCCGATGCACAGCAGCTGGACATAGGCAGCCTGTATGGAGCGCCACCGCTGCGCACGCAGCCACCCACTGCCGAAGACGCGCCATAGGCAAGCCGACCTAGCCGCACAGAACGGCCAGACCTGGATCGCCAGGGCCTTGATCGGCACCAAGCCGATGCCCGGGCGGATATCGCGTGAGGCCTACCGCGGGAGGCCCGGCCGGGCTCGCCGGGCCGTCCCGGTGCCTGGCCCGGGCGCGCAGGCACCGGCGCAGTACATGAAGCAGGGCCGCGGTGATCACGGTGATCCCGACGACGGCGATCGGAGC
>CAVPNO010000004.1:0-14691 GCA_963706455.1 uncultured Acidobacteriota bacterium | reverse complement strand
GACTCCCCAGTTTTTTTCCCTCATAATTTAATGCTTTTTTCATGAAGTAGCGACACGCGCCGGCCAGTTGGCCCGCCTCCTGCAACGTCAAAGATGTACCGCTTTGACCAAGCTCATGGAGAATTGCGGTGCCAATCTTTGCTGTGCCACTACCGGAAGTTACGGCCTATGTCGAAGCCCTAAATGAGGGGCTCTTCGCACTACCTGGCGCCAAGGGGCTATCTGAGCGGCAGAAGGGATGGCTCACCTTCTGCGTCACTGCCATCATCGTAACCCACACCCTATGTTGGGAGCGCTTTGAACGAGCGTCCGCCGGTGAATACAAGGCCAAGGCTCTGTCCTTCATCCTGCATTGGACAGCTATCCCCTGGTCGAAGCTACTCACGGCGAGCACTCTCTACATTTTGAAGCTGCATAATATTAAACAGGGCTATCTAACCATCGACGATGACGATCGTCCTCGCTCAAAGTCCACAACTAAAATTTATGGCGTTCATAAAGTCAAAGACAAGAAGACGGGTGGCTTCGTGATGGCGCAGAACCTCGTCAAACTCGTCCTTGTGACTCCAACCATTACGGTACCTGTCGGCATCGAATTCTACAGGCCTGATCCGCTCCTTACCGAGTGGTCGCAGTTAGATAAAAAGCTGAAAGCGGAAAAGGCTCCCAAGGACAAAAGACCAAAAAAACCTGCTCGCCGCAAAGAGTATCCGACAAAGCAAGCGATTGCTGCGAAGCTTCTCCGGCGGTTTCGATATATGGCGGGGTTTCTGGATATACACGCCATCCTTGCCGACGCTGCATATATGTCAAAATTTTTCCGCGCGGAGTGCTCACGGGTATATCCTGGCGTGCAGGTCATTTCGCAGCTTAAATTGAGCCAAATATGCTGGGATAGCAGCGGAAAACACCGCTCTCTCAAAGAGTATTTTGCGGCCAAGCCTTTACAAGAGGTCGTTGTCGAGCGCCGGGGTTCGGATAAGGTTTCGATCCAATATACCAGCGCTCGCCTTTGCATCAAGCGGTATGGTCAGCATCCGATGCTGATTGTTCCAATGAAATACGACGAAGAAAAGGAGGCTCTACGATACATTGTGGCTACAAATCCAACATGGTGTTCGTTGGCCGTCGTGAAGGCTTATGCCTTCCGCTGGCTGGTGGAAGTGGTAATTGAAGATTGGAAACTGTACGAGGGTTGGGGGATGTATGCTTACCAGCAAGGAGAAGACGGCGCTCGCAGAGGCCTGTGCCTGAGCTTGTTGGTCGATCACTTCTTACTGCAACACCCCGTGCAGCTACATCTGGCGCGAGCTGGTCAACCGCTGAAAACGGTTGGAACCCTGATGCGCAAACTGCAGGTAAACTGCCTTCTGGCGCTCATCGCAGGCATTCTTGACTGCGATGACCCACAGGCGGCCCTTCAGCAGCTCGCAAACCAGCTTGACGAAGTTGTGCAGCTCCGATCGTCCGACAAACACATGTCGGGACGCAGCCTGGAGGATCTCGGTCCGTCGCCATCGCTGGTCAAGCGCTTTGGCGCGGCACAGTCGTAGGCACCGCGACCCCCTGCGCCGCTCACTTAAACCGCTTCAGGCGGTCAAGCGGTCGCTTTTACGCAGAAATCAGGTGGCGCCCAAAAACCTGGGGAGTCGAGTGTAACAGTAGGCGTTATTCCAGTCTATGCCCGCTTGTCCCATGTACGTTTGTTTGGTGGACCCACCCGGGCACCATGCCGTCCCGGTCCCCACATCGGAGCCCCACGCACCATTGATATAACCGATCGCGCCGAAGAACTGCGTGAGTCGGACAGTGACCGGCGTCGTCCCCAGGCACATGGTCAGATAATTATCCCAATAGTTCCCCGCCGGGGCAGTATTGCTTCCCGGGTACAGATAGCCGCCGAGGAACGCCCAACTCCCGAAGCCGCCGGCGCATCCTTGGCTATTGTTGTTTTAGCGCGTTCGGGATGGCGTACGCACCAAAAATGGTAAGGAAGTATTCTTGTGAGCCGCCAAAATCATAGGTTGTTTGGTTGTTGGACGTGTGCGGCCGCAAGCAATAGAAGAGCGCGCCATAAAAAGCGCACCACTGCCGGCCGCAGCGCGCGCCTCGTGCCGGCCATTTGATATTTGGAATAGCCGGCTGGGCAGCCATTGGTCCAGGTAATCGGGTTAAAGACGTCTTCTTCTGTCCAGGTATAAACGCCACCCGATTGTGTATATGTATACTGCGTGCCGATGAAACCGCCGAAGTCCCAGGTGGTAACATTGTAGCTCAATCTGCTAACCGTCGAAGAAATTCCTTCGATTGCGACGGCATTGACCTGCGTGGTGAGCCGGAGATAAATCGGACTCGAATAGAGCGTACTCTGGGCCGTCGGCGTCGTGCCATCCAGCGTATAGTAAATATAGCTGCCTGGCGCGGCCGACAAAACCACCTTTTGAGTGCCGTAATAAGTTCCACTTGCGAGCGACGAAGTCGGCGCCGGGGGGGCAGTGATCGTGTAAGTCGCCGACGCGACGGCACTCTGAGCAGTCTGACCCAGTGTAGACCATGCGACAATCGCCTTGAGCGTCAAACTGCTCGTTATTTCCAGCTGGCAGGAATCCACGCACCGATTGAAAGTCGCTGTTGTCGGGTTCGAACCACTGATGGTGTAGTAAATCGTCCCCGGCAACTCGGACGAGATAGTCACATACTGCGCGCCGACGTAACTGCCAGTCCCAACCGAAAAAGTTGGCGCCGCGTTTTCCGGCCAGTTCGAAGCGCCGGTGTACGTGTTTTCGCCCGTGGCGATATAAGTGCCATGGGTGGTGAAAGGCGTAGGCTGCGACACCAATGTCGCGCAGGCGACGGCCACTAAATTGTGAATTTGGAACCGGAAAGCCAAACTTCGGTGCTGTCCGCACCCGTCATTTCCGGGTTGCGGGTTAATCGGCTAATCATCGCCTGTTTTATGTCGGGCGCGCTTCCAGCCTGGAGAGGATTCCGGGCGGATCGAGGGCGATCGGGGGGCTCTCCCTGGCTGTGATGCGCGCACTTTCGGGGATCATTTTCGGGATCTGCCTCGCACACAGGGCTGTGTGGCTGTGTGGCGGGTTTTGCTCTAACGAATGCATGATCAGCAACTTAGAGCGAATACACAGTCCCACAGTCGAAAAACCCGACGCGCGTGCAAGGTGCGCCGGAAGGGGATAATTCTCTGCAACGCGAGAGCAACAAAATGCGGTTGGATGCGGGCGAACCGGCAGGGTCCAGGTTGGCGGTGATTGGCCCGGAACACGTACTTCAGCCTAACCAGTTCAATGAGTGAGTGGCGCTGAGCCAAGTTAGGCGCGCAATGTAAGAGCGAGCAGCGCCGATTCGATACATCAATGTTGAATGCTTGTCTGTTCAATTCCATGTTGGATTGCTGCTTTAAGTACGTCGATTTTTATATCTGTGAGTGTTTTGAATTTAATGCAATACCCCGTCACGCTTGCTTTGCCGAGTTCCTTCCCAAATGTCTGGGTTAGGTACTTCTTGTCATTTACTCCCATAATGTAGACGGAAATGCCTGTTGTATTCGCACTTATACCGATTTGATAGAATTCCTTGGTTTTTCCATCGGAATATTTAATGGTTTGAGATCCATATCCAATGTTTGGGTTGGAAACGGTTTTTCCTTTCTCATCTTTTCCATCTAAGAACCACAACTTACATGTTGGCATCAACGCCAAAATAGTGTGATGCAGCTGCTGCATTTCGCTACGTTTTGGTTCCGGTTGAGTGGCAATATACTCCTGAATTTGTTTCTGCAAGTTCATCAAATCTCCTTGGCTTAGCGGTACAAATCCACTGCACCGGGAACCACCGGATTGGAGTCCGCTTGCCAGGCTGCGTAATTCGATCGGAATGATAGCGGATTCTGTTTATTCATTGCTAGCGCTCTGAAATCTCGGCTGCCGACTTCAGGGCACGTCATTCATTGAGATCGGCCGGGGCCCGGTTTCCGAGTTCCGAGCGTATGGTGGCCGATGGGGAACTCTCGGCCATGCCCGAATCAACGAACGGGACCGGAAAGCGAAGAGCGCGCAAGCTTCCGGTTGGCTGCCATGGTCACCGCAGCTTTGCATACTCTGCCCTGGCCTGCCGGAGAACGGGAAGGTCGGGATCAGCGCCTTTCCACAACGCGAAAAACTTCTTGTACGCGTCCCTGGCCTGCGGAGTTTCACCCGCCAGCGCATACCCGCGCGCCATCCCCAGGTACGCGAGCGCATAATACTGCCCCCAGTTCGGATGCACCCAGGTTGCGGCCCAGCTCGTGCCTTTTTGATCCACAATGTTCTGAAACTCTGCCGCTGCCTCCGCTCCCTTGTGCATTCCCAGATACGCCATCCCACGGACGTAGACGGCGTCGGGATAGGCGCGCTCGTAAGGCGATGCCGCAGCCATCAAATCGACCGCCCGCGCAGCATCGTTCCCGTGCAGAGCAATCGCGGCTTCGATCTCCGGCCGCTGAATCGCATTCCAAATCGTCCCGTTGGGAAATTGCTTCGACATCCCGGCCGCAACCTCCTCCGCCCGTGCCGTCTCCCCGCACAGTGCCAGCGCCAGCGCCGGGCGCCCCAGCCGTTTCGCCGCATCGCACTTTCCGGCCAGCGCGTCGGCCCGGGCATCCGCCTCTTCAAACTCATCGGCCACATAGCGCAGCTCCTGATGCCGCGCCTGGTCGGCCGCCTTCCGATATAGCTCATGCGAGACGCGCCGCTGCCCCTCCACATTCCGCATTGCTGCCTGCAGGCCAAAGCTGACGTACTCATCCGGCTTGCCTGCGTACCACTGAATCTCAGTGTCAAGCGCCGGCTGGTCGTTCTCCAGGTACGCCAGCTCCAGGTATCGCTGGTGAATCCTCGCACCCCCGATTCCCCGCGCGCGGATCGCCTGGGCCGTCTGATCTGCCTCCTTTAGCCGCCCCAGACACATATAGTCGTCCATCACCCGGCGGTAGGGAGCCTCGGTATCAGGCTGCAACCGAATCGCCTCCAGGCCCTCGCGCAGCCCGTCTTCGAATTTGCCCAGGTCGTTGTACGTCAACGCGAGCTGGTTATGAAAGCTCCACGGCCGGGGATAGGCGTCGCGGACCGCCTGTTGATAGGCGTCGATCTCTTTCTCCCATTCGCCCGTGAACCGGTAGTAATACGCGGTCAGCTCCACTCGCTCCGGATCGGAAACGCGATCCATCATGCTGAACGCTTGCCTGGCGTAATCCGCCGCCTTGTCTAGATCCCCAGCATTTTCATACACCACCCCGAGCAGGTAGTAGGCCATGGTGAACTTCGGGTCGATTGCGATCGCCCGCTCAAAAAGCGGGATAGCAGACCGAAACCGCCCCCGTCCCGCCACTTCCAGGCCTTCGGTATAGTTTTGCAGCGCCTCGAGCGACGGTGTCGTGGCCTGTTCCAGGGGCTGATCGAGCTGCTTGACTGTCGTCAGCGATTCGCCCAGCTTGGCGCGCATCGCGGTGGCGGCCTTGTCCAGCGCCCCCAGCACGTGCTCTTTGTCTTTAACCTGCTCCTGCTCACGCGCCAACGTCGCGCCCTTCTGACAAGTGATCGCCTCGAGCGTGATCACGTAACTTGTCCCCAGGCTTGCGATCCTTCCGTCGATGGTGGCCGCCCCACCCTGCCGCACGCACACGTCGTGGGCAATCGAATTGGTGATGTGTGTTCCGGGCGCCACGTTCATCAGCCGCAGATTCCGTTGCAGCTCGATGTCGTCCATGATCTGCAGGTAGGGCGACTGCCCCAGTTGAATCGCCAGCCCCTCGCGGAGCGTACCCTCGAAGATCGGATCCCCGGTGGAGTTGGAAAAGTCAGCCAGGACGATCGTGTCCTTTGCCGTAAGCACCGGCGGCCGATGCCAGAACCACCACGTCCACCCACCCGCAGCCGCCAGCGCAACCGCCGCCCCCGCGGCCCACCCCACCCATGTCCGGGTCTCCGTCACCTCCACCTGCACCTTGGCGTGGCTCGCCGCAACCATGCCGAGTTCCCCCCCGCGCACCACCTGCACCTCTTCCGCGAACCGGTAGCCGCGGCCGGGCACCGTCACGATGTACTGATGATCCTGCGGCGTCTCTCCCAGCGCCTTTCGAAGCAGGAAGATGTTCCGGCTGAGGTTGGCTTCTTCGACGAACGTATCCGGCCAGATGGTCTTCATCAGGTCATCTTTGGTGACGACCTGTTGGTTGTGCCGGATCAGCACCAGCAGGATCTGAAAGGCTTTGGGCGCGACGGGAACGGTTTCGTCTGCGCGCAGCAGCAGTTCCTTTTCCGGGTCAAGGCGGAACGGGCCGAACTCGTAAAGTTGCCGGGACTTCGGCTCAGCGCCTGCGGCCATCGGAGAAAAACTCCTTGATGCGGCTCCAGAACGGCGGAACTCCGGCAAAACCAGGGGCCTGCCTGGCCTGCTCAGTTCCCGGGTGAGGTCGTTCCTTGCCGCGGCCGGCTCGAATCTGGAGTCTGGGCAGGGGGGTAACAAAGGCCGGTCTTGCGACAGAGACGGATTTTAGCATGATTTTCCTTTCGCCTGAGAGCCCGGGCGCATCCGTAGCCGCGCGCTGAAGTCTCTTTCTTTCTGCTGCTTGAACCGATAAGGAGAACTCATCAGAAATAATCATCGCCCTTCCAAGGACTTTCCTGTCCCAATCCGGCAAGCTGCCCTCAGTTTCCCGGCAAGCGGAACGCGGGAGACACAGAGGCAAGAGCGATGGCAAAGCGCACCAGGATCACGATCGAAACCGAGTCCCTTTTGGTTCTTCGGGGGCAAACGTCGCTGCGGGCATGGTGTCCGCAGTGCGGCGCCGAGGCGGAGATGATCCCGCTGAATGACGTCGGCGTGGTTTCGAACCTGCCCCCAGGGGAGATTCGAGCGTGGATTGAGTCCCAGGAGCTGCACCACAACCGAACATCCGATGGCGGTTCCCTGATTTGCCTGAACTCGATGCTCAAACGGGTCTGGAAAACAAGCGAAGGAGAACGGCCATTCCGCTGATTTCCTTCTGGAATAAAGAAAACCACGCATGCAAAGGAGAGACCATGAAAGGCAGCAATTCACTAAGGGCCCTCACCATCGTCGGGGTCTTCGCACTATCTCTAGCCGCAGCACCCGCAGCGAAAGCCGCGGTATGCTCGAACGCAACCCTGAGGGGCGCCTACTCCGATCAGGACACCGGAACCATCGTCGGGGTGGGGCCGTTCGCCGGTGTGAACCTGGACACCTTCGATGGAAAGGGCAAGCTCACGATCAGTGGGATATCCAGCCTGAACGGCAGCGTTTCCGCGGGAGTGGAAACCGGCACCTACCACGTCAACCCTGATTGCACCGGTACGTACACGGTCACGGGCGGAGGTCTCACCATTGACGGTTTCTTCGTGATCGATCACGGCGGCAATGAGCTTCAGATCGTCATTACAGACGCTGGCACGGTGATTAACTGCGTCGCGCGGAAACAATTTCCAGAAAGCTAAAGAGTCGTTTGGGGGGCCGGATCGCGCAGATCCGGTCCTTTCATTTGCTGGCGCTGATCAGGATCGGCTGCCGGCCCTGCAATGCAAATCTCGATGAACGCTTCAACAGAGAAGGCGCTCATTGAGAGGTTGGGGACCAGCCGCGCAGAGCTACATCGCCCGCCGCCACCATGCCGTTTGCTCGATGCTCAGGAACTTTGTCTTTTCCCCGCGGGAAAGAAAAAAGTCCATCACCTGGTCTTTCTTGAACGCGGAGCAATCGGGCCAGCTGTCGTCTTTTTCCAGGTGCGTCGACTTCTGATGATTATCGACGAGAGTGATTTCCATATCGGAGCACTGGACGACCCGCTGCGCCTTGAGCGAAAACGCCGTTCCCGGCGGCGGAGCGCTGGGCACCTGGTTGGCGATCTTGGTCAGTAACAGAATGAAGACGAAGGCAGCCGCAAATGTAGCGATCCTTTTCATAACACCACTTAAACCCCCAGGGCGGCATTCGACGGGGTTGCAGGTGCGCACCCGCACCTCGCAACCCATACGAATGCATCTGGTTCCTGCCCTTAAATTTAGAACGGTTCAGCGCTTGAAACAAGGCAAAACACGGCAAAAAAGCAGCCGGACCGGCTTGGGGCCGGTCCGGCTGCATACTGACGACTGCTCAAGCTCTACTGGTTCTGCTGGTCTTCGCGGCGGTGAAGGGTAGGCCGATCGTCGCCGCCGGACTTGTCGTCGCCCGCCTGGCTGTTGGGATCGGTACTGGCCCGGCGCAGCGAAGGCCGCTTGTTGTCCTTGGAGTCGGTCAGGCGGCGCTTGTTCTCGATCCGGGCCAGCCTGGCCTTGACATCTTCAAATTCCGAGGTAGTGACCGTGTACTCGTCCTTGGCCGGAAGAATGCGGGCGATCTCCTCCTGCGAGTGGACGATACGGTCAGGGGTCTGGGGATGGTCGGCAAACACCTTGGCCACCGCGCCCGGCTTCCGCTTCTCCAGCGCCTGGATCTTTTCAAAGAAGCTGATAAAGGCCTGCGGATCGTAGCCCGCCTTGTACATGTACTGCACGCCCAGGTAGTCGGCCTGCGCCTCGAACTCGCGCGAGAAGTGCATGAACGTAATCGGCACGCCGATCGAGGCCGCCTCGTAAATTCCGTAACCCGTCCAGCCGCCGATAAAGATCAGCGGAATGGTGCCCAGCTGGGCGTAGTTCAGGCGCGTCTGTTCACGCACCGCGTGGTGGGCGCAGACGTGCGCCGTTTCGTGGGCCATCACCCCGGCCAGTTCGGCTTCCTCGTCGGCGTTCAGGATCAGTCCGGAGTTGACATAAAAGAAGCCGCCCGGCAGCGCCATGGCGTTGATTTCGTCAGAATCGATGACCTTGATGGTGAACGGAACCTTGCAGTCGGAGTTCTTGACGATGTTCTGGCCAATGCGGTTCACGTACTCGGTGATCACCGGGTCGGTAATGAACTTGGTGCTCTTTTCGATCTCCGAGGCGTACATCTTGCCCATCTTGATCTCGGTGTCGGTCGAGTACCAGTTGCCCATGCCGCGGCCGCCGATGTCGCGATTGCCCACGGCGCTCACGTCATCGATGCTTCCCGGCTTGACCTGTTTCATCTGGCTGCCCGGGGCAATCACCTTTTCCGGATCGACCGCGGCGGCAGCCACGTCGCCTTTTACGGCCTGGGTGCCGGGCGCGGGATCATCTCCGCCCTTGGGATCCTTTTTGCTGTCGTCCTTTTTGGCGTCCGGCTTCCGGGAGTTCTGATCCGGCGGGGACGCCTGGGTGTCGCCTCCAACGGGGGCAGTGCCGGGCGCGGGTTGGCCCGTAGGCGTGTCGGCGGGCGGAGTACTCTGGGTCGTGGAAGCGGGAGGGTTTCCCGAGGGCGCCGGGTCCTGCTGGGTGGATTGAGCCCAGCCGGCAGACGCCATCATCAGCGCAAATCCTGCCGCCATCGCCGTCACGGAGACGGTCTTCCAGCATGTCGATCTCCTCGCCATTACCTCACCTCCGGGTATACCGCGACTTTCCGTCCGCTTCGCTTGACTCGTTAGACGTTAGTATGGGCTTGTTGGCAACCTGAAGGAAAGAATATTTCGCCAGGCGCCGAATCCCAAAGTGACCGTCCCCGGGACACTTACGGATCCCGGACTCTCTACCAGTATGAACGTACTCCATCCCGGATTATTCCGCAGCGGTAGATAAATGTCGTTGACCGCAGCCAACCAGGGGGTGACGCCCCGGATGCTAATTTCGCAGAGCATTTCAACACCCTTTTGGCGCCCGTACCCCGCTGAATTAAAGTGGAGTACGCGGACTCAAAGGGAGGAATTCTGTGCGCCGGGGATTTCTTGTGGTGGCCGCGCTGATCGTATGCGGGGCAGTTCAACTGGAAACCCAGGCACCGCCGCCCCCGGGCCATGGCCCGATCGGCGCCCTATTGATGCCCCATGGCCACAGCCGTCCCGCCCCGCCGGATCGCCAGCCCACTCCGGAACTGACGTTTGACGCCACCGGCCTCGGCTCTCCGCTACCGCTGGACCGTGACTGGAGGGTCGGAATTACAGTCAATCCGGCGGCTGGGTCGCCGGACTTCGACGATTCACTCTGGGCGGTGCGCGACGCCCGCGACTGGATCCAGGAAGTTCCTGACGAAGATCACCCCCCCGCAACGCCGGGAGCGAGTCACGGCGCACCTGGCGAAGAAGGACCCGACCTTTCTCGAGGCCATCGCCGCCCGTTTGTCTGGTTCAGGATTCATGTGAAGCTCGCAGCCGGGCATGGGCCCGTTGCCCTGCTGGTGGAAATGCCCGTTTCCCACAACACCTCGATGACCATGGGGAACGGTCCAGGGCAGGATGTGGATGTATACGCCAATGGCCGGCTCATCCAGCCCGAGGGTCCGCACGGCGACGACGCCAGCCATTACATCCCCATATCGCGGGTCTACGACCTGTCCATCCCACCCGCAGAAACCTCGCTTACCCTGGCTGTTCGGACGCTCCTGATACCGGCCGGGTGGGGCGCTTATACGCACTTCTTCGGTATACGGACGTTTCATCTCGGCCACCCCGGGGATATGAGCCCGATGCTCGAACTGTGGTCGATACACAACCTGTTCGAGCGGCTTCCGCGGCTGATCAATTCCGTCCTGCTGGTTTTCCTCTCCCTGTTTCTTTTCGTCCTCTATTTCACGCAAAAGGGACACGCCGAATATTTGTGGCTGGCCTTTCATGAATTAGTCCAGGCGCCGATCGCGTTCATCGACGTGGCCGGAAGCACGGCCTATATCGACCAGCTGACCTTCGTTGCCCTGATCTTCGAACTGGTTCTGATCTCGGCCTACCTCTATTTCGAGTTTCTGATCTCGTTTTTGTCGCTGCGCCGGCGCTGGTATATTACGGTGCTTCGATACACGGCTCCCATCATGGTAGGGGTTGGTCCCTCGTTCCTGGCGATCGGACATTTTGACTTTGCCGGGGTATTCGTCGTGGTTTGCACGCTGGGCAGCGTGCTGTGGCTGGCGGGATGGTTCCTGTTTTGCCTGATCACGCTCATCACCGCGACCATACGGAGGAATTTCGAGGCCGGGCTGCTGTTGATCCCGCTGATTTTGAGCATGGTGGGCACCGCCGAACCCATCCTGACCAACATGCTGGGCGGGACGGGTCCGTCCCGTTCTCCGCTGACCATCCAGGCAGGACCCATCCCCATCCACTTCGCAAACATTGCCGATTTCGTCGGCATGCTGGTGATCGTGATCATCATCTTCGCGCGGTTCCTGCGCATTCACCGCGACCAGGAACGGTCCTCAAGCGAGCTGGCCGCGGCTCGCAGCGTGCAGGAACTGATGATCCCCCACGAGAAGATTGCCACCCCGGGATTCGAGGTGGATTCGGTCTACAACCCCGCAAACGAGGTGGGCGGCGACTTTTACCACATTGACGCGATGGGCGATGGCGGCCTGCTGGTGGTGATCGGCGACGTTGCCGGGAAGGGGCTCAGGGCGGCCATGAATGTCTCCATGGTGGTGGGCGCGCTGCGCCGGGTTGTTACCGACCGAAGTCCGGGCAAGATCCTGGAATCGCTCAATCGCGTGCTCATGGGCAGCGAGAGCTTCACCACCTGCCAGGCTGCATGGTTTGGATCCAACGGCGAACTGGTGATCGCCAACGCGGGGCATCTTCCGCCTTATCTCAACAGCCAGGAAATCGCGTTGCCGGGAGGTCTTCCGCTGGGAGTTCTGCCGGAGAACACTTACGAAGAAGTACGCCTGTATCTTCATCCCGGCGACCGCATTCTTTTGATGTCGGACGGGGTGGTGGAAGCGCGGCACTCCGGCGGGGAGTTATTCGGCTTCGACCGCGTGCATAATTTAAGCAATCAATCAGCCTTTTATATCGCGGATGCGGCGAGGGAATTCGGACAGGAAGATGACATCACCGTGCTGACTGTGCGCCGGATGGCGGAGGCGGTGGCGGCGTAGGAGAAGCGGACCACCGCGGTGAGCGGTGGAAAGCGGAGCTAATTCTACCGAACGCGAGAAGCATCGCCGTATCCCAGGCTCTAAGTCGAGATACAACAAACAACCTCCCGCTCCGCATCGTAGGCACTATGAGCCGTACGTTGCTGCCGGGAAAGCCCTACCCGCTTGGCGCCACCGCTTACAAAAGAGGAACAAACTTCGCACTTTTCTCCGAGGCAGCGACGCGTGTCGACCTTTGCATGTTTGATTCCGACGGCAATCAGACCGATTGCGTAACTCTTCGCGAGCGTACCGCCTTCGTCTGGCACGGTTTCGTCAACGGCATCCAGCCCGGCCAGCTTTATGGTTTTCGCGTGGACGGCCCGTGGGATCCGCAGCACGGCCATCGATTCAATTTCAACAAGCTTCTCGTCGATCCCTATGCCAAATCCATTTCCGGCGACGTGGACTGGAAGAAGCCGATCTTTCCCTACGATGTTGCCGCCGGCGACCCGCTCAAGATGGATACCGCCAACGATGCGGACGGCGTTCCCAAGTCGGTGGTGATCGACAACCGATTCGACTGGGGCGAGGACTGCAAGCCGCAGACTCCGCTGCCGGATTCCGTGATCTACGAGGTTCACGTCCGGGGCTTCAGCATGCGCAATCCCAAGGTTCCGGAGGAGCTGCGCGGCACGTATGCGGGCCTGGCGCACGAGGCAAGCATCCAGTACCTGAAGAAACTGGGAATCACGGCCGTCGAACTGCTTCCCATTCATCATTTCATCGATGAGGGCCACTTAGTTGACAAGGGACTCAGGGATTATTGGGGATATAACACGCTCGGATACTTCGCGCCCATGTCCCGCTACTGCTCGTGCGGCGATAAGGGCGGGCAGGTACGCGAGTTTAAGGAGATGATCAAGGCCCTGCACGCGGCCGGCATCGAAGTGATTCTCGATGTGGTCTACAACCATACGTGCGAGGGCAATCACCTGGGACCGGTTCTAAGTTGGAAAGGGGTCTGCAATACCACTTATTACCGCCTGGTCCAGGATGATCCCCAGTTCTACATGGATTACACCGGAACCGGGAACACGCTCAACGTTCGCAATCCGCAAGTGCTGAAGATGATCATGGATTCGCTGCGCTACTGGGTAATCGACATGCACGTGGATGGTTTCCGGTTTGACCTTGCTTCCACGCTGGCGCGCGAACTGCACGACGTGAGCCGGCTGTCTTCCTTCTTCGACACCATTCACCAGGACCCCACTCTGGTGGATGTGAAGCTGATTGCCGAGCCGTGGGACGTGGGCGACGGCGGCTACCAGGTGGGCAACTTTCCGGTGCTTTGGGCGGAATGGAACGGCAAATACCGCGATACGGCGCGGCGGTTCTGGAAGGGCGACCCGGGCATGCTCTCCGATCTTGGTTATCGGCTTACAGGCTCCAGCGACCTCTACCAGTTCGATGGACGGAAGCCCTACGCAAGCATCAACTTTATTACCGCGCACGATGGATTCACCTTGTGCGACCTTGTCAGTTACAACCAGAAGCACAACGAGGCCAACCTCGACGACAATCGCGACGGATCGAACAACAACGATTCCTGGAATATGGGAAAGGAGGGGCCCACGAAGGATCGCCTCGTGAATTGCCTGCGCGAGAGGCAGATGCGCAATTTCCTGGCCACGCTGATGCTTTCCCAGGGTGTGCCCATGTTATGCGGGGGTGACGAAGTGGCGCGCACGCAACGCGGCAATAACAATGCCTATTGCCAGGACAACGAGATGAGCTGGTTCGATTGGAACCTGGACAACCGGCGCAAGCGCCTGCGCGACTTTACCTGCAAGCTGATTCATCTGCGGCTGGCCCATCCCAACCTGCACCGGCGCAAGTTTTTCCAGGATCGCGAAATCCGCAAGAAGGGCAACGGCGAGTTGCTTCGCGTGATCAAGGATGTTACGTGGTTCAACACGGATGGAAATGAACTATCGGATGAGGCGTGGAACTCGGAGTGGACGCGCGCCATCGCCCTGATGCTCAACGGGCAGACGCTGCAGGTATCCAACGAGGACGGCGAGTGGGTGATCGACGACAGTTTCTTCCTGCTCGTGAATGCGGCCGAGGGGGGCGTGGAATTTCAAGTCCCGCCCTCTCCCAGCGGCAATGTCTGGTACACGATCATCGACACGGAGAATCTCGAGGACCCATTTGTGCATGCGCCGGTGGAAGAAACGGTCATCGTCGGCGGCAGGGCGCTGAAGTTGCTAAGTGACGAGTCGTTCCACCTGGAGAAACGGGCGGAATCCACAGCGAACGATTAGTATTTCCTTCGCAATGTTCTATCCCAGGTCCCAATCCCGGGGACCTGGGCGCCGAGGTTGAGGGCTAATCGTAGTATTCCAGTCCTAAGTGAGTGATCAGGTCTTCGCCCTTGATGTGGCGTAAAGTATTCTTCAGTTTCATCGACTGAATGAAGAGATCGTGCTCCGGATAAAGGCCGGGCGCCGTCTGCGGCGATTTGAGATAGAAGCTGAGCCACTCCTGGATGCCGAGGCCGCGCAGGGAAGGCGTGCGCTTCGCCAGGTCGAGGAACAGGCACAGATCCAGCGCAATGGGCGCGGCCAGGATCGAGTCACGGCAAAGGAAATCCACCTTGATCTGCATCGGATAACCCAGCCAGCCGAAGATATCGATGTTATCCCAGCCTTCCTTGTT
>CAVPNO010000003.1:0-3824 GCA_963706455.1 uncultured Acidobacteriota bacterium | reverse complement strand
ATCCCCGTATCGCTGAAGCTTTCCCGAGTGGGTCCTGGCCCGGCCAGAGCCTGCGCGCGGTCGACTCTGTGACGATGATCCCAGGCGCATCATGCGTCTCACCTGGTCTGAAGCTTCGGCCCCGCACAATGGGAATGCCAAGCAGTGAAAAATAGTCGGGCGTGATGTGGTTGTATTCCATCGCGACCGTTCCGGTGCGGCCTGGAACCGTGAACTGCGAGCCGCTAAAGTCGTGGCTGAGCGGCGCGCACTCTGCTTGCGCCACCGCTGTTACTCCTGGAAGATCTTGAATCCGCTCTCGAAACTGCCGCATAAACTGTGTGGCCCGCGTTTGGTCGTAACCCTGTCTGCCCAGATCCAGGAACATCGAGGCGACGCTCTTCATCTCAAATCCAGGATCGATGGTCTGTGCCTGGTAAAGGCCGCGAAGCAGCAACCCCGTAGCAAGCAACAGGACCATGCACACGGCAACTTGAGAGCCAACCAGCAGATCGAGTAAAAGCCGTCCGCTCTTCTTGGTTGCGCCGAGTTGAGTCCCGTCTCCCTTGATTACGCTGTTCAGATCAGGCCGCGAGCTTCGCAATGCCGGGACCAGGCCGAATGCAATTCCCGTGAAAAAGGAAAGCACGAGTGCGTACGCAAGCACTTGGAGATTGGGCGCAACATTCACGGCAATGGGAGGGAAGTCATTCGGCAAGTGAGAAGTCACGAGCAGCATGATCCGAGCAAAGGACCAGAAGGCGATTACTGACCCGAGGGCGCCACCGGCAAGGGAGAGCAGAAGACTCTCAGTCAGCAACTGGCGGACCAGGCGCCATCGCCCCGCGCCCATCGAGAGCCGAAGTGCGATTTCTTTATGTCGCACGGAAGCGCGCGCAAGTAGAAGATTGGCTACATTCGCGCACGCAATAAGCAGGACGAGAGCGAACGCGGCCAGGATAACGGAGGCCACAGGAATCAGGAAGCTGCGTTGTTCAGGGCTCGAGAAGAACGTCGCGGCATGGATTGCCAGCGAAGTGGTGCGTCTCGGTCCCGAGTGGCTCTGATCGATGCGTCCTGCAATCACGCCAAGATCCGCGCGGACCTCCTGCATCGTTACGCCCGGCCGCGTTCGCCCAAGCAAAGCGAGCCAACTCATATTGTCGTTCGAAAGCCGGTCGCTCCCCGGCTCCAAAGCCTGTTGTATCGTGATAGGCACCCAGAACGCGCTTGGAATCGGCTCCGTGCCGGTGAATCCCGGTCGCGCAATGCCAATCACGGTGAAGGCTGTCTGATTGAGGACGACCTTCTTGCCGACCAATGAAGGATCCGCCGTAAATCTCCCCCGCCACAGGTCGTCGCTCAGCACAGCAACCGCATTCGCACCGCGACTTGCACAATCGGAATCGACAAAGCCTCGTCCCTGCGCAGGATGCTCGATCAAAATGTCGAAGTAGTTGCAGGACGTTGCGGTCCCGAGGACCTGCCGCACATCGATACCCCGAAGGGTTGCTTCAACATAAGGCTCATAGGCCACAAGCCCGGCGAAGACATGATTGTGATCGCGGTAATCCAGATATTCAGAGTAGGAAAACCAAGTCGAATCATTGTGAATCCAGCGATCTCCTCGCCCTTGATAATGAATGACCTGGTTTAGGCTCACCAGTTCCTGCGCGCGTGGAACCGGCAGCAACCGCAGCGCGAGCCCGTTCAAAACGGAGAAAATACCTACGTTGATTCCGATGCCCAGCGCGATTGCCATTACTGCAGCTGCGGTCAGACCCGGGCTTCGCATTAACGTGTGAATGCCAAAGCGAACATCCTGAAGCAACTGCTCAAACCACACGACGCTCCACACCGCCCAGGTCTCCTCTTTGACGCGCGCGACGTTGCCGAACTTGCGCAGCGCCGCGGAACAAGCGCCCCCTGGAGACATTCCCCGATCGATGTTGTCCTGGGTTTCCCTTTCGAGATGGTCGCGAATATCCTGCTCGAGGTCCGCCAGCATGCGTTTGCGCCGTGTCATGCTTCCTCCTGCTTTCCGGGCCGGAGAATTTGCGCGATGGCTCGCGCCAGTTTGTCCCATTTGCCGGTTTCGACCGTCAACTGTCGTCTACCTTTAGCTGTTAAGGCGTAGAATTTGGCCCGGCGATTGTTCTCTGAGGTTCCATTTTCGGTAGAGATCCATCTTCTCTTGATCAGCCGGTGCAGGGCCGGATAGAGCGATCCCTGTTCGACCTGAAGCACCTCTTCGGACCTGAATTCGATCGCCTTGGCGATAGCGTGACCGTGCATGGGCCCGAGTTGCAGGGTGCGCAGAATCAGGAGATCCAACGTGCCCTGGAGGAGTTCAATCCGTTCGTTGCGCTCTCTGGTAGACATTCTAGGCGATCATAGGGCCGCTTCAGTAGAATGTCAAAGTGACCGAGGCGAGGTCTCTCCCTTGAGCCATTCGTCGGGTCAGTTGAGGCAAAATCGCCGAATCACTCATCGAGCCTGCAGCGGCACAGGCACGGTTGGGACTATCACCGCCTACCCTTCCCTGATATGGTGTGACCCTGTCAACATCTTCGAATCGTTGGGGTGGTTTTTGCATTTGTCTTTTCGAGAACAGGGTCAGCAGCAGCCGTGGCAGGTAATGGCGACGATTGATCAAGCTGATATTCGCGGGTCGGAACCGCCTAATCATGATCCGTCGGGAGCTGCCTCTGACTAACTTCGCGAGTCCGGCTGGGCCTGTCGCATAGGGAAGGCGAGGATTCTCCTTCGTGCTTGCTCCGGCTGCGGCTGACCGTGTCCTCGATTTGGATAACGTTGTTCATGAGTTGGATCGTTTTTGCTTTTTCCTTATTTGGAAGGTTTTTGCTTGTTCTTTTGGTTCCCTTCATGCCGCCAGTTGTTGCTTGCAGGCCGCTTCGGCCTTGACGCCGATGGCCCAGATGAAGCCCAGCAGTTCGCGTGCGATCGCCGTCATGGTCTTTCTCTGTTCCTTGCCTCGAGCTATCAGCGTCATATAGCGCTTGTGCAGACGGTTCTGAGCTTTCCATGCAATCTCGATGATCTCGGCCGGAATCCCTTGCTGTCGCTTGCGCAGCTTGGCTCCGACGCGGGGCAGGTGTCGATAGCTCCAGGCCGATTCGACCACGATTCGTCTGAGGTGCGCGTTACCTGACTTGGTAATGCCTCCTCTTCGAACACGCTTGCCGCTGGAGTCTTCGCTGGGAAATGCTCCGCTATACCCCATCAGGTCCCGCGCGCGCTCGAAGCGGGAGGTGATGTTGCCCAGCTCGACAGCAATCGTGACTGCCGAGATATGCGCCACGCCGCGCAATGCCTGTAAGCCGCGAACCACTTCCTGCATCGGCGCGGGAGCCAGCTTCACCACCTCGAGGATGGCCTCTTCCAATCGCTGGACCCGGGCGCTCATATGCTCCACTTCGTTCATACAATCCAGTCGCGTGATTTCCTGCGCCGGCTGCGTGTATCGGACCTGCGCGAGCCACCTCATGTAACCCTCTGTCCACGCCTTTAGCCCCAGCGGTGGACGCTGTCCCGTACGGAGAAGGAACTTGGTTAACCGATGCTTTGCTCGTAGCTGATCCTGCTTGGCCGCCTCCCGTTGCCGGACAAGATCGCGCAACGCCTCGGAGTCTTCATCGGGAACCCACACTGCAGTCAAATCACCGGAACGGTGACTGCGTGCCAGCTTCACCGCGTCCCGACGGTCCGTCTTCACCCGGTCTCCGGGCTTCGTCGGAACCAGGCTCGGCGCCACAACCACGCAGTCGACTCCTAATTGCGTCAGCTGCCAATAAAGCGCGAATCCTGTCGGTCCCGCTTCGTAG
>CAVPNO010000002.1:0-8440 GCA_963706455.1 uncultured Acidobacteriota bacterium | reverse complement strand
GCCAGTTCGGTCTTCTTGAGGTAGATGGGAAGAAAAGACCGCGTAGCCGCAGCGCTAAGGCAGATCGGACCATGTATCTTTGGGTCCCAAAAAGCCCGATTGTTTTTCGGTAAGTCCCAAGATCGTCCCACCAGGCATACAAAATCGTTCTTCCCCTCCACGGCCGTTTCATAGCCATGCCGTCCAAGAACCAGCACCTTGGCCCCGCTTGAAATGGAGTTCGGGCCCGCGCTGCGGGCCATCGCAATCTCCGCATCGCGGTCCATCAAATAGGTATCGATTGAGGCCATGGTGGACGGCGCTGAGCTGTCTTGCGCCTGCATCCGCCACCGTGTCGAAAAGCCAAGCATGATGACAGGGGTCAGAAAAGCAAATACGAGGAGTCTTCGGCCGCCCATCATTTTCTCCTTTCGAGGTTGTATTCTCTTTCTCTCCTAGGAACTCTGAAACCACGATGCCGCAGTTGCTCTCATGTGTCGGCGTAGGGACCATCCTTCACCGGAGGGCCTGCTGAATACGGCGTCACATCCCCTTGCTTGCCGCTGACGGATAGCCGGCCCCGCCGAAATAGCACTCAAGGGCCTCCACCTTCCCATCGCTGAGCCGGAGATATTCCACGTTCCGGAATGATTTACCGTTCGTCGTGTGGCAAAGATACTTCACAAACGCCTCGTTGCCACTTGCGATCACTCGCTCCAGATCGGATCGCTCGATAAGCTTTGCCTGTGTATCCCAGCATTGCGTTTTGAAAGTGCTCCGGCTGATGTGGTCGTCGCCGGCCGCGCTGGTGAAGGTAAAGTTGTCGGTCATCAGGGCCTCGAATTGGGCCTCGTCCTTTTCCACCCACGCCTTATACCACTTCCGGACGATTTCTTCGGTTGCCGTGCCCGGCCCCGTCTCTGCGTGCGCGCTTGCTGCCACCAAGAGCCCCGCCGCTCCAGCCAGCGCGCAAGCTCCCGCTTCGAACGCCTTCCGCCGTGATACTCCGATTCGTGTCATGTCCATTCTCCTGTTCCAGATTCTTGGGTTAGCGGCCTCTGGGGCCGTCCTGAGTGTTGAGACGGTCGCCGCACTTGGCGTCCTTGCTAGTGCGTGCCATCCCGCGTGCGTGAGTGATGAGTACAGACCGGTTGGTATGCGCGAATACCCGCGCACCCATCTTACACCATCCGTTCAGCCCCATCTGCGCTTGCCCGGCGGGCGCAAAGACCGCAGCCACTCCACGATGTTATTGATTCCCGCTTTCATCACTTTCGCATCCTGGGCATTCTTGGCAAGCGTGCCATAACCTTCCACCATGGCAATCAACAATCCAGCTGCTTGATCGGGTTCCAGGTCGCGGCGCACCATTCCATGGCTTTGACCATCCCGCAACGAAGCGGCAACACCGTCCTGCCAGTTACGAAGTATTGTCGCCAGCCGTTGGCGGAATCCCGCGTCAAGAGGAGACATTTCCTGGGCAAGATTAATCAAAGGACAGCCGCCGCGCACAGCCTCGGGCTGAACTGATAACCCTTGAACAGCGCCGATCAAAGCGTCGATAGGGTCCTCGCAGTTCTCGAGAGGACTCAACCACTGACCGCGATTGTCGGGGGCAATGATCTCTTCGACGATGGCGTATCCCAAGGCCTCCTTGCTGCGGAAGTGGTGGTACAACGCCCCCTTTGTGACTCCGGCTGCGGCCAGAATGGCATCCAGGTCGGCACCCTGGAAGCCCGATTTGTAGACTTCGCGGAATGCCGCCTGCAGCAAGCGCTCCCGGGTGCGCTTCGGATCGCGCGGTGCAGGAGCGCTGCGTTTCGGCCGGATTCTACCTACTAACAGTTCGATTGTACCCGGTAACATACCAATCAGTATGCAACTTACCACTCAATTTGTCGAGGCCGATATTACGAGCGCCGTAGAACTCGATTACGTGGCGGGCCTGGGGAACTCTTTCCATGGCGAAGCCGCCGGCGCGTAGCCAGGTCTGGACCACCCTGGACCTGGCCGCAATCGGAGACCTCGGGACGCGCCCCATGCGAACGGCCCGTTCTCCAACTGTTCATACCGTCAGAGCGACAGACTGCGAAATGCGAGAACGTCAACGGCAAAACATCAGACATAAGAATTGTGATTGACATCCAACTCAATGAACATACATACTGGACGGTATGTTAAGGAGGTTCGCATGTTTCCCCGGTTGTCGCTCAACAAGGAATTATCAAGTTGTGAGCCGATCCGGAAAAGGCCTGCTTTTGGAACCCGGTTCGCAGGGATCTCCGTAGATCCCGCACCACTGGCCGACATTTCATTACTAATCGGCCGTCAACGAGTGACTTGACGATTTTGCATCAATCTAGACCGGCGGGAGTCGGCCAAGAACAATGTGACGAACATTGAGCTGGCTCTAAGGTAGGAATTGAATCTGCGTCGGTGCCGGTGGCACTAAGCTGCGATCGGCAGCATGCATATTCTCGAAAATATGGATATAGGTATGCCTGCCCAATTCTTCTGGTATGCCTGCTTCATTCCTTAGCGTCTCGTATGCCGCAATTTCGCCTTAGTTGGAGGGATCAAGTTGACTATGCCATCCCCGCCGAACCTCTCGAGCTGTGTCAGCCTGCAGCCCTCCATTTCCCGACGCCGGTTCGGACAAACGCTTCTTGGAGGCGTTGTTTTTTTCAGGTTGCATTGAAGGTGCCTGGGCCGCAAGCGCGCGCAATGCGAACGACGGCCTGCCCCGCAGTCAGCCAGAGCTTCAGGGAGTCCGATCTGGGTCAATCCTCGCCTTTTTGGCGGATGTCGAGCAGTCCGGCGTGGAACTCCACAGTTTCAAACGTAGAGTTGGAAGGCCCGGCAAGGGCTTCGTGGACATTCAAACTGCAGGTCTTTACTTCTTAAGAACTTGTTCGAGATACGCTAACGCGCGGGGATCCTGGGATTGACCGAGCCAAAAGAACGCCTCTTTGCGAATCGCGAAATTCGAGTTGGTGTCGGCCACGTGGATGAGCTGCGGGATGCTCTCATCTTTTGGCAATTGGCTCAAAGCGAATACGGCTTTCTTCTTCACGTCGGTCTCAGGATCATTTTGAACGGCGTCGGTGATTGTTTCGGTTGCCCGTTTGCCGGCCTTCTGAGCGATCCAGAAAAGCGCCTGCCCTCGAACCTTGGAATCTGCGTCGAACTTGGCCAGATGAATGAGTTCATCTTCGGCCCCCGGATCTGAGTTTTGGGAGAAATCAAACGCGAGTTTCTCGCGGAATCGAGCATCCGGGCTCCTATTCTCGAGCGATTTCAGGGCGAGAAAACCCTCGTGCCCACGCTGAACCCCTAGCCAGAATGCCGCCTGCTCGCGCGTGTGCGGCGAGGAAGACGAGGTGGCTATCTGTTCTAGCGAGCGCGTTGCTTCTGGAGCGGCATGAAAGCTAATTGCCAGCAGCGCGCCATCGGCGGCCTTGGAACGCTCCGGTTGCTGTTCCACCAGATCGGCCAGGAAGACGATGCTTTCTTCCGGCTTGACTCCTGTCAACCATTCAAAGCTAACTCCACCCGCATTGAGATGACATCCGGCCGCAACTGACCTCACCTTGAGAAGGTCACCATGCTCGAAACGAAAAAGAATATAAAGGTTCTGCGCAGCCGGTTCGTTGCGGTTGTGATAAGTGCCGTGCTCGTCTTCGAGAAGAAAATCCCCGCAGCATGAGTCGTCTGCCTGCGAAGAGTCCGACCAATTCGAGCACGCTGACAAATGGGAGCCGGGCAAAGCAGGCACCTCGTATCCAATCCATAGTTGGTCGGTTGAGTGGCGCAATCGCTCAGTGGTCGCGCGGAGATTCGGGCTCGCCGAGTCTACGGTGAATTGGGAATTGCTGACCTTGGGCTGCTGTGCCGGCAAAGCAGCTGCAAACACGAAAATCATGGACGCAGGAAAGAGTCCTCTCATGGCCGCCTCCTATTTGTTGAGAATCTCCAGCATGTAATCGGTGGCTTCTTTGCTGTTCATTACCGCAAGTTTGCTCACGATGTTCTTCTTGACTGCGAGATCTTTCTCGCTTCGCGCCAGGGCCACCAGGTCATGAGCGTCGCCGGCAACAAACAAGCCATCTGCCGCGGCCTTCTTGGATTCCTCATCGGTGCTTTTGGAGTAAATGGCCAGGAGCGCCTGTATGGCCGAGGGCCCGCCGCAGGGCCCAATGTTGCGAATCGCCTTCTTGCGGAGATCGGGATCCTGCTCACTCGAAGCGATGGCGCCGAGTGCATCCGCTCCTTTGCCGCCGGCGGCAACATACGCGTTGATGATCGCCGCTTTAAGTTCCTTGCTGGAAGTTGCGCGATAAATCTCCGAAAGGCGCGAGACAGCGCCCATAGCCCCAAGTTCCGAGACGGCGTGCCGGGCGAGCTGGGTATCCGATTCATGCTGGGCGGCTTGTACTAACTTCTCCGGATCGTTCATGACAAGATAAGCGTCGAGGACGGCCTTCTTTACAGAGGAATCAGTCGACTTGCTGTAGATACCATCAAGCGTGTCGGAGGAGCGTGGTCCCTGCGCAGCGGCAAGGAGCCGGATCGCTTTTATCTGGAGGTGGGGATCCTTTTCTCCGCGAACGATCTGACCCAAGAGATCTTGCGCCTGCCTGGACTGATCCTGTGCAAGGACGAAGAGTGCGCGTTCTTTAAGCCGTTCGGAGTGCTGACCTTCCAATATCTGCTGGAGGATCGGCAACGCATTCGGACTACCGCCCTCTACGAGGGAACTCAGGGCTAGAAGCTTGAGTTCTTCGTCCTGCTCCGACTGCGGCTGAACGGGATCGCCGCTCTTACCGCGAATCTCGATCTCGAGCGCGTTGCAATCCTTGAGCCATTTGCTTTGCGGATAGGTCGTGCGGAGACTTGCGCAGGCCTCAAGAGCGTCGGATGGACGCCCCTCTTTGTCTCGAACATAGGCCTTCCAATAGACCGCAGCGTCTGCCCTGAGCCCGTGAAGGCTAGAAACCTGGTCCAAAAGCGGCACGGCATCCGTCCACCGGCCCTCGTTGATTGCCCGCGTGGCGTCAGAATAAAGCTGATCCTCGTGGGAATCAATGGCGCCGGATGGATCGTCGGACACCCACGCTACGGAGATGGTAGCCGGTAATGCAGAGAGCGACAGGGCGCCGCAGAATGCGGCCATATAAATCCATCGATCGATTCTCATTTAGATCGATGCTCCTTTCCGGGAAGATTCAGGTTTTGGTTGCGGTCGCAGCGCTTTTGCGCGAAGCACACGAATTTGAAACAGCAGCGAATCCGTGTTCATTTCCTGCTCGATGCGGGCGATGTCGGCACTGTTCAGCTCTTGCGACGAGTTCGCCACTTCGAGGAGAACGCGTTCGAGATGATCCAATGCGGCATTTGTGATCGGATCTTTGCCAGTGGAGATCGCCTGGCGATAGAGCCGGTTGTCAGACAGCAGTTGCCGGGCCTCGGCCTGGAGGGATCCCTCCGGATAGTCCTTCTCCTCGCCCGCATGATTGAGTTGCACAAGGAGGCGTTCGGAACGCTCCAGATGATCGTCGAGTATAAAAAGGACGACACGCTCCCTTGCCTGTGGCAAACTGCCGGTATCCGATGGGCGGGTGCGCGAGCGCTCCCACAACGTTCCGCCAATAAATGCCGCCACCAGGGCGCTCAAACAAAGACTGGAGAGCACAAGGCGAGGCATTGAAAACCCGCTTCGCTTCGGCTTTGCGGGATAAGCCGGGACCTGTGCCTGAATGGATCGCCAGACTCGTTCTCCATAGCGGGGTTCCCGTGCCGGCGGCTCCGGTGGGCGCACATCCAGCGTGTTGGCGATCTCTTCAAAGACACGCTCGCATCGGCTGCAGACGCGGAGATGTGTTTCGACAACCCGGTGGAGGTCTTCGCCAAAGTAGTGCTCGACGAGTTGTTCGTCCGTCAAATGGTTCATGATTTCACCCAGAGCGGCGCCAGGGATCGGCGCATTTTTTGCACCGCGCGAAACACCGCCTGCTTGGCGTTGTTCGGTGTGATTTCCAGCGCCGCCGCTATTTCCTCCATTGAGCGGCCTTCGAGGTGCCGCAGGACAAAGGCCAGCCTTTCATCCTGGGTCATCTTTTCCATGGCCGCGTGTCTTCGATATTCAATCTCCCTGTCGAGCAGGAGCCGGTCGGGACCCGCGCCCGAATCAGCCAATTGAACGCCGGGACGGTCGTCGTCGAATTCCTCGCTGATCGGAACCGCGGATTCCGACCGGCGCCGGTTCAAAACCCGCAGCGCGCAGTTGACCGCGATGCGGTAGATCCAGGTTCGGAAATCAGCCCGCCCATCGAACTCAGCGAGACCGCGATAGCCGCGAAGAAACGTCTCCTGAACAATCTCTTCCGCGTCCGATTCGCTTTCGGTGATGCGAAATGCCACGCGAAACATGATTTCGCCGTGACGCACGACAAGAACCCCGTAGGCGTCTTTGTCTCCGGCCAGTACAGCCCGGATCAGCGCGCGCTCGTCATTCCCCATGCGCGTATTAGATCGGATGATGCCTTGCCGGTTAGGAGAAATATTTGGACCATTCATCCCTTTCCGGCCCGACAACAAGGGGCCGGTACGGCGGCTCCAGAAGTCAGCGCCACGATGGTGGACGGGAGGCGAGTCAATATCGTATGCCTGTTCGGTTTCGAACAGAGCATCTCAATTGCGAACGGGCCCTGGGGCGGCCTTTGACAGCGATCTCCCTTTCGCGTCAGTCACTTTCGGTTGGACAGGATTGGACAGAGGCGTGCAGTATCGCTCGGATCACGTACTTCCCTGAGCCTCGCCAAAAACGGAAAGGGGTCCCCATGTTGCGAGAGTTGCGATTTGCGATTCGAATGCTGCTGAAGCAGCCAGGATTCAGCCTGATTGCGGCGCTGACGCTGGCGCTGGGAATTGGCGCGACGTCGGCGATATTCAGTTTGATTCAGGGCGTGCTGCTCACGCCTCCCCCGTACCAGAAACCGGAGCAACTGGTGTTGATCCCCATGGCGCGCACCGACGGTCGGAAGATGGACAGCTCGCGTGGCTGGGCGGCCGAACAATGGATGGATTGGAATAAAGAAGCAAAATCGTTCGATGGAATCGCAGCCTATGACTGGACATTCAATTTCTTGATTCGCAATGACGGCAGCCAGTCCATGCAAGGGATGGTGGTGACTAAAGGCTATTTTCCGGTACTGGGGCTGAAGCCTCTGGCGGGGCGTGGTTTCGCGGATTCCGATTTCGCGCCAGGGCCGACAAAGACCATTCTCCTGGGATATGAGTTCTGGCAGCGAGCGTTTGGCGGCGACCGGCAGATCATCGGGAAAACCGTCCGCATCAGCCGGTGGGAAGTAGCGCCCACGGTGATCGGTGTGATGGAACCGGGAGTACGATTCTTGCCGTCTCCGGGAGCGGCCAAGGAGCCAAATTACGACGTAAATGCGAGGGTGGATTTTTGGGTGCCGGTGGAGCCGGATCCCAAGTATCTGAAAGAGCAGGCTTGGAACGTCGTCGCGCGGTTGCGGGATGGAACGACCCGCCAGCAGGCGCAACAGGAACTGGCCGTGTTGGCGGCGAGAGAGGCGGAGGGGGAGAAAAAATATGAGGGATTTACACCGCCTATCATATTAGTCATCTTGCTATTAGAAAGTGTTAAAACAAGCTTCCAAAACGTTGTGAATTACCTTGTTCGCCTTAGTAACTACAAGCCATATCGACTATACTTGAGTTTTGTAAATAAAATGTTCTTTAAGTTAACATCTGTAAAACAGGGCTTTACTAGCAGCCGTCACTTTCTCTGCTTTATAAGAGCTGTGTTTCCTTAAGGTTTGTTTAGCCACTTCTAATAAATGATATAAGGCTGACTCTGGATAGGAGACTATAAAGGTAAAAAGCGAGGACCTTACTACACGGACTTAACGCTAATCTCGCAGTACTACAGCTATCTAGTACGCATATTCGTACGTCCTATTAAAAAACATTCTAGCTTTCCTTAAGACAATGGAGGAAGGACTTTATAAGAGCCGACTATATACAGATGAGGACATGTAGAAGGCGAAAGCTACAAGCTGTTTGAGCATACTTGTTCTTGTTACTGATTAGGACGGCGGCTGCACTCTTGTTATCGATTGCAAGGTTTTAATAAATGCTATTTTCAAATTCGGACTATTAGAACTTAAGTTTGGGTAAACATAATATTACAACTTAATACTTCAAACTTATAATCTGCTAGGATTTTGAACTTCTACGATGTAGCGCTTGCATAGCCTTTGTCTCCTCCAACCACCTTTACTTATCCTAGTTTATTATTTCTCTTTAACACGAATGTTATATATTTTACAACATTTTCGCTTTTGAAGAGTCTATCTGCTAGTTTCTATATATTATAGACAGTCTAATGTTTAATACAGGTCAGTAACAAAGACAGATTTTTAGTAGTGAAGCA
>CAVPNO010000001.1:0-47179 GCA_963706455.1 uncultured Acidobacteriota bacterium | reverse complement strand
TTGCTATCGCAGGCATTGGCCTCCATCACCACTCAGACCCGTCAGGGCATCGCTCCTCAGAACCAGGCCGTCCAGCCCTGGTTTGAGAATGTCGTTACCCCCGGCATCGGTGTGAAGAATGGATTTGCCAGCAACACGGCGTATCTCTCTGCCGGCATCAGCGGTTATGTGTTCAACGGCGACTTCGGCGACTTTGTGCAGTCCATTTCCGGCATCACTCCGGCCAACGTGGGATCCGCTGCGCAATTCTCCGAGAATACCTGGTACACCAGCGCCGGATTCTCCACCTACCACGGCCTGCTGGTGACCTTGCAGAAAAATATGTCGCACGGCCTTCACTACGATTTCAACTACACCTGGCAGCACTCCATCGACAATGTTTCGTTCTTCGCCAACTCCGCGGGTGACACTGGCATCGGCGGCATCGGCCTGGTGTGCGACGTGGTCCGTCCCCGCGAGTGCCGCGCCAGCTCTGACTTCGATGTCCGCCAATACGTCACCTCCGATGCCCTCTACCAGTTGCCGTTCGGCAAGGGCCGGAGTTTTCTCGCCGCGCAGCCGCGCTGGGTGGACGAATTCATCGGCGGGTGGGACATCAGCGGCCTCGGGGTTTGGCACGGCAGCTTCCCCTGGAGCGGCGCTTCCAACGCCTTTGTCGCCAGTTATTCGAACAATGCTCCTCCCATCTTCATCGGCACCAACCGTGCGGATATCGCCACAGGGGTTCACAAGCTTACAGGCGGTGGGGTAAGCTCATTCGCCAACGCCAAGACGGCCGCCAGCGACTTCGAAGGACCGGTCGGGTTCAAGATCGGATCCCGTAACGGTTTCCGCGGTCCGAAATACTTCAATACCGACCTGGGACTGGGCAAGAATTTCCCCGTCTACGGTGAGAAGGTTAACCTCAAGTTCCGTGCCGACGCGTTCAATGCTTTCAACCACCCCAACTTCGACATACCTGCGGAGAATGTTTTCAACGGGTACGACCAGCAGGACTATCAACAACGAGGGAACTTCGGCGCCATTAACTTCACCGTGACGCCTCCAGGAAACGAGAACTCCGGCGCCCGCGTGCTGCAACTCGCACTGCGGCTGGAGTTCTAAACATCGCTTCGCTGTCCACCACCAGAGGGACCCGCTCCGGCGGGTCCCTTTTTGCCTGAATTCTCAAACCTGTAGGAGGTACGTAGAGTTGCTCGATCACTTCTGAGACACAATCACGCCGATGGCGCGATACTGGGCGACCCGGCCCGATTCTCTTGTCGCCGGAAACTCGCCTAGGCGGCCCCGATAATGCCCTGGCGCAGAGCCACGGTCGCAGCCTCGGTTCGATCTGCAACCTGGAGTTTCTCGGTGATGTGGTTGATATGGTTTCGTACGGTGTAGTGGCTGATGTGCAGAGCCACTGCGATCTCCTTATTTGTAAGCCCTTTGGATACCATTTCCAGGATCTCGATTTCGCGAGCGCTCAAGCTTGATCGCGCTTCCCGCTCCTCGATCCACTGCGTGATGCGATCAGGAAAATAGGTGCCCCCGGCGACCACTTCTTCAATCGCAGCAACGATCTGTTCGCGGGATGCATTCTTGGAAAGATATCCGCGCGCGCCTGCTTTGACTGCTTGATAAATCTCCTCTTCGTACTCGTAGCTCGAAAGAATGATGGCCCTGGGGCAGTAATAATGCGGCTTCAAAAGATTCAGCAAATGGATTCCGTTGATCGTGGGCATTCGCAAATCGAGCAGCATCACCTCGACCGGGGAGCGCTTCAGTAATTCCATCGCTTCTTCCCCGGAGTGGGCGGCTCCGGTTACCTTCAATCCGGCCTGCCTCCGAAGAAGCGAAGCCAATCCCGCACGAACCACCGGATGATCGTCAACGATGAGAACTCGAATCGGGGGTTTAGACTCTGGCGCGTTCATCAGGCATCTTCCTCTCTTGAATCAGCCATCGGTCCGAAAGAGTTCGAAAAAACGAAGGCGGCAAAGGAGCGAGCACATGTACGGCAGTTCCCGCTCCAGGGGCGCTTTCGATTCTGAACAAGGCCGATATGTTGTCCGCCCGCTTGTGCATTCCTCGAATGCCAAATCCCGCGGAATCGCTGGAAACAACGAAGCCTGCTCCATCGTCTTGGATGATCATCTCCACCGCGGCCCGTCGATACCCAATCGAGATCGTCAACTGCGAGCATCGAGCGTGGAGAATCGCATTCGCAATCGCCTCATAACCGATTCGCAGCAAAGTGTCGGAAATGCGCAACGGGAGATTCTGCGCGGTTCCTTCGCTGAGAGATCTGATCTTTACGGAGGAGCTCTGAGATATCATCCGCTGAGCACATTTCTCGAGTGCCGACAACAACCCAACAGACTGCAAGTGCTCGGGGCGCAACGCCGAAATGCTGCGGCGCGCTTCTTCATGACTGTCACGAACCATGCCCTGCGCGAGTTCGAGCTGTGGAAGAATATCGATCCCGTCGCTGACATCGTCGTGAATTGCCTGCAATTGGAAGCTCAAGCCCGCGAAGCTCTGTGCCAGCGTATCATGCATTTCATGAGCCAGGCGTTGCCGCTCTTCAAGGACGGCCTGCATCCGCCATCGCTCCACAAAGAAAAACCCTGTCATCCCTGCAATGGAGAGAGCCAATATGCCCATGACAACTTCAACGATGTGGGCCGGACTCCACCAGGGCGGGCCTTCCACAACTTCAATGTCGCCCGACGATGGCAGAAGTAGTGCGAATGCGGTCAGATCATGGGTGTATTTTGAATCGGTGACGCAAATACCCCGCAGTTGCAGTCTGCTTTTTTCCTTGAGGGTCTCGAGATGAGGCGAACGGCTTGATCCATTCACGACGGCCAGGAACGACTGGCTGCCATCTTCCAATGTCAGAATCTCTGCTCCATGCCCGTCCTGGTGTTTTTCTTCTAATCTTCCCTGGACTTCGACATACTGAGCATCGAATGCTCCGGTTGCGGCCTGAGACGCTGCAACATCCACCGGAGACACGGGCGTATGGGACCATAGCAGGTGAATGTCGGCATTGCGCATCTCCGAGCTGAAGTCATGCAACTCGGCATCACCTTTGGCTTCGATTTCGTCTCCTATTTGCAATGGGGCATGGGGATGACTGCTGGAGATCGCAATTCCTCCTGTCGTGTCCTGTATGTATAACATCGGTGAGGTGAGCGTAACCACACCCTGGACGGTAACGGGGCTTGACACATCGGGGGACAAGAGGCGAAGGCTGCTGATGACCTGCGCATCCACGGCCGAGCGGTGTGCTTGTAGATCCCGCTCAATGGGTTCGAGGAATCGGTCATGCGGAGCTGGTTCCATTCCGGTGGGCAATTGGCTCGGAACCGCCAGCGCGGGTTGGATCTCTCCGATCATGGCGGCCAGGTCGCGTTGCGTTGCCGGGCGGATCTGGACATTTCGCCATTGTCCGCCGGTGTTATACGACTTCAGCCCGAACCGTCCAGACTTGATGCAATCAGGATCGCGAATCGCAATCGTAGTGGGTGCACCGCTTTGAGAGGCAGCGCTGGCAGCAAAATAACACTCAAAGGCCAGGAACTTGATGTGATACCACTGTTGTGCGAATACGCGGGGCGATACTGATTTTGCCGCGTATTCTCTCCACCCATAATCGGCCCGCCCCATCATCAGGGTGTTATCCAGGTCGCGCAAGCCGGCCATGTAGCCATGGTATGCATCCACACCCGTTTCTTCGTCACTGGCGCGAATAATCAATCCGGCATCGCCATACTGCCCAAGCAAAAGAACGTCCGCTTCCACGGAATAATTCGTCCATTGGGCTGGGCCCGTCAATAACTTGGCTCCGCGCTCGTCGGAGTGATTGGTCATCACCCCGTCTGCATATTGCCAGGTCCCGCCAAATGCCTGCCAGGCATCCTGTTTCTCAAGGGAAATGGTCTGGGATTGTATTGGATCGCGGCGCCCAAGAGCGTGGTATGTGAAGGCAATGACCGCAATCAGGGTCAGCATACCACCGGCTAAAGATGCAAAGATGATAGTCCGGCTTGCGGGATGGTGGCTCATTGGGGCGACCACCAGGACATATTCTCGATCTGACGAATCTCGGGTGAATCCACGTTTTCGCGCGTCATCAGGACTGGTTCAATCGTCAATTCCGCAGGTCCCGGCGCACCGTGGATCTCACGATTCATAATTTCCATAGCGCTTCGGCCGATCTCAAATGTGTTCTGCACCACCACTGAGTCAATACCCCCATCGCGAATTGGAGGAATCAGGTCCTGGTCAAATCCCACCAGTTTGATGGTTCCAGCCTTGCCAAATTCGGCCAGGGCATAGTACGTTCCTCGAGTTGCCGCCAGCGAGAGGGCGACAATTGCGTCGAGTGATCCTTTGGCGGCGAGAAGTTGCTCCGCACTATGTTGTTCCTGAGGCATACTCGAGAGCCCCAGCCGGCGTGCGATGATGCGAATTTCCGGGAATTCGGTGTTGAGCGTGGATTCGAAACTGCGTTCCCGTACGGTGTTGCTGTTGAGTTCCGGCTGGATTCCGACAATCGCGATATTTCCTTTACCTTTAAGAATCAAACCAACCCTTCGGGCCGCGATTCTTCCTCCCGCATGCTCGTCGTTCAGTACATAACCTAACGTGGGCCCCGATGGAATCCCTAGTTCCGTGTCGATCACCACCACGGGAATATTCTGCGCCAGGACGCGGCGGATAGGTGTTCTTACCGGCAACGTTTGGATTGGCGAAACGATGATGCCTGCCATTCCTCTGGCGACAGATCTCTCGATCAACGAAATCTGCGTCTGAGTGTCATTGTCTCGCATGGGCGCATTCCAATAGAGATTCAAACCCACGGAACGCGCCACCGTGGCAGCGCCGGCATGCTCCGGCTCCCAAAGCGCCGTCCCGCAAGTACGTGGAATCACGGCCACGGTCGGAGGAGTGCGTTTGCAACCCGGGCTTGACAAAGCAATCAAGCAGGATAGGCACACGATTGACGCACCGGAAAAGGCGGACCTCGTGGTGAGACGATTCCCGAGAGAATGCGTGCGCCCCCTCATCATACGGCTGCTCTGGCCATGCTCGTCTTGTCCTTTCTCTCTTTCCACCAGGTTGCGAAAATCGTTCACCAGGTGTCGAGTCCGTAGAGAATGGTTCATATGTCCTATGCGATAGACGGCCCCGTAACTGCTGCGCATCCGCAGAAATGCGGGCTTTCGCGCCATTATAAGGCGCATGTAGACTACTGAGCGACGACGGATTTGGTGGCTCTGTACAGAAGCGGCGCCGATGATGAGATTGAATTCCTTTTCCCACACGATCGGGGTGCTTGCCCTCCTTGTTTTTCTGATTGCGGGCATGTCGGCACAAACTGCGACCCAGCGGGTACAGTCGATCACCTCCGCACTTCGGGACCGGGAGTTTTCTACGGCCCTGCAACTGCTGCAACCCTTACTCCAGAGTTCTCCTGATGATCCCCAGCTATGGATGCTGCAGGGACTCGCTCACGCAGGAGAGGGAGATTCCAAAGCCGCGCTCACCTCGTATGAGCGCGCAATCAAGATTTCGCCCGACTACCTTCCGGCGCTCGAGGGCGCGGCGCAGATTGAATATGAGGCCGGCGATGCAGATGCGGTCCCGTTGCTCCAGCATGTTCTCAGGTTGCGGCCCAATGAATCCACTTCCCACGCCATGCTGGCGGTGCTGGCGGAGAAGCACGGCGATTGCGCCACCGCGATCGAGCACTATGCAGCGAGCGAAAGCCTGTTGGATTCGCAACCGGATGCCTTGCAGGGCTACGGCGTCTGCCTATTGAAGCTGAATCAGAACGACAAGGCCATTGATGTCTTTCAGCGGCTCGTCGCGGCCAAGCCCGACGATTCGAGCGCGCGTCGAGGCCTGGCGGCAGTTCAACTGGCAGCGGGAAAACCCCCGGATGCGCTGGCGACGCTGAAACCGCTATTGGATGCGGCGCCGGACGTGAGCACGATGCGCCTGGCCGCGGCCGCCTACGAGGCCGAAAAGGATACGCCCAGCGCGGTCAAGATCCTGCGCGATGCCATTGTCCAGGATCCGCTGCAGATCGCCGCTTATGTGGACTTCGCGGGGATCGCGATGGATCACCAATCCTTTCAGGCGGGCGTGGAAATCATCGATGCGGGTCTCAAGTTACAGCCCAATGCCGCTCCTTTGTATCTGGCCAGAGGCGTCCTCTTCGTCCAGCTTGCGGATTTCGAAAAGGCGGAAGCCGATTTTGAAAAGGCGGAGAAACTCGATCCGAAACAGGGAATGACGGCGGCGGCGCAGGGCATGCTGGCGGAGGAGAAGAACCAGGACGATCCGGATCGAGCGCTTGCCACCGTGCGGGTCAAGCTCGCGAATCGACCCGATGACGCTTTTCTCTGGTATCTCCAAGCCGCCATCTTGTCACAGAAATCCCCGGAACCCGGTTCGTCGGAGTTTCAGCAAGGGATCGACTCCGCCAGGCGAGCAGTAGCGCTGCAACCCTCGCTCACAGCGGCTCACAATGTGCTGGCAAAATATTATCTCGATTCCGGACAGAACGCGCTGGCTGCCAAAGAATGCCGATTGGTTCTGGAGAAGAGTCCTTCGGACCAGAGCGCACTGTACCATCTCGTAATGGCGCTGCGAAAAACAGGCGGCCAGGCGGAGATTCCCGATCTGCTGAAGAGACTGGCAAAGGCGCGCCAGGATGCAACCCGGCAGGAGGGCGAGCGCAACCGGTACAAACTGGTTGTGGCCTCTCCTGGTTCATCGAAATGATCTAGCCTAACCCGACGTCGCGGCCAACTCTGAACCGGCTGATATCCTGCCACGATAATGGAGGCGCCAGACCAATTCTCAATGACGATCAGCCGACGTTCCTTTGTTCTTCTGTCACTCTGTGCTTCCGCCCGGCAACTCGTCGGCCAGGAGCAAGGGATTGCGTCACGCAATATCGCAGCGCAGCCCAAACCGGCGCCGTCTGGCCGTCCATTCAATGCTCGCTTCACGGATGTGGCCAAACAGGCCGGCCTGCTAGCTCCCGTGATCTATGGCGGGGTCGAATCGAAGAAATATATTCTCGAAGCGAATGGATGCGGGTGCGCCTTCATCGACTACGACAACGACGGGTGGATGGATATCTTTCTGCTGTCGGGTACAAGGCTCGAAGGGAACCCTCCGGACGCCACGAATCGTCTCTATAAGAACAATCGCGATGGCACATTTACCGACGTTACCGAGAAGGCCGGTCTGAAGGCTGTCGGCTGGGCGAACGGCGTATGCGTCGGCGACTACAATAACGACGGCTTTGACGACATCTTCTGCACCTATTTTGGCCAGAATCGCCTCTACAGGAATAACGGCAACGGCTCCTTTACCGATGTGACGAAGGAAGCCGGCCTCCGGGATGCAGGTCCGTCGCGATGGGGCGCGGGTTGTGCCTTTATCGATTACAACCGTGACGGCCACCTCGATCTGTTCGTTTCGAACTACATCCGGTTCTCGCTGGAGCACGCGCCGGTTCCCGGGGAAAAGTCGACCTGCAATTGGAAGGGAGTCCCGGTAAACTGCGGCCCGCGCGGGTTGCCCACCGGGCGTCATTCCTTGTACAGGAACAATGGCGACGGTACGTTCACCGACGTGACCAGGCAGGCGGGCATTGATGCGGCCACCGAGAGCTACGGAATGACCGTCGTCGCGGCCGATTTTGACGAAGATGGCTGGCCCGACATCTTTGTGGCCTGCGACTCGACTCCCAGCCTTTTGTTTATGAACAACCGCGACGGAACCTTCCGGGAGGAAGGCGTCACGCGCGGCGTAGCTCTGAGTGACGACGGCATGGAGCAGGCAGGAATGGGCGTCGGGATTGGCGACTACAACCTCGACGGTCACCTGGACCTCTTCAAGACGCATTTCATTGGCGACACGTGCGGTTTCTACCGGAACGACGGAAGGGGTAACTTCGATGAAGTGACACGGGCCGCAAAGATCGGGACCGAGACGCGATATACGAGTTGGGGAGCCGGGATGGTGGACCTGGACAATGATGGATACCCCGATATTCTGTTCGTCACCGGCAGCGTTTACCCCGAAGTCGAGAAGAAACTGCCTCAATATCCCTACCGCACTCCGCGGGTTTTGTTTCGCAACCTGGGCGGCGGCACGTTTGAGGAACTGGAGACCCAGGCCGGCGAGGGAGTAACGGCGGCTCATAGCAGCCGCGGTTGTGCCTTTGGAGATTTCGACAACGATGGCGACATCGACGTGTTGATCGTGAATATGAACGAGCCGCCGTCGCTTCTCCGCAATGATCTTCAGGACAAACAAAACTGGCTCAAGGTCAAACTCGAGGGCGTGAAGTCGAACCGAAGCGCGATCGGAGCGCGAGTCATCGCCCGGTATGGAAACAAGACGCAGGCTCAGGCGCTCGTCAGTCAGTCCAGCTACTACTCGTGCAACGATCCGCGGCTCCATTTTGGCTTAGGAAGTTCAACTAAGGCAGGGGTCGAAATCTTCTGGCCGAGCGGTCTCCATGAACGGTATGAGTCCATCTCCGCGAACCGGCTGGTGACGATCCGCGAAGGCATCGGGATCGTAAAAAACCGCGGCTGGAACGCATGAGCGGAATTTCGTTTCACGCGTGCCATAGGACAAAGAACCCATTGACACTGATTCCGGGAATCTTCTAGAAGCTTACTGACCAGGGGAAACGTTTTCTGACGCGTATCGAAAGCGGACTCTCGGACGGGCTTCTCAGGAGGTTCTCAATGGCACTTCGCAGAGTGGCTCTTATGGCCGCCCTGGTGGGTTCTCTGTTTGCGCTCGGGGTCGTTCCCGCATTGGCACAATTTACGGCCAATCTTCAGGGCGTAATTCAGGACCCATCCGGGGCAGGAGTGGCTAAAGCCCAGATCATCCTCGTCAACACAGGCACCGGAGTCCAGAAGACCACCTCTTCTGATGCCTTCGGCAATTACCGGTTCGTGAGTCTGGCTCCGGGGAACTACAAGATCTCGGTCGAAGCCACCGGCTTTTCCAGGTCTGAGGCGGACGTAACCCTGCTGACCGAACAGAATCTCAATCTCCCCATCACGCTAAAGGTAGGCGCCGCGTCCGAGTCCGTCGTGGTCACGACGCAGGCGCCCATCGTCGATACTGCCGACAGCCGTACCCAGTTGACCCTGGATAACGAGGGTGTCGCAGAACTGCCCATCGTCGGCCGCAACCTGGTCACGCTGGTGACCATGGCGCCCGGGGTATCTGGCCTGGGCACCAGCACCTCCGGAAGTCCCGCATCCGGAGTCGACAATTACTCCACCGAGGAGCAAGTGGACGCCAGCGCCAACGGCCAGGGCCAGAACAACAACCAATACGTCGTTGACGGGCTGGATGTGACCAGCGGAATCCGCCAAGGCGTGCTGAACCTGACCCCGCAGCCGGAATCCATCCAGGAAACCAGCGTGCAGGTCAACACGTTCTCTGTAGAGCACAGCCGCGCGGCCGGCCTGGAGACCATCTTCACCACCAAGTCGGGCACGGATCAGTTCCACGGGTCGGCATCGGACTGGTTCAACTACCAGGGAATGTTCGCCAGCCAGCATTTCGTTGGCTATCCGTACCAGCCATTCCACTCGAACAATATGGATTTTGCCATCGGTGGCCCCATTGTTCCGCACCACAACAGCTTTTTCTTTTTCGCGGTTGAGCCTTTGCGGTCTTCAGCGAGCGCGGGGGGATCGGTGACCTTCGCAGCTCCGGAGTTTATCTCCTTTGCGAGCACAAATTACCCCAACACTGTCGGCACACACGTCCTCAGTACGTATGTGCCGTCTGGCGTAACTGGTACCTCGGTGCAGCAGACCGCGTTCCGACGTCTTCGGCGACTCGCATGCGGCACCGGCGCGGGGGAAATGGCGTTCCGTGCGATCTGCCCATCATTGACATCGGCTCGTTCGGCGCGACCCAGATCCGCAACGGCACCCAGTACTTTGCCCGCATCGACCAGGGCTTCAAGAAAGAGCGCATCTACGTCAGCCTGTACCGGACACTGTTGCAAACCGGGGCGGCCTCACCCATGCCGCAGTTCTCAGCATTGAACAACACCTGGCAGGTAGCCGGACAGGCCGCATGGACGCACACTTTCTCGGTGAATACCCTGAACGAGGCCACGGCTGGTCAGAGCCGCGTTGAAGGCGTGCTGGGCAGCGGAGCAAAGGACTACACAGTGCCGTCGATTTCGGTGAACGGGATTAACGCAGATGGCGGGCAGGCTTATGGCGTGGGGTTCGCACAGGGTGACTTCATCCAGCACAACTGGCACTGGAGAGACGTGCTGACCCATGTGCGCGGGACACATACGCTCAAATTCGGCTACGAAGGCTGGTATGGCGACGACGTGGAGCCCTTCCAGGGGCCGTGGTCGCAGCCGAAATTTGCCTTCGACAATCTGCTGAAATTGGCCCAGGATGCGCCCACCAACGAGAACGGGATCATGTACAACCCGAACACCGGAACGCAGCAGCTGTGGAATTGGGATGCCGCGGCCAGAACCTTCGGCCTGTTCGTGGAAGACACCTGGAAGGCACGGAAGAACCTGACGGTCACCCTCGGCCTGCGCTACGACGACAGCGGCAACCCGTGGTCGAAGAGCGCTTCCACGGTGTTCGGCAACTTCTACTACGGAACCGGTAACACCAAGCAGGAGCAGATTGCGAATGGGTATGCAAAGCCTACGCCCAACGCGTTGCTCCATTCTGTAGACAACCTGTACAGCCCGCGTATCGGAGTCGCATGGGATCCGACCGGCAACGGAGAGTGGGCCGTCAGGGGCGGATGGGGGCTCTACGACAACTGGCTCACCTCCGCCAATGTGCAGGAAGAATTCCGCGGAAGTCCACCGGGCCTGATTGAGGCGTCTTTCTCCGCGGGAACTTCGACGCCTCCTATTTTCGGCCTGGGAACCAGCAATAAACCTCCATTCGGCTTTACGTTCCCGACATTCACCGGAGGCCTGGATACGAAGGGAGGTATTGTTGGCGGAAACTTCCCCATCGGGGCCATCAATCCGCTGCTCAAGTCGCCATGGGCTGATATCTGGTCGATCAGCGTGGAGCGAAGGCTGACGCGTGTGCTCGCCGCCACAGTGGGCTACAGCGGATCGCATTCCTGGAATATTGTGGGCAATGGCAATTCGATTGGCAATGTTTCCTACGGAACGGACATCAATGTCGTGCCCGGAGACCTGATTGCCCACGAGAGCCTGGTGCGCACCGGGTTGAACACCAGCTTTGGCGCGATTAACTACGCCGACAACGACCGATACGGGAACTACAACGGCATCTTCTTCGATGTGAAAGGCCGCTTCTCGCGCGGATTCATCGACGGTTCGTACACGCGGTCGAGTTCGAAGGATGACGGCCTGGCTTATCCCACCTCAGATAATCCGGGACAATATTACGCGCCGTCGGTCTTCGACGTTCCCAATCGATTCTCACTCAGCTGGAACTATTCGCTGAAAGGATTGAACAACGGCAAAGGTGCCATTGGGAACGTGACCGGCGGGTGGGGCTTGAGCGGTACGACCATCTTCCAGTCCGGGTATCCATTCACCGCCCAGAACTTCAACGGGTTCGCACCGGTGTGCCAGAATACTTCCAGCAATGCGCCTCCTTGTCCTTCGCCTGCCAACCCGGCGGTCGGCTTCCAGCCTTACAGCGGCGACTATAACGCTGACGGGAACAACCTTGACTATCCTGACGCGTCAAGCTACAGCCAATCGCACAACAACAAGGCCTGGCTAACGGGGGCCGTCCCCAAGAGCGACTTTGCCGTACCGGCGTTCGGCAGCGAGGGCAACGAGAAGCCGATGCAGTTCCGCCAGCCGAATTTCTTTGAGACCAATACCAACATCTACAAAGACATTCACATCACGGAGCGCGTGAACTTCCAGGTCCGCTTCGAGTTTTTCAACCTCTTCAACCGCGCAAACTACGCGAACGTGGATACGAATTTTCCTGATGGGAGCTTCGGTGCGGCGACCGGCTCGCATGAACCGAGGTTCTGGCAGATCGGCGGCAGGGCTTCGTTCTGACGACGAATCCCGGAGCTGATGAATACCGAGGCCGGCGACCTGACAAAGGCGCCGGCCTCAAATTTGCGTACCCGCTGCGCACAGCGGATTGAGTTAACATCGACTCGGGTCGGGTTATCTTGATGGTCTCCTACACAAGCCTGAAATGCCTGGGGCTCCCTCTGCTCGGCGTTTCGATCGCACTTGCGCAGACGCGCGAAGACCAGATTGCCGCGGCGCTTCGGGATCAGCAGTTTGGCACCGCGTTGAACCTGCTTGGCGAGGCCCTGAAAGAAGCTCCCGCAAACGCTCAGCTTTGGATCATGCAAGGTGTCGCATACGAGGGAAAAGGCGATGCTGGCGAGGCGCTCTCCTCCTTTCGTCATGCGCTGAAGCTATCCCCGGATAACGTTCCCGCGCTCGAGAAAGCGGCCCAGCTCGAATACGATGCCGGCAGTCCTGAAGGTATCCCCCTGCTGGAACACCTTTTGCGCCTGCGTCCGAATGATCTCACCACTCACGGAATGCTCGCGGTGCTTGAGTATCAAAAAGGGGACTGCGCAGCAGGCGACGGTGCATTTCGAAAAAGCCGCTGCGCTGTTCGAATCGAAGCCGCAAGCCCTGCATGCCTGGGGCGCCTGCCTGGTGAAGTTGAAGCACTTCGAAGAAGCAGACGAGATCTTTCAGAAAAGCATGGCGCTCAATCCCGATGACGCCCGAGAACGCCAGGTGCTGGCGTCGGTCGAATTGATGGCGCATCACCCCGAGCAGGCGATCGCCACGCTCGAGCCACTGCTGGCCGCAAAGCCCGACGTTCTCACGCTGGAGCTTGCGTCGGCGGCCAATGAAGATCTTCATGACACGCAAAAGGCCGTGGAAACTCTGCGCCAGGCGATCCTGCTCGATGCGCACAATGTGAATTTGTACGTCGATTTCGCGGCACTCTCGGTCACGCACCAGTCGGTCGAGGTGGGAATCGACGTGGTAAACGACGGCATCAATTTGCAGCCCGAAGCGGCAGCGCTCTATTTTGCGCGGGGCGTGCTCTACGTGCAGCTTGCCGACTATGAAAAGGCGCAGGCCGACTTTGAAAAAGCATACGAACTGGATCCGGAGCAGTCGCTGAGTGCAGCGGCATTGGGACTGGCCGCGATACAAGGCAGCGACATGGCCCACGCTCTGGCCGGAGTCGAGGAGAAGCTGACGCACAAGCCGGATGATCCGGTTCTCCTGTATGTCCAGGCCGATATTCTCGCGCAAGAGGACGCTGATCCCGGATCTCTCGATTTTCAGAAGGCGATGCGTTCCGCCAAAAGAGCCGTTGCGCTCCGTCCGGGGCTGGGACCGGCTCACAGTGTACTGGGAAAGCTTTATCTGCAATCCGGGCAGTACGCCGATGCTGTGGCGCAGTGCAGAAAGGCATTCGCGATTGATCCCAAGGATCAGGACGCGCTGTATCACCTCGTCCAGGCGCTCCGAAAGGCCGGCAAGAACCAGGAGATCCCCGATCTGCTGAGGCAGCTTGCGTCGCTGCGTCAGCAATCGAATCGCGATCAGCGTGAACAGAATCGCTACAAGCTGGTCGAAGGCGAAGCCGAGGCCAGGTAGCTCAATCAGGATTTCAGCCGCACATACGTGCTGTAGCTTTCTTTATCAATGCTCATGAACGGCCGCATCGTGACCGGGCTTCCGTCCGCGGCGTTTGCCTGCCAATCTCCGGCCGCATTTTGAACCGCCCTCGCCTGCAACAGCGATTTCTCGTCGAAGGCCGGCTGTTCCTCCGTCACAGCCATCAGCACCAATGGTCCTTGCATCAGCGCAACCAGGTTGGGATGATTGACGTCCACCGGCTCCAGCCGCAGTGGCATCGGAAGGTCCAGTTCGATTCGATCGCCGTCTTTCCATGTGCGGCGCACGGAAGCGAAGGTTCCCGGCGCAATTTCGCTCGAGACTCGCTGCCCATTGACCATGAGCAACGGATCTGGCCTGGCCCAGGCCGGAATACGTAGATAAAGGGCGTACTCGGCCGGCCGCGATCCCGAAACTTGAATCTCGATCTTGCCGTCGAACGGGTACTTCGTTACCTGCTGCAACCCAAGTTTGGCGCCCTCGCTCGTCCATTGCAGCGTCGATGGCGTGTACAGATTCACATACACACCGTCAGGTGAACGCAGATAGCAGCTGACGTGATAGTCGGCCGCAAGCTGCGGGAATGTTCCCGAGCAGCACGGCCATTTCTCGCCGTACCAGACCTTCTTTCCGGAGTTCCCGTAGTCAGAGTAATAGAAGGACGTGCCGTCAGCCTGGATGGGCCATGCACCGAGGATCGTGTTGTAAAGGATGCGCTCCATGCTGTCGCCGTAATGCGCATCCTTCGTCACGCGCAGCAGGTAGCGAGTGATCTTGAAATGGCCGTAGGCTCCGCACGGCGTCTCGAAGCTGGCGTGGGTCGTGCTCAGGCTGTCGCCAAGCTGCCCGGTGCCCGGCTCTCCGAATGACTCATTCGGACCCCATCCTCCGGTGGCAAAGCTCTGCGTCTTCTCCAGCATCTCGAAGCCATTCTTGGCCGCACGCAGGTGCTTCTCGCTGCCCAATGTGATGTAGGCCTGCATGGCCGAGCTGAACGCATTCACATGACTGTAGGCATGCTCGAACGGGAGTACATTATTTCCTTCGGCCAGCGGATTGAAATAAGTGTCGTCTTCGAGGTACTGCTTCGCCATATCGCGATAGAGCGGATTGCCGCTGCGCTGCCAGGCCAGGAACAGGTTCTCCGGCAGGGTGTACGTCTCATCCCACGTAAATGACGTGTCTTTGTGCGGCCGTTCGCGTTGTTCGAACCGTGACAGGGCTTTCTCCGGCAGATATGCGCGGATCGCACGAGTAAGCTTCTCGTGGATATTCAGGGCGATCGGGTCATGCACATATTCATGCGCATCGATCAGCCCGCACGACAGCTTGTCATAGGTATACGCCGGAAGCCGATAGCCTTTAAAGAATTTGGCATCAGCATCGAGCGTCTCTCCGTAGCCCTTCACCAAGCGGTTTACCTTTGCGCGAGTTGCTTCGTCGCCCGTGACGGCATACGCGCGCGCCAGCGCCGATACATACTGGCCGAAGGAGTGCCCGGCGATGAACCCATGAAAGCTGTTGTGGTCCAGGCTGAAGCCGGTAAGGTCGTACCACCCGCCCATATCTTCTCCCGGTGCGGGCAGTCCGGCCACCTGACGAAAAACCTTGAGCAGACGATCATCCTCCAGATGAAGAAAGCGCGCATGATTTTCTTCGAAATGCCGCTTCATGGGTCCCTCGTGCAACTGGACCGCGTCATAAGGAAAGGTAGCAAGCGGAGTCTGGATAGCGACACGATCCCCTCCCGTCTCCGCCAGCGCCGGGAGAGAACTTGAGGCAACCATGCCGGCTGCGCCGGCACTCACTGCCTTGAGAAAAGTTCTGCGGCCAAATTCAAGCACCATGTAACCACCGCCTGCTGAAAGGCAAAGCGTAGGTCTCAAAAATCCGCCGTGTCAATGGGTCATTGACTCTATTGGATTCCGTATGTCTTTATCCGGAACACCGAACGTGCCCTCAAAACTTAACTTGAGTCGAGATATCACTTAGTGTGATTGGCCGCGCTTCCCTGCTGCCGGCTAGCTTGGCCTGCAGCTTGCGGCCGGCGCCTTGTTTGCCCTTCGGATCGCGCATGAGCCTGAGTGTGCGTTCGCTGTCATTCCATTCGCACAGCACCCTCATATAATTCCCCTGCTCATATTGGAAGCTGGCGTGATCATCGTCGTACCAACGGAACATCCCATCCGCTCCCGGGAAGATCTCAAGCGTCGTTGGTGAGTCAACGGGCTCCGATGTGTACTGCCGGATGGGATCGATGGGCACAACGGCGCCTGCCTTAACAAAGATGGGCAGTGTATCAAGAGGCGCGGTAACTGTAATCTTTCTTCCGCCCTCCACACGTTCCGACGACCAGAAGTTCCACCAATCTCCGTGCGGAAGGTAGACTGCGCGCTCGTTCGCACCCTTCTCGTAAACCGGAGCGATCAGGAAGTTCTCGCCCCAGAGATAGGCATCGTCCACCAGGGCCGCAGTTTCGTCCTGCGGGTAGGCGAGCCACAAGGCGCGAATCATCGGCATGCCGGTCTGGTGCGATTGCGCGGCAGTGGAATAGATGTACGGAAGAAGCCGGTAGCGGAGCTCGAGGTATTTGCGGCAGATTTCCTCGATATCCGGCCGGTGCAGATCGGCTTCCGGAGGCCACGCATCCACCCATTCGCCCTCAACCTCCTTTGGCCCGGGCACACCGAGATTCCAGCCCCAGGGAAGATGAAGCTTCCACGATCGGCCATGGGAACGAAACGAAGGACAAAACGCGCTGAACTGAAACCATCGGGCAAAAAGCTCCGGCGAGTATTCCGGAGTCGGAACGAACCCTCCCGTGTCGGTTCCCCAATAAGGAATGCCGGAAAGGCCGATGTTAATGCCTTCCATGATCTGCGCCTGAAGAGCTTTCCAAGTGGAAAATGTGTCGCCGGACCAAAGCCAGCCGTAGCGCTGCAGACCCGCATATCCGTTGCGGTGCAATGCGAACGGACGCCGTGCCGGGTCGTCTTTTCGGGAACCTTCAAAATACATTTTATTGCGATCGAGCCGCGAGTAGACGCTGAGCCGGTCGCCTTCATCAGGCCACCAGCCGTCCACGCCAAGTTTCGCGAGCGCCGTATGTCTCGGCCAATATTTCGCGGCATCGCCAGGAGCCTCGGATACCACACCGTTATCCGCGACATTTCCGTGGAAATTGCCCGGCGGCACGACATGAAGAATGACTTTGAAGTGCTCCTGGTGAATCAGCTCGATCACCTTCGCCGGATCGGGAAACACGTTCTCATTGAAAGTGAAAGACCCATGGCCAGTGTTCCAACCGGATGGGCAGAAACCTGTGCCAAGATAAATGACCGCGTCGCATGGAAGCTTCTTCTCGCGAAAGGTCTTCACGATCCCCAGGATCTCGTCTTTATCCTTCAGCGTGCGATGCGACTGCTGATACCCGAATGCCCATAAGGGTGGCAACTGAGGATACCCGGTCAGCTCGGCATAAGACTGCAGAACATCGGCAGGTGTGTCGCCGAGCAGCAGATAGACATTGCGGGTCGAGGTAGCCTCGCTGCCACGAAAGCGAGCTTCAGTCTGTGAGAAGGTCATGGAGCCCGACGGTTGACCGATAAATACACCCCAGCCCTCCGGGCTGATCACCCACGGAATGGGCAGCCTGGCGCCGAACGTCTCCAGATCGGGTGAGTGCTGCCCATTGATCATGTTGTCTTGGGTTCCGCGGCGGTCATACGGATGAACACCTTCTCCGAGCCCAAAGACCGGGCCGGTCAGGTTAAACCTCACATCGGCGCTGTCGAGATCAAAACGGATCTCCTGGCGAAGCTTGCCGTTCTCATAAGCGCCCACATGCAGGGGGCTGTCCGAAATGTTAACCGAGTACTTACCCCAGTTCACCACTGCAGGACGGACCTGTCCCGGCCCGGCGAGTTTTGTATCGGAGCGGCTGAGGACCCCGAGTTCGGAAAACATGGCTTGCTCGTTGGCCGGTGAAATGCTGATCCGCAGGATGCCGGATGACAATGCTGAAAGTGTAAGATCCAACGCTCCCGGTGCGGCTCTGGGTCCGGTCGTCACCGCAGGCAGTCTGCCCGCGACCAGCACCCGAGCCGACAGGACGCCTGCGCATTTCAGCACCGCCCGCCGGTTGATTGTCATCGGGTTGTGTTTTCTTGCCGCAGAGCCCGGAAAGTGAGCGCGCGATCGTCGCTCGAGGCCCAAGCCTGGAAAACGCTTGCCAATTTACGAATCCTTAGCCCCCTCAGGGGCCGGGAGAAGCAACCCACGGCGCACCACCACACTAGATCCACACCTTCGATTGAACAGGCGGTTTGGGTTTCCGCCAAAGATCCGGGTCACGGTCATCCGGATACTCGGGCGGCACGCCAGCCCGGTTCATGCGCGTGAAGTTGGGAATTGCGGTCATGGGAGAACCATCCTCCCATTCACCGGTGATTACCACGATTCCTCCCAGCAGATCCGGCCGCCATTCTGCTTTGAGCGGGGCGCTGCCAAGCTTGCGATCGATCTTCTGGTTATCGGCACTCTCCACGTTGTAAACCAGTGGGCCAAATTTGAGCGCTGCCAGATTCACATCCGCCTGAATACGCGCATCGGCCATCATGCGCTGCGGCTCCATCGGAAACTCCACATCAATACGGTCGCCATTCTTCCATTCGCGCGTCACCTCGGCGTAGCCTTTGCGGATAACCGGCGTCTGCTCCTCTCCATTGACCGAGAAGCGTCTGAGCCCGTGCACCGCAGGGGATTCCTTGTATAGCCTGCTCGTGGTCCGATCCGGTACCCGAATATGGATAGTGAATGTCTTCGCCTCTTTAGGATTCACAATAATGGAAACGGCGCCTTGCCACGGATACTCTGTCTTCTGGATCACTTCGACACCGGTACCGGCCACCTGACCAACATCGATGCGGCTGCCGACGAACATGTTCACATAGAGTGCGTCTTTACTCTTCACATAAGCCCAGGTGGGAATCATCAGGAGGGTGCGCGATACATTCCCCACGCAGCACGGGCATACGTGCCACTTGGCGCGCTCCGTATTCACCAGTGGGTTGGTGTAGCAAAAGCTTTGGCCGTCGAGAGCCACGCCGCCCAGGAGCGCATTGTACATGGTCTGTTCGTACAGATCAGCATACTTCGCATCGTGGTAGGCCAGGTTGAGCTTGTACTGGAAGAAGACCACCCCGCAGCTCGAGCAAGTCTCACAATAGGCTTCATTCCGAAGCGAGTAGTTCGGCCCGAACCCCTCCGAGGTCTCTCCGCTTCCGATCCCGCCGGTCACGTAGTACTTTTTGTTCACCATGTTGTCCCAGAGCGAGATCACCGCGCTCTGGTAGTCGCGGTCGCGCGTCTCGGCCGCAATGTCCGCCATGCCCGAATAGAAGTACATGGCACGAACCGCGTGTCCCACGGCTTCATACTGTTGTCCCGGAGGAAGATGACTTTGATCGTACTCTGATCCGCCGCGGCGCGAATCGAGCAAAAACTTCGCCAGCGAGATATACGCATCGCCGCGACCGTTGCCCTCCTGGTCGTTGACAAACCGTCCGAACCGCACCAGCGCCTGCTCCATCTCCTGGTGCCCATCGAACCACTCCTTCTTGCCAGGACCGATATTCGCAACCCAGCAATCCGCCAGCTTCTTGGCGGCGTTGTAGAGGCGGAGATCATTGCCGTCGGTCAGCGTGTAATGATTGATGGCGGATTCGATGAAATAGCCGGAAACATAACCTTCGTGATTGCCTCGATGGTCGGGAGACCAGCGCTCCGGCCAGTTCTTGCGGTCGGCCAGGATATAAGCTGTCTGCAAATAGCCGTCGGGCATCTGCGCCGCGAGGATGATGGGAATCCACCGCTCCAGGGTTGCTCGCATCAACTCGTGCGCCTTCAGGATGTCAGGATCACCTTGTGGATCGACCATTAAGGCAATGCACATGGACTCTACGGTCTGATGAACCCAGGCGTTCGAAAACACGTAGCCCTTGTGGCTGCCGTGCGGTTCGCCACGATTTGCCTTTCCGGCCTCAATAAAATTGTCAATTCCCCCATCGCCGCGCATCGGCGCGATGTCCGTTCGCTCGCACATCGCAATGCAATGAGGAATCCAGTCGACGATCAGCGCCTTTGCCCGCTGCTTCCAGAGCTGGCCATCGATCGAATAGCGCCGGGTATAAACAACGTCGAGACGATCGGCAGGGGGCGCAGGCTCGACATGCACGTTGATCGACGGAAGCGCACCCTTTGTCCCCGAAGCCTGAAGCGCGAGAACGTAATCCCCGGGTTCGGAGAAAGCTGCCGTGGTTACGAGCGCATCCGCCGCGGCATAGGCGACCTGGCCGGGCCCGGACGTCTTCACCCACCGCGCGCTGTTGGCCGGGGAATCCTTCAGCCATGCCGCCTTTCCCGAGAGATAGGTGTGTCCATCGCTCACCACCGAGCGGTCGACACCGGCATCCACAACGGGAGGAAGCTCCGGAGTGGGGCCGTAGTTGAAAACCCTCCACTCAAGAATTCCAGCCGGCCGATGGGATTGGGGCACCACCTCGAGCCGCAGTTTGTCCGTACGCACAGGCTCGAAGACCGTTTCGTTGAATGTGTCGGGGGCAACTCCCAAACCCTTGGCCCCCGCAACCGGAACAAAGTCGCTTCCATTCCAGTAAAGGATGCGATAGCTTTGGGGCGACGAAATCGGCGGACCTCCCGTGCCGGGCATGCCCGCCGGACGGGGGCGATCGACCGCCCAATAGACATCGACTTTATTGACGTGTACCGGTTCGCCCCATTCATACTGCACCCAGCCGGATCGTTCCCCTGACTCGGACCATATCCACACTGCGTAAAGCGGGTGCGTACGGTCGAACGAGTTCTCCGGTACGAAGCCATCATTCAGGGCGGAAATCTTGTTCTCGCTCCTCAGAGTCCAACTGCTCGGTACGGCAACACGTGCGATATTCGCTGGAGTCTCGGACTCTTGAGCCCTGGCAACTGATCCGGCCAGGGCTTTTAAAACGGCCGCACTGCCGAGGCCAGTGATGAATCCTCGCCGGCTCGGGCCCGGTGCCGGCTGTTGATCCAATTGCTCTGATGGTCCGCTCGGCGTAAAAGCTTTTCTGTCCATCGGTTCCTTCCGCTCCTGAAGACTCCAGAGTCCTCTCATTTAAATGGACTTTCAACAGAGGGCAACATCCTCCCAGAGACCGACGCACAGATTTCCGACCGTTTGCGTTCCCCGCTGAGTCGAGTTTAAGCATCGACCGCGACCCGGCTACTATTCTGTGATACGAAAGTTACGTCTGCTACATGGGGCCGTGCAATGGTGCAGCTGTACCATCGGGACCCCGAGCCGAAGAGCCTAACATCTCAAGATGCCGGAGCAGGCGGGGTTCCTTGAGCCCTAGAAAAGTGGGCGCAAAGTCCTGATTTCGTTTCGAGCGGAACGGATTCGGCACCCGTCGGCAGTCTCCCACCTGAAGGACCGGCCCTGGTTGGGATCAGGGAGACTTCACCCACCAAATGGGTCGTCGCTTGTCACCCCGTTGGGCAAAGCCTGTACCGCCGCCACGAAGTCTTGCCATGCGTTCGACGCAGAGTCCGAAGTGAGATTCCCGTAAAGGTCAGCGAATGTTCCGTTCATGCCCAGCGCAACCATCTGCGGAGCGATCTGCGTGAGTGGGTAACCCTTGCTGATAAGCCACGATAGGAATGCCATTCCGCATCCAGTGCTATCCGGGTTCTGATCCGTTTGGTCTGTCTGGTCCACGTAGTCTGGCATCCCATCCTGAAACCATGTGGGAGCGGTCGCAAAATCGGATAAAGCGTTATTGCTGGTAGACGCCGCGCACCAGCGCGACAGTGCCTCGCCCGTGCTCAGGCCGCACAGATCTCCGCCCATCGAACACTCACTGAGTTCTGCCTCGAACAGGGCGGACACCCGGTTCAAGTCTCCGAACGACGCATCCACTTCAATCGCGTTGCCGGTCGCGTAGTCGCAGCCTCCGTGATCCGCGCCGCCGGTGCCGTCTGTCGCGCCTCCCAACGCGAAGACAATTACGCTCACGGCCCCACCTGTGGTGCCGAAAATCGCATCGTTTGCGTTCGCCACGCGATCGGCATCGCTCAACAGGTCCTGGGCATTCTGCAGGCCCGGTGCGCCCAGCGACGGATCGACGTACACGGTCACTCTCCCGGAGGGACTGGTGCCGACCAACTGGGATGTGCCGGTGTAACTGGGCCATTGGGGTGCGGCGGCTGCCAGTCGCGCACTAGCAGCACGGGGGAGTCTCAGGGGGTGACTCATTGAATGGACCTCCATTTCGCCGAGTATAGCAACGGGCGGATGGGAAGTATTCATTTGTCGGCTCAATCGGCTTTTAGAGAATGGTGTGCGTGCCGGTATGGTTGCGCAGTTCGATCTCATTCCGGGGACTGCAGGATCGGGACTGCTGAGTGCGATTGATCACCGATTCCTGCAGGCTGGGCCCGGATGATTAGGCTTAACGCGTCTCGATTGGGGGGGCCATCGGCACCCGGAAAACTCGATCATGGCTCAGAGTAGGAATTCTAAGTCGCTTTTTGCAGCCTCACCTTAGCCGACCATTCGGCAGGCACACTGCGTCCGAAATGGCCGGTCAAATCTCCGGCGACCGCATCGAGATGGGAGAATCTGCCGCACGGCTGGCTGGAGCGCATTTCGCCGCTCAGGGAATAACCCAGGGCAGCGTTGCCGTTGATCGCCAGGTCCACCTCGCCGGCGTCAGGAGGCGGCGGCAAGTTCTTATTCTTTGCAATCCACGCCCCGTACTGCGCCTCCGACAGGATGTATCCCTGCAGCCGAGGCCCCGTCGAGCCGGCGGAGCCGTTCACGATCTCACCGACCAGTATTCCCGAAGCGACGGTCAACGGATGACCTCCCTCCATATGAAGAGTCAAGGTAACGGTCCCGTTCACGTTGGCCTTTTCGAGATCGAACGACGACGACGCGTGATTGAGGAGCGGGGCGTCCTGGATGACGAAGCTGAGCTGCTCCAGGGTAACAGGAACTGAATTGACAGTTGGTGACCTGGTCTCCGGAAGCATTCCAGGCGCCCTTCAGAGAGAGTTCCGGATTGGCCGCCGGTTTGTGGCAAGCGCAGAGCGACATTGACAGTGCGAACAGCGCCAGTATCCGCCGAATGCCGCGGTTCGATTTAACACCGACGCGCGTCGCATTGGGCGCTTCGGGATTGGGACTCACGCTCACGGCGAACACACGGTCTTCGTTGAGCATCACATTGCACAAAGCCAGCCTCGACCAGCCTGTCTGAGTACCCCACATCTCACGTTTTCCTGCAAAGACAAGAAAACCCGGCGTCTTGCCGGGAGCAGCCGGAGTCTGGACTTCGCGCATAAGGTCCTCGAGCAAATGTTGACATGCGTCAGGAAGTACTGCAACAAGAAAACTCTTGACCAGGTCCTGGGCAAAGAGCCGATCGCGCCCGTCGATAAAAGCACGCGAGAGCACGAGTTCCATCTGGACCAGGGCGCTACTCGAATCGGCGAGGGCATCGAGATAGCAGAGGTTGCGGAACTTGTCGCCGGAGGGTCGAAATCGAGTCACAAGGCCGGGTTCCTGCGAAGTTTTCTCAGTCTCGACCAGGTGGAACCATTGAAAGAACCCGGTTTGACGGGCGGATTCCAGCGTCCGACCCAATTTTCCGAAACAGTAAGTGTAAAAGAGTTGGCTTGCGGTGATCATGTTTTCCTATCCTCGCTTTCTATACGACGATGATCCGGTACGCATATTTCCACTGCCTTAAAAAATTGCGCATCGAAGCCCGCCTCTACGCCCGTTGCCAGTTCCACACGCAAACCGCCTCCTGCCGCCGTTGGATCGATCACTTCCACAGGAAGCCGCTGTTCGGCTCCGGAACCGACTGCCCGGCCAGTCCAGGCGTTTCTGTGCTAGTCTTCGAGGATCGTGAAAAAATGCAAGGTTCCTCGTTCGTCTTCGAACCTTCGTCGGACCTTGCCCGGTGAGATTGCGCCGATTCCCTTCGCGTTTACCCTCAAGCCACTCGCCGCCACTCCTGAAGTCGTCAGCACAACCACGAGCGTTTTTCCCTGGCTGGTGCGCTGCCCGGTTCGAGCTTCAGAAGCAGCAGCAACAAGTACAACCAGTTATGAGATACGGATCCAGCAAGTCCATACCGCTTGTTAGGTTTCTTGAACCGGAGCGAATACAAACCATTGGGAGAAGTCATGAAGAGAGCTTTTTTGGTGTTGGCAGTGGCATTGCAAGCGGTATGCACGGTCGGCGGATGGGCGCAAAATGACGCGACTGGCTGCAAGGATTCACCGATCCTGACGCGGTTCCCGGGAAGCTACATTGCTTCGTGCACGCATAAAGACGACGACGCAGCCAGCTTTCCGATCCAGGGTAAGCCCAAACTGGAACTGGAGGGGGCGCTCGACACAATCATCTACCAGTTTCCGCGATCGGCAAGCAAACCCCAGGTGGTCAGGAACCTCAACACTGCGTTGCGCACCGCGGGATACGCCTTCGACTTCGACGATGGGAGCGGCGTTTTTACAGCGCACATGGGAAAGACATATGTGCTGGTCAATGTCGACTGGGGCCTTACGTATTCAGAGATCATTTTGACCCAGACAGAACTGAAGCAGGAGGTCGTCGCGGATGCGGCAGCGCTGAGTTCAGGGCTGGCGAAGAACGGACACATGGTGGTGGACGGGATTCTGTTCGACACCGCAAAAGCTGATTTGAAACCGGAGTCGAAGACGGCGCTGGAACAGATTTCAAAGATGCTGTCGCTGGACCCGAAGATGAAGGTATACGTGGTGGGGCACACGGACAACGTGGGCGGGCTGGCGTCAAACATGGATCTGTCAAAGCGGCGGTCGGCGGCGGTGGTGCTGGCGTTGACGAGCCAATTTGGCGTCGCGGCAGATCGGCTGGCGCCATACGGGGATGGGCCGTACGCGCCGGTAGCGTCGAATGATACGGAAGATGGGCGGTCGTTGAACCGGCGAGTGGAGCTGGTCAAGCAGTAGCGCGGCTGGTGCCCGTTCCATTGTGGGTCCTTTGCACAAAGGATGGGAGACCACAGCTGCGACGATTAATTTTCATCTCTCCGCGATCCGGCGTCTAGCCGATGAAGCCGCGGAGAGCAGCATGTTGAGCCCGGAACTGGCAATCGGAATCCGCCGAGTAAAGGGTGTCAAGCGGCTCGGCAGGAGGATTGCCCTTTCAGGTGAAACTGTATCGTCACCTCTTCGCCGTCCTGGTGGAAATCGGAGACGTTGCGCGCCACAGCCGGATCGCTTTACGCTTTGATTGTTCGCCCTCGAGATCGCTTTCAACATTACTCCACCTGCGATTGCGGGGGAAAATAAAGACCATATGGAACAGACTGATCTTTCGATCAAGTCTTTTATATTGAGCCATTTAAATGAACTGTACGGAGTTTGCTTGGTAAAGTGGTGCCGAAGAAGGGACTCGAACCCCCACACCCTTGCGAGTACATGGACCTGAACCATGCGCGTCTGCCAATTCCGCCACTTCGGCACGGGATACAGGCCAGGCGGATGCCCGACCGGCAGCAACTTTGAGTCTCGCAAATGACGGCTGAGGTGTCAAATGACCGGACAGGGTTCTAGTCTGGCTTGTCATCGGCCACGGCTGTCGGGCGTTTTGACACTGTTGCGCAGCATTTCCACGGACTTTGCCAGCCGGTTGGTGCGTGTCTCTTCCCGCTTGGCCTCGGTGATCCAGCGGACATATTCCTTCTTATGGGTGTAGCTGAGCTTGTCGAAAGACGCCCAGAGTTTTTCCTTCTTGAGCAGTTTCTCAAAGTCGGCCGGGACGTCGATGGTGCGCTCGGCTGTGTCCTTTTCGACGGTCACATCGACGATATCGCCCGGACCCTTGCCGATCTGCTCGCGGATATTCTTCAGGATACCCAGCATGTGCTGCGGAGAGCCGCAGTTCATAAGGGATCCCGAGTAAGCGACGCCATCGAAGGTAGCCCTGACAGGAACGCGACCCCTGGTGCCGAATTCCTTCTCGACGTCGTAGGGAAAGTGGATACACGCTCCGCCGCTGCCGACGGTTGCCGATTCAATGCGGGCCTTGAACTTGTAGATCTTCATAAATGCAGGGAACAAGGGAACAGGAAGAAGCTATCAAGCAACCAGGGTGAGAAGGAAGAGAAAAGGTGCCGATGACATCTTCCTGTCTTTCTATCTCCTGACCCCTTGTCCCTGTTCCCTCGGTCGGTTGTTCCCTTCTCCTCTACACCAGTTTCGCGTCGAGGATGATCTCGGTATTGTTGGCGAAGAGCTTGGAGATGGGGCAGCCGCCCTTTGCATTGTTGGCCGCCGTATCGAATTGTTGCTGGGTAGCGCCCGGAACCTTGGCTGTGGTGGTCAGCGCAATTTTGGTTACGGCAAAGCCGTCGCCGACCTTGGCCAGAGTCACTGCGGCGTGGGTTTCGATTTTCTCCGGGGTCAGCCCCGCGCCTCCGAGTTGGGCGCCCAGCGCCATTGAGAAGCAGCTTGCGTGAGCCGCGGCAATCAGTTCTTCGGGAGTGGTGCCCGTGGTGGCGCCTTCAAAGCGCGTCGCGAACGAATAGTTGGCGTTGTTCAGCACGCCGGTCGCCGTGGAGATGGTGCCTTTGCCTTCCTTCAGTGAACCAGTCCAAACCGCACTTGCCTTGCTTGCCATTCAAATCCTCCTTTGGGGTGAAGAGATCGTGGATCGTTCCGGAGCGTGTAGCGCCGTCACCAAGGGTTTCGATCGGGCGGACGCAAATCGAGAACGACAGTATTGATTCCGCGGGAACCTGCCAAAGCCGCTGCCTGGCAGACGAGCCCTCTCATCCATGCTAATCTCTGACCCATGCTTCCCCATCGTCCCAGGGCGCTCGATCCCGACTCTGCCCGAGAGAATTCGCCCGAGGATCGGGCTTCGGTCCCACAACGTGGGCCAGACAATGCGAGTGTGTCGGGTGGCGAACATCATTCCCAAATTTGCCCGACATGCGGACATCGGCTCATCGGACACCATTGCAAGCTGGTATGCACGGAGTGCGGCTATTACATGAGCTGCGCGGATTATTACTGAGACAGGGAGCGAGGGATCAAGGAGACAAGTGAATTCTTGCCGCCTGTTTCGTGGATAAAACGGGACTTCTCCCAGGTTATGTAGCGTAGTATTCTTCTGCGAGTTCCGAGGAGGGATGATGAATCGCCGCCAGTTCGCTCAAGCTTTAGCATTCTCCAGCTTTGCTTCCGCCTCTCCGGTGCTGCCCGCCAGGGCAGCGAGTGACACTTCGCCCGCGTCGTCCTCGCCGTTTCCACTCTCGGTAATGCTTTGGACGGTGTTCAATGATCTGCCGTTCGAAGAGCGGCTGGCGAAAGTCGCCGAGGCCGGGTATACGAATATCGAACTGGTGGGCGAGTATGCGAAGTGGACCCCTGCCGATTTCGATCGCGCCAACGCCGCGCGCCGGAAGCTTGGCATCCACTTCGATACCACCGCCGGATTGAAAAATGGAGTCGCCAACCCCGCGCAGCGCGATGCGCTGGTGGAGGAGCTGCGCCAAGCCCTCGTGCCCATGGAATCGCTCGACTGCCCGGCCATGATCCTCATGTCCGGCAACATTGTGCCGGGGCTGACTGGCGAGCAGCAGCACCAGAGTTGCATCGACTCGCTCAAGGCGGGCGTCAAGGTCGTGGAGGGCAAGCAGATCAATGGACAGCCCGTGCGGCTTCTCCTGGAGAACATTGACCAGGAAGAAAACCCTCACTACTACCTGAAATCATCGGCGGAAGGCATGGACATTGTGCGCGCTGTCAACCATCCGCAGGTGCAGTTTCTTTACGACATGTTCCATGAGCAGATCTTCGAAGGCAATCTGATCGAGAAGCTCGAAAAGAACATCGACGTGATCGGACTGATCCACATCGCCGACGTGCCCGGACGGCATGATCCCGGAACCGGCGAGATCAACTACGCCAACATATACAAGAAACTGGCGCAGCTGAATTACAGGCGCATGGTGGCGATGGAATTCAAGCCAACGGGCGATGCGGTTGCGGCGCTGCGCGCAGCGAAGGACATGGTGGCAAAGGCTTCGATGGTGTAGCTCGCCGCCATCGGTGAATAGATTGCGGCGCCCATTGCGGGCAGAGGAAGTATGAACAGCAATTGAATTATTCTTATTTTCCACAACCTTTCGCTGGAGCCGGGTTGAAGCAAGTATCTGGATGCGCCTGAATCCAGAGGACAGTCTCTTCACCGCAAGTAACTTGCACACAATCTATCTGCCCCTCGGCTTTTCCCATGAAAGGCACAGGACAGCCGTGTGCGACTCACACTCTCTCAAGTGACGACCTGTCATGCCCAAGGCAAAACCAGAGTCGGGTGCCCTGGTTGCGTTGTGCAGGGCCGGTGTCTTCTGTTTGTCCCGCCCTCGGCGAAAACGTGTCGTTGGGGCAAGGGTTGGTGCACGGTTTTTTTCTGTCACGCGTTTCGAGAACACCAAACTCCGGTTTTGCCATAACTCCGGCCGTTAGCCGGCTCACTCACTTCTGGAGGAGAATCATGAATCGTTTGTCTAAATTGACCTTCACGACTGCCGTAGCAGCCGTTGTTCTCACCCTTTCATCGGTGTCCTCGCACGCTCAGAACATCTTCGTGACGCAAGGCGGGCGCACGACGTTGACCATGTCGAACGCGCTATTGGCCGACCTGAAGACGATCGGCGCCACACCGACGGCGATTGCCGGTTCGCAACTGCTGAACAATCAAATCTACTTTCCGATCACTTCGGGAGCGATCAGCCTGAATACGGCTGAAGGCCAGATGCTGCACTCGGGCGGCATCAACCTCACCACCGCTACCAGGCAAGTGAGGTTGGACAGCTTCATCGTGAACACGCTCGGCGAGGAGGCTTTTGTCACGGCTTTGGTGGTAGTAGACGGGAAATTCTCGGGCCGGATCAAGGTCTTCGACCTCACCCTGCCAAGCAATCTGACCCTGCCTCTTGATCCCAAAATCGGAGACTTCTTCCTTGGGGGAGTGCGGTGGAATCTGGATCCGGAAGGAGCTGCGGTTATGAACGATGCCTTCGGGACCAAGGTCTTTGCCGACAATCTGTACGTCGGCTCCTCGCTCTCGCTGGTGCTGGTTCCCTTGAACGCGGACGGGCTGTAGGACGACGAGTGCCGGGGCATGGCCGCTCTGGAGGTATTGCCCCGGCCTCTTATGCCGTCAGACCGGTTGGCGGAGCTACCCAGGCAGTCTCGGTCCCTGATTTTATCCGACGGGCACGAGCGCCAGCTCACTTGGATTGCCGGGCTGATTCGTCAAGCGCAGCGGCGCCGGCGTAACGCCGAGGGTGATGCGCTTGCGGGGGCCGTCGAGGCGCACCAGCTTGTTCTCCTGGTCGAAGGTGACGGTGAAATGCTGCAGCGGGCAGGAGCCGAAGTTGGCCAGAGGAAACGCGGGGTTGATTTCGACCCACGGCTGATCGAGCGTGATGTCGCCCAGTTGAACATCGTTGGCGAGCCTGGCCACTTTGATCTGGAAACGGGTGGAGAGGGATTCTCCGTTGGCGAAGGGGGTGGGTTCGGCAGAGAGCCGGAGCTGCGGGATGAGTCGTTCCGGGAGGCTCAATCCCGCGCCGCCGGAGTCGATCTGCGCCTCGACGTCGCGGCTGCCGATTTTCAGCCGGGCGATGGGCACGCCATCAGGCATGCGGAAGGGCAAGACCGACTTTTCGCCGTCAGGCGTGAGTTCGCCTTCGGCGAGAATCATCCGTCCATTGACATAGTCGAGCGTAAGCAGGAAATCGCGGAAGAGGGTAAAGCCGAGCACGCCCTGGCAGGCGCCGTCGCCCTCCGGCAGCGCATGTTCGACCGCTTTGACGGCATAGAAGTCGATGCCCGCGAGCCGCAGCGTATCGATCCTCCTGAGAGGAGCATTGCGGCCCCCGAGGCCGGTGGGATCGCTCAACCGTGTCTCTCCGGCCTGCGGCAGATCGAGTTCGGTAGCCAGTTCCGGGCTGATGATGGCGTCGCCGCCAGTACCGGTGTCGACGATGAACCGGAACGGACCCTTGCCGTTGACCGTAACCATGACGTATGGCTTGCCGTGGGTCACTTCCATGAAAGTGGAGTGGGGTTGCGCGAGGATTTCGACGGACTGCGAGTGGATGTGCCCCGGATAGGTCACTACGATGCAAACCACTGCGAGTTTGACCAGGTGTTTCATCGCCCCTCATTCCGGCACGGCCCGCGGGTAAGCCGGTTGCGCTTCGTTTCCCCTGCTGGTTCGACGTTCCTTCCGCGTATCGGTTGGCGCTTCCCGGTGAATTGGCTTCCGCCGGATGCGCTGGTCTAATGTACGCACATCCGAACGCAAACGTGCCGCAGGAGTTCCAAACGGGACCGGGAGCGGTTCATCCCGGCTCTACAACGTCCCGGCATGTCCCGGAAATGATCGGGTGAAATGCCGGTTACGGCCAACTTGTCCCGGGATCATGATCGGTGCCAGAAGTTCGCCAGCCCACAGACGGAGACCTGCCAGTGGGGCCCCGGACGGCTTTTGGAGGGAGGGCCTGATGAAAGCGTTTCGGCGGCTCTTTCTGTTTTTCCTTGTTGTGTCGACTTGCGTGGCATGGGGGATGGCCGCTGGGGATCTAGTTATCCAACCAGCGGAAAAATGATGCACGGCGGCGGGACCGACGGACCTCCTACAATGAACCGGTATGCCCACACATGTCCGGTCGCATGCAAAGGTGAACCTCGGCCTGGGGATCGGGGCGCCGCGGGCGGACGGGTTTCACTCGCTGGCAACGGTGTACCAGACGCTGGAACTGCATGACGTGGTGACTGTGTCGGCGCGAACGGCGAGAACGACGAACATCCGGCTGAGTTCAAATGATGGGCGGGTCCCGACCGACGGGCGCAACACCGCTTGGAAGATGGTGGAGCTTGCGCTCGGCGAGTGGGGGATCGCGGCGTTCGTTGAGATTCATATCGAGAAGAACCTGCCGGTACAGGGCGGGCTGGGGGCGGGGTCGGCCAATGCGGTGGCGGCGCTGATGGGGCTGGAAGCGGAACTTCAGGGAACGCGGAACAGGGAACAGGCAACAGATCGCAGGTCTCAAAATCGAGACTTCCACCCCTCGAAAAAGAACCCGTGCGGGGATGACGAGAGCCAAAAGCCAATCGTTCGCTCCGCTCGGGATGACGACTCATTTGGCGGGACGAGTTGGGCGGCGAAGAGGCTGGAGATTGCGGCGCAGGTGGGGTCGGATGTGCCGCTGTTTTTGATTGGGGGGACGGTGCTCGGGCTGGATCGCGGGCAGGAAGTTTATCCGCTGCCCGACATCGAGCCGCTGTGGTGCGTGGTGGCGTCGCCGGAGGTGGGCGTTTCGACGCCGCAGGCGTTCCGCGACTGGGACGAGCTATGCGCCGCCGAAGGTTTGACCCCCGAGGCAAGTACCGATAAACTAAAGAAGTTGAGCCGCGCCTATGCCAGCGCCTTTGCGGGAATCATCCCGCAGGGAAGGCAATCGGCGGGCTCCTCCGGTGTCCCCACCAGTGGCGGGGACCTGGCCGGACCCAGAGAGTCCGCGCTTGTCCGCACCGGGATCACGAGCTGGACTGAGAACGACTTCGAGCGAGTTGTGTTCCACCAGCATCCCTCCCTTGCCGAGATCAAGCGTATTCTTGCGGGCACCGGTGCGCCGGAGGCGGCCGTCTATGCCTCTTTGTCGGGGTCCGGTTCGGCGCTGTTCGGGTTGTACCAGATGCGGAGAGAAGCGGAAGCCGCCTGTGGTCGTGTGGAAAGCGCCGGGATCCGGTTCGTCCTGACGCGGACGCTAGCGCGCGATGCGTACTGGCGGGAGATGTTTGAGAGTGGTTGACAGGCGTCGGGGGAGCGAGAGAGACTCGCCCTCGGCTGCCGCAAAACAAAGCAGGTCGTTCGCTGCGCTCAGGATGACAAGCGCAGTGGAAACTGGGCGATCGTTCAATGGTAGGACAATGCCCTTTGGAGGCATTTATTCAGGTTCGAATCCTGGTCGCCCAGCCAGAGAGACTTGGGACTAAGGGGCTAGGACTAAGGCGAACCGAAACCGAACGGGAAAGCAGCCAAAGCCAACCAGCTTGGAGGTGCTTGGAGCATGGAAGTGGGATCGACAGCAACACTGGAAGAAAAGCCGGGGTCTCAGGAGCCGCCTAAGGACGGCGGCGCAAAGGAACAGGCGCAGCCGGGGCACACGGAACCCCGGGGCAAGGACGCCAAACCCACACCCGAGCGCAAACGGGCGCGGAATCTGAGTGAGGACAAGCGTTTCAAGCTGTTCAGCGGAACTGCCAACCGTCCGCTGGCCGAGGAGATCGGCCGGCACATCGGGGTTCCGGTGGGCGAGGCCAAGTTGCAGCGCTTCGCCGACGGCGAGGTTTATTTCCAGTTGCTCGAGAACGTCCGCGGCGTAGACGTATTCGTGGTTCAGCCGACCTGCTACCCGGTGGATCAGCACCTGGTGGAACTGCTGGTGATGATTGACGCGCTGAAGCGCGCCTCGGCGGCCCGCATCACGGTGGTGGTTCCGTACTACGGATACGCCCGGCAGGATCGCAAGGACCGCCCGCGCGTGGCCATCAGCGCCAAGCTGATTGCCGACCTGCTGACCACCGCCGGCGCCAACCGCGCGCTGTTCGTCGATTTGCACGCGGCGCAGATTCAGGGCTTCTTCAACATCCCGGTGGATCACCTGTTTGCCAGCCCGGTGCTGGTGAGTCATTTCAGGGAATTGAATCTGCCCAACCTGATTGTGGTTTCACCCGATGCGGGTGGCGTGGAGCGGGCCCGGTTCTTCGCGCAAAAGATGGAGGCGCCGCTGGCCATTGTCGGACAAGCGCCGCACGGACATGAACGTGGCCGAAGTGATGCACGTGGTCGGCGATGTACACGGCAAGACCTGCCTGATCATCGACGACATCATCGACACGGCGGGCACGCTGGTGAAGACGGTCGACGCGCTGCTGGCCAACGGAGCGGCGGCGGTGTATGCCTGCGCCAGTCACGCGGTGCTTTCGGGCCCGGCCATTGATCGCATTGCCACGTCGCGCCTCGAGCAGGTGGTGGTGACCAACACGATTCCGCTGCGCGAGGCGGGACAGAAGTTAGCCAAGATCAAGGTGCTGTCCATTGCCGGGCTGCTGGGCGCGGCGATCGAGAGCATCCACATGGAAACGAGCGTGAGTACGCTGTTTTCGTAAGGAACAGGGGTCAGGGATCAGGGTTCAGGGATCAGTGACCCAAAGACAACCAGTTGCCTGTGGTCAGGCCTGGGGCGAACGGGGATGAACGAGTTTTTCTGATCCCTGACCCCTTATCCCTGATCCCTGGTACCAACAAAGGGAGCGGCTCCTGAGCGGTCCGTGCCCGACACAGAAATGAGAGAGACGAATGCCTGAAGTGGTGAAGCCAAGCCCCGGACGGGCAAATTCAACAAAAATGCCGCGCGCCGCGTACGCGCAGCGGGCAACATTCCGGCCGTGCTGTATGGAGCCGGCCACGATGCCATCGCGGTGGAGGTCGATCCCAAGCACATCTCGAATATTCTGTTTTCCGAGACCGGCCACAACACCATCTTCGATGTGGACCTGGGCGACAAGTCGCCCGTCAAGGCCATGATTGTGGACTGGCAGAGGGAGCCGATCAAGGACAGGCTGATCCACATCGACCTGAAGCGGATCGCGATGGACAAGGTGCTGCGCGTGAGCGTACGCGTGAAGCTGATGGGAGTGCCGGTTGGCGTGAAGACCGGAGGCGGCGTCCTGGACCAGGTGATGCGCGAAGTGGAGATCGAGTGCTTGCCCACCGACATTCCGAACCACATCGACGTGGATGTGACCAACCTGGATCTGCACCAGGTGCTGCGCGTGAGCGACCTGCCGAAGTCGGACAAGATCAAGTATCTCGACTCGGAAGACGCGACGCTGGCGCACGTGGTCACCATCCGTGAGGAAGTTGTGGCGGTGCCGGAAGCCGCGGCCGAAGCAGTCGCCGGAGCGACGGCGGGGACGCCTGCCGAACCGGAAGTGGCCAAGAAGGGCAAGGCCGAGGCGGAACCGGAGGCGGGCGGCGCCAAGAAGGCCGAGGGCGGAGCGAAGAAGTAAGCCTTGGCCGAGGAAGCAAGTGCATCCGCAACCCGAGAGAGCCAGCCGCCGTTCCTGGTGGTGGGTTTGGGCAATCCGGGCCCGGAGTATTTCTGGACTCCGCACAACGCGGGGTTCATGGCCATCGACCGCATCGCCGAGCAGGAGGGTGTTGTGGTGCAGAACCGGCGTTGCCGGGCGGTGACTGCCACCTGCCGCATTGCGGGGCGGGAAGTCGTTCTGGCCAAGCCGGAGACGTATATGAACCTGAGCGGGTTGGCAGTAGCTGCCCTGTTGAGGGAATTCGAAGGCCGACCCGGCGCGGGACCTGCTCGTGATGTACGACGAGCTGGACCTGAATGCTGGGCACGATGAAGATCCGGGAGCGCGGTTCGACGGCGGGGCACAACGGAGCCCGCAGCGTAACCGCTGCCCTGGGAACGACAGGAGTGGCTGCGGGTGCGAATCGGGGTGGGACAAAGCCTGCCTCCGGAAGCAGTGGCAGCGGGAGCGAGCAGGCGAGGTGGCAAGGATTACCTGCTTTCGCCCATGCGCAAGGCGGACCTGGCGGTGCTGGACGAAATGATCGACCGTGCGGCGACAGCCGTTCGGCGCATTATTCAGGACGGGCCAGGGCCGGCGATGAATGAGTTTAATCGGAAAGACAGGGAATAGGAACTAGGGAACAGGGATTAGAAAGGCGCGCTGAGGCGACCAACTGTGAACTACGAACTATGAACTGAGAACTGAAGAAATTGTGGCTCGCAATCGAAGCTTCGTGGTCCCCACGAAGCGATGAGCGAGCGGAAAGAGATAACGAATGTCTCGTGTGTATGAGGTAATGTTCATTGTTCGGCCCGACGTGGCCGATGAGGATGTCGACAAGTTGATTGCCGGCTTCACAACCACCGTCACCAATGGTGGCGGGGTGGTGAAGTCCGCGGAGAAGATGGGCCGGCGCAAGCTGGCCTACATGGTCCGCAAGTTCAACGACGGCAACTACGTACTGCTGACCATCGAGGCAGGCGGCGCGGTGGTGGCAGAGCTGGAGCGCCGCCTGCGCGTCTCCGAGCCGGTGATCAAGTTCATCACCGTGCGCATGGACGAGGAGGAGAAGCGCCTGGCCAAGATCAAGGCGATTCGCGGAACCCGCCGCAAGGTGAGCGCAGAGGGTCCGCATCCCCCGGCGGCGGAAAGTTCTGAGCCTGTTCAGGCCAGCGCATAACTGCAGAGACTGAGGGACTTGGGATCAGGGATCAGGTGTGTGCTTTTCTAATCCCTAGTCTCTAACCCCTAATCCCTCTAAAACGATTGCACCGGCTCGACGGGCCGATTTCACTAAGCGTTTTGACTGACAGCTGAGAGCTGAAAGCTGAAAGCTGAAAGCTGAAAAGGAAGCACCATGGCAGATGAAGTACAAGGCAAGGCGCCCGAAGGTGGCGCACCCCCTCAACAACAGGGAGGTCCCGGCGGCCCGGGGCGTCCGGGCGGACGTCCGCCGGGGGCGGTCCCGGCGGCCGCGGCAAGTTTTTCCGCCGCAAGAAGGTGTGCAAGTTCTGCACCGAGAAGATCGACGCCATTCCCTACCGCGATGTCCGGCTGCTGCAGGGGTTTGTGGCCGAGCGCGGCAAGATTGTGCCCCGCCGGCTGACCGGCGTGTGCACCACCCACCAGCGCCGCCTGACGCGCGCGATCAAGCAGGCCCGCAACATTGCCCTGCTGCCGTTTGCGACGCGTCACTAGATCTCTGGCCGGATTCCGTTCGTTGAGCATGGTCTCCCAGGTCCCAAAACCGGGAACTTGGGGCACCCAGAGATCTTCGGAATCCGGCGGTGGGATTGACGCTTTCGTTGTAGGCGAAATATGTCATCCGGCGAGCGACAAGCTTCCCGGCGCGGATGTAGAATCCTTCGCGGCGCAACCACTGGTCCAGTCCGTCGTCTAACGGACCGTGGCGAGAGAAAGAGTGCTGCTCGCAACTTTGGAGATATCAAAATGGAAGTGATCCTGAAAGAAGACGTAGCCAACCTGGGCCACCGCGGCGATGTAGTCAAGGTGGCCGACGGCTACGGCCGCAACTTCCTGCTGCCCCGCAAGCTGGCGCTGCAGGCCACCCTGGCGAACAAGGCTGTCATCGAGCAGATGAAGGCAGCCGCCGCGCGTCGTTCCGCCACGGAGAAAGCCCAGGCGGAGGAACTCGTTACCAAGCTCGAACCGGTGGTGCTCGTGTTCACCCGCAAATCCGGCGAAAACGGCCAGCTGTTCGGCTCCGTCACCTCGGCCGACATTGCCGGCGAGCTCGGAGACCAAGGGTTTCGACATCGACCGCCGCAAGATCCAGTTGAACGAGCCTCTGAAGGCCCTGGGCAACTTCGACGTGACGCTCAAGCTGCATCGCGAAGTAAGCGCCAAGCTGAAGGTGCGCGTGATGGGCGAGACGATGGCGGAAGAAGAGCCTGCCGCTCCGGCCGCGACGACCGAAGAATCCGTCGCCGAATAAATCTACATAATCCACCACCCTCGCCTCTCGGTTCGCCGAGGGGCGGTCGTGTTTTTGGCAGCCAGAATCGCGGGAAAGCTCGCAGCTCAGGTGGTCCTGCAAAGCCTGGGGAGCCCCGCCCGGGAACCATTTCCCTTCAGACGGTGTCTACGAAATTATCGGCAAATGATTCGTGAGTTGGTCCGCAGCCGATGGTTCGCAAGAGGTGTACGTGTTCCGATCGGCAAAAGGCGCGCTTTCGCCCTTCCTGTTGATCTGCGTTTGCGGATGTTCTCCGAAGAGCTCACGCGTGTCGTCCCGGGACTTCGGGGGAACACTGGTTCCCCTCTGGTCGATGCCATATGGCTGCGAGAGAGGACTTCATCTCGGCTGGCGCACCGTTTCGCTCCTCGATCGGGAAGGGCTGGCTGACAATTATTTTTGGACATTGGATCTGGCCAACGGTCGGGTGCTGGGTCATTCCGAGGAGAATGCGAAACCAGAGGCATTTCCGGTCGATTCACACGTCGAGCTATCTGCCGGCACGCTGAAACCGGTGGATTCATTGGCGAAGTCGATGACGCCGCCAGGATTCAACCCGCTTGTGTTGACGGATAAATTCGTGTTTGCGAAAAAGAGGTGGCTAAGCTTCGAGGTTCCCCGGTTCGTTCGTCACAGTGAAGTCATTGTCGTCGAAAGATCGAGCCGAAAGGTTGTGTGGCACTTTGGCGCTTCAGATATTGCAGTTCAGGCCAGTTTAGACCGGGTGGTGGTTTGCGGCTACCAAAGAACCTTTGCTTTTCTGCCGGCAGAATCGCGTCCCCAAGCGGTCACGGATTTTTACGCCGCCATTCATCATGGCGATGTCGAGACAGTCATTGCCCTGTTTGATGCCTGGAAGAAGACGCCGCTGTACGACCTCGACGGAGATGATCCACTTACGGTGGCGGCAAAAGAAGGTAAAACGGATGTGGTCAAGGAATTACTCGTGAGGAAGGTCTCGCCTGATTCTGAGGCTGCTGACGGCTATCCGCCTTTGCTGGCCGCGATCTCCTGGCATCCGGAGCTCGTCCCTCTTCTTCTCAATGCAGGCGCAGACCCCAATAATGACGGTCAAAGATGGGAGTTCCCGCTTACGGCCGCGATAGAGAACCTCGATAATGCCGCAGTCGATCAGCTTTTGAAAAGTGGGGCGCGCATCAATGCAGCGGATCAGGTGAGCGGACAGACGGCCCTGCACGCCGCGGTGCTCTACCGCAACTACGTGGGCATCGAGACGCTTCTCAAGAGCGGGGCAGATCCGCGAATCAAGGATTTTGACGGCAAAACACCCATTGAGCTCGCTGACCCGAATGAATGCCTTTCCCACTTGTTCTCCGGCGGTCGGGTAAGCGACAGGCCGGTTGCGTGCGCTCCGATCCAGACCACGTCAGACGAGGTGCATTTTCAACCCTGAGGAATTCGGCTGATCATTGTTCGTTAACGTCGCCGGTTCAACTGCGATCTTTCGGTTGGCGTCGGGCGCGAGGCGCGCCCGACGCTTCTGCAAGTGGATGGATGTGCCTCACGGCTGATAGGAATTGGTGTACTGGATGTAGGTCGTGTAGTCGGAGCTGTAGCCGTGAAAGACTACTGCGGCCTGACCGGCGGCATTGATGGTCACGCTGTCGGGATTGCCGCCGCCTTCGAACGAGGTTCCCGCGGTGGCGGGCGCGTTCCACGGCTTCCCTGCTCCGGAACGCGTGATGGCGTGCCAGGGTGTGTTGCTGGATGCGAGTGGTAGCGGATAGAACACGATCGATGCTCCCGAGGAACTCATGGCGAATTCAAAGTAGCCCGGATACTGATCGGAGCCGGAGATTGTGCCGGGCGAGCCCCACGTGTTGGTGGTCAGGTTGCCGTCGATGGCCGCCAGCGTGAGCAGATGAATATCGCCCCAGCCCACCAGGGTGGCGTGACCTTGAGAATCGCTGGCGAAGATGCGGTTATCGCGGCCGGTGCCGGTGTAGAACTGGAACGTCGAATCCGACACTACGGTGACTGCACTGCTCCATGTCGAACCGTGGCGCACAATGGACACGACATTGCCGGCGCGAAGAGAAATCGCGCCCAGGTCGCCGAGGGAATCGGCGGCCAGTTGCGTGAAGTGCTGCGTGGTGTCGGGTCCAAGCAGCGGTCCGGAGTCTACCCAAGTCTGAGAGCCCGCGGCCAGCGTGGATACATGCAGTACCCAATTCGACGTGGTGCAGGTGCGCGAGCCGCAGGTGGAGTTGAAGCTTTCCCACGCTACGTCCATCGATCCGTCCGGCGCCACGATCGCGCCGTCGAACGCCAGGTGCGGAGCCGAGGCAAGGGTTGCCGGCGCGCTCCACACGCCGCCTGCCGGGCGGCTGATCGCCACTACGGTCGAGGACGAAGCGCGAGCGCCCCCGGTGCCCCAGGCAAGTCCCTCCACCCCGCTGTCGTTGCTCACATAAAACGTATTGACGCCATTGGTCGATAGCGGCGATTTCCATGCGCCTCCGGCGGGCTTGTCCACGTAGGCTGCACCAATGGTCGGGCTGGTGTAGATGGCGGTGGCGTTGCCCGAAGCGCTCATGCGCACAGTGGGATTGCCGGTCGCAGAACTGGTTCCTCCGGAGATGTCGGTCGGCGCCGCCCACGACTTCCCTACCGCGCTGGTGCTGGCCCAGATTTCATTCACCCCGTTCTGATACCAGACCGCGACCAGGTTCCCGCTGGCGTCGATGGCCACGGATCCCTGATAGGCGTTGGTGGCGAGCGTGGCCTGGGTGGCCCACGACCCCGCCCACACGGTGGCCGCCGCCATGAATGGCACGGCCATCACGAAAACTCGAAGACGTTTGATTCTCATCGAATCTCCTTGCCGCAGCCGTGAGCACACGTCAACCGGGCTGCAGAGTTCAGATCGAATTTTTCGGCCAGGCAGGAATGGGGAAAAGAGCCCACATGACGGCTTCCGATTTGCCAGTCCGGTTCGCGGGCGGTTTGCTGGAGCAATCGAGGAATGAGAATGAACGGCTCAAGAAGACGGCGCCGGGGACACTTGATTGATCCCGGAGAGGAGGGATCTGAGTTCGGTGCTTGATCCTTTACGGTCCCGCTACGGATGGGACCACCGCGCGCGGCGCGGTCGTTTGCGCCAGCGCAAGGTTCCGGTAAATTCTTGTAAAGCGATTTTCCACCGAGGAACGGGCGGGGGAGCCTGCTCGCCTTTCAGAGGACTTTTCGCGGAGGAACGACGGAAGTCAACCTTCACATGGACGCCAAAAAATCGGCGTACGAGCCCTGACGGCGCCGGATTGAATTGGGCCGGCAAGGTGTTGATTGAAGTGCGCGATCGGCTGCGGGTGGAATGAGGAGAGGAGTGAATTACGGATTGTCGGCTTGCTGCTTCTCCGCTTCGATGATGAGCTTTCGGAACTCATCCACGGCGGGAACGGCGGGCGAACGAAGGGCGTTTTTGGCCGTGTAGCGCCACACCGGGGAGGAGTCGAGAGGATTATCCTTCTTTCCACGATAGACGGCGAAGAGGTCCTCGGTGGATCCCACCTCGACCTGAGGACCGACGCCCGCGGGTTGTTGAGCGGTTGGGTCGCCGGCTGTGGGAGGAGTTCCGCGTGATCCGCCGGCCCGGCCCCCGGAGTCGCTGGGCTGAAAAATGACCGGCCGATTATTGATCGGGACACCGCCGATGGTGGGCTGGGCGACCTTTCCGTTTCCCGTACGAACCATGATGACCAGGTCGGCCGTGGAAACATCGGTGGCGAGGATGAAGCGGCCCCAGTTCATCAGGGCCTTCTCCACATCGTCGCGGGCGATGCGGTTGGCGTTGGGAGCCTCGATGGCCATGCCGGCTGTGGGATCGACGACGACAAGAATGGATCGGGCCTGAAGGACGTCTGTGGGCAACAGGACCTTTTTCTTGTTTTTAGCTGTGCCGGGCAAACAGGACATCAGCAAAAGGAAGGCAACAAGGCCTCTGAGCCATCGCATAAAACGCCTCCGGCAACGAAAGAATTCTACCTTAACGATGGCGAACCAGGGCTTTAGAACTAATTAAGGCTTGATTCAGGACATTAAACGCGGAGGTGGGGTTCCATGGCATCAGTGTTCGGGACCGGATGAGCGGACCCGGGCCAGATCAAATGGAGGCTACCATGACCGGAATTCGCAACTTCGCCCTCGTCCTCGCCGCCACCGCCAGCCTGGCTGTTCTGTCCCATGCACAGAGCGGGCGCCTCACCAACCAGCAGCTCGGCGATTCGCTGACGAGCTACGGAAAGAACACCGTGACCAACAACGGCCACACCTATTACACCGTCAACTGCGGCAACGGAAACTGGAAGAGCCGAGTTGTAGTCAGCCTGTCGCCGAGCGAGAACGTGGTGTGGATCACGATCGACCCCTCGTCGCTGCCCGATGGAAAAATCTCACCGCAGGCCCTGGCCAACCTGCTGCTGAAGAATGAAGAAATCGGTCCGATGTTCTTCTCCCTGGACGGATCCTCCCGCAATGTCCGGCTCTCCTATCCCGTCGCGAACACTCGGACTTACCGAAGGCAAAGGTGAAGGGTTACGTGAAGGACCTGGTGGACACGGCGGTGAATACCATGCCCCTGTGGGACCCCTCGGCGCTGACGCAGAAGTGATGAAAGCAAATGATCCGCGGTCAATGGTCAGCAACCTGACGAAGTCATTTCTCTTCTGTGGACCATTTCGGTGCGGTCTGGCGGATGGTCCACAGAGGGGCGCCCTCGTAGAACTGGGTCTGGATGCGGATGAACATCGGCACGGATCCTCCGGCCATCCACGCGTAAGTAGGCTTGGGCTGCTTGCCGAGGATGGGGGCCATGAATCCGGCCAGGCCGCCAAGGTCGATCTTGATCTCCAGCTTTTTGGCGGTCTGGCGGTCCCCGGAGAGGGTGTAGGTGTCCTCGCCGGCACGGGAGATGACCAGCGTGGCAAGGCGCGGCTTGGCCACCGGAAGAACGTAGGAGACCTTGGTCTCGGCCGTATCCGGGGAGAGGTTCTGGAGAATCTGGGTCACGATGCCGTTGGCGAGGTCGAAGGGGATCTTGAGGTCGTGCGAAGTGGTCTTGTCGCTTTCGAGATCGTGAACGGTCACGCGACCGGCCTCGGCGTCGATGCGGATCTCGATAGGGTGAGGAAAGGCGGGGCCGCGCTGCAGATGGTTGTCGGTGAGGACGCGCAGATGGACGCGCTGGTCGAAGACGGTGGTTTCATCGTCGAGCGAGCCGTCGCGGAAATGGAACGTGGTGCGGGCGCTGACAATGTCGTCCTTGACGGTTTGGAGCGACTCGCCGGCGGCCAGGATTTTTCCGTTCTCGTCGAGGATCTCGAGGAAGATGTGGCCGCTACCCTGCTGGAGGCGCGCCGGGACGGGTTCAGCGAAGGCCGCCGAGAGGGCGACCAGCAGGATGGAGAAAAGAAAAAGCCGGCAAAACGAATGTCTCACGAAAAGTCCTGATGTGGAGTCGCAGATCCAACGATTTTCCGAGTCCATGGTTTATATGGTCTTAAATGATAAAGCCCGCGAAGCGGACGCGAGATCGTAGCCCCAGGCGTCAGCCTGGAGATGGATGGAAGGAGTTGGTCCGGCCCCCTAAAGGTGGCGAAACAGGGTCAATGCCCTTCACCGCCCCGGAGGAGCCGAAACGAATCGCGTGTTTCCGAGCCTGGATGAGGGTCGGAATATTCCAAATCGTAGACCAGGAAGCCCTGCAGACCAAAGCCGCAGAAAATCAATGGTTTGCCGAAGCTACCACGAACTTGAAGTGTTCTATAAGCAACACGCGGACGGGGGCGCACATCTTTAAGGTCTGGCAAGGAGGTTTCCTACCAATGACGAAGACATCATGGCTAACAGTTTCTGCTTTGGCGATTTCGCTGGGAGCGACGTCGGGCGGTTTAGCAGCCCGGGCGTTCGCGGCGCCGGCGCCTTCACAACCCCAGTACGAGGGACAGGGCCGTTGGGACGAGGCCCCGTCGGAGTACCGTGACGCACAGCGCTCGGGATTCCACGACGGTATCGAGGCGGCACGCAGGGATTTCACCGAACACCGGCATCGCGATGCGGATGATCATGCCGCATACAAGCATCCGCGGGTGGAGCACGATTTGGTGAGCGACTATCGCAATGCATTTCGCGAGGGCTACAGCCGCGCGATGCAGCATATGCGGGACGAGCATCACGACCGCGACGACCAACCTCATTTCTAAGCTCGGATCGGAAGGGAGAAGGCCCGGCTTTCCTCGGAAGGCCGGGCTTTCCTGTTCTTGGAGATTGGGAGCCGCGTGGATTGCGCTCCGTCACATGATCGGCGAGCCGAACCTGGATGGGGCGTAGAATGGGCATGCGAGAGCCCGCGGCCCTTCCCCGCAGTCAATCGGCTAGCCGAAGGTTCTTTCGATGTTTGATCGATACCGTCTGTCCGAGGAGGTCTCATGAACCGGAGAAAGTTCCTTGCCGGGGCAGCGGCCGGGCTGGGGGCAGCCTATCTTGGTCCCAGCAGCGTGGCCGGAGTTCTTGAGGTACCCATCCGCGACCACAAAGTAGAAGCCAACGACACGGTGGTGCTTGGCAAGACCGGCATCCGTACCAGCCGGCTGGCCATGGGGACGGGGACGATCGGCTCCGGCGGCTCCTCCAATCAGACTCGGACGGGCGGGCTGACGCGCCTGCTGCGCACCGGCTACGATCGCGGGCTGATTTTCTTCGATACGGCCGATTCGTACGGATCGCATCCACAGGTTGCGGAGGCGGTGAGCCAACTGCCGCGCGACAAAGTGGTCATCATGACCAAGTGCGATAACCGCGATCCCCAGCAGGCCAAGGCAGACATCGACCGCTATCGCCGCGAGCTGAAGACCGACTATATCGACATCCTGCTGATGCATTGCATGATGGAGAGCGACTGGACGGAGCGCTATCGCGGCGTGATGGATGTGTTTGAAGAAGCCAAGCAGAAGAAGATCATTCGCACCCATGGGTGTTCGTGCCATACCATCGGGGCGCTGCGCGCGGCGGCGAAGTCGTCGTGGGTGGAAGTGGACCTGGTGCGGCTGAACCCGGTGGGCGCGCATATGGATGCCGATCCCCAGACGGTGATTGAGGTCATCAAGGAAATGCGCGCGCAAGGTAAAGGGATCATTGGCATGAAGATCCTGGGCCAGGGGGCAATGCGGAAGCGCCAGGATGAGGCTATTCGGTTCGCGCTCGGGTCGGGGGTGCTGGATGCGTTCACCATCGGGGCGGAGAACGATGCGGAACAGGCGGACCTGATCAAGAAGATCGCTGCGGCGTAGGGATTTGCCCCACCTTGCCGGCAAAGCAGAGACGCCGCAGTGCGGCACCCGGATTTGACGCCTGGGGCAGCCGGATTTTTCAAACCTCGGATCGCTTCAAGAGATAATCTAGGCCGCCGACGCGGAACCAGCGGTAACCGTAGGGTTCGAGCAGGATGCAGTGGCGGCCGTTCTTTGCCGGGTAGCTGTGATCCTCGGAGAGCACGTTGACCAGCGTGCGGCTCTCTTCGTCAGGGACGCGCACCGAGAAGCGCGCTTCCCGAGGCTCATTGCGGAGATTGTGAACGCAGATGACCGAGTTGTCGCGCCAGTCGTACCGCATGACCAGGATGTGCGGATCATTTGTCGACGGAAAGGAATAATCTCCCCAGCCGATCTCAGGAACTTCTTTGCGCATGCGGATGATGCGCTCCATCCAGTTGATCAGCGAGTTGGGGTCGCGCCGCATGGCGGCGACATTCACGTGAGGGTATCCGTAGGCGCCATCTTTGATGACTGGTAGAATCGGGTTTTCTGATTTCGTAAAGCCGGCATTGACCTCGGTAGACCACTGCATGGGTGTACGGGCGCAGTTCCTCTCCGGCAAGCGAAGATCGTCACCCATGCCGATCTCGTCGCCGTAGCGAAGAACGGGCGTGCCGGGAAGAGTCATCATGAGGCTATAGGCGAGTTCCAGGCGACGGCGGTCGCCCTGGAGCATGGGCGCAAGTCGTCGACGGATGCCGCGTTTATAGAGCTGCATTTTCCGCTCCGGGCCGAACGTTCGAAACACGGTTTCGCGCTGGCCGGCGGTCAGTCGTCCCAGGTCGAGTTCGTCGTGGTTGCGCAGGAACTGTCCCCATTGCGCGGTGGAAGGCCGGGGCTTGGTGTCTTCCATCGCCTTCATCAGCGGCCGGCAATCGGTGCTGGCGAGTGCGTAGAACAGATGCTGGTTTACCTCGAAATTAAACATCATCTGGAGGCGCTCGCCGTATTTGCCGAAGTACTCGAGATCGGTTTTGGGCAAAACATTGGCTTCACCCAGGATGATGGCTCCGTCTTTGCGCCAACTCAGGAATTCGCTGAAGAAGCGAAGCATGTCGTACTGCTCGAAGGGGCGCTTCAGGCTGGCGCCTTTGCGGGCGATGACGAACGGGACAGCATCCATGCGGAAGCCATCGACGCCGAGTTGGAGCCAGAAACCGATATGCTCGCAATAGAAGCTCTTTTCGCGGTCTATCCCGACGCTCTCGTTGTACAGACACACCGGGAACCGCTGGAAATCCTAGCCTCCGCGGCCAGTCTGACGGTGGTGCTTCGCAGCACCTTTAGCGATTTTGTCGATCCCGCTGCCATCGGAGGTGAAATGACGAAGTTCTGGGGGGACGCAAATAGAGAGATTTCTCGAGGACGACTCCTCAAATTCGGAATTTACGTTTAGCTTTCTAAGCAACAAGAAGTGGTTGAAAGCCGGCTTTCCGGAAATGAACGTCGGTTGTCAGGACAGTCAAAACTCGGTGGTCGTTCATCACACAGAAACTTAGGCAATCGACAAAAAAGTAACCTTGATCAGCATGGCGACGGAGAAATCGCTTGGTCTCATCCAGTATTTCCCTATCGGGATTGATCGAGCGAAGCGCCGTGCTGGCAGCGAGCTGATCGAGAAAGGGGCCGATTAAATGCGGTACCCCTCGGGCCATTAGAAGTGTACAAGTTTCACCGATAACCCACTCAGTCGTTACTGCGATAAACTTACCCCGATTGGCCTTCAGCCAGGTTTTGGCTCGCTCGTGGGCAGGATCGTTCCGATCCCATTGAGCATAAAACCCGCTGGTGTCGATGAATACTTCAGCGGCCATAGATCAGCTTGTCCATCTCCTCATTCGTCAACGGAGCGCCGATAGGTTCTGCGAGTTCATACATGCGATAAATCGGATCATCTCCCGAAAGCAGTCGCTCCTCCTTTAACGGAACGATTCGCGCTAGCGGCTTGTTCCGATAGGTTAGAGTGAGGCTGCGTCCCTGTTTCACCGCCTTCAAGACCCGATCGAAATTGAGTCGCAGCTCGTTGGTGGAGATTTCGGATTCCCTCGTCCGACCGCGCGCTCCAGTATTTTTCATCATCATCAACATAATGATCATGTCTCACCTGTCATTGGGAATTTGTTTCAAGGTGACAATCATCATCCATCGAGTCTGACGATTAGCAGAAGTGAGATACTTTCTTATCGCTCGATCAGCACAATCCATGAAAGCAGGTTGACTCTTCAGAACGCCAATACAGAGGCATTCTTTTCGTCCCGATGAATGATGCTATAAAGCACGGGCAATACCAGGAGGGTCAGCAGCGTCGAACTAATGATGCCTCCAATCACAACAGTAGCCAGTGGACGTTGAACCTCAGCACCTCGGCCGGTGGCCAGGGCCATCGGAACGAACCCAAGTGATGCGACCAGGGCAGTCATCAAAACTGGCCTGAGTCGAGTCATTGAGCCGATTCGGATAGCCTCCTGGAGAGGCTTTCCTTCCGAACGCAACCGTCGAATAAAGCTGATCACTACCACACCGTTGAGAACAGCCACTCCGCTTAACGCGATAAAACCTACTCCGGCCGAGATGGATAAAGGAATTCCTCGCAACCAAAGCGCCAGAATGCCGCTGGTCAACGCCAGCGGAACACCTGTGTAGATCAACAAAGCGTCTTTGGCCGTTCCGAAGGCCAAAAACAGAAGCACAAAAATCAGAAGCAACGCCATCGGAACCACAATCATCAGCCGATTTGTAGCGCTTTGTAGCTGCTCAAATTGTCCGCCCCACTCTATCCAATACCCAGATGGGAGTTTCAGTTGCGCGTTGATTTTACTTTGCGCCTCCGCAACAAATGACCCGATATCGCGACCACGAATATTGCATGTCACAACAATTCGCCGCTTTCCGTTTTCCCGGTTGATCTGGTTTGGTCTCCGCGGCTTCAACATCACGTAACCGTCTCCAATGCTCGGTGGCTGTGCATCGGTCGCGACTTCAGCAGTACCCATTCGCGTGAATACCTCTTTGACTTCTGGGATTTTCAACAAGGCGCGCTCCAGGCTCTTTTGCATCTCCAGAGCTTGCGTGAGACTGGTCCCGGGAATTCGGTTAATTGACAGAGCGAAATCCCCTTCGAGGGCTATCACGTCTCCGCCTGGAGCAATGCCGAATGCAATTACATTCTCGTTTCCAAGTTAAGTGACCGCAAAATGGATGAATTTGTGGATTCCTTTCGAGTCCATATTCAGTCGGGTGCCTACTTTTAAACCCCAAATTCCGAAGTTTGAACTCGTCCTCGTCGTCGTGCTCGTCCTCGGTGCATTGGGATTCCGTGACCGCAAAGAGGCCGACGTCCTGCAACCAATTTGTTTTGTGAGTCTGATTGCGAAACGATCGGGATTCTCGAGGACGAGGACGACTCTTCAAATTCGGAATTTAGGTTAAACCCAG